>NZ_BCVN01000012.1 GCF_001591765.1 Pseudolactococcus raffinolactis NBRC 100932 | reverse complement strand
GCGTATTGTGTCATACGACACTAAATTACTACCCAACGTTCGAATGTTCATTGATTTTCTAGAACAAAACAAAATATGATCTCATCTCATCTCAAAAATAGGGTGATAAATCTTGAATAAAAAACATTTTTAGGACACCGTTGCGTTATAATGGATCATAGCACACTATAGAAACGGATATGATTAAAACATGAAAACATTACTCATTGTTGGCTATAATGCTTTTGATTTAGGCATTTTTGATGAAAAGGACATGAAATTAACCGTGATTAAGACTGCCATACGCAAAAATCTTGAAGCATTCGCAGCGGATGGCCTAGAATGGTTAATTTTTGGTGGTAATCTAGGTTTTGAATACTGGGTACTTGAAGTGGCTAATGAGATGAAAAAGGATTATAACCTTAAATTTGCGACCATTTTCCCGTTTAAAACGCATGGTCAAAATTGGAATGAAGCTAATCAAACCAAGCTTGCACTTTTTAAACAGGTGGATTTTGTTCAATATGCCTATGATGATTATCAAAATGCAGGTCAATTTCGTGAGTATCATCATTTCTTGATTAGTAATGCGAATGGTGCTTTTGTCTTTTACGATGAAGAAAATGAAACTAAGTTGAACTATTTAGTGGCGCAATTGAACCGAGCGGACAATTTCCCTGTTCAGATGTTGCGATTTGATGCCTTGCAGGATATTGCAGATGAAATGGCTGATGAGATGAATCAGTAATGATATCAAAAAGCTATACTCCCTAGATTTAACGGGGCATAGCTCTTTGATAACTCCTTATTTTCTCTCTTATTGTTTGTCTTTGACTAAACGGGATTGCATTTCCTCATAGATTTTTTGCGCAATATTTTTGGCTTTTTGAACCTTATGATATTCTTGAGAATGTTCTTTTTCTGTCACTTCTTGTTCTGATTCAGTGATCGTATCAACTTCATCTACGATAAGAGCTTGCTTCTCTTTAGCCACTTCGAGCTCTTGCTCTTTTTGCAGATGTGATCTTTCAAGTTGATTTTCGAACGCCTCCAACTGCTCTAACGTTTCCTCAAGATGAGCATTTTCATTTTTGAAATAAACAATCTCTTTTTGAAGCTCTGGACGACTATTTCTACACTTCTCTTTAAGATCGCTTTTTTTCTGCATTAACTCATTATTTGTATCATTTAGTTGACCATTCGAATCTTTTAATTCACTGATAAGCTTGTTTTGATCAGCAAGATTTTCTGCCATCTTATCCAACGATTGTCGAATTGACACAATCATCCCCTGGTAATCTGACAGTAAAACTATACTAGCATAAAGACTTTTTCCACCGATTTTCAGGCAAGATAATTCATTTTTTCATATCAGGCTGATGATCTTTCACGATTGATAATTCCTTTCTCCACTCTTACACGATTGATATCTAACTAATTGCTAGGTAGCCTTTTTATAATTAATCCTAAAATTTCTAATCTCTAAAAGCTTGTTAAAATTTATTTTCTCTTATTTATTGCAATACATTTTTGGTTTAAATATATCGAATTCACATGGTACATATACAATTCTAACAAATAAATGTAATCTAAAATAGATATTTTCAGGACAATCAGATTGTATTATTAGGACTTTTTATCCTTTTCTTATTTTTATGTTTTTCCTTACTTTTGTAGAATACTCGGGTTATGAAATCAAAAAACACCTAAGTCTTTTCAGACTTAAGTATTCTTTGAACTTCTTTAATGAATCAAACGACAGTATATCTCAATTTAGATCATTTACATCTTTTTTCTCTTTTTCCAAAATGCTAGCATGCCAAATGTGGCTGCCACAATTGTCAATAGAACACCTGTTGTTTTAGTTCCTAACTCTTTATTTTCACCTGTTCGAGGCAGTCTGATCTTATCATTTGAATCCCCTTGGGCGTAAGTCCCCTTAGATATTAATGATGGTCCAGAAGGTTTGGGTGTTTGGGGCATATTAGGTTGTTCTGGTGTTTTTGGTGGTACATTATGTTGCGGTGCAGGTACGTCTGGAGTGTTGGGCACACTTGGTGTTGCGGGAGGTTCCGGATCATCTGGTGTTACAGGAGGCTCTGGAATATCTGTAAAAGCTTGTTCCTGCCAGTTAACTTGGTATTTATTATCATTTAATTGCAAACTTTGTTGGTGGTTGACAGGTGCTTCTTTCCAAGTTGTCACCGATGATTTTGCAATCTCTTCCCATGCTTGCTCAGGACTTGAGGTATAAATCAAAGCATTGATTTTCACTTGCTGCAAATTAGATGAATAGCCTGTTGACCCTGAAATCATAAATTTCACATTGGTACCAGCTTCTTTTAGCCATTCTGAAATATCCTGTGTCCAGGTATGCCCTTGATAAGTAATAGTCATGGTTTGGCTTGCTGCATCATAATGGATTTTGATGTTTTGCCATGGTGTTGTTTGACCATTATTGCCACTGATAATGCTTGCGAGTTGACTTTCTTTGGATTCACTAGCATTGATAGTCGCAATATCCATTTGACCAATGCCTTTATTTTGACCTTGACTAGGATCATCAATAAAGTACGGATTACCACCCTCACCATCATAAGTATCCCCATAGGTATGTACTGTGCCATTTGAATCGGTATAAATGAAGGCACCAAAACTATGGCCATTCATATTATCCTGAGGTGTTCCATCAGATTTGGTTTGAAGAGGATCTGGACCATATGGCAATGAACCGTGTGCCTCAGAAAGTTTTTTATTGTTATATTGGCTGGCATTGTCTGCCATAACATCTTTGATATTATTGTAATAGGTATCTAGCTTAAAGCCAAAAGAATTGTTGAGATAGCCTAATCCAAAAGAATTGCCCCAATGGCCGACATCATCATTACCAATTGGGTTGAAACCAAAGGAAATACCATCACCACCTTTTTCAGGACCTGTATGTACTTGCACCCATTCCCCGTCTTCTTTTTTTACCCATTTGTTCGTGCCACCGTCGCTTTTCTCTACGCTGTGACTACCAAGATTGACACTAGCATCAAGATCAAAATCTTGCGATAGGTCAATGCTTTTATCACTACCTAATATCGCTGTTCCTGCTTGGTCGTTTTTATCTGGTGTGAGCTGAATCACATTATTGGCTTGATCAAGGGTTGCACTGTTGACGATATTTTGACCTGTAACCGCATCATTGATATGTTTAGGAATGGTAAAGCCTTTTGTTTCATCTACATTTTTTCCTGGCTTATTTTTAGTAAAGATAACTTTAGACGTTTTTTGAGCGTCAGAATAATACGTTTGGCCAACATTGACATTTCCCAACTGGACTGAATTACCGTTTTCATCATAAACCATGCTTGGTGCGACATCACCATTGATCGTCGCATAAAGTGTTGTCTTACCATCTTTTGACGTCGTCACGACATCTGATACAATCGTTTTACCATCCGCTGTTTTATCAGTGACAGTATCATACTCTGGCAAAATATCGCCATTTTCTGTTGACTTCTGAACAGGTGTGCCAATGGTGGTTGTCACATCGCCAACGATAGCTATTTGAGACTTATCTGCAGAGGTATACGTACCTCTTGACACATTACCGTTTGAATCTATTGCAACATCCTCAAAACCAGAAATGCTATTTTTCACTTCATCAGGAGCTTTATTTTCGGGTGTCCCTATTACAGAGTCTTTCGCATCTGTCGATACTGCTGCGCCATTTGCATCTGCAATGTGTTTAGCTTGACCATAACTTAAATTGCTTTCATTATGATCTGCGCTTGAAACCTGTTTCGCACTTGTTAAACCATCTGGTGTTTTAACAGGCTTTGTTTGATCGTTTCCAGTTGCTTCTAAACCTGCACCTACTGGTGTTAGTTCAGCTGCATAGGCAAGGTCATTACTCGTTGCAACAGAATCATCTCCTCCAACAGTTAATGTCGGTGTTAATTCAGCTGTGTTGACATTGTTAAAATCCGAAATCACACAGGTTACTTCATTTGTCTCAGCAAGTGCCTTGTCTGTATCGACTGTTTCCTTTACTTTTTCACTTTCACCAAAAAAACCGCCTCTAATAGCACCAGCAGCAATCGCCACAAAGGCGCCCGCTTGCACTAAAAATCTGTGTTCTTTTAATGATTTGTTCTTTTGTTTTTGTGCCATCCTGTTACCTCCGTTAATTATGTTGGACAATGGTTTCTGAAATTTACTTGTAAAATCATTGTTCTACGACATATTGTACGCCTTCTTCGACAATAAATCTAATCAAAAGCACTGTTTTTCAAACTTTTTCTATTGGATTATTAAACTTACCTTATACGCTTATTATATCTAATTGAATATTATTTCTCAACAAATATGATAGCGTTTTCTTTTGATGGCTTGTGTAAAAACAATAAAGTCTTTAGTAGATAAAGAGATAAAAAACGAGCATGCCAATTAAAGCAATACTCGCATTTTCATATGGCATAACTCTGACAAAGCTTTTCCTTAAAATTTTTCTAGATGAGACACCTTATTTTTTCATTTCAAATTCTGAAATTTCAATACTTGATGTTTCTGAAAGCGTCCTAAAAAAATGTGCTGACTTTTTTAAAGATTTTTTTTGCGTATGGTAGTTTACCGAAATCAAACCATAGCGATTTCGATATGAATTACGCCAGCTGAAACAATCAATCGGTGCCCAAAGATGATAGCCAAAGCAATTTGCACCTTCCTCTATTGCCTTATACAGATAGTAAAGATGCTCTTTAATAAAGGTCATCCGATAATCATCATGAATCATACCATCTTCAGATAAATATCTGTCTTCACGACTAACCCCCATGCCATTTTCTGACACAAACCAGGGAATATTACCATAATTTTCTTGAATATTTTTAGCAATATCGAAGAGTGCTTTAGGATAAATTTCCCAACCTTTATCAACATTCATTCGAACACCACGTTTGTCATAGGCTTCAAAATACTTATTGGGTAACCAGTCTACAGCAAGCGAATCAGACGAATATCTCGGTGCCTGGGCTCTATTGGGATGATAAAAATTTACACCTAAATATTCAACTGTATTTTTCTTAATCGTTTCCAACTCATCATTTGACGTTTGCCAGATAACGTTATCTCTAGTTAAAATATCTACCAATTCTGTTGGAAATTCACCATTGACCGAAGCATCCATAAATAAACGATTTTGCCATAGATCTGCAAAATGTGCTGCTGCTTGATCACTTTCAGAATTCGTAGCGGGATAATTAGGTGTGAGATTAAGCACAATACCAATTTTCCCATCAGGATGTTTATTTAACTTACGAAAGGCTGCGATTGCCTTTGAAGAGGCGAGCTGCAAATTGTAGGCAACTTGTACAGCTTTTCTACCGTCGACGATATCTGGATAATGAAATTGATAAAGATAGCCGCCTTCAACAACTACCATAGGTTCATTGTGCGTGAACCAATCCGACACCCGATCAGAAAACAGCTCAAAACATTTTTCAGCAAATGCCACATATAAATCGACAACATGCTTAGATTCCCAGCCACCATAACGATGAAGAAGCGTAACTGGCAAATCAAAATGGTGTAAATTAAGAACAGGTCTGATATCATTTTTTATAAATTCATCAATGACATCATTATAAAATCTGACCGCATCTGAATTGACCGTACCTGTTTCCAAATCATCGATTAGTCGTGTCCATTGGATTGATGTTCTAACTGAATTTAACCCTGCTTCTTTCATCAAAGCAATATCTTGTTTAAAATCATTATAGAAGTTTGATGCTGTATCTGGACCAATACCGTGCCAAAAATGCTCTGGAAATTTGTCAAAATCATAGTCGAAAATATTCGCATGAGACTTATGAAATCGACCTTCTGTTTGTGGTCCAGATGTTGCAGCACCCCACCAAAAGTTTTTTGGAAATTCAAGTCTTGTCATAAATGTACTTTCTATTTTTTACTAATAATCTTAAATCTTACGACATTCAGGTCATCACGAAATGTTGTAGAATTTAAGTTTAATCTTCTTTTATTTTATCTATCATCATTAAGAACGGAAGATAAATCAAACCAACAGCAATCATTTGCACAATTTGAAGTAGACTGCCCATAATCGAATTGGTGGCAAGAAATCCTGAGATAACAGCAGGCATCGTCCAAGGCACTTGTGCACCCGTTGTCAACGGTACAATGCCTGAGGCAAATCCAGCATAGGCAATGATGACTGATACGATTGGCGCAAGCAACCACGGAATAAATAATGACGCATTCATAACCATTGGTAAGCCAAAGATAACTGGTTCATTGACATTAAAGATTCCAGGTGCAATGGCTAAACGTGCCACTTCTTTATACTGCTTCTTGGTCATAATCACCATAATCAAAATCAAGACGATCAAGGTTGATCCAGATCCACCCAATGACACTGTAAAAGTATCCATAAATGATTTTGTGACAATGTGACCATGCTCTTGAAGAGCAGCATTTCCTTTTTTAAGTAACTCAGCATTATCAAGACCATTCGTTTGCCAGAATGGTTCAAAAACTGAATTGACAATAACTTGACCGTGGAGGCCAAAGAACCAAAGAAACTGAACAAAGAAAATGGCAACAATTGTTCCTGGTAATGACGTGCCTAAACCTGTCAATGGTTTTTGTATAATATTGTAAATCACATCATGCAAGTTTGTATCAAAGACACCAATCATCACAGCATTACCAATTAGAAATGGTAAGAGTGTTCCCAAAACTGGGATCAAAGCTGAAAATGATTTTGATACAGCAGGCGGTACGCCATCAGGCATTGTAATCACAAAACCTTTTTGTGTCAAATAAACATAAATCTTTGCTGCTAGAAAAGCAGCAATCATACCAAGAAACATCCCTTTAGCACCAAGTCTATCAAGAGACATTAAACCAGAAGCTTGAATTTCTTTTTTACCATCTACAACTGTCATGAAAAATGGTGTTAAAATTAGAAATGAGGCCAATGAAACAACTGCACCAAAAATGGCTTCAACTTCTTTAGCTTTTGAAAAATAATACCCTATACCTAGTGTTACAAATACTGTCATTATAGACATTGTGGCATTTTGACCATTGCCAAACAAATTTGAAAACTGTGTTTTGATTGAATCCGGCCAAAATGGCAAATTATTAAAGACAACGATAAATGAGCCAAACATTGTGAGTGGAAAACTAAGCATAAATGCATCCCGGAGCACCGTCAAATACAGGTTAGCACCAATTTTTTGTGCAATTGGTGCTATTTTGGCACCCAGAGCATCCATAAAGTTATTCATAAGAAACCTCCAAACATTATTTTATGTTCTCATGATAACGCTTCCATGTTCGCATTACAATAGCATTTCTAGTAATGTATAGCTATTATAGTACTATTTGACTGAAAACTATAGGTATTTCTCTTTTAATGTATAGCTTAATTTTTACGTGTTAAGATAACTTCTAGGCTAAATTCTTCACCTATATGTGTTACTCTGGAATATTCAAATACTTGTCCTGTTAAAAATCGTGCTGTTTGTGTTGTTAATACCACTGGTTTTCCAATATCAATCTTCAGCAACTTCGACTCTTGTTCATCCGCTACATGAACAGCAATCCTCCTATGTGATTCTTCAATAATATAACCTAAATGTTGTTCAATATATTCATAAATGGAATTTTCCACATGCTCTAGTTTCAAATTTAAAATCAGTTTGACAGGCATCCACATTTCCTCTATAACAAAGGGCTTAATTTCCTTACTTCTTACACGTTTGATATGGTATACTTGCTCATCTGCTGTCATAAGACTTAACTTTTGCTGGACAGTTGCATCAGCAGAAACAACTTCAAAAATCAAAACATTAGAGACTACTTTTTTATCTGCATATAAAGCTGTTGAGCCTCTAAAATAATTAATTTCTCGCATTCTATCTAGTGATGCCTTCGAAAAATCATTGACAAAGGCACCTTTAGCTTTAACTTTCGTGATGAGTCCTTCATCCATCAATAAATCTGTCGCTTTTTTCACCGTCATTTTAGACGCATGAAAAGTTTCGATTAATTCTCTTTCATAAGGCAATTTACTTTTAGCAGGGAATTCACCCGATAATATTTTATTTCTAAGAATATTTGCTATCGTCAAGTATTTTTGTATTTTCATGCTTTAATTTTAGCATAAATTTCAATCATTTTTTCTAATTCGTCTACAGACTAAAACGAAAAAACACTTACGACTAAATCGCAAGTGTTTTTGTCAATTATTCAGTTACTTCTTCAACAACTTCTTGTGTTTCAGCAACTTTTGCTAACGGTTCAAGGTTACGGTAACGCGCCATACCAGTACCAGCTGGGATGATTTTACCGATGATAACATTTTCCTTAAGACCAAGCAATGGATCTTTCTTGCCACGGATTGCAGCATCAGTCAAGACACGTGTTGTTTCTTGGAAGGATGCAGCTGACAAGAATGAGTTCGTTTCAAGCGATGCTTTAGTAATACCCATAAGAACTGGGCGAGATGTCGCAGGGATGCCACCATCAAAGAGAATTTGTTGGTTGGCTTGCTCGAAATCAGCGATGTCCATGAGTGTACCAGGCAAGAGATCTGTATCGCCGGCATCCATGACGCGGACTTTACGGAGCATTTGACGGACCATTACCTCAACGTGCTTGTCGCCGATCTCAACCCCTTGGCTTCTATATACTTTTTGCACTTCTGCAAGTAAGTAGGTTTCAACTGAAAGTGTATCGCGAACTTGAAGCAAGTGTTTTGGTTGAATAGAACCTTCTGTCAACGGTGTACCACGGTGAATGAAATCACCAACTTCAACGTGCATACGCGCTGTAAATGGGACTTCGTATGTCCGTGTATCTGTTTCACCTTTGACTGTTACTTCTTTCTTACGAGTCGCTGCTTCTTCAGTGATTTCAACGACTTCACCCGTCACTTCAGTGATGACCGCTTCCCCTTTAGGGTTACGGGCTTCAAAGATTTCTTGGATACGAGGGAGACCTTGTGTGATATCTTCAGATGACGCTACACCACCTGTGTGGAAGGTACGCATGGTCAACTGTGTACCAGGTTCACCGATTGATTGGGCAGCGATTGTTCCGACTGCTTCACCAACTTCAACTGCATCACCAGTTGCCAAGTTGACACCATAACAATGTTTACATACACCATGACGTGTTTTACATGTAAAGACTGAACGGATTGTGACTTCTTTGATACCAGCTGCAACGATTTGCGCTGCAATAGCTTCTGTAATCAACTCATCTTCACCGATGATTTGCTCACCTGTTTCAGGATGTACAACCGTTTTACGTGTGTAACGACCATTGAGACGCTCAGACAATGGTTCTACCATTTCTTTACCGGTCGCAATATCGCTAATCACAAGACCACGGTCAGAACCACAGTCATCTTCACGGATAATCACATCTTGGGCAACGTCAACGAGACGACGTGTCAAGTAACCTGAATCGGCTGTTTTAAGGGCCGTGTCGGTCATCCCTTTACGGGCACCATGGGTAGAGAAGAACATTTCCAAAACGGACAAGCCTTCACGGAAGTTTGAGATGATTGGGAGCTCCATGATTTTACCATTCGGTGCTGCCATCAACCCACGCATACCCGCGAGCTGTGAGAAGTTGGAGATGTTACCACGGGCACCAGAGTCCATCATCATAACGATTGGATTTGACATGTCTTGCGCTGCGATCAATCGACGCTCAAGTTCTTCTTTCGCACCACGCCAAACGTCTGTTACCATTGTATAACGTTCATCATCAGTCATGGCACCACGACGGAATTTCTTCGTGATTTGCGCCACTTTATCATGCGCTTCTTCGATGATAATGTGTTTATCTTCAACGACAGGAATATCTGCGATACCCACAGTCAAACCAGCCTTAGTAGAATGGTGGTAACCGAGGTCTTTGAGACGGTCAAGCATTTCAGATGTCAAAGTCGTACGGAAACGTTTGAAGACTTCTGCGATGATATTACCCAAATGTTTTTTCTTGAATGGTGGGACCAAATCAAGATTTTGGATAAACTCAATCACATTTTCACCAGGCGCCATGAAGAAACGGTCGTCTGTTTGTGATGTCAAGTTTTCTTGTGTTGGTTCATTTAGATAAGGGAACTCTTCTGGCATAATCGCATTGAAAAGGATTTTACCAACAGTTGTTGCCATGATCTTATCTTTTTGATCAGCCGTCCAAGGTTTGTTCAATGATTTTGTTGCGATCCCGACACGTGTGTGCAAGTGAACAAAACCATTACGCCAAGCCACTTCAGCTTCATCTGCGTTAGAGAAGACCATGCCTTCACCTTCACGACCAGCTTCTTCCATGGTAATATAGTAGTTACCCAAGACCATATCCTGTGACGGTGTAACAACTGGTTTACCATCTTTCGGGTTAAGAATGTGCTCAGCAGCTAGCATCAAGATACGCGCTTCTGCTTGGGCTTCTTCAGAAAGTGGCAAGTGAATCGCCATTTGGTCCCCATCGAAATCGGCATTGTAGGCTTCACACACAAGTGGGTGAAGACGAATCGCACGACCGTCGATAAGAACTGGTTCAAAGGCTTGGATACCAAGACGGTGAAGGGTAGGTGCGCGGTTAAGAAGAACTGGATGTTCTTTAATCACATCTTCAAGGACATCCCAAACATCTGGATCTTGACGTTCAACTTTACGTTTCGCAGCACGGATATTCGGTGCCATGTCACGTTTCACGACTTCGCTCATAACAAATGGTTTGAAGAGTTCAATCGCCATTTCACGTGGCACACCACATTGGTACATTTTAAGTGTTGGACCAACGACGATAACCGAACGACCAGAGTAGTCGACACGTTTACCGAGCAAGTTTTGACGGAAACGTCCTTGTTTCCCTTTCAGCATGTGGCTGAGGGATTTAAGTGGACGATTACCTGGACCTGTAATTGGACGACCACGACGACCGTTATCAACCAATGCATCAACAGCTTCTTGTAGCATCCGTTTTTCATTTTGAACAATGATATTTGGTGCATTCAATTCCATCAAGCGTTTCAAACGGTTATTCCGGTTGATGACACGACGGTACAAATCATTCAAGTCAGAGGTTGCAAAACGACCACCGTCAAGTTGCACCATTGGACGTAAATCAGGTGGGATGACTGGTAAAACATTGAGTACCATCCACTCTAATTTATTGTTTGATTTATTGAAGGCATCCAAGACATCCAAACGACGGATGGCTTTGACACGTTTTTGACCTGTTGCAGTTTGCAACTCTTCTTTAAGGGCTGAGATTTCAACATCCAAATTCACATTTTTAAGCAAATCTTGAATGGCTTCAGCACCCATTTTCGCAACAAATGAACCAAAACCATTTTTGAGCATTTGTTCGCGGTATTCGCGTTCAGTCAAAAGTTGTTTTTTCTCAAGTGCTGTTTCTTTAGGGTCAATGACCACATAACTTGCGAAATAGATGATTTCTTCAAGAGAGCGAGGACTCATGTCCAAGGCCAATCCCATACGTGATGGAATCCCTTTAAAGTACCAAATATGTGAGGTTGGCGCTGCTAATTCGATATGGCCCATGCGTTCACGGCGAACTTTCGCACGTGTGACTTGGACACCACAAATTTCACAGACTTGGTTTTTATAAAAAACGCCTTTTAGCTTACCACAGCTACATTCCCAGTCTTTTGATGGTCCGAAAATACGTTCATCAAAGAGGCCTTCGCGTTCTGGTTTTTGTGTACGATAGTTAATTGTTTCAGGTTTTTTGACTTCACCAAAAGACCAAAAACGGATTTTTTGAGGAGACGCAATCCCAATTTGCATACTCTCAAATTTATTTACATCGACCATTTTTTCTCCTGTAAATTGAGATTATCTTTAGTGACTTGACTTGCAACTAAGCGCAGATCGCTGTTTAAAGATAAGCTCAGCAAGATATGAGTCAGCCTTTCTTCAAAGTCTGACTAACATCTTTTCGTTTATGATTTTCTGCTCTGACACCAAGTTCAAAAGCTTTGGCATGAAAAAGCTTATTGACCAGCTTCTTCAATTGCCACTTCCTCAGCTTCAATCGCTGCGGCAACTTCTGCTTCTTTGGCTTCTAACATTTCCAATGTCACTTCGACTTTGTCGTTGTTATGTGGATCTGTATCGTCATCCAATTCACGAAGTTCTAAGACATTATCATCAACGTCCAAGACTTTCATGTCTAAACCAAGTGATTGCAATTCTTTTACCAAGACGCGGAATGACTCAGGTAGACCTGGTGCAGGGATTTTTTCACCTTTAACAATCGCTTCATAGGCTTTAGTACGGCCAACGACGTCATCAGATTTATAAGTCAGGATTTCTTGCAGAATATTGGCAGCACCATAAGCTTCCAGCGCCCAAACTTCCATCTCCCCAAAACGTTGTCCACCAAACTGCGCTTTACCGCCGAGTGGTTGTTGAGTAACGAGTGAGTAAGGTCCGACTGAACGGGCATGGAGTTTATCATCAACCATGTGGTGAAGTTTGATCATGTACATGACACCAACTGACACACGGTTATCGAAGGCTTCACCTGTACGACCATCATAGAGTACAGTCTTAGCATCATCTGCCATGCCTGCTTCTTTAACGGTATTCCAGATGTCCTCATCACGCGCCCCATCAAAGACAGGTGTTGCAATGTGGATACCAAGTGTACGAGCTGCCATCCCAAGATGAAGCTCCATAACTTGTCCAATGTTCATCCGTGATGGGACACCCAGTGGGTTCAACATGATATCCACTGGTGTGCCATCTGGCAAGTAAGGCATGTCTTCTACTGGCAAGATGCGGGATACAACCCCTTTATTACCATGACGACCGGCCATTTTATCCCCAACATGAATTTTACGTTTTTGAACGATGAAGACACGAACGAGTGTATTGACACCAGTTTGAAGTTCATCACCATTTTCACGACGGAAAATCTTCACATCATGGACGATACCATCGGCACCATGCGGTACACGAAGTGATGTATCACGAACTTCACGTGCTTTTTCACCGAAGATAGCACGGAGCAAACGTTCTTCTGGTGTTGGATCTGTTTCACCCTTAGGTGTGACTTTACCAACGAGAATGTCGCCTTCTTTAACTTCAGCACCAATACGGATGATACCAAACTCGTCCAAATGACGCATGGCTTCTTCACCAACGTTTGGAATCTCGCGTGTAATTTCTTCTGGCCCAAGCTTTGTATCACGTGTTTCAGATTCGTATTCCTCGATCGCAATTGAAGTATAAACGTCATCTTTAACAAGACGTTCACTCATAATAACGGCATCCTCGAAGTTATACCCTTCCCAAGTCATGTAGGCAACAAGTGGGTTTTGACCGAGGGCCATTTCGCCACCTTCCATTGAAGGACCGTTACCGATGATTTCATCTTTATCAACTTTGTCACCAACTTGAACAAGCGGGCGTTGGTTGTAAGATGTTCCTGAGTTTGAACGACGATATTTAGTGACCGTATATTTGTCTAATTCACCAGTTGTGCGACGGATGCGGATTTCACCACCGTCAACAAATTCAACTGTTCCTTCATGTTTAGAAAGGATGGCAGCACCTGAATCATGCGCTGCTTGATGTTCCATACCAGTTCCGACAAATGGTGCATGCGGATCAATCAATGGTACTGCTTGACGTTGCATGTTGGCTCCCATGAGGGCACGGTTGGAGTCATCGTTTTCCAAGAAAGGAATACAAGCTGTTGCGACTGCGACTACCTGTTTAGGTGATACATCCATGAAGTCAGCTTTATCCGCTTCAACTTCAATATTGTTACCACGTGTACGGGCCATAACTGTTTCACCAGAGAATTTATTATCTTCTGTTAATGGTGAGTTAGCTTGGGCAACGATGTAGTTATCTTCTTCATCAGCTGTCAAATAATGAATTTCGCTAGTTACAACACCATTAGCACGGTCAATACGACGGTAAGGTGACATAATGAAGCCATATTCATTGATTTTACCAAATGATGACAAGTTATTGATCAACCCGATATTTGGTCCCTCAGGTGTCTCAATCGGACACATACGGCCATAGTGGGTATAATGCACGTCACGTACTTCATAGCCGGCACGGTCACGTGTCAAACCACCAGGTCCGAGGGCTGACAAACGGCGTTTGTGAGATAACTCAGACAGTGGATTATGTTGGTCCATGAACTGTGACAACTGTGAGCTACCAAAGAACTCTTTGATAGCTGCCGTTACAGGACGGATGTTGATCAAAGATTGTGGCGTCATGTTTTCGTCATCAGCTGAACTCATACGTTCACGAATGACACGTTCCATACGGCTCAAACCAATACGAACTTGGTTTTGGAGCAATTCGCCAACTGAGCGAATCCGGCGGTTACCCAAGTGGTCAATATCATCCACACGACCAATACCTTCGTTAAGTGCTAACCAGTAGTTAACGTTTGCGATAATATCAGCAGGTGTTAAATGACGAACTTCTGGTGCGATTTGACCATTTGAAATCACGTTGATCACTTTTTCTGGATCTTTTGGTGAGTAAACTTTAACGACTTGGATCTCGATAGGTTCTGTGACCACAGCATCATCTGACGGATAAAGTGTGACAGTGTTCAAACCATTATCAAGTTCAGTCTCAATGCTGTCCAACACATCACGTGTCAATTCTGTGTCTTTATCAACTAAGATTTCGCCAGTTTCACCACTTACTAATGCTTCTGCAAGCGTGAGACCCAAGAGACGGTTTTTAAGGGCTAATTTTTTGTTAACTTTGTAACGACCAACTGGTGCAAAGTCGTAACGACGTGGATCAAAGAAACGTGCTGTTAGTAAGCTTCGTGAGCTATCAGCAGTTTTGGGTTCACCAGGACGAAGGCGGTCATAGATGTCTTTAAGGGCTTCTTCTGTCCGTGTGTCGCCGGCATATTTATGAATGTCTTTTTCGATTGTTGCGCGAGTTAATTCGCTATCACCAAGGATTTCGAAAATGGCTTCATCTGAACCGAAACCGAGAGCACGCATGATGGTTGTAAATGGTAATTTACGTGTGCGGTCGATACGGACATAACCGATACCTTTGGCATCAGTGTCTAACTCAAACCAAGCACCACGGTTAGGGATTGTTGTATGGCCATATGATTCCAAACCATTTTTATCAACTTTTGGATGGAAATAAGTACCAGGTGAGCGAACCAACTGAGAAACGATGATACGTTCAGCACCATTGATGATGAAGGTACCCATTTCTGTCATGAGTGGAAAATCACCGAAGAACACTTCTTGTGTTTTCAACTCGCCAGATTCTTTGTCAACCAAACGGAAAGTCACAAATAAAGGTGCTGAGTAGTTGGCGTCATGGGCGCGCGCTTCCTCAATTGTGTATTTAGGTTCTTTCATTTCATAACCAACAAATTCCAGGTCTTTTGTACCTGCAAAGTTGTCGATTGGTAACATTTCTTTAAAGACATCAGCCAATGACTGGTCTAAGAAACGTTGATAAGAGTCGGTTTGAATTTCGATCAAATTCGGCAAATCAAGTACTTCTTTGATTCGCGAAAAGCTGCGTCTAGTACGGTGTTTACCGTATGCTACGTCATGTCCTGCCAAGATCTTCTCCTCTAATACTTCTGGTCATCTCTGCTACGATTTGAGCGATGACCTTTACAGTGGATTATATGCAATGCGGCCAACTGATTTTGCAATCATTGACCATTTTTTAGTTTGTCGTTGTTATACTTAATAAAGTATACTTTCTGAAAATATTAAGAATTTTCAGAAAGATTTTTTTTGCGTTACAATTTGCAGTTTTTACTGCTTCAGACGTCAAAAAAAGCAACGAAAATAAAACTTCTCGCTGCTCACAAAGCACTAGGGACAATATTTCCTAGCATTTTGCCGACAAACTCTTTAAAACATTATAGCATATTTCATGCCAGATTTCAAGGGATAATGCTTTAACTGACTGTGTTTGAGTACTTGTCAAAGAATAAGTTTACTACTGGTATTGAAATCAAAACAGGTAACTCTTATTAATTTTTTAGCCTACTTTAAGTTAAATCGTTTACAATGAGACTTGTAATACTTATAACAGCTCTCAGGAGCCATTTTGAAAGGTAAGAAAGATGAATTTTTTCAAGAGATCGTGGCTGTATTTAACAGCGAAATTAGGAAAAACTGCTATTTTAATGTTAGTTTTCACTGCAATTATGGTATTTGTTTTAGCCGGTTTAACTATTCGGCAAGCTGCTATCAAAGCAACAGAGAATGCCAAAAAAGAAGTTGGGGCATCCGTCACCTTATCCGTTGACCGAGATAAGATGATGCGAAAAGCGATGTCGATGGCAAATAATGATGGCTCGCCTCTCCGTATCGAAGAAACACCTGTTCCACTTGAACAAGCGGAAAAAGTTTCGAAAATGAAGAATGTTAAAGATTATTCATTTTCAACATCTGCTAATGCTGCAGCAGGCGAAGGTGTCAAACCCATTACCGGAAACGCCGACAACTCTGCTCAACAAGGCCTTTCAGGTCGTAGTCCTGGTGAAGAAATTGATGAATCAAAGAGTACCGTTTCCATGAACCCTGATTTTCATGTCACAGGTGTCAATACCCTCTCAAGCCTTCCAACATTTGAAGATGGAACAGCTAAAATGATTAATGGTCGAGCCATTAACGAAAAAGATAAAGGGACCAACCATGTCAACATTGAAAGTCAACTAGCAACCGCTAATAAATTAACTATCGGTAGCACCTTCACCTTAAAAGATGAAGATGGTAAAAAACGTGAAGTTAAGGTTGTCGGTATCTACAAAACATCAAAAACAGCCGATGCGGCTACTCAACGGATGACTTCTTTAAATCCGGCCAACACCATCTACGCCCATTATGTCTTGACCAACAGTTTTAAAGAAGGTGCAACCGATAAAAGCAAACAAACGATTGATAGTGCCGTTTATTACTTGAAAGATCCCGCAAAAATGGAAAAGTTTGTGGCCTCTGCTAGCAAGAAACTAGATACTGATACTATGACTTTATCGGCCAATGACCAAGCCTATCAACAAATGCTGACACCATTGAACAATGTCGCAAGCTTTGCAACCAACATTGTAATTCTGGTTGCTGTTGCCGGTGTGATCATTCTCAGCTTGATCGTTATTCTTAGTATTCGTGAACGTCGTTTTGAGATTGGTGTCTTGATGAGTTTAGGTGAAAACAAAGCCAAAATTATCGGGCAGTTCTTCATCGAACTTTTCGTAATTATGCTCGTCAGCGTCAGTCTTGCTGGTATGACAGGAAATGTCATCGGAAATGTCATCGGTAACCAACTCTTAAGCCAACAGAATGCTACACATCAAGAACAATCGCAAAACAATACCTCTCAAGGCGGGGGTGGCTTTATGGGCGACCTAAGTAGTCCTTTTACACCAAGCAAACAAGAAGCGAAGCAAATTGAGAAGATGAATGTCAAAATGACTCAAAAAACAATTTCCCTACTAGGCGCTTTAGCCTTAGGTATCGTTCTGATCGCCATCTTCGTTGCCTCTATCGGCATCTTGAGGATGGAACCTAAAACGATACTGACAAGCAACTAAAGCATTTAGCAAGAGATGAATCACCGGAGGAAGATAAATGTTAGAAACAAAAAAACTTGGTTTTTGGTATCAAGATAAGGTAGATACCCTATTTGAAAACGTTAATTTACAATTTGAAGCAGGCAACATGTATGCCATTCTAGGTAAAAGTGGGAGTGGGAAAACAACTTTTCTATCGCTCATCTCAGGCTTAGATTCAGCAAAAGAAGGCGAGATCTTTTACCAGGATAAAAGCTTGAACCAAATCGGTTTAACCCGATTTAGAAAGCATCATCTTGCCATTGTTTTCCAAGCCTATAACCTCTTTACTTATATGACTGCCTATCAAAATGTCAGCAGCGCACTTGAAATTAGTGGTGAGAAAAAAGAAAATAAGCGCGCATTCATTACAGAAAGTCTTAAGTCTGTTGGGATTACTGAAGACTTACAACATAAAAAAGTTGGACAGTTATCCGGCGGTCAACAACAACGTGTAGCTGTCGTCCGTGCCATGGTGACTGGCGCTGATATCATCGTTGCTGACGAGCCAACAGGAAATCTGGATGAAGAAACAGGACGTGATATCATCAATCTATTTGAAAAAATCGCCCATGATCAAAAGAAAATCGTCATTTTGGTCACTCATGACAATGATATCGCCAAGAAAAGTGATGTAACCTATGAATTGAAAGATAAGGTCTTTCATAAACGAGTTAAAAAGTTAAGCCAAACGAAATAAACGCCAACTCCAAAAACTCTCAAGAGATCAATCTTTCTCTTGAGAGTTTTTGCATGTTAAATCGAAATCGAACAGTCTAACCAAGCGCAGCTAAGATTTTTTTAACAGCATCTTCTGTGCCTAGTGGCAGAGCATGATAGGCATTCATTTCTAGTTTTTTAGCTTCGATGAAACGTAGACGTTCTGTCATACTCGCTTTTAGCGACGCAACATAACCTTCGTGTTCAAAATCAGGATTGAGATGCTTAATTGGCAGATAAGACAAACCTTCGATTGGACCAAAAGGCACGAAACTACCAATGCCATCAATAATTGCTTCGATAGCACCTAATGTATGATGTGGTTTAACTTTAGCACCATTGAAATAACCGGTATTGAGGATGTAGCAATCAATGGCCTTATCCTCAAATAATTTTTTGAAGGCAGTAAAATCCTCACCTAAGGCGTAAGAGCGAAATGGATTGGCGAAAGGTTCGATGACGATCTCATTGACATCAATATCCCCAACTATATTTTCTGCGGTAGAACGCTTGGTCGCCAAGGTCAAACCAAAAATAGATGCCAGATTGGGTTCACTAACTTTTACAACCGGCGGTAAACTTTCGTCCTGCATGATCCAGTAGACAGCATTGATCTTTTCTTGGATATGGTCCACACGATTAGGTGTGACTAGTTTAGACTTGACTGTTCGACCATTTCCATTGCGAATATCTTCTGTGACAAGAACTTTCCTACCAGCTTCATCTAAAGTAACCCCAACATTTTGACAGGTTAGGAAATATTTGACCATTTCACTGGTCATGGGATAGTCCTGCGTTTTGTCGAAATATGCAGGTTCCAAGGCTGTAGTTGACCCATCTTGGTGATTGATGATAAAGGCGTCATCATGCAGGACGGTGACGTGATACTTACTATCATTTTTAGCTAGGGTGATCGTTGATTTTCCGGAACCTGATAAACCAAAGGCTGCCATGGTGTATTTTTTACCATCGCTTAAGGTGTATTGTTTCATTCCTCCATGACAGGCAATATAATTATGATCATGTGCCGTTGCCCAAGCCAGTGTTAAGGTCGCCTTCTTATACTCGCCGAAATACCGTAGGCCTAAAATCACAGCAACATTATGCTTGGGATCAAAGAGGGCTAAACCATTAGGATAATCTGGCTGCTGCCAGTCTGGATCGCCGAATATGTATAAATCCCCTGTCTGATAGGATTTAGAATGGGTATACATCTTTTGGTAATCTTTCGTTAACCGTTGGAAATTAAGTAAATAATTTAAGATGGTATTGGCATAAGCTGTGGGTAACAAGAGGTGACTTTTAAGCATGAACTCAGGATCCAGGCCGACGTAAACTTCAGTTGTATAAACTTTTTTCTGACTGATACCGAACACAGCTTCACGAACCAGACGTGCAAAATAAGCAGTATCCACACCTGGTTGACCGATGATTTTTCTAGCAGCTGAGGTGCGCCCGACGACTTCACCGTCGTTAAAGACAAGTACTTTGCTGTTTTCTGGGAATCCATGGACTTTTGGCTCATGAATCGGTAAATCAGTGACGATGGTACCCCTTGTTTCCTTAGCTAAGGCATAGGCCTCCGCGACTGTCTCAATTTTTTCGACATTATTGGCATAAAAAGCTGTTTCGACCGTTGCTCTAATCGCCGAAAACAAGGGATTCTTTTTTCGAATGTCCTCGATTTTATATTTTTCGATAGATGTCATCTGATATCCTCCTTGATACCTTATCCTAATCACATGTTCATGTTTTTATTATACGCCTTTTATCGAAATTTTCAAAAAATTTGTAAATCTTTTTATCCCTTGCATTTTTGATAAATAAAAAACCTTGCCACGCCATATCTCATTTAAGAATAGAAAGTAGACAAGATTTTAACTAGAAATTACCAGATTTTAACGCGTTCTGCTTCAGCACGCCACATACCGTCACCTTCTTGAATATCAAAAGTTGCAAAGAATTCATCTAAGTTACTCGCTTGCACATTGGCACGGAGTTTACCTGGGGCATGGACATCCATTGACAGCAACATTTGTTGGTATTCTTCTGAAGCTTTGAGGCGCCAGATTTCTCCCCACTGGGTGAAAAAGGCTTTCAGATCTGCGTCAGGTTCTCTGAGCGCTGCGGTCATGGCTGCTGTCAATCCGCCGGCATCGGCGATATTTTCTGAAACGACCAGCTTGCCATTGACCTTGCCGCCTGCGATTTCTAGGCCGTCAAACTCGGCAATCATCAGCTCTTGCTTGGCTTCGAAGGCTTTGAAATCTTCATCCGTCCACCAGTTATTCATATTGCCGAATTCGTCAAAGAGGGCACCATTATTATCAAAGGCATGAGAAATTTCGTGAGCGATTACCGCACCGATGCCGCCGTAATTTTGACTAGGCGTTTGCTCTGTCGCTGAGTAAAAGGGCTTTTGCAAAATGGCTGCAGGAAAGACGATGGTGTTGCTATCTGGGCTAAAGTAAGCATTGACCATGTGTGCTGGCATGTGCCACTCAGTCTTATCGACATCTTCGTTGAATTTGTCATAGTGTTTGTGACTACGTGCGACATCAAATCGCGCAATATTACTATAAAGACTGTCATGAGAGACAGTAAATTGCTGATAAATTTCTGGTAATTTATCAGGGAAACCGATAAAGACCGTCATGGCATCCAATTTCTTGATGGCTTTATCAATCGTCGCACGACTCAACCAAGTATTTTTATCCAAACGTTCTTGGTAAACTTTGATCATCTCAGAGGTCATCCGTTGCACATCTGCCTTGGCTGCTTCACCAAAATATTTGTGACCATAATATAAACCAACAGCTTGCGAAAACTGACCAGTTGCCAAATCAAAAGCATGTTTTTCTTGGCTACGCGCTTCAGAAGTCCCTGATAATTTGCGTGAAAAGTCACTTCCCAAAATCCGCATATCATCAGACAAGTACTGGGTTGAACCTCTCAGTAATTTGACCAACATCCATGACTTAATCAGCTCAAAATTAGCCACATTAACGATTTGATCAAAGTTTTCATAGAAACGTTTTTCATACACAACAATTTTTTCAGGTAACTTGCCGATCAGCGCTTCGATGATTTGGGCAAATGGTACAGACTTGATGTGCGACGTGAAATCACTGATGACAACAGGATTATAGAGCTCAGCATACTTGGCCCATTCTTCTGATGTATTGACGTACTGGGCTAAAATAGCATCAAATTTGACTGTGTTCTCCACTTGTTGCTGTGCTGCTTCTGCTGAAAAGCCAAACTCACGCAAAATTTCTACAGTATTCGTCCTATAAAAATCAAGCAACTCAGCCTTACGTGGATGTTCATCCGCATAGTACGTTGTATCAGGCAAAATCAAGCCAGCACCAGAGAAAGTCATGGCATAATGCACAGCATCTTTCATATCTGTGTCAACTGACAAACCAAAAGGTACTGGCACTTGAGAGTTTAAAATCAAGTCCGCAAATTTGCTAGTTAAAGTTTCAAAATCTGAAATAGCTGAAATTTTTTCTAACTCTGGTTTAACAGGCTCTGTCCCAAACTCGAAACGTTCGATAAAATCGCCTGCTTTTTTATAGAATTTTGCAAATTCAGTCATGACAGGTTCATCAAATTCATAAATCGTCGCAAAATCGTGCATCAAGGTTTGTTCATTACTAATGACAAGTTCATCAAAGGCTGCAATTCGTGGGCGATCTGATGGGATTTCTGTTTTCGCTAACCACTCGGCGTTGACTGCTTCAAATAAATCATCCTGAATTCTAACCATTCTCAAAACCACCTTCTAAAATTTCAATCACGCGCAACATCTGCGCATCCGTTATCAGTTTTTCTGCACCATTGATCACAGTTTCGTAAGCTGCATCATAAATTCGACCGTAATCCCCCATCTCTGATGGGATATATTTCTCGATTCGGTCACCGTTTTGGTTGAGATAAGTCAGATGACCGTAGGCTTGCGGGCTATCCTCACCAAATCCTACTGTGCCTGGCATAATGCCAGCTTTCAGATCATTTTCCTGCTGGTCAACATCTTGCTTGATGAAAGTACCTTTGGTACCTTGTATCAGCCATTTTGGATAAGGCACAAGCGCTGACTCTGTCGCATGCACGCTAGCTTTCAAGTTATCGGGATAAAACAAGTCCACGGCAAAATGGTCGTCGAGTGTGCTCAAAGGTTGGCGGGTACTTCTAATATCGTACTGCACCTTTTCAGGACTACCAAATAGACTGACCATTTGGTCCACCAAGTGGACACCATGACCGTAGAAAGCACCATCGAAGTTCGATCCAGTGACGGTTGTGTCATCAGGTCGGAAATGATCCATGTGTACCTGAATGTCGATCACGCGCCCCAGATAACCAGTTTCTAACATTTTTTTAACCGTCAAAAAGTCACTGTCAAAACGGCGATTTTGAAAAGGCATGAAAAAGAGATTGGCATCCTGGGCAAGCGCTACTAACTCTTGCATTTCAGTCAATTTTTCAACAGCAGGCTTGTCTAGTAAGACGTTTTTACCCGCCTGTAATAATTGTTTAGCCAAGGCAAAATGAGATTTAGCAGGTGTTACGACAACAACCAGATCAATGGTCTTGTCTTGGATAATATCCTGAATGTCTGTCGAAAAAAGCGTACCAGTTGCTTCTAAAGCAAGCTGCGCCTCAGGATTTTTCATTAAGGTTGGCGTCACGATTCGGACAATCTCAAAATTGTCGCGTGTTTGCAAGTAAGGAATGTGATAACGGTTGGTTGATTTGCCAAAACCAACATAGGCAATTTTCATTTTTTTCATGTCTATATTTTAACACACTCATCAAGCAAAAGCAGGTCTTAAAAATTGCTAAGCCACACACATTTCAAACCGCACGACTTAAGCATGAAAACGTTTTAGCATTAACGACTCTATCTAGGCTTCTAGCTTGACCAAAATTTGGTTGTTAGAAAGATCTTCGATTACAAGACTGTGATCTGTGTAAGATTGCAGCCGTCCTAATTCGTCAGCTTTTACTTTGATCCTTGCTAGATCATCTGAAGTCGCAACATAGACTGTGAAACCAAATAATCCCGGCGTATTATCTAGATGATTGGCTAGATTTGTGCCTTCCCAACTATTGAAAGCAAAATGATGATGGTAATCACCAGAAGCAATCCAACTACCAGAGGGCACTGCAAATTTTTCAATCATACCAAATAGGACTTGATAAAAATGAGATGTCTCAGCGACTGACTTCACACTCAAATGAATATGACCCATTTTCGTTTGAGCTGGTATGTGAAAGTCACTCGATTGACCAGTCGCATCTGCTAGAATCCCCGCAACGTCAAGTTCTTCGGTGATGGCAATGATTTGATCCCCTTGTTTATCCCAGACTGTTTCATGGTTATCCTGATAAACTTCTATCCCATTTCCTTCTGGATCCTCTAAGTAGATGGCCTCACTATAGCCGTGGTCAGCACCACCAATAATTGGGACTTTGTTTTGAATTAAGTGATTGAGAAAATCACCTAGATCCGAACGCTTTGGTACAAGTATGGCGATATGATACAGGCCAAAAGTTTTTGATAGATTAGCCGGCACTTGCTTTAAGCGGACCAATTCTGTCTGAGTTGACACAACGCCCAAGATAGCGTCTGTGCTCGTTTGACTTATAATATCCAGTCCTAAGACTTTTTGATAATACTGAATTTCAAGTTCTAAATTACTCACATTTAGAGTAACTGCGCCTAAGCGGACTTTGGATTGATAGGAATACATGATGTTCTCTTTCTATAATAATAACAATGGATGATATCATCTATAGTTTACAAATGTAAACATAAAGTTATTATAACGATATTTATAAATATAAACAAGCAAAGCAACTCAGATTTTTGAAATTTTATGCCAATCAAAAAAAGTGCCGTAGCACTTTAGATTAATTTTTCTTTATGAAACTGTTCCACGATTTGTTCACCATCATTGAGTTTCTCCCAGATGACAACTTTTCCTGCTTTCAGAGATTTTTGAACATCAATAATCCGCTGATTGCTTGAGCCGCGGAATTGTAGCAAGAGATTTTTCTTAGAGAGGTCAAAACGGCCATCAACTAAGATGTCAATATTGGCTAACAACTCGAGTTTATCTGGCGTCTCTAACATGAGCTCATCCCATGTATAGCCAGTCCATGACCAGATATCCTTGCCAGGCAGCTCAGACTTGATTCTTTTCACAAGCGGTAAAACCGTGCCAGTGTTAAGGAATGGCTCGCCACCTAACAAGGTCAAACCTTGTACGTAAGACAGTGCCATATCTGCCATGATCCGCTCTTCTAGTTCAAGCGTATAAGGTACGCCGAACCTAAAGTTCCAAGTTGCTTCATTATAGCAACCTTCACAATGAAAAGGACAGCCACTCACATAGAGGCTATTTCTCACACCCTCACCGTCAACGAAATTGAGCGGTTTATAATCTGCGATATAACCCTGAGATAAATCTTCAGCACGCCATTCTTGTGGTTTGGGATTGTTCATTTTTTGCCTGATTTCTTTTTGTTGAGATACTGCGCTTTAATCGCTTCAAGTTTCAGTTGTTTATCGGATTTTCCGATATTTTTTTCGTGGAACTTTTGGACACTTTGTTGTCCCTTATTATCTAATTGGTATTTACCCATTTTTCACCTCTATATAAACTTTAAATATGCAATTTCCGGCGAAGGGATGTGCCTTTTGCACCAAATAATTTTTCTAAATAGCCTAGTTTCGCTGCCATAACTAAGTAAGCAGCGAACCCAAAGCCTCCCGCTACGACAGTTTTCAGCAGGACATGGTTCGGCAGTAACCATTTGGCCAGGCTCACAATGATGGCCATAATTAAGGTCATTGTGGCGATACCCAAGAAGCCACGGAAGGTCACTTTGATCGAAAACTCAGAGACTTGCTGGACTTTGCGCAAGAAGAGGTAGATCCCGATACCAAAGGCAATGGTCGTCGCAATCATCGGTCCGTAAGCCTCGTAAAGCAAGATCGCCGGTACCTGAAGCACTAACTTGATCACTAGCGTCAAGGCAAAGTACCGCATCGCAATGCGACTATGGCGCAAGGCTTGAAGCATCGGTGATAACAAGGCATAGCTTGCAAGAAGGAAACTCTGTAGAAAGGCAAAGACAAACAAATTGAGCTGGAGTTGGCTTGGTGACACGTAGAAGATCGTATAGATTTCACGCGCCAGAATACTCATCCCCACAACAGCTGGCAACATGAAGACAGCAAATAACTGGAGGTTATAGCTGATCACATGCGCCGTCTCTTTTTTATCACCCTTGACATAAGATGAGGTGATGACGGGAATCCCAACCCCACCCAGAGTCGTTGCCACACCAATCAAGACCATGGTCAACTTATCTGTATTAGCAGAAAAGTATGAGAAGAAAATCGCCAATTGTGCATCGGTATAGTTGGCAACCATCCGCATGACATGTGGGAAAGTCGTTTGGTCGATCAGTTTGAAAATCTGAATCGCAGAGCCAATCACGATGAAGGGAATGGCCTGCGTCAAGGTTTGCGTGAGGAGATTCACCGCATTAATCTGATGTTTGGACGGTCCAGGATTAGCAATGTTAGCAATATCGCCCTGTTTCATCAAGGCTAAAATCAATACAACAGAACTTGCGATCATCCCGATAAAAGCGGCAGTCGTTGACTGTGTCACCGCCGCCACCCAGTCGCCTGAGCCAAGTTTCATGATCATAAAAGCTGTGACTAACATCCAGATCACGCGCACAATTTGCTCAAAAAGCTGACTAAGAGCGTAGGGTTTCATATTGCTCAGCCCTTGGAAATAGCCTCGAATCACCGACATGGCCGGAAAAACAAGAACAGCTAGAGACAGGGATTTCATGACCGGAATCAGATCCTTACCACCACCCGAAAGCGCCGCAAAAAATGGCGCAAGCAAGTACATAACCCCTGCAAAAACAGCTCCCAAGATGACCATGAAAACCAACATTTGGCGAACCAAACGGTAGGACATGTTGCGATCACCGAGCGCATTATATTTGGCCACTTCCCGGGAAATGGCGACTGGAATACCAGCCGTCGAAATCAAAAGAAAGAGGGCGTAGACATTGTAGCCCATGGAAAACAGTGCATTGGCCTGGTCACCATGACTGCCCATCCACGCATACCAAGGGATGATATAGACAGCACCCAAAATTTTCGACAGGAAATCACCTGCCGTCATCCAAAAAGTACCCGCCAGCATTTTATTCTGCTGATTTTGTGAGCTAGAAATTTCTTCTTCTATAAACTCTGCATTTTCCATTTTAGACAGTCACCCTTAAAAATCATCTTTACGATAACCCATTGCTTGGATATCAATTTTTTTATCACGCCAGTTAGCTTTAATTTTGACCCAAGTTTCTAGGTAAACTTTATCGCCTAACATGACTTCGATATCACGGCGGGCCATCTTACCAACCTTACGGATCATATCACCACCTTTACCAAGAATGATCCCTTTTTGGCTCTTACGTTCAACGTAAATCGTCGCCATGATATGGATTTTTCCTGTGTCTTCATCACGTTTCATCGAATCAACCGTTACAGCGATTGAATGTGGGACTTCTTCACGTGTCAAAATCAAGACTTTTTCACGGATCATCTCACCTACCAGAAAACGTTCTGGGTGATCTGTAATCATGTCATCTGGGAAGTATTTAAAGCCTTCTTCGAGATTACTTTTCAGAATCTCAAGGAGTTTTTCTGTATTGTTACCTTCAAGGGCAGAAATCGGCACGACTTCTTTGAAATCCATTTGTGTGCGGAAATCATCGATTTGTGCTAATAACTGATCTGGATGGACTTTATCGATTTTATTAACAACCAAAATCACAGGGACATTGGCTTTTTTCAAGCGCTCAATAATCATATTGTCGCCCTTACCACGCGCCTCATCAGCTGGCACCATGAATAAAACCGTATCCACTTCACGTAAAGTTGAATAGGCAGACTCAACCATATAATCGCCCAAAGCGTTGTGGGGTTTATGAATTCCAGGCGTGTCGATGAAAACGATTTGCTCGTTTTCTGTTGTATAAATCCCTTGGATTTTATTACGTGTCGTCTGCGCTTTGTCACTCATGATGGCAATTTTTTGCCCCATCACGTGGTTAAGCAAGGTTGATTTCCCGACATTTGGTCGGCCGATAATTGAAACAAATCCTGATTTAAAGGTCATATTTTTTCTTTCTGTTTTGAGGTAATCTTGACATATATTCTGTCAACGACTGCAGGTGTCTTTTACGCCTATCCAAGATTGAACAGACTTATTTTATTATAACATAAAAAGCCGTTGCCGACTTTTCAGTTTTGTGACGGGAGTCATTTACTCTCGTCTTATTTGTCGCCTTTATTACGAATCACGAAACCAGGTTTCTTTTCAGTCGCTTTAGGGTGAACTTTTTGTTTATCTTTTTTGTAGTAATCTTTTTTGTTGCGATCATCACGGTCGCGACCACCACCACGTTTGTCACGGTTATAACCACCGCCACCACGACGATCGTTACGTCCGCGGCCACCGCCACGATTGCCGCCACGACCGCCGCCTTTACCACCTTCACCGTTAAATGGTAGTGGTTTTTCAGCAGCGATTTCTACTTTAGGACGTGTATCAGGATCATTAACTTTGGCTTGCAACAAGAGTGAAACTAAAAGTTTCACATCGTATTCAGCAAGTAAGTTTTCAGCATCTTGATCAAATTTATCTAATTTAGCTGAGATTTTTGGATCAGTCAAATCACGTTTGATTTCGTCGAAAGCAACAGCGAGGCTAGCTTGGTAAGCTTCTTCGCGTGTTGGTGGCTTCATGCCTTTCATTTCTTTCTTAGTCAAACGCTCAATGGCACGTAAGTAGCCCATTTCGTTGTTAGACACGAAAGTGATTGACAAACCAGATTTACCAGCACGACCAGTACGGCCGATACGGTGAACATATGATTCTTGGTCTTGTGTGATATCGTAGTTATAAACATGAGTTACGCCAGAGATATCCAAACCACGTGCTGCAACGTCAGTTGCGACTAAAACGTCAAGGTTATCATTTTTGAAATCGCGCAAGACAGCCAAACGTTTTTGTTGAGCCAAGTCGCCATGGATACCTTCAGCACGATAGCCGAGTAATTTCAAACCACGTGTGATTTCGTCAACACGACGTTTAGTCCGACCAAAGACGATTGCCAATTCAGGTTTTTGCACATCAATCAAACGTGTCAAGACATCGAATTTCTCGAATTCTTTTGTTTTAACATAGTATTGATCGATTAGGTCAGACGTCATTTCTTTCGAAACGATTTTGACGTGTTGTGGTTCTTTCATGAATTTCACGCCGATTTTCTTGATGGCGTCAGGCATTGTTGCTGAGAACAAGAGAGTTTGGCGCTCAGCAGGTGTTGCTTTGATGATAAACTCAAGGTCATCGATGAAGCCCATGTTCAACATTTCGTCTGCTTCATCAAGGATCAATGTTTCGATGTCGCCAAGTTGCAAGGCACGACGTTTGATCAAGTCAACCATACGACCTGGTGTGCCGACAACAACATGTGCACCAGATTTAAGTGCTTTGATTTGCTTGTCGATGCTTGCACCACCAAAGACTGAACGGACTTTGATGCCTTTATCGCGACCGAAGCGGAAAAGTTCTTCTTGCGATTGTACTGCTAATTCACGTGTCGGTGCAATAACAATTGCTTGTAAACCACCGTTAACGTCGATTTTGTTCAAGGTTGGTAGACCAAAAGCAGCTGTTTTACCAGTACCTGTTTGGGCTTGACCAATCACGTCTTTGCCATCAAGGGCGAGCATGATTGTTTGTTCTTGAATCGGTGTTGGTGTTTCGTAGCCAGCTTTAACGATGGCTGATAGGATGTCTTCTGACAATCCGAGTTCTGTAAATTTCAAGTGTTTCTCCATTCATATAGAAGTGGAGTTTTCGGTTATTTTTTCTAGTTTTCTGTGAGAAGATGCTAGTGTGCCACATCTTCGATAGGCTGCTAATCGATGTCCTAAAATTAGACATCTCACGACCTATCAATATATAAAAACTTGTCTGCATTCTAAGCAAACAAGCTCAAAACGCTAAATACAATAGATAACTCTAGACTTTATTAGTCTAAATTCAAACAAGGTTGATTTTATCAAAGTTGTCTATCAATCCAAATACTCCATTGGGTGACGGTTGCCCCAATTGGACAACTTAATCAGTATAGCACAATTTTAGGGTAAATGATAGGGAAGCATTTAAGAATACGTTTTCACGATAAATGCGATTTTTTATTCTATCAAACTGACAAGAAATTTAACTGGAAAGATTACTTTTTTCTAACCTAATCCAATGGTAATCACGGTTCTGCGAAATCAACGATTTTTTACCAATTTCGCATTGTTTCTCTGAAAGAATACGAAATTGGTATTTTTCGACACGATTTACGATCGCGTAAAAAAATCCCGACACACAAGCATCGGAATTTCAAGTACTTACTATATTATCTCTCAACAAACGGCGTATCACTCAAGACAACATCCGGATATTTGTCCGCAAACCAACGTTCTGCAAATTGATTTTCAAATAAGAACAAAGGATTGTCAAAACGATCTTTAGCTAAAATATTACGCGAGCTAGACATGCGCTCATCCAAATCTTCTGGCTTAATCCAGCGCACTGTCTTTTTGCCCATCGGCGTCATAACCACTTCGGCATTGTACTCACCTACCATGCGGTGTTGGAAGACTTCAAACTGAAGCTGACCAACAGCACCCAGCATGTACTCGCCAGTCTGGTAATTTTTATAGAGCTGAATCGCGCCCTCTTGCACCAACTGCTCAATCCCTTTATGGAAAGATTTTTGCTTCATGACGTTTTTCGCTGCAACTTTCATGAAAAGTTCCGGCGTAAAAGTTGGTAGTGGCTCAAATTCCACTTTAAGCTGCCCTGTTGTCAACGTATCGCCAACCTGGTAAGTGCCCGTATCATAAACCCCGATAATATCACCAGCCACAGCATTTTCCACATTCTCACGGGCCTCCGCCATAAACTGGGTCACGTTACTAAGCTTCACAGCCTTACCAGTACGCGCTAGCTTCACCGACATCCCACGCTCAAATTCACCCGAAATAATCCGAACAAAAGCGATGCGGTCACGGTGACGCGGGTCCATGTTGGCTTGGATTTTAAAGACGAAACCTGAAAACTCGGGAGTCGTAGGTGACACCACCTCATCAGTTGTGGTTTTGTGCCCTTGCGGCTCTGGTGCGTAGTCTAAAAATGAATCTAGGAAAGTCTGCACCCCGAAATTCGTCAAGGCTGAGCCGAAGAAGACAGGGGTCAAATCACCAGCAAGAACCGCTTCAGCATCAAAAGGATTGCCAGCTTCCGTCATCAACTCAATATCATCTTTAGCTTGTTGGTAGAAAGGATTTAAGGCAAAAACTTGATCACCTTGCTCAAAGTCAACGTAACGCGTGTCCCCTTTGTAGAGTTCCAAACGTTTGTTGTGCATGTCATAGAGACCTTCAAAGTTTTTACCCATCCCGATTGGCCAGTTCATCGGCGTTGAGAGAATGCCCAAGACATCTTCCAACTCCGCCAGCAAATCAAGTGGCTCACGACCATCACGGTCAAGTTTATTGATGAAAGTAAAGACTGGAATGCCACGTTGTTTGACAACTTGGAAAAGTTTCTTGGTCTGTGCTTCAATCCCCTTAGCGCTATCAATAACCATAACTGCAGCATCGACAGCCATCAAAGTCCGGTAAGTATCTTCTGAGAAGTCCTCATGCCCAGGTGTATCTAGGATATTGACACGTTTACCGGCATAGTCAAATTGCATCACTGATGAGGTCACCGAAATCCCACGTTGTTTCTCGATATCCATCCAGTCGGATTTAGCAAAATGGCCGGTTTTCTTCCCTTTAACGGTTCCCGCTTCACGGATTTCACCACCAAAATAGAGCAATTGCTCAGTAATTGTCGTTTTACCAGCATCTGGGTGACTGATGATGGCGAAGGTCCGTCTACGTTTTATATCTGTTTCTAATGTCATTGTTCTTCCTTTAAGTGTTTGTATCAACTCTTGTCATGCCTAGCTTGGATTCTAGTTTACATAATAGTAGTTACCTCATATTTTGACTCAGTTACTCCTATTATAGCATATTTATAAAAGTCCTTTTGTAATAAATTGTCATATTCGTCATTAAAAGTTCACGCATCTTTCATATTAGGGATAAATTTATCTGATAGAATAAAGAACATGAAAACTTATAACAGTAACACAAACAACACAACAGCAAAACTGTCACTTAAAACAATGGCACTTTTAGCTGGTATACTCTTTACTAGTGGCTTATTCGTGACAAGCCAAACAGCTAGCGCTGATCAAGTCACTTACACCGTTCAATCTGGTGATACCCTATCAAGCATTTCAGATCAATTCTATCATGACCAAGCACATGTACAAACGATTGCAACAGCTAATAAAATAGACAATATCAGCCTGATTTATGTCGGTGAAGAACTCAAATTCGACACAAACACTAAGGCTGACAGCAAAGCACCCGCTAAACCAAGTGCAGCGCCTAGCTCACCTGCTGTTGCGCCAGTCGCAGCCGTTGCACAGCCTACAGCGAGCATTGCGACCAACAACGGTTTTACCGCAAACTCTGCCAAAGAGGCAATCGCCATGACTGAATCCGGTGGTTCTTACACGGCGCAAAACGGGCAATATTATGGTCGTTACCAACTGACGTCTTCGTATCTTGGTGGTGACTTCTCACCTGCTAACCAAGAACGTGTTGCCGACGCTTATGTCGCTGGCCGTTACGGTTCATGGGAAGCTGCTTGGCAGTTCCACCTTGCCAATGGTTGGTATTAAGCTGTAACTCAATAAATTTGATCAAAGCGTTCGAGGAGCGCTTTTTTTGATGCTACAGTGAGCTTTTGGATTCAAAAAAACTTTAACGAATTATCATTCGTTAAAATTTTTAATTATTAGTATCAACTCAATGAATTGATACTATTTTGTTACCATCCCATCTTTCGATTAAAGTCTCGCCGTTCTTCATCACGAGCTTCTTCAAGTTCTTCTTCTTTCATTTTCAAGATGCTATCATACTCATTAAATTCTTGTTCAAACTGAAAGCTTAAATCCCTCGGTGCGCCACCAGGTAAATTTTGATAAAAACTATAAACATAATCAACTAACTGACTTGTTTTTTGGTTCACCTCTCTACGATAATCGTTTATGATTCCCTCTGCTTCATTGAATAAACGTACATTATCATCATGCGCATCCTCAATTTGTTGGCGTTCGTAATTATCCATCATCATTTCCTCTATACACCAGCCTTTACTGGACTTTTTAACTCTGGTTTAAATTTACTTGTCTTCAAACTTTCTTCTGCTGCGACCGCAGATTGACCCGATAATCCCTCTTTAAAATTAGAGACAATGGTTTGACCCGCAAAATCAGTCATCTCAGTTTTCTATTCACTTAGGCTTTGAGATAAGCTCATGCCTTGAGCTGTTATTTCTACTCTCTTTGCCTCAAGGATGGCTTTAATGGTAATCCGCTCTTGCGCCTTCATTGTTTCTGTAAATTGATTATTCATAAAATTAATATCTACAAACGGATTTCCTAGCGTATTTTCATATAACATTTTCCTACCTCCAGTTCACTTTTGTCTCATTCATCAAGTTGCTAAATCCCGTAGCACCCTGTGCATCCACTTCTTGAATGTTTTGGGCGATTTTCAGCAGAGTTGCAGAAAATTGTTCTATTTCTGTTTGATACTTTTGAGCTGCCTTGTTCGTCCCTTCTTCAATACCAACATCCCAAAAATTTGACAGATTAAACTCTGATAATAGATTATTCACTTCCCAATACTCTAAATACTGGATCACATTATTCACAGCTTGGTGCCCATCATTGATTCCTTTTTGAACTTTTTCTTTGGCAGATGTTAACTTTTCGTTGACATCTTTCGTAAAATCTTCAGACTTCATGACAGCATTCTGTGCAACCATTTGTAATAGCTCTGCTCGAAGTGCTATTTTTTGAACACCAGTCGCTGAACGAATTCGATCTTGATACTCAGGCATATGTTTTTTATTCCATTTCTCGGCTGCTTTCTTAGCTTTTTTGATAATCTTTTTATAGTCTTCATCAAACTGATTATAGATAGCCTTAGCTTGATCAGTTGGCAGACCAAGTTCAATCAAACCGGTAATACCTTTTGAAAGTGCTGCAATTATGGTTTCTGCTGAAATTACCCCAAGCATTCCTTCTGCTTTGATGAAAGTATTTTGAATTAGCTTTGCCAAATTAGTCCCAGCTTCTAACATTTCTGGGTGAAAATCTTTCGTCGCGACCATCGGCAGGCCTTGAGCATTTATCTGAAATTCACCAAAATCATGACTACTATTTTTGGTTTCAAAAGTCGTATTAAAATTTAGTGGTACAATGACATGTACTGTACCAAACTGCTCTTCATAAGGCGTTGTCCGATTCAACATACTTACAAGGTCAAATGGATTTACATAGTAGGTAACCTTTTTACCAGGTGCTTTGATTTCTTTATCTGTCATCCCCATATTTTTTAAGCTCTGTGTCACATCTGCTCCATCAAACAGTACCACTTCCCCTATCGTCTCAAATGCTTTTGGATCATCATGATAAAGTTTTGCGACTGCTTGTACTGCGACCATCGTACCGAGTGAATGACCAGTGACATTAAGCTTGGCATTCGGCGCTTGTTCGTTTAACGCTTTGATTTTTGATACCAAAACTTGATTGGCAAGTTTGGCTTGTGGGATATAGGAATTGGTCAGAGCGAAGTTGGCATCGTTTCCTATCCAGTCGTTTAGCGTGGCGATGCTTGCCTTATCACTCCCACGAATAGTCAGATAGGTTTGCTTGGTATCTTTATTTAAGCTAGGTGTATCTGTCAGCATACCTTGTTCTTTCCCACCAGTTGGATACGTTTGAGTTTCATAGCCACCGTTCGCTTTAGGAACTTGGATACTCATTGTTTTATCTACGAGATCGGGTTGGAGATAGACGATGCCATCGTTTGGAAGATTGGTCCCGCCTTTTGTGAAACTGGCTTCTCCGCTATTAGTCTTGTAGAGGGTATCTTGGGAGTAGTCAATTTTTTTCCATATTGAGTTTTTTTGATATTGTGGAAAATTAAGTGGTCGTTTATTATATGCTGATTCGGCTAAATTTGCATACATATTATTAAAATTGCTTAGATTACTCATAGTCAACCCAACCTCCATTTTTTACTACACTTACATCAGTAAGATACATCGCACTTATCTTAGGAAAAGATTTTTCATCTTTTAGTTGCCAAGTCATGGTTAATTTTGACTCTTCAATATCATTGAATTTTCCTGATATATCTAAATAAATTCCAGCTCCTTGTGGCGTTCCATTACCTGCCACACCTACGTCTAAACTATCCCAATCCCATTGCACGCTTTCAACTTTCGAGTTTTCAGATTTGACATAATCTGTCATTTTTTGTTCGTATTTTTTTAAATAATTGATTTGTTCATCTTTTGTTGGTTTAGTAAAATCTTTGATTAAAAAAATATCAAATGGTGTTTTCATTTGTGTCATGATAATGCCTCCTATTATCCCCGATGCTAAGATAGTTATGCTTATTCCAACCACTAATTTTTTATGTTTCATATTATATTCCTTATCTAATTAATTTTATGTTTTTAGACATATTATATAGAAAATAAACATTATTACCTCCCAAATCGTTTAGCGTATCAATACTTACCTTATCACTCCCACGAATAGTCAGATAGGTTTGCTTGGTATCTTTATTTAAGCTAGGTGTATCTGTCACAAAATACGAGTTAAACCCTGCCTTGGCATCTGTCAGCATACCTTGTTCTTTCCCGCCAGTTGGATAAGTTTGAGTTTCATAACCACCGTTCACTTTAGGGGCTTGGATACTCATTGTTTTATCTACGAGATCGGGTTGGAGATAGACCTTACCATCGTTTGGAAGGTTAACTCCGCCTTGGGTAGTTTCATAGATTGCTTTACCATCTTTATCTTTGCCAATCTTTACGGTAGCATTTTGAGAAAAATCAAATTTTACTGATTATCCTGACTCTAAGTCTTTCTTTTGATATGAAGTCAATTGATCATAGGGAAAGTTATTGGGACGTTTACCATTATATGCGCTCTCGGCTAAATTTGCGTAAATATTATTAAAATTGTCTAGATTACTCATTTTATTCTCCCAAATTTTGTATTACTTGTCCTAATGTCATACTACTTATTTCAGGTAAACCTGTATCATCAACATCAAGATCCATTCTAAAATCTTTATCTTTATCATTATTCACATAACCAAATAATAATAAATAATCCCCAGCACCCTGCAGTGTTCCGTTCCCAGTTACGCCAGTTTGGATACTATCCCAATCAAACTTTACGCTTTCAACTTTTGGATTTTGAGTTTTGACAAAATCTATCATTTCTTGCTCGTGTTTTTTTAAATAATCGATTTGTTCATCTTTTGTTGGTTTGGTATAATCTTTAATTAAAAAAATATCAAACGGTGTTTTCATTTGTGTCATGAGAATGCCTCCTATTATCCCCGATGCTAAGATAGTTATGGTTATTCCAACCACTAATTTTTTATGTTTCATATTATATTCCTTATCTAATTAATTTTATGTTTTTAGACTTATATAGAAAATAAACATTATTACCTCCCAAATCATTTAGCATGGCAATACTTGCCTTATCACTCCCACGAATAGTCAGATAGGTTTGCTTGGTATCTTTATTTAAGCTAGGTATGTCTGTCACAAAATACGAGTTAAAACCAGCCTCGGAATCTGTTAGTAAGCCTTTTTGTTTCTCTCCAGTGATATAAGTTTGAGTGTCATAACCACCATTCGCTTTAAGAAGTCGATGGGTAATTGTTTTATCTGTGACTTTTAATGTTGGGTCGGGTTGGAGATAGATGATGCCATCGTTTGGAGGGTTAGTGTCACCTTGAGTTTCAACTAACCCTGTATTGGGATCTGTAAAATCATTCGAATAATTAAATTGAAGTGTTTCATCAGAATCTAAAACCTTTTTCTGATTTTTTTCAACTTGTCATAAGGAAAACTATTAGGACGATTATTATAAGCACTCTCAGCCAAGTCTGCATAGATATTGTTAAAGTTAGATAAGTCACTCATATAAATTACCACCTATTCTTAAAGGCTGAGTTATTGATTTGTGTTTCATATTGGGATATAAAGTTTTATTATCAAAACCAAAACTTAATACAAAATTTGAGTCTGTAATATTATTAAAACCACCTTCAATATCTAATGATTGATACTTATCTCCTGTCGGAATTCCTCCTGCATCAGGTTGAATTGTTTCAATTTCCACACTATCCCAATCCCATTGAACGTTTTCAACTTTCGGATTTTCAGATTTGACATAATCTGTCATTTCTTGTTCGTGCTCCTTTAAATAAGCAATTCGCTTTTCATACAAATTCAACGTAGGTGTAGGATTTTTCTGTCCCTATACTGTGCCAAATATCAAGAAAACAACAAATCCCATAGCAGTTATTATCATTAATCTTTTTTTCATACATTTTCCCCTATTCTTTCAAATGTTAAAAGGGTTACGACCAAAATCGATATTTTTTGTGATTCATCTCATATCCTCAATTAATTCCTTACTTTAATTTTTATAAAAAGCAAATAGAGTTGTCTGTTAAGCCATTCAAAATCACATTATCCGGAGCTTCCTTTTTTATAATTATCAGAAAAATCTCCTAATTTACCAACCTGTTTTTTAATATTATAACATTTTATAGAAAACGTTTCCATTTTTTCTTATTTAAATAGTGAGATAAGAATGATGTCCAGAAGCAAAACAATTAATTGCTTTCACAAAAAAAAGCTGAGTTCGCACTCAACTTTTTTTAGTCTATAACTTTAAACTTCAACTGTTCATCAACTTGCAATTGCCCTGTTTTCTCCAAATAGGCAATCATCAAGTCTTGAATCGTCAAACCTGTATCTTGAACGACTTCTGCTGCTTTATAAGCATTGTACTCACCACCACCGACTGCTCGATAGTTATTCAGTGCAACACTCAGGACATCCGTGTCTTGAACTGGCTGACCTTGATAAGTCAGCTCGCGCACACGACTGCCGACTAGCTGTGACACATCAAGTGTATAGCCCAGACCGTAATAGAAATCGTAATTATAGTGCTCGGTTTTCGGCACCAACCACTTAGGATTGATGACGATTTCTCCCGCATCCAAGGCAAAGTACTCGGCTGTCTTCTCAAGATTTTGCTTGAGTTGCTGACCTGTAACTTTCATCAAAAAGAGGGTATTGTCATAAGGATAATTTCTCAGAATATCCCGGACTTTCACATCTTGCGGCAAATACAAGGTATTGTTATTCATACTAACGATTGAAATATCAGCCCCTGTCGCAAGTCTTTGAACATGTGCGGTGAGTGCGAGGATAGCGTTGCTGGTTTGCGCCAAGTCTAGGTGACTTTGCGCCGCAACTTCGGTATCGAGATGAACGATAGGTCTATCCAGATAACGATTAACCTCAGTCTGGAGGTCGTCCAAAGCTGCTTTCAAGTCAGGAGATTGATTAATCCCTGGCGTTTTCAGCTCACTTGTGATGCTCGGTTGTAGATTATCGTCAAAATTAACGGCAATCTCGAAGTATTTGCGTGCCATGTTGGGTGGCTGTAAGGTATAAGTCCCGTGGACAGATTGTCCCTCGATTGTCGCGTGCTGATGGCCAGTCAAAAGGAGGTCAAAGTCCAATTCTTCTAAAAGTTGATAGCCGACATTTTCACCAGTATCAGACAAACGTTCACCTGTTGCCAGGTCAGACTCAAAGCCACCGTGATAAATCCCAACCACAAAGTCCACTTGAGGTTTCAAGCGCTCAAGCTCAGCTTTCATGGCTGGAAAAACTGGTGTAATTTGGATATCTGCGATATTTTCAGGATTTTCCCAGATATTAACATAGTCCGTGACGGCACCAATCAAGCCAATTTTCAAGCCATTGCCCAGTGTCTTTATCTGAGCTGGAAAGAGTTGCGCACCAGACTTGTCTAAGACATTGACTGCTGTGACTTGGGCATCTAGATTTGAGAGATTTTCTTTTAGAAAATCAAAACCGTAGTTAAAGTCGTGATTGCCTAGTGTAATGACATCATAGCCACCGGCATTCATGACTTTAGCGATACCATTGTCAGACCGTTTTTGATTTTGAAAATAATTGATAAACGGTGAACCTTGGAAAATATCACCACCGTCAATCACAAGGGTATTTTCATCCTTATCAAAGTCAGTGATGGCCTGCATGAGCCCCATGCCTTGCGCCTCATTTGAGAGGTAATCGGTCGGGTAGAGATAGCCATGCACATCACTGGTATAATAAATCTTCATTTTTTTCATGAAAAGATTATCCTTTCAACAAATAAGACCGAATTTGATCAGAAATTTGCTCAATCACAAGGATTAAGATAAAGAGACCAATCAAGATAGAGCCAACCTGTGGCCACTTATAGGCACTCATGGCAAAAATCATCGGCGCACCGATACCGCCCGCCCCAACAAGACCTAAAATACTAGCATCCCGCAAATTCATATCCAAACGATAGAGCAAGATAGACAAGAAATCAGGCATGAGCTGAGGCATAACGCCAAAACGAATTTTTTGGAAGGTTGTCGCACCTGCTGCTTCCATTGACTCCAAGATCCCTTGATCCAAGTCCTCAATGGTTTCGATGAAGAGTTTAGAAATCATCCCGATCGACATAAGGCCTAAAGTCAAAGCACCCGCAGATGGCCCAGGACCTGTCACGCGGATAAACATCAAGCCGTAAACAAAAGGTGGGACTGTCCGCAAAGCCATGATGAAAAAGCGAATCACGTAGGCAACCCAAGCCGGCATCATATTGGTTGCTGATAAAAACGATAATGGCACCGCGATAATCGCCCCAATTAAAGTCCCTAAGATGGCAATGGCAATGGTTTGGAGCAAGAGATAGCCGACGCCTGATGTATCAAGGGCAAAGAGAAATTTCAAGTCTGGATGGAAAATCCCTTTGAAGATATTCCCTGCAATCTCAGTGCCTTTTTCTGACATCCCTGACATGTTCATCACGGTCATTGACCAGACGAAGATACCCGCTACAATAGCGAAAATCACCAGGTAATAAGGCCAACGACGAGGACTTTGTGCATATTTTTCTTTTATTAAATCTGTCATGTCATCCTCCTTAGGTCAACTTGCGACGAATTACTTGACTTACCAGCTCGATCGTCATCACAGTCACGAGTAAGGCAAGTAAGATCATGCCTACACTGGTATAGTCTCGGTTATTGACCCGATCGTTTAAGATCATCCCGATACCGCCGGCACCAACATAACCCAAGATCGCGGCATATCTGACGTTCCCTTCAAAGTTAAAAAGAGTTGTTGACAGATAAATCGGCATGATTTGTGGCGCAATGGCAAAAGTGAAAGCTTTCAGCTTCGTCGCCCCCATTGATTCCATGGCTTCAAAAGCACCCATATCCACCGTTTCGATGACTTCAAACATTTGTTTACCCATGTAAGAAAACGAGAAGATGAAGATCGCAAGCGTTCCTGCAAAAGTACCGAGACCAAAAATATAAGTGGCGATTAAAGCCGTCACAAGCGTTGGCAAAGTTCGCAAGAAAGTAAAGAGCACGCGCACGATTTTGTTAATCAAAATGTTATGCACGATGTTGCTAGATGCCAAAATCGCAAACGGAATAGCTAAGATACTGCCGAGAATCGACCCGATAAAACTCATTTTTATCGTATCAAGCAAGGGTTTGATAACCTTAAGCAAGTAATCCGTATCAGGTGGTACCATTCTTTTCAACATATCAAAGAAGTTCGAGCCACGTTCGATGAGCGCTGAAAACTGGAAATTCGTGAATTTGAGCGAGAAAATCAATAGCGCAATAAAAATGAGCCAGACGATCGGTGTACGCGTCGCTTTTTCATAGACGACCTCACCCGAGTCCAAGACTAATTTCTTAGGCTTGAAAATTTTATCATACATCCTAAGCCTCTTTTCTGTAGACATCATCTAAAATTTCTTGCGTCACGCTACTAGATGGGCCATCAAAAACAATTCTACCTTTTTTCACAGCGATAATGCGGTCTGTATATTCAAGCGCCAACTCCACATGGTGGATATTGATCAAGACTGTTTTATTTAACTCTTGATTAATCCGTTTGAAATCATCCATCACTTCACGAGCTGTGACTGGATCAAGTGCAGCAACCGGCTCATCCGCCAAAAGAATGTCAGCATCTTGAGCTAGCGCACGCGCTAATGATACCCGTTGTTGTTGACCACCAGAGAGTTGGTCGGCACGGATATAAGCCTTGTCCAAGATCCCCACACGATTTAAGGCATCAAGGGCTTTGAGTTTATCCTCTTTAGAAAAGAGACCAAAACAGACTTTAAGAAAAGACATATTAGGCACACGAGAGCTGAGGACATTACGGATAACAGAAACACGTGGAACGAGGTTGTAAGACTGAAAAATCATTCCGACGTGTTTACGGAACTCACGCAGACCCTTGCCCTTTAATTTGGCAACATCTGTATCATTGACGATGAGTGTTCCCGCCGTAATATTGTTCAGGGCATTAATGGTGCGGATAAGTGTTGACTTCCCAGCACCAGACGTTCCGATGATGCCCACAAACTCGCCTTGTTCAATTTCAAGATTGATATCTTCAAGACCGCGAGTACCATTAGGATAAACTTTTGAAACATTTTCGAACTTAATCATTTAGCTGATTGCTCCTTACTTATAAGTGGATAAGATGACTGCTTTACTAGTATCAGCAAAGCGATGAAACTGTCCTAGACACGAAAAACAAACAGTCAACGCTTGTCTGACTGCTTGCTTTTCGCGTTTTAGTTAGTCACGCTAATGTCTAGCTTATTTAGCGTTTTTTTGCGACAATTTTTCTGCCGCAAATTCTGATTTATAATCAGATTCTTTTGCATCTTTGTATCCTTTATGTGAGTAGACAGCAAGGACTTTTTTACCGTCTTCAGTCGTACCCATATCTTTAATTGCTGCTTTCAAGGCTTTTTGGAACTCTGGTGTCATGATTTTAGATTCTTTTGAAACCAAGATACCATCGTTATAAATTGCCGGTGTCACACCAATGACGTTTGTTTCAGCCCAGATAGACTCTTTTTGTCCATAAGTTGATGTCCAGGCATCAGCGAAATCACGACGCGCATCCGCATACATTGGCAACACATCGATTTGACCTGAAGCAAGACGTGCCAAACCTGAACCATAAGAATCAATCGTCACGGTATGTGCTAAGTCAGTCACGGTGTGTTTGAAGTTGTCGTTTAACCAAAGTGATGGATAAACATATCCTGCTGCTGAGGTTGTTGAAGAAAGTCCCCAGTTGGCATCTTTTAAATCATTCCATGTTAATTTTTCGCCAGCATTGACTTTTTTAGCCAAGGCTTGACCTTTCTCAGATGGACCTGTAACTAAGATTGAACGGTAACTTGTCGCTTGTTTATCCGTTGGCTCAGTCGCTTTACCATCATTCCAATCTTTAGCGTCACTTGAGTCTTTATTAAGACCTGCACGTGTCGCAGTCAAGATAACATTCACGTCGTCTTTATACAAAGCATAAGTTGAACCTGGAACGCCGTAACCTACATCAGCAGCACCAGAAGCTAAGGCTTCACCAACTGCTTCGAAGTTTGTGCCGACAGTCACGTCAACTTTCTTCACGGTATAGCCTTGTTTTTTAAGCTCATCTTGTAACAGTGATGCCATCGGTTTTGTTGCGACGGCAATATCATCTGGGTTTCTAGATGGGACAAACGAAATTTTCAATTCGTCAATTGTCTTATCTTCTGATTTTTTATCAGAAGTTTTACTCCCACAAGCTGCCAATGCTGCAACTGCAAACAATGCAACACCTGCTGTAACGAGACCACGTGTCAATCCTTTTTTCATGAAAATGGATACTCCTCAATATTTTTTGCAACCTAAAGATCAGGGACAATTCCGTGATATTTGACTACCTGTCTATTATATAATACTTTTTCCTTTTTGGTATCTTTTTTTGA
>NZ_BCVN01000011.1 GCF_001591765.1 Pseudolactococcus raffinolactis NBRC 100932 | reverse complement strand
TTAAGATTCATTATGGTTGACCATAATATGGCGCGAGACGGAATCGAACCGCCGACACATGGAGCTTCAATCCATTGCTCTACCAACTGAGCTACCGAGCCAAAGTATTTATTAACAATTAAGATACCCTATGAATATCCTAAACGGTCCCGACGGGAATTGAACCCGCGATCTTCGCCGTGACAGGGCGACGTGATAACCGCTACACTACGGGACCTACTGATTTGATGATTGCGGGAGCAGGATTTGAACCTACGACCTTCGGGTTATGAGCCCGACGAGCTACCGAGCTGCTCCATCCCGCGATAATGTTATTTTAGGAACTCGTCGTTTCCTAAAGGAGGATTAGGGATTCGAACCCTAGCACGCTTTTACACGCCTGACGGTTTTCAAGACCGTTCCCTTCAGCCAGACTTGGGTAATCCTCCATAAAAAATAGTCCGTACGGGATTCGAACCCGTGATACCGCCGTGAAAAGGCGGTGTCTTAACCCCTTGACCAACGGACCAGGGTTTGAACTGTTTGAGATGTCTCAATCAGCAACAAAAATAATTATATCTTATTAATTCTATTCCGTCAAGCATTTTTTCAAAAAAAGTTGAAAAATTTTATTATTGCTTTTTTAAATTGACGTCAAACTCTTTTATTATAGGGCCCAATGTGTCATGCCACCATGATTGAAAAGATAAACTGCACCTTCAATTTGTGATTGTACATCACCATCATAACCAGGATAGCTTGGTGCTAATTGGAAAAGACCGTAATACCCAAGTGAATTTTTGATAGTAGGAATCCAACCGCTCTCCCGTGAAATGATATAATCCCATTGACTAGCATCCACTCCTGTACGCGTTTGAAGTTGTGTCAAAACATAGGTACGATCTTCATCTGATAAGCCTCCTGCAGCGACTTTATTCCCGTTGTTGATTGAAACATCTTGTGTTTTGAGGACTTCATCAGTGTCTAAAGACACATTTGTTTCTTCTTTGACAACATAAGATTTCGTAAACGCTAACACTTGACCGACATAAATCGCTTCAGATGACGTCAACTCATTTTGTTGCATAATAGATGTCATACTAATCTGAAATTGATTAGCAATCGTACTGAGCGAATCTCCTTCTTGAACGGTGTAGTTAACCTGGTCACTTACTTCCTTGGACTTAACTGGTTCTACTTGTACAGCATGATCTAAGTTGGAAGTTGCTGGTTTAGAGCTAACATTCGAAGTCACAGCAATCATCTTATTCTGTGACAGATTCTCTGTTTTGGAACTCGTCGTATCTGCTTGGGTAATGCGTTCATTCCCTAGGACGAGAAAAACTGAAATACCGAATGTTAGACCTAACATTCCGATAAGACTTAAAATTGTGAAAATTATTTTATGTGTTTTTTTGAAATTGTTTTTTTTATATTTTCGCATACTAATTAATTCTAACATTAATTCATAGCAAAAAAAGCCTTGTTACAGACTTTTCATATTTTTGTTATCTTTTCGTAACTTTACGGTTTGCCTTTTGATTTGGCAACTTGATTCAAACTTTGAGATAGGAGATTGAGATAGTCTACTGCAACATCTTGTTTACCTGCGAAGTGAATCTTATCGGCCCATAGACGATTACCCTGCGGTTCAATGTAGTTCGCCCAATCTGCTACTGATATCCATTTATAATTATCGGAAAGTGATTTTAGATATGTGTTGAAGTCGTTTAGAGCAACTTTATTTTTTCCATCATATGGGGTGACAAATACTAATCGAGTTCCTTTAGGAGCACTATCAATAATTTTTTGAACATCTGCTGTCATATCATTGGTCATATTCGCACCAGCAGAAATAACAACATATTTGCCAATCGTTCCAGCTTTAACACGTTTTTCAAATGAACGATAGATACTATCCAAATTCAAGCCAACCTGAGCCTCAACATCTGCATCGGGTAAAATTGTTGATAGGTAAGGCACGACACCCACCATCACAGAATCACCCAAAACAGTCTGTGAACTGTTTAAAATCTTATCTGATAATGATGTACTTTGCTTCAGTCGCATATCTGCACTCGTATTAAAACCAGCTGCCGGATTATACCAGCTTGTGTTGGCATTAATATTATTACCGACATCATAGAGATTCTGACTCAATTGACCTTTGTGTTCAAGAGACACCAAGGCTTCACTAATCGCTGCCTCATGAAGACTTTGCTCTGTCTTGGAAAGCGCAGGCGCAGTTAAAACGACACCAAGTCCTACCAAACCTAACACACACAATCCCGCAAAAAACGGCTTACTCATCAACCATGACGCAGGTTGCTTACCATGGAGATAGGGTTCAACACCATAATAGACCGCAATTGATGCTGCAAATGAAATAATAAAACTCAAGAGACCCGCCAACAAAACTTGAGGTACAAAATGAGAAACGATTAACCAAACCGGCCAGTGAAACAGATAAATACTATAAGAAGTGTCCGCAAGTACTGTCAAAATTTTCGGTTCAGGATGGTCTGTCCGTTCATGCAAAATTCTAAATTGAACAATTAAAATAGCTGTTAAAATACTCGTTAGGATCAGATTAGTTCTAATGGTCCAACTGCTCTCAAATTTACCAAATAAACTGAGGGTCAACAAAATGCAGATTGGAATACCTGTCCAGAGTAACATTTTTTTAATCGGGTATACTGCAAAATGCGCTTTTTGTTTCTCACTAATCCGAACGCCAACAATAGTTGCAACTACTACGCCGATAAAAAATGGATAAGCGTGACTGGCAAAAGCAAAATAGCTATAACTTAAATATTTGGGATCAAAAGTCACTTGGAGATAGATAATAGAAGCAACACTTGAAAGTATAGCAAATACAAACACAACAAAACGCGTTTGACTCAACAATTTTTTACCCGTAAAGCCTCGTTTTTTTAACAAAAAAACTAAAACAAACAACAGGGCACCCCAAATCAGATAAAAAAGAAATTCTAAAGAGAGGGTCCATGTATGGATATATAACTGTGGTGTTTGTTGTGCTTCATATGATAAGCCAGACTGAATTTCAAAACGATTGGTCACAAAGCCAATAGCGGCTGCGACTTGCTTAGCTAGATTAGCTCGAAAATCAGACGGCAAAAGTAAGGTGAAAGGCAATGTCGTCAGGATCATGATAACCAACGGGGGGGAAATCCTGATAAACCGGCGTTTATAATAGGTCAATAGTGTAAAGCTATTTGATTTTTCAAGCTCGATGAAAAAGAGAGCGGTAATCAAATATCCTGAAAACACAAAGAAAATATCAACGCCGATAAAGCCACCTGGGAAAGATTTAACAAAAAAGTGATAGCCCAAAACCGTCACAAGACCCAATACTCGAATCAAGGAGAACCATTTAATTTTCATTTTTCAAGTTCCCCCATCTTAAAGATACCAGTGATTGGTTCCCCCACAATTGGTGTGTAGGTCCCCTGACCATCTGGCAAACCATTCTTCCAAGACCCCTCATAGCTCGCACCATTGGCAAAATGCATCTTGCCTTGCCAAATTCCCGCAAACCGCCAAGACCCATCATAGGTAAACACGGTACCATTATACACATATTGGCCTGCTGCTTGACGAACGACTGACTTGTCAGCTAAGGTGATCGTTACTGCGTTATCTTTTTCTGTAACAACATAGCCATTATTTTTGGTATAGGTCATAGGTCCAACCATTTTACCTGACTTGAATTGAGCTTTTAACATGTTTCCAGAACTGTCAGTAATCGTTGCATCGCCTGAAAAACGTCCATTATTCATACCACCTTGGTAAGTAAACTTTTGATCCAAGGATTTTTGAGTCACTTGTCGTGTTAGACTGAAATCACCTAAAGCATAAATTTGAGCAACAATAATGACAAAAAGGCTGACCAAAATTGTCAACGTCATTTTTTTTATTTTAATTTTGGGCGTTTTTCGAGCTGACAACGATGCCTCAACATCATTTTGAGACAAAGGATTCTCTGGAAATTCAGAAGTCTCCAAAATCTCTATCGCATCAGTAACTTCCGAACCACTCGTCATTATTGCTTCTTGCTCAAAACGACGTTTGGCTTCAAGTTCTGCCAATTTTTCTTTGAATGTTTGAGCCAATTTATGCTACTTCCCTCAGTTTATTATCTAATATTATATCATAAATCATAAAAAATCAGGCGATCAGGCCTGATTTTTCATCAATTATCTTGGTTCTCAATTTTGTTTAAATCATCATCTAAATTGTCAACTTTTGGTTCGTTGACTGCTTTTAATGTTTGTTCAAAATCTGCTGGTTCAGTCGCCTCAAATTCAAATACTGTATCAGAAGGCATTTGACCTGTTTCAAATAAAGATTTGATTTGACGTGCATCCAAAGTCTCATGTTCAAGCAAAGCAAGTGCAATCGCCTTATGTTGCTCACGATGGCTTTCAATGATTTGACGTGCAGTTTCATGGGCTTCATTAATGATGCTACGTACTTCTTCATCAATGGCTTGTGCTGTATACTCACTGTAGCCTTTGGTTTGACCGTAGTCACGTCCAATAAAGACAGCTTGTGAATTACCTTCAAGTGTTACTGTACCGAGTCGTTCAGACATACCATACTGTGTCACCATGCCACGCGCCAATTGTGTCGCTTGCTCAAAGTCATTCGAAGCACCTGTTGTAATCGCGTTAAAAATGATTTCTTCAGCAGTTCGACCACCCATAAGACCAGCCAGACGTTCTTGCATATCTTCTTTAGAAAGTAAGAATTGGTCTTCTTTTGGCAAGGAAATCATGTACCCACCAGCACGACCACGTGGTACGATTGTTACCTTGTGGACAAAGCTGGCGTTTGAGAGAACAAGACCAACGATTGTATGTCCCGCTTCGTGGTAAGCCACCATTTCACGTTCACGCTCAGAAATCCGTTTGTCTTTCTTAGCTGGACCTGCAATCACGCGATCTTCTGCCTCATCAATATCAGAGGCATCAATCACAGACTTGTTACGTCTTGCAGCAACGAGCGCTGCTTCATTAAGGACATTTTCCAAATCCGCACCAACGAAACCAGGTGTTTGTTGGGCAACAACTTTCAAATCAACGTCAGCAGCCAAAGGTTTATTTTTAGCATGGACTTTCAGTACCGCTTCACGACCTTTAACATCCGGTGCCCCAACGAGCACTTTACGGTCAAAACGACCTGGACGTAACAAGGCTGGATCGAGCACATCAGAACGGTTAGTCGCCGCAATGACAATCACAGCATCGTTACTTTCGTTAAACCCATCCATCTCGACTAGGAGTTGGTTAAGAGTTTGTTCCCGTTCATCATTACCACCACCCATGCCGGCGCCACGTTGGCGACCGACAGCATCAATCTCATCGATAAAGACGATAGCTGGGGCGTTCTTTTTAGCATTTTCAAAGAGGTCACGAACACGTGAGGCACCGACACCGACAAACATTTCCACAAAATCTGAACCAGAAATTGAGAAAAATGGTACCGCAGCTTCACCAGCAACAGCTTTGGCAAGCAAGGTTTTACCAGTTCCTGGAGGGCCTTCAAGAAGGACACCAGCCGGAATACGTGCGCCTAAATCATGATACTTCTTAGGGTTTTTCAGGAAATCAACAACTTCAACAAGTTCTTGTTTCTCTTCATCAGCACCTGCAACATCAGCAAAGCGCACTTTTACAGTTTTCTTATCCTGCTCTTTGGCACGTGATTTACCGAAACTCATCGGATTTCCGCCACCATTAGCACCGCCACCTCGCATGCCGCCCATCATCATGTAAAGGAAACCAATCATGAGTAGAAGAGGTAGCCAAGATCCTAAAAGTGTCAACCAGACGCCATTTGAAGCTTCCGGTTTAACAGATACTTTGACTTTTTCTTTGTCTGCAATTTTTTGCAGCTCGCTAATCGTAGTATCTGTTGGTAAAATCAAGCTTGTGAATCTTTTGACTTCAGCCGGTTTATTGGCAATTAAAGAAAAATTTGTTTTCGCTTTAACTTTTTCAGCTTTTTTATACTCCCCACTGACCGAAATCAGCGATGAAGACGGTTGATAAGAGAACTCTTTTATGTCACCAGCTTCTAGTTTCTTAACTAGTGTTGTATAGCTGATTTTATCTACTGTTTCATTGCCAACACCCTTGAAAAAATATTGGAATCCGACAACCGCAATGATTACCATGATTACCCATAAGAAGGAGTTTTTTATGAAACCACTGTTTTTATTTTTATTATTCATAGAATCCTTGTCTAAATTTTGTTTTATATCAGATATTATGACAAATTTTTCCAAAAATGTCTATTATAAACGTCAGGTTTGGTCAATATCAGCCTTAAGGCTGATATAAAATCTTTTATTTCAAATAACTATCCAAACCAAATACTCTTTAAGCTTCAGTTTGATAAATTTCTTCTTTAAGAATACCGATATATGGCAGATTACGATAATGTTCATCATAATCCAGACCAAAACCAACTAGAAACTCATTAGGTAAGGTAAACCCAACATAATCAGCTTCAATATCAACTACACGGCCTTCAGGTTTATCAACTAATGTGACAATCTTAACTGATTTTGCTTTACGATGTAAAAGCAACTCTTTCAAATACAAGAGCGTCCGTCCTGTGTCGATAATATCTTCAACAATCACAATATCACGACCTTCAACGGACGTATCCAAATCCTTGATCATTTTGACTTCACCAGATGAAGATGTCCCACCATGATAACTTGATACAACCATGAAATCCATCTCAATATGCGCATCAATCCGTTTTGTCAATTCCGCGAAAAAGGGAACTGAACCTTTCAAGATAGCTACCATTAATGGATTTTTATCTGCATATACCGCTGTTAAAATTTGGCCTAATTCTTTTGATTTAGCACAAATCTCTTCTTCGCTTACTAAAATTCTCTCAATCGTTTTCTCTAACATTCTGTCTTCTTATCTCTTTTCCCTATAATAAAGTGTTCTTTTCATTTTATCATGTTTCAATGATTTACTCAAATCCGCAGTCACAACATCTAATACCCCATAAACCACGTTCTCCACAACAACTAAAGGATTACCGCGTTTTTTAAGCGCAACTTTATTGTCAATAAAATAACGCCTAAGTTTTTTATCGATTCCATTAACTTGAATCCGATCTCCAGGCTGACGTTTTCTGATGACAATTTGTCCAGTAGCAGGCAAATCAATCTCTTGAAAATCTCCCCTAGGATAGGGTGTTAACGCTGTCTCAAACTCTGTTGCTTTAGATCTTTCTTCAATATAAAAATGGTAGCGGTCTTTGATAAAGCTGTAATCATTTGATACGGCATGGAAATATTGCCCCTCACGCCTAATAATATGTAATAATTCATTAAATTGAGCTTTTGAAACTTCTAGAGCTGGAAATTTAGCGATATAGTTCTGTAAAATAAAATACTGTAAATTATCAATCTCTCGCGAAAATTCAATCAAGTCTATTTTTTCAGCAGTTGCGTACGCACGAGCACTATACATTACAATTGACATCGCCTTTTGAATCTCATCCGTCAAACTAGCCAGATTTTCTGAAAATCGTGGATTTTCTTTTTCAAATGCCGGTAAATAGAGGTTACGTACCCGATTCCTCAAATAATCATTCTCTGCATTAGAAGCATCTTCAAAATACTCAGTGGCATCAAATTCGGACTTTTCGAAAGTTAAAAGCGGCCGTATCAAAGATTTACTCTGAGACCCCTCGCCAAAAGCTTGAACTGCCTGCATCCCAATCAAGTGACGCAATCGTGAACCACGAATTTGACGAATCAAGAAATTTTCCGTCAAATCATCCTTATGATGCGCGGTCACTAAAGCTGTCAAATGATGTTCTGTCATAATCCTTTCGAAAAAACCATAACGAAAATGGCGTGCTTTTTCTTCTGAAAATGAACCGACATAATGGGTAGAATAAAAAGAGATCCCTAAGTCAGCCATCTTTTCTTGCAAGACTTTTTCTTCATGATCAGACACTGCGCGCTGCTTGTGGTTAATATGCGCAACTGACAAGGAAATATTAAGCAACTCCTTGGCTTGGTAAAGCCAATTAAAAAGTGTCATGGAATCTAGGCCACCTGATAAAGCAACTAAAACTTCTTGGTGTTGATCAAAATAATGCTCCTTATCAACTATATTTATAAATTTCTCGTAAGGCGTCATTTCATTACCTCATAGACAGCTTGGGAAATATTGGCCAATTCTTCATTATCAGCATCGTTGTTTGTTTCAATCACTAGGATATAAGGCTCTGACGTAAAAATGAGAGCAGCATCATGGTTAAACTCATCTGCTGTACCGATTTTGTGAGCCACTTGAACCGATTTTGGGAGTTTAGCAGGAATCCGTTCTGTATCATAATCCGTACCAATCAAGGCATTATAACCAGCCCCTCCTTCATGGTAGAGTGCTTCTAGTATGCGACCAACCATTTCAGATGATGCTTCCCGTTCAATTGGGTTCCAAGGTTGTCCTGCAATTTTGGTAATTTCGGACTGATAGTTTTCAGAAAATCTATCAGTTTCATAGTAAGCTAGCATATTGCTTGCCACATTATCCGAGTCCTTTGCTGTCCGATTAATCAAATCTAATAAACTATATGATTGATAATCTGCTGTTTTAGGCAGGAAACCTGTGCCTTCTGTTTTAAAGGCACCATTCCACCCATTAACTAATTCATTGTAGTCTAGGCTATCCCCCAAACTAGCGTTACCTAGATTGATCTGTTTTTGTGTCCAATAGAGAATTGGTAATTTACTTAAACTTGCTGAATACATTTTTTGTGTTTGATTGACACCAGCCGTAAATTCGCTGTCAAGTTGTTTGACAAATATTGAATAGCCAGTTTGTTGATACTTTTGAGTTAACAAAGTTTGAACTTGATCCAACTTAGGATTTTTCAAAGTCGCAGACTCGCTATTTATCCAACCTGTTTTACCACCATCAAAAACTATTTGATAATAACTCCCCCAATTTGTTGTTGCCTTTTTTGTGGCGTAGACTTTATTATTACTCTTTGTCAATCTACTATAAACTTGATTGTCGAAAGTTGTCAACGGTGTGTAAAGTATGTCCGCATCTTGTGTTATGTATAGCGTTTGATTTATCTCTTCTGTTGTCAAAACAACATCAGATCCAATCTCATTTTTATTATTCGACACAAAAGTCCCATCCGATAATTTCAGTGCCTGTGCGCTTAAACCACTCAACGTTAACTGAGTTTTTCCAGAAATTTTTTTAGCTTTAGTTTTCAGATCAGCATCTGTATAACTCTGAACCTCTTTTAATGTAACTGCTCGTTTAGGTAATTCCGACCATCTAGGCAACTTGGCATTGTCTGATAGTAACTTCGGTGTGTAGGTTTGCGAACTAACAATATCTGTTTTCTCAGGAAACGTGAAAAAGGCCGGTACGACCATCGTCGCAAAAACCAGCCATTGTAACACAAGATAAATTTTCTTATTTCTTACCATGTCTTGCATTATCTAAAACCTTATCAATCATCTCATTTGCTTGTGTTAAATCAGTGTGTTTGAGATGTTGTAAATGAATAAACATCGGATTACCACCATGTAAAAACTCATACACACGTTGACGCTGTCCAAAAGACTCACTCGTAATATCCCATGCAAGATTTAATAACAGCATCCGCTCCTCTGCGGATATCAAATCACTGGTCAATGCAGATTCTAGCATCTCAGCAATGTTTGGATTGCTAAACTCACGAAAATCTGGGACACCAACTGCTGAACCTGCTGAGAATTCAGCAATGACCCGTAAAGCTTCATCATAGTAAGTCGTCAATTTGGCGCGTACAGCAAGTAAGGTTTGCATATTGGGTGTGAATACACCCTTTTGCATCTTACCTGTAACTTCACTAGCAACGATACAAGACCGAATTAACTCCAAATTAACTGACAATTCTCCTAACTTTTCTTGAACACGCTGAAAGCCAAACAAGCCTAGTTGTTTAGCAAGTCGAACAGCAATCCCTGTCACAAACTCTAACTTAACAAAACCACGAACTTCATCTTGATGTGCCGTATGATTAAATAAACCACTTGCTTCAAAAAAAGCATTGGATTGTGCAACGTTGCCACAAACAAACAAGGCTTCATTGGGTACAAAAACATCATCAAAAAGAAGAAAGGCATCCATCTCATCAAAGGCCTGAGACAACGGATAGTCTGCAAGAGAATAGTCTGACTTCATCGTCGGTTTGCGACAGATGACTTTAACACCTGGTGTAGCAATAGGTAGAGCAAAAGCCAAGGCGAATTTCTGATCCACTGATTTTAAGTCAGGAAGGTTAAAAATAAGTAGCTCATCAGCAAGTGGCGCAAGGGTATTAACTTGTTTTGCTCCCCTAACTATCACACCATCTTCTCGCGTTTCTTTGATCCAAACACCAGCAAATTCCTGTCCTTCATCCAGTAATTGGGATAACGTTTTTTGACGATCTAATTGTGGATTTTGGATGGCATGACTCACAAAAACATCATCAAATTTAACACGATTAACCCAATTTTTGGCATTGAAAGCAAAATCAATTTTACCTTGAGTTCCTAAATCATCTGCATAATTTCCTAAAACAGCGACACCGGCATTAATAAAATCCGGAGTCCGTCCCAACATACCATAAGATTCGCGTGCAACTTCTTCGTAAATCTGACGCTTCTTAGCTAAATCTTTAACAGTTTTAGGCGCTAAAAACATCACAGAAGCTTCAATCCCATTACTAAAAAAAGTATGATTTTTATTTTCGGTTTGCAAGTCGTAATAGCGTTGAATGACAGCTAACGTTTTAGAAAAGACGTACTCGCTTGCCATGTCAACGACACGATGACCATTAAGATAAACCTCTCGTCCGTCATTAAGTTGTCCGTTTTTTGTCGTCATTACTTGCTCCCTTTTTGATTTTGATCGCGCAATACTTGCAAAATCTCCCCAGTTCTAGCAAGTATTTTGTCATATTTTTCACGAAAGTCTTCCGGTGTTAAGATTAAATCAATTTTACCATCAGCATGAATCTCTTTCACTGTAACCATCAAGGAATCATTCCTCTGAATTTTTTCTTCTCTAGGAACATCCGACCACCGTAACAAACCAGTTACAAGAAGTTCATCCTGTAAATTTTCATAATAGGTCTGATCTGCTTGTGATAACTCGGAAGCTAAAAATGTGACAAATAACCCAAATCGAGAAATAGATTTAACGCGACCTATCATTTCATTTTTGTGACGCCACCGTCTGACAATTCTGGAATCAAAAATACTTTTTCACCATCTTTTGAATAGTATCTCAGGCGTGCATACTTTTCTATAAAAATAGGATCTTTAAGTTTAACAATATCAGCTTTCTCAATAGCTAATTGTTTGTCTAAAGCATCTGATTTTTTTTCGTATTCTGCTTTCAATTCCAAACGACTTTGCAATGTTTGATACGATTTAACAAGGTTAATTGTCGGTAAAATCATAACCAAAATGACAGCTACCAAAATTAAACCTAAATAACGTCGTTTCGGTACCTGTTTATTATTTGTTTGAATCCGGTTCAATTGTTGTGCTGTAAACTCATTATTTAATCGGACAATTTTCTTTTGATTTGCCATGATATACCCTCTATCCTACAGATAACCTTTCACATCTTCGGTTAGTCTGTAGTAACATAATTTGATTATCTTAGATTTTATAACGACTGACATTAATCTAAAACAGTTTAAGAATTCACACGTGTTTCTGACAAGATTTCATACATCTTGTCCGCATCTTCTTTTTTAGTAGAATCTTTTATATCAAGAACTCGGACTTCTAAAATTTTATTACCAAAAGTAATCGTTAAGATATCCTGATATTTAACATCTGAAGAACTTTTTGCCAGAATACCATTCAGTTTAATACGTCCTTTATCCGCAACTTCTTTAGCTACTGTTCGACGCTTAATAATTCGTGAAACTTTTAAATATTTGTCTAATCTCATGCCCTCTATTATACCATAAAACCGGCTAGCTTGTACACCTATTGAAATTCAGAAAGAACAATTCATTTCAATTAAGTGACAAGGACTATTTTTAATTAAATAATAATGTCTCATTTTTTTGCATAAGATTTCTTAAACGTCTTCAAATGTGATATAATTAAAGTTAAGATGTAATTTTAATAACGATTGAAACTGTTTCTTTTTCCCTAGAATGTTAAGTAAACCAGCTTTTTATATCTATTTAAAATAACTTATCATCTAAATATTACTCCTAAAAAAAAGGGAAATATGAAAAAATACTAACATCTATAATCGTAATGGTAAGTTTATTTGCCACCAAAACTGCTGCTGATACCATTGATTTCACTGTCACTCCCATTCTAGAAGGGGAGCAGACAATGACAAATCAAACTATTTCTGCCAAATATCATGCACAGCAAGCACTGCACTTTAATTTAAAAAACAATTCTGAAAATAGTATTGACATTGACATTAAAACAGCTATTCCTGATCTTGATAATAATGGCAATCAAATCTTTTCCGATTGTAATACTTTTTTAAAGGCACCATCAACGGTGACAATACCTCCAAACGGTAACCAGGATATCACGATTAATTATAAAACAGAAGCTTTTAAAAAAGACTTTGATGGTGAAATTGCCAATGCCATTCTTTTTTGTCAGGGTGAACAAGAGCTTAATTACATCGTTAATGTCCGAAAAAATGATAATATAGATACTGAAAATATTATCATTGAAAAATCTGAAGCCACAACGCTAAACAAAAAATGCTTCATTCGAATTCTGATAAAAAATGACAGCAATGCCTGGCTAAATAATGTTGTAATTGAGAGTCGTCTAGTAGACCAAGCAACTACAAAACCTGACTCACATCAATTTAGCCGCATTGCACCCAATAGTAAAATTGAAATTTTGATTCCTGTTCCTGAAAAATTCAAAGCTGGTACATACCTCACCATGACTTCCGTTCAAACGGTTCGTCGAACATGGCACCTAGAAAGTCAATTTAAACTCACAGCCTCAAAAATCGATTTGCTAAACGGTATAGAACAGCCCATTCACAAAGGTCAGCACTCAAAAACTTTTTTCTATGTCAGTATTCTTTTTATCTTACTTGTCTTGACAATTATCTTCCAATTTCGTTTCATTCAAAAACACAATCGGATATAGCATCCGACGTATTATCACCACAACCATTGGCAACAGATGGTTGTTTTTTTGCGGTTATTTTGTTAGAATGTAGTGAAAATGTTTCATTGTGATGGAGGTGTCAATGTACGAGTTAGGTGATTTTGTCGAAATGAAGAAACCGCACGCTTGTGTCGTTAAGTCAACAGGGAAAAAAGCCAATCACTGGGAAATTGTAAGGTTGGGCGCTGACATCAAGATCCGTTGCACCAATTGTGACCATATCGTCTTAATGACACGAAATGATTTTAATCAAAAATTAAAAAAAATACTGGACTAAGAAAGGAAATTGAACTGTTTATTTATCAATAACAGTTCAACATCTAAATTATGGCTTTAACAGCAGGCATCGTTGGTTTACCAAACGTTGGGAAATCAACTCTTTTTAATGCAATCACACAGGCAGGAGCAGAAGCAGCCAACTATCCTTTTGCAACTATCGACCCCAATGTTGGGACGGTCGAAGTCCCAGATGAGCGTCTCACTAAAATTACTGAACTAATCAAACCTAAAAAAACAATACCAACAACATTTGAATTTACCGATATCGCTGGAATCGTTAAAGGTGCCTCTAAAGGTGAGGGATTGGGTAATAAGTTTTTAGCAAACATTCGCGAAGTAGATGCCATCGTTCACGTCGTTCGTGCCTTTGACGATGAAAATGTCATGCGTGAGCAAGGACGTGAAAGTGACTTTGTTGATCCAATAGCTGACATTGATACCATCAACTTAGAATTGATTTTAGCAGATTTAGAATCCGTCAACAAACGTTATGCACGCGTTGAAAAAATTGCACGTACGCAAAAAGACAAAGATGCAATATTAGAATTCAAGGTTTTAGAAAAAATCAAACCCGTCCTTGAAGCAGGCAAGTCAGCGCGAACAGTTGACTTCGAAGAGGATGAATTAAAAGTTGTCAAATCACTCTTTTTATTAACAACTAAGCCTGTTTTATATGTGGCAAATGTTTCAGAAGATGAAGTTGGCGAACCTGACAATATCGATTATGTTAAACAAATCCGTGATTTTGCAGCAACGGAAAACGCTGATACAGTCGTCATCTCAGCACGTGTTGAGGAAGAAATCGCTGAACTTGAAGATGATGAAAAAGCAGAATTTTTGGAAGCTATCGGCCTAACGGAATCAGGTGTCGACAAGTTGACACAAGTTGCCTATCATTTACTCGGACTTGGCACTTACTTTACAGCTGGTGAAAAAGAAGTTCGTGCTTGGACCTTCAAACGTGGCATTAAAGCACCTGGAGCTGCAGGGATTATTCATTCTGATTTTGAAAAAGGTTTCATTCGTGCTGTCACTATGTCCTATGATGATTTGATTAAGTATGGCTCTGAAAAAGCAGTAAAAGAAGCAGGACGTCTACGTGAAGAAGGAAAAGAATACGTTGTCCAAGATGGAGACATCTTAGAATTTCGTTTTAATGTATAATTTAAATAATCAAGAAGCTGAAATATTAATTTCAGTCTTTTTTGACGTTTACACACTGATCAACCGTCAGTAAATATTTTGTAAACATAGTGTAAAAGGAGTGTCAATATGACAAAAATGATAGTAGGGCTGGGAAACCCTGGTGACAAATATGCCCACACCAAACATAATATAGGATTTGATGTTTTAGACCTTTTAGCCGAACGTTTAAACCTCACATTTAAACGTGATAAAACGTTCATTGCAGATACAGCAGCTGGTTTTGTGAATAACGAAAAGATAATCCTAGTTAAGCCTGTGACTTTCATGAATGAATCAGGCAAGGCAGTTAAACCACTTATAGCCTACAACGGTTTAACAGTAGAAGACTTGGTGGTCATTTATGACGATCTCGATATGGCAACAGGGAAATTACGACTACGCCAAAAAGGCTCAGCAGGTGGTCATAATGGTATCAAATCACTCATCGCCCATCTAGGTAATCAAGAATTTAAACGCATCAAAGTTGGCATTGGTCGACCTAAACATGGGATGTCTGTGGTCAATCATGTCTTAGGACGATTTGATCAAGAAGATAAGGCTGATGCTGAACTGGGCATTGTGCGTGCTGCTGATGCTGTCCAAACTTTCATTGAAAATAATGATTTTAATCAGACTGGAAACCAATTTAACGGATGAAACTTACAGATTTACTTGCCAATAACCGTGCGTTAACACAATGGCAACGTGGACTCAACCAAAATTCACGTACTCTATTCACAGGCATCCAGGGCACCATCAAAACACTATTGATGGCAACAGCTTTCGATAATCAACCTGATAAATATGTCATCATCACAGATAATCAATATCATGCCAGTGAGTTATATAGTGATTTATCAGAATTTGTTGGTGAAGCTAAAGTCTTTCAATATTTTTCTGATGATAATATTTTTGCTGAATATGCGATTGCTAGTAAAGAACGACTCGCTTATCGCTTAGATGCTCTTTCTTTCTTACAAGACAAAGAAGCGGATGGTTTTCTAATCATCCCGATTTTTGCTTTACGCAATTTTCTTCCAGATCCAGCTGTTTTTAAAACATTTAACCTCTTATTTACAGTAGGTCAAGAATTTGATACTGAAGAACTTGTCAATCAGTTGTCAACAATCGGCTTTGACAAGACACAACGTGTTATGAGCCCAGGCGAATTCTCTAAGCGAGGGGATATTCTTGATATCTATCCTTTAGATGCTGAAAATCCAGTCAGGGTTGAGTTTTTTGGTGACGAAATTGATGGTATCAGATATTTCGATGTTGAAAGCCAACGTTCTTTACAAGAACTTGACACGATAGTCATTAAACCATCCTCAGATTTCGTATTAAGCCCTGCTGATTTTGAACGTGGTGTTAACTACTTGTCAAGTCTAACTGATTTAGAGGATAAACAAAGTTCTTATTTGGCTGAAATTATTGGTGCAGCAAAACACCAAAATTACCACGCTGAACTTAGAAAGTTTAGTGAGTTTTTCTACGAAAAACAATGGACCTTACTGGATTATTTACCTAAACATACACCAATTTTCATTGATGATTTTCAGAAAATCAACGAAATGGACCATAAAATTACGCAAGAAACTGCAGAGTTCATTTTGTCAGAAAAATTACTCAGTCGTTCTATTGACGGTATGCACTATTTAGCGGATAACAGTCACCACTTGCGTACCTATAAACCTGCAACTTATTTCTCAAACTTTCAAAAAGGGTTAGGTAATCTCAAATTTGATCTTTTACATAATTTTAATCAGCATAGTATGCAGGCATTTTTTGGTCAAATGCCTATGCTTGAAGTTGAATTAGCGCACTTTATCAAAACAGATTACACTGTTGTCCTTGCCGTGTCAAAAGAAAAAGAAGCTAAGTTGACACAAGGATTACAAGAAATCAACATATCGTTTACACTGACACAAGCTGATCAACTTCAATCTAAAGTTGTCAACATTGTCAACCTTAACCTAACTAATGGCTTTAATTTGCTTGATGAAAAGATAGCCGTCATTACTGAAACTGAGATCTTTGGAAAAACAAAAAAACGTCGAACTAAGCGCTTAAATATTACCAATGCGGAACGACTTCAAGATTACAATGAATTAGAAGTAGGTGATTATGTTGTCCATCAAACACATGGGATTGGTAAGTATCTTGGCCTTGAAACGATTGAAATTTCTGGTATTCATCGTGATTATTTAACCATTCAATATCAAAATAATGACACGATTTCAATTCCTGTGGATCAGGTTGAGTTACTCACTAAGTACACAGCAGGTGAAGGCAAACCACCCAAAATCAATAAACTGAATGATGGCCGTTGGAAACGAACTGTCAACTCTGTTAGCAAGCAAATTGAAGATATTTCAGAAGACTTGATTAAACTTTATGCGATTCGTGAGAGTCAACGCGGCTTTGCTTTTTCAGCTGATGATGACAATCAACATGAATTTGATGATGCCTTTGCCTATACTGAAACCGATGACCAACTTCGTTCAGTCATTGAAATTAAAAAAGACATGGAACGTGAGCGTCCAATGGATCGTTTATTAGTCGGTGACGTTGGTTTTGGTAAGACAGAAGTTGCCATGCGGGCAGCATTTAAAGCCATTAACGATCATAAACAAGTTGCTATTTTAGTACCAACAACTGTCTTAGCAGAACAACACTATAATAACTTTCGTGAACGATTTAATGATTTTGGTGTCAACATCGCAGTCATGTCACGTTTTCAAACTAAAAAAGAGCAAGCTGAAATTATAGAGAAGTTAAAAAAAGATCGGATCGATTTAGTCATTGGCACCCATCGTCTGCTTTCAAAAGATGTCACATTTTTCGATCTCGGTTTGATGATTATTGATGAAGAACAGCGTTTTGGTGTCAAGCATAAAGAACGCTTGAAAGAGCTGAAAACACAAGTGGATGTTTTGACATTGACAGCAACACCCATTCCTCGAACACTCCATATGTCGATGATGGGCATCCGTGATTTGTCGGTCATTGAAACACCACCGACTAACCGTTATCCCGTTCAGACCTATGTCATGGAAACTAACTATAGTGTGCTTCGAGATGCTGTCTTGCGTGAAATGTCACGTGGTGGACAAGTCTTTTACGTTTACAATCGTGTTGACACCATTGAACAAAAGGTATCACAAATTTCTGAACTGATTCCTGAAGCTCGCGTTGGTTACATTCATGGGCAGCTAAGTGAAGTGCAACTTGAAAATACCTTGCTTGACTTTATCAATGGTGAATACGATGTACTTGTCGCAACGACAATTATTGAAACGGGTGTGGATATTCCAAACGCCAATACCTTATTTGTCGAAAACGCAGACCATATGGGATTATCACAACTCTATCAGCTTCGGGGACGAGTAGGACGATCAAATCGAGTCGCCTATGCTTATTTTACTTATCAACCAGACAAATCACTTTCTGATGTCTCTGAAAAACGCCTTGATGCCATTAAAGGTTTTACTGAATTAGGCTCCGGTTTTAAAATTGCAATGCGAGATTTGTCAATTCGAGGTGCTGGTAATCTCTTAGGCGCAGAACAATCTGGTTTTATTGATTCAATTGGATTTGACTTGTATTCACAATTGTTAGAAGAAGCAGTCAATAAACGTTTAGGCAAATCAAGAAAAACACGAAAAGCTAATACTGAAATTAATCTTGAAATCGATGCTTTTCTGCCATCAGATTACATTTCGGATCAACGGCAAAAAATTGAAATCTATAAACGGATCCGTGAAATTGAAAGTCGCACATATTATCAAGATTTACAGGATGAGTTGATTGACAGATTTGGAGAATATCCAGATACTGTGGCTTACCTACTTGAAATCGGCCTATTAAAATATTTTGCTGATCATGCATTCGTTGACAAGATTGACAAGCAAATGGCAACTATTGTTTACACAATGAGTAAAGCTGCCACTCATACATTTATGTCACAAGATTATTTTGATGCCTTATCCAAAACACAGATTAAGGCCAAAATTGGCGAAACAGCTGGCCAAATGGTGATTCGTTTTGATATTAGAAACTTATCAGCGTCCGCCTACCTTTCAGAAATAATGTCCTTTACTGAACGTTTGAGTGAGATTAGAGATGAGAAAAACAATGAAAAAACTGGCCTTTAAAGGGGCAGGTGTTCTAGCGCTTGCTGGATTTTTATCTAAAATCCTTGCTGCACTTTATCGCTTTCCTTATCAAAATTTAGTAGGAGATCAAGGCTTTTATGCTTTCCAACAAGTCTATCCTTTTTATTCCATCATTACCACACTCTCATTAATAGCCTTGCCAAATTTTTTGTCTAGCTTAATTCATGCTTCTGATCAACCAGAAGAAGAAACACATCAATTTTTTCAGCTTTCCCTTATTCTTTCTGTCTTAAGTTTCCTAGTTTTGTCACTATTGTGTCAACCTATTGCAAGTTTAATGGGACAAGAAAAACTAGCTGGTCCATTACTGATGGCAATTTTGCCACTTCTATTAGTGCCATTTCTATCTTTATATCGAGGTAGAGCTCAAGCAAAACAAGATATGGTGACAACTGCTACCTCTCAAGTCATTGAACAATCTGTACGTGTTGTCTTAATTATCTGCGCTGCCCTGTTGTTTACACGACTATCAACAAATGTCTACACGATTTCTTTCTTAGCTATGCTCGGCTCATTTATTGGTGGCCTAGTTGCACTTGTCTACCTCATGTTTTCAAGTCCCTTTAAGTTTCAAGGCTTGTTTACAAACTTTACAGCATTAAAACCTAAGGGTCAAATCATTCAAAAATTTGGCATGTCCTCTCTTGTTTTTACCTTTTTTATGATTTATATGCTGATTTTACAAATGATTGATGTTTTCTTTGTAAAAAATGCTTTGATGCATCTGCCACAAATCAAGACATCTAATCAGGCTGAAATTTTGAAAGGCATTTATGATCGAGGTCAACCTTTCTTACAATTAGGCTTAGTTTTTACAACCTCTATTTTGACAGATAGTCTCCCTAAGCTGACTAAAGCAGGACGCATTTCCAAGAAAATTTGGAACAATGTGACTTACTTAGCCATCGCTTTGACTGTTGGCCTTGTCATTTTACTTCCAGAAATGAATGATGTTCTCTTTAAAAGTCATGACCATGTCCTAAGTTTACAAATTTTTGTATGTCAAATCCCTCTCATTTCAATGATCCAACTTTATCACCATGATCTATTCTTGGCTGGTAAAAATAAAATATCGGGATTGATTCTATTAAGTGGATTAGGTATTAAAATACTGAGTGTCTATCCATTAACGGTTTCCTACGGTTTGAACGGTGCTGCTTTATCTAATCTCATCAGTTTATGCCTTGTCCTCATTTTGTATAGTCTTTACAGCAAAAAATTTCCGAGTCAATTATGCAATCTTCGTTTTTGGCTGGCAATTTTGATGATGGTAGCTGTCGTTCTGATAGCTCGTCAATTTTTTATGGTGAGTGGCCGAGGCCTCGAACTTTTGAAGCTAATTATTTTAAGTGGCGTAGGTGCTGCTACCTTTTTCAAAGTCTTTCAGATGAAACCGAGAGATTTCTTAGACTAAAAAGCACAAGATTACCTCAATGTTAAATTGAAATGATCTTGTGCATTTTATAGTTGTTCAATATAAACCTTGTCTGGTCCACCTAGTAAAATCAAGTACTGCTCAATTTTCTCCTGCTTAAAGGCAGTTGTTAGACTTTCTGCATAGAGCGACATTTGCATCTGATAACGTGCTTTAATCTCAGGAATGGCTTCTAAATTTGTAAAGTGGTCTGTCTTATAATCAAACAGGATGATTTTATCAGCTAACTTGATGAAACCATCAATAATTCCTCGAATCACATATTGCTCACCTGATGCCTGATCCGTTTTTAGCATCGAAAAAGGGGCTTCACGTGTCATCGACTTGTGATGGGTCACCATCATTTGACCAAAATCTGTATCAAATAAACTTAAAATTTGATCAACTTTGATTTTTTGTTTGACCTCATCTCGAACAGTAAGACTTTCAATAGTCTGGCTTAATGTTTCACGTGTAACATTTGAAAAATCAAGTGACTGCATTAATTCATGTACAGCAGATCCCAATTCAGTCGGTGATACTTTTTTATCTGTTTTTAAAAATTCAAATTGAGAATACTTTTGATGATTGCTGACAACGACATCCTGCTCTGAAATCAAGTGTTCATAACGTTTCTTGATCTGACTCGGTGTTTGAATCGTTGGTAAATTGATGCCTGCCGCATATTTATCGTTTAATTTATCAGCAGAATCCAGAATTTGCTTGGCTAATTTAACCTCTTCAATTGTTGCCATGGCATCATCATACTGCTTGGATTCGGCTATTAAGGTTTCAAAAGATAGTTGATTTTTTTGATCGACAGGCACCATATCTTTTAAATCATCATCCTCAACCACGCGAACCTTGAGTCCAGATGATTTTTTAACAGTCGTCGCCTGATAAACACCTAACACCCAGTTAAGATAGCCTTGACTGGATTGTCTAAGAGTGTCATCTAAGATACCATTTACATTAAAAGCAGCCGTTTGATAAGCGATGAATTGATTGTCTTCATCTAGTTTTGAGGCATCAACCTTCCCCACCATGTAAATCTTCTTGACAGCACGTGTAAAGGCAACATAAAGCATCCGCATCTCCTCAGCTAATGCTTGATACTCTTTTTCTAGAGCGTTTGCCATCTGCGGTAAGGTGGTCATCTTGACTATGGCATAAGGAAATTCCGTATCGATTTCTTTTTTGAAATCAGCTAGGAAACTAATCCCTGCACCATTTTTTCTGGATAGAATTAAATCGCTCGATAAATCTTTTGTATTGAATTTTTTATTGACATTCAAAATGAAGACGTAGGGAAATTCAAGGCCTTTTGATTTATGAATAGTCATGACACGAACAGCATCGCTTGGTAAAGCAATGTTGACAGCAGCTAAATCATTTTTACTATCCATAAAATTGTCGATCATTTTGATAAATTGAAATAAACCTTTATAACCGGATGACTCATAAGTAGCAGCACGATCTGCTAAAGCTGCCAGATTAGCTTGACGGAGTTGGCCATTTTTCATGCCACCAACATAGTCATAATAATGGGTATCCCGATAGATTTCCCAGATCAAACTGTGTAAACTTTCTTGATGAGCAAGTTGACACCACTTGCTAAATGTATTTTCAAAATGCTGAATTTTGACAGATAAAGTAGTATCAATCAAGTCTGCTTTCAAACCATTTTGACATCGGGCTTTTTGATACTTGTCATAGAAATTGACATCATTTGAAGCTTGTAAACTGATAATCGCTAAATCATTTTCACTAAAATCAAATAATGGTGATTTGAGAAGGGCGACAAATGATACATCAAACAAGGGATTGTCAATCGCTCTTAACACGTCCAACATAACCAAAACTTCCATTGCCTGCAAGTAGTTGATTTTACCTTCGTCCAACACTACTGGGATATCAAAGGATTGCAAAACGCGTTCGATTTCTGCATTATTTGTTTTACTTCTGACTAAAATGACAATATCTTTTGGCTGCGTACCTTTACTCAGCAGTTGACGAATGGCTTGTGCCGTCACAACTAGCTCATCAGTAGACACAGCATCGTCTGTTTCAGAGCTAACACTTTTTTCATCCTTATAAATCAAAAGCTCAGCTGTCAAATCAGGGGAAGTCTCTTGCGCTAACTTTGGATTACCGACAACTAACTTTTCTTCTGGACCATAGACCATCTCACCAATCTTTTTATCCATCAAATGCTCAAAAATCTGATTGGTAAAATTAATGACTTCTGGATATGAACGGAAATTTTCCTTCAGTCTAATTAGTTTGCCATCGGCGTCAGGTTGCTGGTAAGCCTCATATTTACTCATAAAAAGAGAAGGATCCGCTAATCGAAAACCATAGATAGATTGCTTGACATCTCCGACCATAAAAGAGTTTTTACCATTTGATAAGAGCCGCAACATCGCCTCTTGCAGATGGTTGGTATCCTGGTACTCATCAACCATCACTTCAAAATATTGCGTCTGGTAAACTTTACGCAGAACCTCATTTTCCTGCAAAATCTCAATCGTTAAATGGGTCACATCAGCATATTCTAGACAGGCATTTTTGAGCTTATAGTCATGATAACGCTGATAAAATGCTAAGGCAATCACCTGTAAATCATGTGTCAATGCACTAGCTGGTTGATGATACTTTTCAATTATGTCTTGATGCTTAATGGCCTCTATAAATTGATCAAGACGTGCCTTATTCGTCGTGATTAGTGTTTTTAAACTCAGCTTTTGGGCTTCAAGTACTTCATCACGGTTATCTTTATTATTGGCATTCGGTACAAACTGAAATTTCATCTGACGATAAAATTCAGCAAACTTTTGAAATTGTTTTTGACCTAAGCAATCATATAAATACTCAAAATTAGCTAAAAATTCTTCAGTATTATTTATTTTAGCTGGGCCTGTAATCACACCAGAAGACAAATTTTCAAGAAGTGCTCGATATATTTCTTGTAAACTTTCCTGTAAACCATTTGTAAATGTATCCGGTAAGTCAGTAAAGCTTTGATAGGTTGAAAAACCATTCAAAAAATCATTTTCTAACCAATCAATCGGATTTTCTAAACTATCTGCAAAAGTATTAATTTTATTCAATACCGAATAGAAGGCATCAATTTTACGGTCGCTTGAAAAATTATTCATCACTTGAATAAATCTTTCTTGACTGATAATCCCTTGATCAGCTAAATGCTCTTCTACCAGCTGATCAAAAATATCTCGTTTGATGACTTCTTGCTCTGTGCTATCTACTAATAATCTAAAAGTTGGATCTAGATTTTTGAGATAAAAATTTTCTTTCAGAAATTTGAGTGTAAAACTATCCATTGTCCCGATATCAGCAGTTGACAAGTCCTGTAAAGCAGTTGTCAAAAGATGAATTTCTTCAAAGGATCTTTCATGAGCACGTGTTTCTCTAATTTTTTTATCCAATCGCAGTTTTAATTCAGCCGCCGCTTTATTGGTAAAGGTTGAAATGAACAAATTTTTGAGTGATACACCATTCAATATGAGGTTAATAATCCGTTCAGTCATCACAAATGTTTTTCCAGAACCAGCAGATGCGGATACTAAAATATTAGTACCAGTGCGATAAATGGCCTCTATTTGCTCAGGTGTTTTCGGTATTTCTTTGCCAATTTCAGCTTGCTGTAACAAGTCGATTTCTTGATCACTGAGTTGCTGCATTTTCTTTTCCTCCTGTCAGCAAAGATGCCCTTATTTCTTCTTTTGATTTCAGGTTAACTTTCCGACCTGATGATAAATGACTGTCTGACTCAAAACCACAAATTGACTTAAATTGACAAAATTGACAGCCTTTGGCGTGATGTTTCACAACAATCGGATTGATCTCAATCTTCCCAGACAATATCTTCTGACCCGCTTCTTGGTAAAGTGTTTCATTATGGGTCATCAAAGCAGACATTTCTGTTTCATTATAGAAGTTTGCATTATTTTTAAAAGGTAAGCCGTCTTTAGTAAATTGACCTAGATTAAAAAGATGGTCAAAATTATCTTTTAAATGACTGGCTAAATCTGCATTAAAGAAACCGGTATAGCGCATTTTCTTTTTGAGTTCTTCAGAAATATCGGTAACTTGATTAACTGACTTCAGCGCAATCGTTGGATTTTGTAGGTGCAAATAAAGCGCACCCCAAATCGTTTGAGAGGTACCATACTGCTTAGCATTTTGACGAAGAATATCTAAGTAGGTTAAAAATTGTAAACTTGTCCCATCATAGGCCGATTGCAACTCAAACTTCTTATCCCCAGACTTATAATCAACAGCGCCTAAGGTATCAAATATACGATCAACACGGTCGATGATACCACGCAAATTTAATTTTTTCTGGTCCTGTAACGCAACCTGATAGGTTTGAAGACCTGATTGATCAAATCCGAAGGCCTGTTCAAATGCCAGTGGTTTAATGCCTGTATTTTCTAACGTTTGCTTGAGCATTATTGAAGTTTGTTTGATAATCTCTTGCAGTCTAGTCCAGGTATAACGACTTGTCGCATCACGTGTAAAGAAGTCGAGGTATTTACTGTTAACCTCTTGTAAAGAACTTGTCAATGTATCATCAAAAGATGTCGCCTCTACTTGATCTGAACGCATGACGTGTTCAAAGACTTCATGGAAATATGAACCAGAAATTCGAGAATCTAAATCAATCTTTTCAAATGCTTTGACATGAAGGGTATTATTTATAAAGTATTGATATTCACAATTATAAAAGTTTTCAAAACTTGACACAGAGGCATTTAAATCTGATGGGTACAAGGCAGCTATTACCGAAGTATCAAGTTGTCTTGCTTGTAAATGATCGCTCGTTACTGCTGATAAAATATGTTGATAGTCAGGATTTTTAGCCATGATTCTAAATAAACTCAGCCAAAATGACGTATTTAGAGACAGCTCTTTCGGGTTAGTCCTTGACATAAGTAAACGCTCAATTTGACCTAAATTAGCCAATAAGCCATCATAATTGCCAATTTGTTCAATCGTATCAACTAGATTGACACCCTCCTTGTAAATAGGTGTGACACCTCTGTCAACGATAAATTGTAGAAACTGTGATAAATCGCTTTGTTCATTACTATATATTTCAGGGGTTGACAGAACTAGTTTCTTATTAGCCGCATTAAATAATTGTAAAGCTGTAAAGCTATTTTTTTTGTAGTTGATGAAATTTGGTTCATCAATAAATTTTAGATGATCTAATTCAGTATCACGTAATTTTTGATTGATCTTAGCACGTTCTTCATTAGAAATAAGACTTGCATTCTGCTTACTTTTAGGGAAATTGGATTGGGTCAAGCCAATCGCAAAAACATAGTCAGCGGTATGTGGCTCAACTAGCTCATATGATTTAACTTGAACAACATCAACATTAGCTGGTACAAGTCGATAAGCAGCATTTTTAATCCCTGCTTCAATAATCTCTAAAAATTCCTGAATCGATAATTTTTCCAGACCAAAAACAGCTGTAAATTCCTCTAAAACAGCCATCAATAATTTCCATACTTCTAAATGTTCAGAAGCTTTCTCGAAGTTTCCAGCTGCTTCAGCATCGAAATAAAGCTGCTCAATCTTTTCTTTTACCTGTCCGGTTTCCAAAAAAGTTTGAAATTTTTTAACCCAATTTTGACCTTTTTGTGGTTGACTTCCCAATAGAATTTGTAAAGGAGATGCAGGACCAATTAGACTTGATCTTACTTTTTCTGCCCTAAAATCTTCAAATTCTTGGGCAAATTTAGTCCTTCCTTTAATATTACGCTGTAAACTATAGTATTCAAATTTGTAAACATCTTGTAAATTTAATTGACTATCTGTGTAAAGCTCTGTTTTCAGTAAATTCAACACATCATTGAGTTGGTAATGATTAGTCTTTATTTTTAATAAAGCTTCAACTAAGACGATTAAAGGGTGATCTTTCATTGACTTTTCTTGCGCATAGAAAAATGGAATATCATAAGTCTTGAATATTTCAGGTAGTAAGATACGATCTGATGCGACATCTCCTAATAAAACTAAAATATCCTGATATTGAACTCCTTCAAAGAGTAGTTGACGAATTTGTTTAGCAACATGTTCTATCTCTTCTTTATGATTAACAACCTGCCAAATCTCTAAACCATCATGTTTTGCTAACTTATCTGATTCTGTCAATGTGAAATCGGATGACTTTTCCATCAGTCTTGATAAATCTGTAAAGGTATTGTCAACATCGTTGTTTTTTTTGTAAACAACTGTCAACTCATATTTTTGAGCCAACATCTGCATTAATTCGACTGATTGCTGATAAACATTACCATCTATAAAAGTAGCAGAAATTGCTTTTTTAGAAGCATAGATACCTAATACAATGTCTGATACGCGACTAGATAGTGCATCAATCAAGGTCATTTCTTCTGCAGAAAAGCGTGAGTAACCCTCAATGATTAGGATATAGTCTTGTAAGGCTTCTGTCAATTCATCATTGACAATGCTGTCAATAAATACTTGGAGTTTATTATCATTTGAAAACTGGCCTAATTGATACTCAAAAGCATCAAATATGTGTATCAATTCTTGATTTTTTTGACTATCCGCTGCTAACAGTAAATCCTCAGACATCAGATTAGCCGCAGTTAACTCATGATAAAGTGACACTAACTGCGTGATGAAGCCTTGTTTATCCCGCATAAAGCGATAGATTGGGATTTGATCATCAGAAAGTTGCTTCAAGGTTTGGCGCATAAGCATGGCCAGACCAATGGTCGATAACGTTTTTCGGCCATTGTCTTGATTTTTATCGAAATACCAGGGTAATTGTTTTAATCTGGTCACGGTTAAATCAAATAAAGCACCATCCTGGACAGCATTAAAACGTGTCAAAATCTCTTTTTCTTTTTCAAAAGAAAGAGATGATGGCACGATATAAAATATTTTTTTGCCAGCAGCGATGTGATCACGCGCTTCATCAACTAAAAAATCAGTTAAGTGACCATAAATATCAGTGTGGATAACTTTCATAAAAAAATAGACCTCTCGGTCTATTATATCATGTTTGGGATAGCTCTCATGAGTTAAAACTATTGATTAGTTGGTCCGAACAGGAGTCACCAATTGAACGAAATCAAGTGTATCACTCTTAGGAACCAAAGTAAATGGTCGAACAGGTGAGATAAAACGAATACGAACTTCTGGTTCTTTAATAACTTTTAAAGCATCAATCAAATATTGGGGATTGAAAGAAATTGTTAAATCATCACCAGATTTAGCTAAAGGCGTAATCTCTTCATGTACTGATCCGACTTCTGGTGAATTAACGGTTGCAATGATTTGATCACCAGTAATGCTTAATTTAACAGTACCGTTTGTCGTCGCATTAGAGAGCAATTTAGCCCGGTCCATGGTGTGGCGAAGGTTAGCAACGTCAAAGGTCAAATCAAGCGTATAATCGGCGTCTGAAGGGATCAGACGGTTAGTATCTGGATAGTTACCTTCAACTAGTCGTGTATAAAATGAAATCGTCTCATTACGAATCAAGATCTGATTGCTTGAAAAGAAAATATCCAATTCAGTATCATCATCAGAAAAGACAGATTTAAAGCTATTCACTGATTTATTAGGTAGCACCAAGTCAAAATCTTCACTTAATTTATCAAGTGTAATCACACGTTGACTCATCCGATGCGAGTCAGTCGCAACAGATTTGAGGATTTTATTATCCGTTAAAGTCAAATGAAGACCTGTCAAAATAGGACGTGACTCTTGTGTTGAAACTGCAAAAGCTGTTTCTGTAAAAATTTCTTTTAACACGCCAGCTCTAATTTTAAGCGGGTTTTCAGTTGGCATTTCTTGGATGCGTGGATACATTTCAACATCCAAACCTTTAAGGGTAATTTCTGATTGACCTGATGTTAAAACTACTTGATTTTGTTCGATTTCTTTAAAATCAAAAGTCACTTCTGGTAAGTTATTCACAACGCTTTCAAAAAAGCTAGCTTCTAATAAAATGCTACCAGGTTCAGTTATTAACATACCTGCATTTTCATCATCTTTAGATAGAAAATTTTCGATTGAAATTTGACCATTTGAGCCAGTTAAGGTAATGCCTTCAGTTGAAACATCAATTTTAATTTTAGATAATGTTGGAATTGCAACTTTAGTTGAAATAGCTTGTTTGGTAATTCTCAAATTATTGAGAAAAGCAGTTTTGTTGATAGAAAAATTAATCATCGAGCGAACTCTTTCTTTTATTAGTTAATAAATATAGTTAGTAATAGTAATAGGGGCTGTGAATCATGTGGATAAGTTCAAGAAAAGCTGTGACACCAACTTTAAAGGGTTGTGGATAAAAAATAATAAGGTGTGGATAAGTGTGGATATTTTCCACAAATCAATAAGTAACTACTTTAGCTGAGACTTAATCGTATCCATCTCTTTTTGAAGGCTAGTGTCTGTCTTCATCTTATCAGAAATTTGCTTATGAGCATAAATAACGGTTGTGTGATCACGCCCACCAAACTCTTTACCAATGGCAGGTAGGCTTTTGCCAGTAATCTCACGAATCAAATACATAGCGATTTGTCGCGGATAGGCGATTTCTTTTGGTCGTTTTTTACTAATCATGTCAGCGACTGAAATCTTATAGAAATTGGCCACTTCTTCCTGAATTCTTTGAGAAGAAATATCTTTGTCTTGCGTGATTTTAGTGGATTCCAAATTACTTAGAGCTTTGGCGGCAGTATCAATGTCAATCGTATCAATATGATAAGTATTGGCATAAAACTTGAGATTTTTCAGGGCGCCTTCTAAATCCCTGACATTGGAATCAATGCGACCTGCAATATAAGATAGAGTTTCTGAGGGAACTTGGAGATTCATCTCATCGACTTTGTTAAGGAGAATGGCCATCCGATCTTCATAGTTTGGTGCTGTGATATCAGTCGTTAAGCCCCAGCTGAAACGAGATTTGAGTCGTTCTTCAAACTCATTAAGCTCATTTGGTGGTCGGTCACTGGAAATGACAATTTGGGCACCTTTATCATGTAAGGTATTGAAGGTTTGGAAAAATTCGTTGATCGTTCCTTCTTTTTTAGCAAAGAACTGAATATCATCTAGCAAGAGTAAATCTAGCGTACGATATTGATCTGTAAATTCTTGCATTTGATTTTTACGAGAACTTTGAACATAATCATTGACGAAATTCTCTGATGAGACATACTTGATGCGAGCATCTGGCTTATCGTTTAGAATTTCATTACCGATCGCATTCATCAAATGGGTTTTACCTAGTCCAGGACCACCATAGATAAAGAGCGGGTTATACATCCCCCCAGGATCGTTTGCTACAGCAATGGCAGCGCCTAGAGTCATGCGGTTACCTTCACCTTGGACAAAATTTTGAAAAGTATATTTATGATTCAGGCCATTTTTTATTTCTGAGGTAACAAATTTGTTCGTTTCCTGAAGTTCAGATGTTTCTGCAACCTTATCCGCATTTTCATAATCAGCAAGGTTGATGTCGTCTGCTGAATAGAGGGAAAAGCTAATTTCGGCGCCAAATATTTCAAAACCGGCTGTTTTGATGAGATCTTCTTGCTTTTTCCAAAAATCTCGGTGCATGTTGTTATCAAGATAAATCTTGGCGTTATGATCTGTGATTTCAAGTAGTTTAGCTGGTTCAATGAAAAAATCGTAGGAGGCTTGTCCTAAATTATTTTGGGCAAGTGCTTTGACACGTGCCCAGAATGTTTGCTCATCTTTCGTTAGAGACATTTAGCTCCTTTCTATCTATTATCAGATGGTTCATATCTGACTTAATCGGTACAAAATCAATGTGAATAAAATTTGTAGCTAAAAAAATTATATCATGTTGGTAGAAAGTTTTCCACAATTAATCAAAATTTAAAAGAAAATTCCACACGTGAGTTAAAAATTATACACAGGATTGTGGATAATGTGGATAAAAATGGTAATTTTGATCTTAATCACAGGTATTTTTTCCTGAAAAGTAAGAAATAGCTTGATTTTTAGAAAGTTAATCACAGTTGTGCAAAACTTATGCACAAGCTGTGATTTACTTTTTTATGTGTATAACTTTGTTCAAAAAGAAAAATCCATAGACAAGGCTGTGGATTATTTTTGGGTCAAAATGAGGAGAAGTCTGTTAAGATCTTCTAGTGTATTGTAGGCAATTTCTATTTTCTTTGGCTTAATCGTTACTGCTTGACCCAAAGCTTTCGCAATATCTGTTTCAGCTGATTTGATAAAGACATCTTTAGAAGATTGTATATTAGGCTCGTTCGTTTGTTTGGTCAAGCGTTTTTCGAGTGCGCGAACAGAAAGTTGTTCTTGATCAATCCGTTGTGCCCAATCCAATTGCTCTTGTGGTGTTTTTAGACCGAGTAAAAGTCGCGCGTGACCTTGGGAGATCTTTTGCACCTCAATCATCTCTAAAATTGGGTCAGGGAGATTTAAAATTCGAATGGCATTGGTCACATAAGGTCTAGATTTGCCAAGTTTTTCAGCGATTTGAGTATGGGTCAAACCTTGTTTCGTCACGAGATTTTGAAGACTCCGCGCTTCATCTAGAAGGGTCAAATCATCCCGTTGTAAATTTTCCAAAATCGCTAGTGTCATCATCTCGTCATCTGTTAATTGGCGGATAATAGCCGGAATTTCAGTGAGGCCAGCTAATTGAGAAGCTCTAAAACGGCGTTCCCCAGCTAAAATTTCGTACCCAATAATTGGTGATTTTCTGACGATGATTGGTTGTAAGACACCATTTTCTTTAATTGAATCGCTAAGTTCTTGTAACTTTTTGTCGTCAAAGACGATCCGAGGTTGATAGGGATTTTTGACGATATCTGATATTGGTAGCAATTGAATAGTTTCCATATTGCTATTTTACCATGTCTGACTTGTCTTGTGCATGATTTTTGCTATACTAAAACTATGAAAATTCTAGCAGCCATTGATTCATTTAAAGGTAGTGCCACTTCTGAGCAGCTGAATGATGCAGCTCTATCAGGGATTTTAGCAGCATATCCTGACCTACAAGTGCAGAGTATCCCCATTGCTGATGGTGGTGAGGGTGTTTTAGACGTCCTTGCTTACCAAGAAAATGCCATCACGAAGACAAGTTTAACGACTGATTTATTGGGCCGTAAACTTGAGGTGCCCTATTTATTACTTGGGGATACAGCAGTGATTGAGTCGGCTAAAGTCATTGGGATTGATTTAGTCGACGTCAGCCCTGAAACTATTTCACGCGCGACAACCTACGGCTTAGGCGCAGTTGTCCAATCTGCTATCCAAGCTGGTGCTAAAACGATTATCGTGAGTCTAGGAGGCACAGGGACTTCTGATGGCGGTCAAGGATTTTTGAAAAGTCTAGGGACAACTGATTTATCAGACGTGACCTTAATTGGGGCGAGTGATGTGACTAATCCTTATTACGGGGAAAATGGTGCAGCCACTATTTTTGCAGCCCAAAAAGGAGCAACAGCAGACCAGATAAAGCAGTTAAATCAGAGAGATGAGCATTTTGCAAAAGCGTTATTGAAAGATCGTGGCATTGACTTACAAAAAATACCAGGGGCAGGCGCAGCAGGCGGGCTTGGTGGTGCCGTTGCTCTACTAGGTGGTCGATTGACCTCAGGTTTTGACTTCATTGCTGATCTCGTCCATTTGGAGCAGGCCATTGCAAATTCAGATCTTGTTTTAACAGGTGAAGGTCATCTGGATCATCAAAGTTGTCAAGGTAAAGTCGTTTCAGGCGTCGCTAAACTAGCGATAAAACATAAGAAACCCTGTGTGGCTTTAGTTGGCAGTCGTTCCGATGATCTGGTAGGGCTTGAGTCAGACTTGACTGCTGCTTTTAGTATTCAGACAGGCCCCATTGCTTTAGCAGATGCTTTGGTGACGCAAAGAACTTTAAAAAATATGGCCCTGACGGCACAAAATGTTGTGCGTGTCTTTAAGGTGCGTAATTGATGATAACAAAAAAAACAGCCGAGACTGTTTTTTCTTTGGCTTAAGCAACAACTTCTTGAATAGCATGGAGGCGTTCAGCAACTTCTACTTCTGATAGATTGTGGCTGACGACGTAGCGATTACGTGGATGGACACGACATTCGTGACTGCAACCACCGAGATAAGTTGCTTCATTGGCTTCAGAGGCTAAGATTTGACGATTACATTCTGGATTGCCACAGTTGATGTAGCGCTCACAAGGTGTGCCGTCAAACCAGTCTTTACCAACAATGACATGTTCATTTTGGTTGATTGGCACGGCAATTCTGCTGTCAAAGACATACATTTGACCATCCCATAAATCGCCTCTCACTTCTGGATCTTTCCCGTAAGTTGCAATGCCCCCATGAAGTTGACCAACATCTTTGAAACCTTCTCTGACCAACCAGCCTGAGAATTTTTCACAGCGAATCCCACCAGTACAGTAAGTGAGGACACGTTTCTCCATAAATTCTTCTTTGTGATCGCGCATCCATTGTGGTAATTCTCTAAAACTACGGATATCAGGGCGAACTGCACCTCTAAAGTGACCCAAATCAAATTCATAGTCATTACGCGCATCAATGACGACGGTATTGTCGTCTAACATAGCTTCTTTAAATTCTTTTGGTGATAAGTAGGCACCTGTTAAAGCTAAAGGATCGATGTCATCTTCTAAATTAAGGCTGACCAATTCTTTACGGTAACGAACGTGCATTTTTTTAAAAGCATGGTCTTCAGATGCATCAATTTTAAAAATCGTTTCAGTAAAACGAGGATCAGCATGCATCATGTTGATATAAGCTTCAGTTTGTTCAAAAGAACCAGAAACAGTCCCATTAATCCCTTCATCAGCAACTAAAATTCTGCCTTTGATGCCTAAATTTTTGCAGGCTGCGAGATGTTCTTTAGCGAATTGTTCACCATTTTCAATTGTTACGTATTGATAGTATAAAAGCACACGATAATCTTGTGTCATTTTATTCCCCCTTGTTTTGTATATAAAATCTACCACCTACCATTTACCCATCTTTAGATAGGTAAAGCAACCATTTTGCTTGTGTTTTTTTACACAAAATCTATGGTACAATTTAAGGATAAAGACAAAAGAAAATGGAGAAATCAGATGACAAGATGTGATTGGGCAAAAACAGTGTTAGAGATCGATTACCATGATCAAGAATGGGGGAAGCCAAAATATGATGATGCCATACTTTTTGAGATGTTGATTCTTGAGGGTATGCAAGCTGGTCTAAGTTGGTCTACGATTTTAGTAAAGCGAGAGAATTATCGCAAGGCCCTGGATGGTTTTGATCCCCAAAAGATTAAGGACTATGATCAAGATAAACTAGATAGCTTGTTACAAGATGCAGGACTCATTCGCAACCGACTTAAAATGCGAGCAATTGTTAAAAATGCTAAGGCTTTTATCCAGGTTCAAGCAGAATTTGGGAGTTTTTCAAATTATCTCTGGCAATATGTTTCAGGTCATCCAATACAACATGACTATCAAACCTTATCAGATGTCCCAGCTAGTAATGACATTTCTGAACAGATGAGCCAAGACATGAAGAAAAGAGGCTTTTCATTTGTCGGGCCAACGATTTGCTATGCTTATATGCAGTCTGTTGGTCTGGTTAATGATCATCTCGTTTCGTGCGACTACCGGTAAAAAGATGACAAAAAAAAGCAACCTCGGCTGCTTTTTTTGATTATAAACGATCTTGAATTCGTGCTTCGTAGAAAGCAACCATAGACATTTCTGTATAAGGCATGGTCCAGATTTGAGGGATACCGAAAAAGAAAACGCTTAGAATGTACCATCCGATAAAGGTTAAGTTAAAGAGGAAGTATTTGGCTTTATAACCTTTCATCATCTCTTTGGAGGTATTGAGGACATCCCAAATACCTTGGTACTGATTATTTTTGAGTTTATCATACAAAACATAAGTTGCTTGTGACCAAGAAAAGCCAAGATAAATCGCGATAGCCCAACCAACAACGGGAATAAGAACAAGTAGAAACATAATCAGCTGTGTGACAAGTGTTAAAGCAGCAATTTTCCAGAAAGAATTATCGTTAAAAGTTCGAAGAATGTCTTTGGATAAATCAATATCTTCTTTTTCACCACGAAAAATTTCTATATAATTGAACATACTGGCTGTTTGAAAAACAGTCACGATGACAGTTGTAAAGAAACTGATGACAATTGAAACGATAATAATTGGTATGACAATCGCAAGGACTAATCCCCAATCAATATTTGAAAGTGCTTCTGGAGTACCAGAAAAATCAATATTTGATTCATCCAGCCTATGTTGTATGGTCATTGAGGATGAATTGGATAAACGGCCTGTAAGGATAGATATTAATAAAGGTACGATGAATAAGAGCATTTTGGCAATAAAATTATCTTTAAGTGCAAATTTTGCGGCCTGCTTTAGTTCTGAACTAGTCATGTTTACTCCTCTTTGTAATTTTTATAACATATAGATTATTTAATCATGATAACATTTCTATCAAAAATAAGCAAAAATAAACAAAAATAAACCTAAATCTGTTATCAGGTCTAAAATTGATATCATTAAGTGTCGTGCTTTTTTTATTGGTTATAATCTGCTATAATAGAGACTATCAAAAATAAATGAGGTAAAGACATGAGTTTTGTAATTTTGATCATTCTGTTCGGTGGGATGATGTGGTTTATGCAACGTAACCAAAAGAAAGCAGCTGCCCAACGTCAAGAACAGCTTGATAATATGCAACCTGGTTCTGAAATCGTGACTATTGGCGGATTGCATGGTATTTTGGCGAACGTTGATAAAACAAAAGGGACAATTGAACTGGACGCTGAAGGGGTCATTTTAACTTTTGATCGTGCAGCAGTTAAAACAGTTAAACCAGTTGTAACTACAGAAGCTACAGAAGCGCTTGATGGAGTGATTGCTGAAGCCAAAGCAGAGAATGTTGACGCTAGCGAAACAGCTGACAAACAAGACTCACCTTTTGAATAACCTGTCAAAAATAGGCCAGTTGGCTTATTTTTTTAAGAATTTTTATTGAAAATGTGTTAAAATTAAGGGAAGCTCATAAACAAAATGGTAAGGATTAGCAAGTCATTTTTAAAATTTTAAATGTCATAAATCACGTCAAATCAGATGACTTTAACTTCTTGCAATATGTTAGTGAGCAATCAGGATCGATGAATTAGAGGTAGATAGATAAGATGACAGAAACAGCTGATAAAGCAGTCATGCAAAAAATTCCCAACCATTTGGCAGTTATCATGGATGGTAATGGTCGTTGGGCACAGAGTCAAGGCAAAGCACGTATCTTTGGACATAAGGCTGGGATGGATGCCCTACAGACGATTGCGATTCACGCGCAAAATAGAGGCGTAAAAGTTATGACTGTCTATGCTTTCTCAACAGAAAACTGGACGAGACCAGCTGCTGAAGTTAAATTCATCATGAGTTTACCGATTGATTTCTATGAAAGATTTGTGCCAACTTTGAATCGTGAAAATATTCGAATTGCCATGATTGGCACACGAGAAGGTGTGCCAAAAGCAACGCTGAAATCAATTGATCGAGCGATGGTTGATACAGCACAAAATACAGGGATGATTTTAACAATCGCGTTGAATTATGGTGGCCAAGCTGAGATTTTAGATGCGGTTAAGGCATTGGCTATGGAAGTTAAGCAAGGGGTGTTGTCGGTAGATGAGATTACACAAGACAGTTTTGAGCAACGCTTAACGACGGCGATTTTACCAGAAGCTTATCGAAATCCTGACTTTGTCATTCGGACATCAGGCGAAAATCGTTTGAGTAATTTTTTACCATGGCAAACAGCTTATAGTGAGTTATATTTTACAGAGACATTGTGGCCAGATTTTGATGAAGCTGCGTTAGATTTAGCATTTGACGTTTTTTCACAACGGGATCGCAGATATGGAGGAATCAAAAAATGACGCAAAGAATTATCACAGGTGTGGTCGCAGGAGCTGTCTTTTTAGGCTTAGCGATTCTAGGTGGCACACCTTTTCATATTTTAGTGGCCCTACTTGTTATTATTGCCATGGGTGAATTGTTCAGAATGCGCAAATTGGAAATTCTATCTTTTGAAGGAATTTTAGCAACACTTGCTGCCCTCTCTTTGTCTTTGCCTACAACGCAGTATTTCCCACAACTTGGCACAGATAGCAATTTTACCTTATTTACTTTATTTTTATTGATCATGATGGGGATTATGGTCTTTACCAAGGGCAAATACTCTTTTGAAGATTTAGGATTTCCATTTTTATCAGCCTTTTATATCGGGATTGGTTTTCAGAATTTATTAGCGGCGCGTGAAAATAGCTTGTTTATCTTGTTTTTAGCCCTCTTTATCGTCTGGGCAACGGATTCAGGGGCTTATTTTGTCGGTCGAAAATTGGGTAAAACAAAATTGATTCCCAGTGTGTCGCCAAATAAAACCGTGGAAGGATCATTAGGTGGGATTGTTTCAGCTATTATTGTAGCTTTGTTAATGGTCTTTCTTTATCCTAAACAAGCGCCAGATATTAGTCTGCTACATTTAGTCATCTTGGTGGCTATCTTCTCCGTTGTGGGGCAACTCGGTGACTTGGTGGAATCTAGTTTGAAACGTCATTTTGGCGTGAAGGACTCAGGTAAAATTTTACCAGGTCATGGTGGGATTCTAGATCGTTTTGATAGTCTGATTTTTGTTTTTCCTGTGATGCATTTACTTGGTTTATTTTAATCTGATTTAGTTAAAACATAACATCTGTTGATTGTGTGCTGCTGACATGGTGCGAGCAAGGGATGGACATATAAAAAAATTAAACGAAGGAGGCAGTTAAGCGCATGACAAAGAAAAAAATTATTTTATTAGGGGCGACGGGAAGTGTCGGCGTTCAGGCTTTAGATGTGATTGCGGCACATCCGGATCAATTTGAACTGGTCGGGTTTGCTTTTGGCAAGAATATCGAAAAGGCGCGTGAGATTATTCAGGCTTTTTCGCCCAAAATCGTCGTGGCATCCCAAGAATCGTCACAAATCGAACTGGCGCAAGAATTTCCAAGTGTTGAGATTCATGTCGGAGCAGAAGGTTTGATCACCTTAGCGCAACTAGAGGCTTATGATATTTTGCTCAATGCCATCGTGGGTTCGGTTGGTCTTCCGCCTACGATTGAAGCGGTTAAACTTGGCCGTGATATCGCTTTAGCTAACAAGGAAACCTTAGTCGTTGCTGGCTATACGATTATGGCTGAAGCAGCTCGGACAGGTAGTAAAATTTTACCTGTTGACAGTGAGCATGCGGCGATTTTCCAAGTGCTTCAAGGTGTTCAAAAAAGTGATGTCCGCAGTTTGACGATTACTGCATCGGGTGGCTCATTTCGTGATCAAACCCGTGAGGAGTTGCTTGATGTAACACTTGATGATGCCTTGGCTCATCCCAATTGGACGATGGGAGCGAAGATTACCTTAGATTCTGCGACCATGGTCAATAAAGGGCTAGAAGTCATCGAGGCGCATCATTTGTTTGGGATTCCTTATGATGATATTCATGTTGTGTTACATCGGGAATCTGTCGTACATTCAATGGTGACCCTTAAAGATGGTGCTGTTCTGGCGCAACTCGGGGCAACGGATATGCGCGAGCCAATTCAGTATGCTTTATCCTATCCGAGACATTTGACCATGCACAATGAAACACCCTTTGATTTGACCGAAATTGGCGCCCTTCATTTTGAGAAAATGGATTTGGTCCGTTTCCCAATGTTAGATTTGGCTTATCGGGTGGGCAAACTAGGCGGTGGATATCCAGCAGTCTATAATGCGGCCAATGAGATTGCTAACCAAGCCTTCCAAGATGGCAAAATCACCTTCTTAGAGATCGAACAATTGATTACACGTGCTGTCTTCGAACACATGGAATTTGATGGGCAAACTTTACATCAAATTTTAGCTTCTGATGAAAGAACACGTCAAAAAGTAACACAATGGGTCGAAGATTTGACCCAAGAAAAAGGACTTTGAGCGGACGAAGTTCGCGAATGTCCCCGCTTGGCAGAAGCAACAGCGGATGTCAAGTTTCAAGATTTCATGAAGTGAAATAGCAGAAAAGGAATTAAAAAAATATGGTGCAAAGTTTAGTCACATTTATCATCATTTTCGGTATTATTGTTTGTGTCCATGAGTATGGTCACCTGTTTTTTGCTAAAAAATCAGGGATTTTGGTGCGAGAATTTTCGATTGGTATGGGACCGAAAATCTATGCACATCAAGCTAAAGATGGCACCCTTTATACCATTAGAATGTTACCTCTGGGTGGTTATGTTCGCATGGCTGGCTGGGGTGAAGATGAAACTGAGATTAAAACTGGTGCACCTGTGAGCTTGACATTAGATGTCCAAAATCAGACGGTGACACGCATCAATCTCAGTGATAAAGTGCAGTTTGGTCAAGCGCTTCCGATGCTTGTCACAGCTTACGACTTCGAAAAGGCTTTAATCATTACCGGGGAGGTCAATGGGGAAGTCGTGACGTATGCGGTGGCTCATGATGCGACGGTTGTTGAGGAAGATGGTACAGAGCTGCGCATTGCGCCTTTAGATGTGCAATATCAGAGTGCGAGTCTGCCTGGTCGAATGATGACGAACTTTGCAGGACCGCTCAATAACTTTATTTTGGGCGTGGTGGCTTTTGTTCTGGTTGCCTTTATGCAAGGTGGCGTGCAAGATTTGAATACCAATCAAATCACGGTGTCTGATCACAATTTACCGGCTTATCAGGCTGGTTTACGGACGGGTGATAAAGTTGAGACGATTAATGATGTGCCAGTTTCTGATTGGTCTAGCTTATCAAAACAAATCGGTGAATCAGATGGTAAGGCCATTCAAGTTAAGACGGACCTCAAAACACTGACGATTACGCCTAAGAAACAAGAGAAAAGTTATATTATCGGGATTACGCCGTTTTTAAAAACAGGATTTGTAGATAAGTTAACAGGTGGTCTTAAAGAGGCGTGGACGTCTGCTTTTGCGATTATTAATGCTTTGAAAGATTTAATTTTACATCCAGATATTAATAAATTAGGTGGACCAGTTGCCATGTATCGGATGTCTGGTGATGTGGCGCGTGAGGGTATCACGACGGTTATCAGATTTATGGCACTTTTATCCATTAACTTAGGAATTTTCAATCTGATTCCGATTCCTGCCCTGGATGGTGGTAAGATTGTCATGAATATCATTGAAGCGATTCGTCGTAAACCGATGAAACAAGAATATGAAAGTATCATTACTCTTGTAGGTGTGGGCATCATGGTTGTCTTGATGATTGCGGTGACTTGGAATGATATTTGGCGGTTGTTTCGGTAATTAATAAAAATTAAAAAATAGGTGTGTAACTCGATTGTGAGCTACACACCTATTTTTTATTATTTTTTCGATAATCCAGTGGTGTTTGAGAAGTCTTACTTCTGAAAAATCTGATAAACGAACTGGTATTCATAAAGCCAATACTGTCTGAAATATCTTGAATGGATTTTTCGGTATTTTGGAGTAGATGGCATGCATGTTCTAATTTTAATTTAGAAACTAAATTTGAAAAAGTATGATTGGTTTGATTGAAAATTTCATTTTTGATTTTCCTTTGGCTCATTTGTAAACAGTTTGAAATTTCTTCTAGCGTTGGATTCGTAGCAAGACGGTTAAAAATTTCATTTTTGATAGAAATGTAAGGTGTTTGAGTGTGTAGATGTCTAGATAAGTAATGGTAAAATTCAGAGCATTTTTTTTGGATAATTTGGTCATCTAAGATAGGGAAAGTATGGAGATTACGTATTTTATCAAGACTAGTTTTTGAACGAAATCCCCCAAAAACGAAAGCACCTGAGAGGACATTAGAGTTAGCATGTTGTATTGGAAAAGTGGAGTAAATCAAATTATAATATCCTCTAAATAAAATAATATCGTTTTCTGTAAAGAAAAAATTCTGTTGTAAGTTTTTATAGTGCTGATACCAATTTTTTGATAAGTTCGAATCTAGTAATATGGGATGGGCATTTTTAAGCTCAAAAAAATTATCTTTGGCATAATCATGATAGATAATAAAAGGAATATCATCAAATTTTTTTAAAGTTTCATATAAGGTTGTGTTAGTAAAAAGTTCTCTCATTTTTCTTACTTCCCTCTTTTTGTTTTTTATATTATCATAAAAAACAAAAAATATCAATCATTTATTATTTTTAAAAAGGTAGTTGTGAAAATAGATAATGAAATGAGTGGAATTGTCTATTTATTATTATTAGAGTAGATGATAAAATCATAGTGTAAATTAACTTAAAGCGTTTACATGTAGTATATATAATACCTAATAATTAATTAGAAAAATGGAAGAAGGGATACAAAGTGAGGTTAAATTGGAGAAAATATCTACTAGGTAGAATTGTTATAGTTTTAGGATTGAGTATATTATTTGTACTTTTCATAAATAACAATAATCACAAAGAGATAAATAGGAAAACTAAAACTTCAGTAGTTGATTCAAAAAGTAAAAGTGTTGAAAATTCACAATCTGAAAAACGATCAAGTAGTTCAGAGGGAGATAGAAAATCACACCAAGTTACTACTGCTGCTGAAGAAAAAAATATCATTGAACTAAAAAAAGGCATTATCGAGCAAGGTATGTATATACGTTTAAACGGTAAGTTAGAATTAGCAACTGAGTCTAATTTGAAGGACATAGAAAAGAAAATTAAAAACCCTGTTATTTATGATATGGATAAAGATGGGGAAATGATAATGGTAATTGCTGATTCAGAAGAAAGATAGGGAGAGTGAAATGAAATTGAAAAAGTTACTGATACAGTTAGTGATGTTGATTGGTGTGGGGGTTGTTTTACTCCCATATTCAGCACAAACTGCACTTGCGCTCACAAGTGATAATACAACGACGACGATTGATGATGTTAAAGTAGACCTTAAGCAAATCAAGGAAATAGCTAGACCTACTTGGCAAATTATCAATTCAAATGATGGAAGAGATGGTAGAATTTCTCAATCTCTTGCTGCTTCAGTTGTTTCTGTAGTGAATGCTGATACTCAAAATGACGGTTGGGTATCAGCATCGGATATGTTAAGTTGGTTATATCCAAATGATACAATTGAAGCGTTAAAAAGCGAGAATATTAGTGCTGAACAAGCTGTGGCGTGGTTAAATTCTAAAGGTTATTCTGCTAGTATTGTTAATAGATCATTGACAACAGATGAAATTAAGAAGAGTTTAGATAATACGAGTCCAATTATTACAATTTTTGAGAGTCAAGATTCAGCCAATTGGTTAGAAAAACAAACAACTGGTGTACTTTATGCGCATACGGATGTTGAAGCAGGTACTGAGAAACTTCATCAGTCATTTGTTAAAACAGCCTATCATGGAGAATTATCAATTCAAGATGGAACAGAACAAAGTCCATTTAAGTTTGAAGATCAGGATGAAAATCCAAACTCAAGTATTGCTGCTTCTGAATATAAGTGGGTCAAGTCTATAACAGATATAAAAAAAAGATCCAACTTGGGAAAGTAGTTCAAAGATTTTAAGTAATCGTGCTTCGGGAGTTTTTAATGTTAATTTGACAAAGTCAGGGAATGATATTACTGGTGCTGAGTTCACTGATTCAGATGTTCAAGCATTACGCCGAAAACATCCAGCAACAATAAAAGATAGCGAGACTAAATTAGCAGCAGTCTCTTTGATCAACCTTTATTTTGATGATGAAAACCAAAAAACTGTTGCAGATCTAGAAACATTTGCTAAAATAGAGACAAGTCAAGAAGTGACTGGAGAACAAATTGTCAATTGGTATAAGTCTTTAGGCTTTTCTTGTGATACTTCACAAGGAAGATTAACCAAAGATTTAACTAAATCTCTTTCGAGTTCAGGTAAGTTATATTTAACGACATATAAAGCCTTGGATAAAAAGGATAAAATTCAGCAACTTGCCTCAATTGGTAAAGGTTTCACAGAGAATAATTTTGGTTATAATCCAGATATATCACCAGTGATACAAGATGAAAGTATTTCGACAGTTTACAATATAAATTGGAGCGGTCAAAATGCTTACCAAGAATATTTAGCAAGAAATAAATCGTTTAACTACGATTATTTTACGAGAATTGATATTTCTAAGGGAGCATCTCAGGGAGACTATCAGTCAGATTTGACAATCTATAACATCCGTCAAAAATCTGCACCTGAAGTTGAAAATACGCAATTTAAACCAACTATTCCTAATGTTACTGTACCTGAAAAGACTGCTACTTTTAATTCTAGTAATAATTTTCAAATTCGTGAAACACAAGGTTCAGAGCCATGGTGCGCATCTTATGTTGAGGCTGCTGCGATAAATGCTTTTAGAAAAGCAACAGATACACCTATCACATCAGCCAAAGCATTGATGCAACTAAAACAACCAGGCGTTTCAGACGAGGAATTACTAAAACTTAATGGTGGTTCTATAGGGGATTCTGTAAGAGTAATTAAAGAGAAATACAATGTTGGTGTGACAGTTGAGGAAAGGGCATTGAATTTCTCAGAAGTAAAAAAAGAAATTGATGCGGGGCGAATTATTGAAATGGATGCCTACAACATCAATGCTGAAACGTATGAGGAAAAAATTGAAACTGGGCATGCTTTAGCGATTGTTGGCTATGTTACCTCAAATGATGGGGATAGTAGCAAGGTACCGTATTATGAGATATGGAATCCGTGGTGGTCAAGTACTTTCTATATACCAGCAGATAACAGTATTTTTAGATTAGCTGGAATAGATTATAGATGGACACGTAGTTGGTATAATTGGCGGCAAGATGGTTTAGTATCAGTAAATGAATCTACAGCTAAACAGAAAGTTGCAAGTATAGGGAATCCAATTTCTGTGGTTGAGAAAAATTTTATTGAACCAAATCCGATTTTAAGGGGGAAAACTTTCTATTCAAATATTAACTTAAAAAATTCACAAGATGTTATGCAGCAATATGTGAGTGAATTTGGAGCAGAGGAGACTGCGGAGGGTATTGGTGCTACATATGGTTTTGCTAGCAGTACAGGAAAGCTAAAAGGAAAGATACTCCGTATCAGAAAAAATGAATCGACTAAAAATATTTATAGCCCTGCGCTTCCAGCTGCGTTGAGTTTTGTTGAGGCAGTTAAGGGACTGAAGTCTAATAGGGAACTCTTTATATACTATGGCGTTAGTACAGCATTCATTTTGACAGCAGTAGCTATATCATTAGCTGTCCCAGGTTTTGCATTAGCAGCAATTTTAGCAGATATTGTGGGAGGAATTACCGGAGGAGGCATGGGTGTTGGTGCTGCGGCTGGTCTTGCTACCCTAGTGATAGAATACTGTAAAAATTCGAATAGTGCAAATTCAAATTATAAAAAATTAGAAGATGGAGTTTAAATATGAAAAAGGGTATGTTATCAAGTTTAATATTTATCTTAACATGTCTATTTTGTGTTTGCCTATATATTTATTTCAGCCCACCATTGATAAATCAAGACACCTCTATTCAATCATTCAATGAGTTGATAAAGCTTTCGAGAAAAAGGCTTATGATTTCTGAACTCATTTCTTTAGGTGCTATATTAATTGCAAAGTTAATTATTTTTATAATCAATTATTGTGTTCGCTTTTTTCCCATGTATGAACAGCATATTGACTATTATTTGAAATTGGGAAAATCTTTGCGATACTTGCAATGGATAATGAATGGTTTTGTGTTAGTAAAGCTTATGTCTTTGCTATTTAATTGATCTAGTTTGGTTGTAATATGAGTATAATCATTGGTGAAGATATGGAGAAAAATGCGAATCAAAATTACAATTTTATTCATCTTTACTTTTCTGTTTAGTTTACTATCAATGTTTATAAAGGGTAAGTACGCTCCTCTAAATATATTATGGTTGAGAATCGTGTATGATATCTGTTCATTGATATTAGCTTTTTCCTTAATTTTAAAATATAAGAAACTTTTAATATGTTGGAAACCTAAAAATAAGCAACAAGAAATGCGATTTCTATCATTTTTAAGTTTCTGTGTTACTCCTTTGCTTATATTTGGTGTCTTTTTATGGTAGTTATCAGGTAAATAAAAAAAGCAATTTAGATTTTCATATTCCATTTAATGCTGTTGGATTGAACAAAGTGCTGATTTTCAGCGCTTTTTTTGATATAATGAAAACATTACATGAAAGGAAAGGATAATCTCCAAGCGCAGGGCTTGATAGGGTTATCCAACTATCACACACATGAAACAATCCAAAATGCTTATTCCTACCTTACGAGAAATGCCGTCTGACGCGCAAGTCATCAGCCATGCCCTTCTCGTGCGTGCAGGTTACGTCCGCCAAGTCTCAGCAGGTATCTATGCTTATCTGCCATTGGCTAACCGCGTGCTTGAAAAATTCAAGAACATCATGCGTGAAGAGTTTGAAGCCATTGGTGCGGTGGAATTGCTAGCACCTGCCCTTTTAACTGCAGACTTGTGGAAAGAAAGTGGTCGTTATGAGACATACGGCGCTGACCTCTATAAGCTTAAAAACCGTGATGCATCAGATTTTATCCTCGGCCCAACGCATGAGGAAACCATGACAGCACTTGTCAGAAATGAAATCACATCTTATAAGAAACTCCCATTGAACATCTACCAAATCCAGCCGAAATATCGCGATGAAAAACGTCCGCGTTACGGCCTGCTTCGCGGTCGTGAGTTCATCATGAAAGACGGCTATAGCTTCCATGCTAACTACGATTCACTAGATGAAACTTATCAAGACTATAAACATGCCTATGAAAAAATCTTCACACGTGCTGGTCTTGATTTTAAAGGCATCATCGGTGATGGTGGCGCCATGGGTGGCAAAGATTCGCAAGAGTTTATGGCCATTACACCCGACCGCACGGACTTATCACAATGGTTGATTTTAGATAAATCAATTGCTGATATTTCAGAAATCCCAGACTTTGTGATCAAAGATATCAAGCAAGAACTTTCTAACTGGTTGATTGCAGGTGAAGATACCATCGCTTATTCTGACGGCTCAGATTACGCGGCCAACTTGGAAATGGCATCGACTGAATTTGTCAAACCAACTGCTTATACAGAGCAGCTTGAACTGACAAAAGTCGCAACACCAGATGTGAAAACAATCGAAGAAGTTTCAGCTTTTCTTGACGTGCCAACTGAGCAAACCATCAAAACACTTGTCTACAATGCAGATGGCGAAATCGTTGTTGTCTTGCTCCGTGGCGATGATGAGTTAAACGAAGTTAAATTAACGAACCACTTAGGTGCTGATTTTGTAGAACCTGCGACAGAAGACGAAACGATCAAAGTATTTGGGGCAACATTTGGCTCATTAGGTCCTGTCGGTTTACCAGAAAACGTTAAAATCATCGCTGACCGTGTGGTTGAAACCATTGTCAACGTTACCGTTGGTGCCAATGAAGATGGCTTCCATTATCAAAATGCCAACCTAGAACGTGACTTTAAAGTGGCTGAATTTGTTGATTTGCGGACAGCCAAAGAAGGCGAACTAGCACCAGATGGTGGCGGTCACCTGAAATTTGCACGAGGGATCGAAATCGGTCACATCTTTAAACTTGGCACACGCTATTCTGAAAGCATGGGCGCTAATGTCTTGGATGAAAATGGTAAAGCGAAGCCTATCATCATGGGTAGCTATGGCATCGGTGTGAGCCGGATGTTATCAGCGATTTTAGAGCAGTTTGCGCGCATCAATGTTGAGAAAACATTTAAAGGCGACTACAAATTCTCATGGTCAATGAACTTCCCTAAAGATTTGGCACCTTATGATGTGCACGTGATTCCAGTCAATGTTAAAGATGAAACAGCTGTCGCTTTGTCAGCTGAAATCGTTGAGACTTTAACAAAATCAGGCTTGCAAGTCCTTGAAGATGATCGCGCAGAACGTGTCGGCGTTAAGTTTGCAGATAGCGACTTGATTGGTCTGCCAGTGCGCGTGACAGTTGGTAAGAAAGCCGCTGATCGCATCGTTGAAGTTAAAATTCGTGCGACAGGCGATACGCTTGAGGTCAATGTCGATGACTTGGCTGAAACGCTTGCGATTTTGAATCAATAAGCAGATATAAAACCAGAAATCTGATAGCCGGATTTCTGGTTTTTTGTGGCAATAAAATAGGG
>NZ_BCVN01000010.1 GCF_001591765.1 Pseudolactococcus raffinolactis NBRC 100932 | reverse complement strand
TTACTTTATTTAATTCATCTTCTTCAAGAAAAAATTCAGAAATCTGTTTTACATTTTCTTTCTTCTTTGGCAGTCTAAAATTGTTTATAGGATTTTCTGTTAGATAGCCATGTTCGCAAGCATATTGGAAAATTGACTTCAATCTTGTTCTTATAGATCGTGCATAGGTAGTTGAGATATTTCGATCACCGAACATTACGGCTTCAAATTTTGATCTGATATAACTAGTTGTTATCTTTGAAACGAGTATATCGGGGTCTACCATTTCCAATATGAGCTTTACATTCCCTTTTACTGTATATGCTGTTGAGCTACGGACTTGTTTGGTATACAATTGAAACTACTCCGATACCAGATCAGAAAATACTATAGGGCTTATAGCATTTGATGCGTGATGTTGGCTTTTTGAAATTTTAGTTAACAGAATTTTTTGAGCTTGAGAACGGGTGATTCGTGTATCTTTATCAAGAGTTACAGATATAATTTTTTGTTTTCCAGTAAATTGGTCACGATACTTTTCTCGGAAAAGGAATTTCCCATTTGGTTTTTGTTCTATCCACATTGGCTTATGCCCCTTTCTGTGGTAAAATGGGTATAGTAAAACCTACTGTATTCCAGTATTGTTTACTATATTTTGGTAAGCGTTACTCACAATCTTTTGGCCGAGGTGGTGAGTGGCGCTTTTTTGTGCTAATAATTCAGTTTATATTTATCAGGCGCTTTTTTATATAGTTTTTTTATTAAAAGATCAAATTTTTCTTTATCTTCATTTAGTGCCAAAAATAACAGATCAAGAGCATCTTGCTTGGTATTTACAATTGACATGGGGAATAGTTTATAACAGATCTCCCAAGCAGTTTTAAGTCTATCTTCTATTTCAATATCATTTAAATCATTTCTAACTATTTCAGCTTTAAGTGATTTACCTAAATGTGGGTAATACTCAGGCACCCATAGATAGCGTCCAGAGTTGTTTAGACCACTAATTTCAATGCAGAAACTTTGCATGAGTGCATCTATATCCCCACCCCTGTAGTTTGAAATGTTTTTTAAGCGTATCGTCGACATCCCAAAATTCCGATTTTTAATATCTAAAATGAACGCGTTTTCTAATATTTCAATTGCATGTGACTCAGGAGTACCGGTCAGTTTGTTCTCGAATGTAAACGCATTTACTGAACCATCTTTTGAATTGTTTTTATGACCCCATATAATATTTGAGTATTTTCTTAGAATTGAATTGCCTAATTCAGTTACTTTGTATACCTTACCATTAATATTAGTAGCGAGATCCTCGTCAGTTAAATTGGCTTTGATGCGATCAATTAATTCTATCTTTTTTCTACCACTTACGGGGAGGCCATATTTTTCTAGAATGTTCTTAAGCTCTATAACTTTCAAACTTTCGAGGTGTTCTTTCGGAGTTGACCAACGTAAGAACCCCTTATCAAAAAGCTTTATGAATTCAATATTAGCATTTATCGAATAATCATATAAGAAGTATCTTGGAATGTAAGCCTCTATGCTTTTCCCATCACACCACCATAGTAGAACAACACTTCCTAGTGAGATACCCTCGCTTAAAAGATGTTTGTCGTAACTTCTAGCAACTTCTATTTCAGAGGGCTCCTCTTGTGGAAGAACGTCCATTCTAACTTGGATCTTTTCAATTTGTTTACTCTCTCTACTTTTAAAGATATTAAAAAATCCCATCGGTTCTCTACTTTCTATCAATATATTAATTGAGTACGATACTCAAAAGCTACCTTTTCCATTTCCTGCTCAGCCATATCATAAAAATTCTCTACTGACAGTTTAAATCGATTCAAGAACCTTTCAGGCGTGTAGTAGTAGACGTGGTAATCTATCTCCTCTAAATAATCTTTAGCCTTGCAGCTAATCATGAAACGGTTAGCTTTAGCTTCGTTAATAATATGTAATTGTGGTGCGCTCAGTTTTGAAAGAGTGTGCCCTTTTATATTATGGCCACATTCATGCAGTATAACGCACTCTGTCTCATCTTCACTTAAACCAGCCCTTACAAAGATAATCCCGTTCTCAGAGTTGCATTCTTCTGCGTGAGGAATGTATAAGCCTTTATCATGTAATTCAGGAGCCCATATTAAGACTATACCTGTCTCACGTAAAATATCGTGATAGTCCATATATTTGCCCTCATCACTTGTCTCGTCCAGCAAAGTAAGCAGCTAACAGACTTTTTACAATCTCTTTGTCGTGGTCATCTATTGGCTTACCAGAATATCCCTCAGCATTATCAATAGCGTCAAGTAGCTCAGGAGAGAATTGAGGTGCTGTTTGCTCTTCACGACCGAGCAGGTAATCTACAGACACGTGGAAGTAGTCGGCGACTTTTGCTAAATCAGCTGCTTTAGGATTAGTCTTTTTCCAAGTGTAAAATAGATTTTCACTAAAACCCAACTTTAAAGCCAAATCTTTCATAGCAATGTCTCTGCTTTTGGCTAATTTTTTTATTTGTTCAAATACAGTCATATCAAGCATCCTATAATTATAATTCCGAAAAGTATAAAAATTTATTATTTTTACTTGACAAAAGCTATAAGATATTATAGAATTAATCTTGTAAAGATAAGTTAGCCTTTCGGTTAGCGAATAGACCTATAAAAAGCACTTAGAACGCTCCGCCAAGAATGTTTAATAAGCTTTTATTAGGTGTTTTAACTATGCTTTTATTGTACAAGAACTTATAGTTATTGTCAATAAAAAATGTAAAAAACGCTAACTTTTTCTTATACAAAATCTTAACTCAATAATATAGCTATCTCTAGGGCATGATAATAACTACCCAACATGAGAGGTCAAGAGGTTGGCAATAGCCATAAAAGTGTCCTCGCTTAATTGAGTTGAGAAATAAAAAAAGCCATGATGGGCTAGAAAGGAGGCATAGTATGCCAGTTGATGACCATGGTTTGAACTTGGTTAATGAGTTCATTACCACAAATGGAATTGAAAAAATGAGTTTGGCAGCAAAGTATGATGTTGCTAAAAATGTCATGATTGACACTTTAAGCGGACGTCTTCGCACACCGCAGGCTCATAAAATTATCTTGAAAATCATTGATGATTTCAAGCTGCGTTAGAAAGGAAACGAATAATGAATAATTTTGAACAAAAGTTAGTAGAGATACTAAGCAGATTAGCTAATGGATATATTGAGCCGGTTGAATTTTGTGTTAGTAATTCCCCTAGTAAGACCATAGGAAAGGTTACACAAACTGTGTCATTCTTCTATGATATACCTGAACCGGATACTGATATTTTCGGCAATAAAATACCCGTCAAAATCGACGAGTAGTTAATTACTAAAATCTTGGGAGACTAAGTAAATTGTCTTTTGTAGTTGAATTTGCTTTAGTACGGATGTATGGCAATATACCATTTGGGTGTACAGTTTCAACTTCAATTTGATTGCCAAACGAATTTACATAGTAGTAAAAGTTATTATTATCTATGTAAAGAACAACTTGACTGATACTTTCTACTGTTCCATCTTCAAGTTTTACTTGAGTAATTTTATCAGTAGTTGGTTCATATTCACTTGATAAACGAATATGCGTAATTTTGTTTTTTGACATCTAAGTTAACTCCTTTCTGTAGTATTTCAATAGATTGATAAACAAACTTTGGAGGACCATTTATCAATGCTAGCGATAGCTTAATTATACTCAACATGTAGTGAGTAGTCAAGGATTTAATCACAATATATTGTGATTTTGTGTAAAAAAATACACATTAGGCACTATATATAGTGTATTTGGGGGGGAGATATGTGGAATAAAATAAAAAAAATGCTAGATGAAAAGCAAATTACAACTTATCAGCTATCAAAGTTAACTGGTATAAGCGAACAGAGTTTCTCAAAATTGAGAAATGGATTATCTAAAGAGCTTTCATTTGGTTCGATGGTCAAGATAGCTGATGCACTTGATATCAGCTTAGATGAATTCAGGTAAACAAAAAAGCGCTCTGGAAAGCGCTCACTAAAAACTAATATACACAAATTATACCACAGAAAGTAGGATTATATGGCACTTGATTTATCTGATGGAAATTGGATATCTAAAAAGAAATTCAAAGAAGAATTTGACCTTGGTGAAACAGCCTATCAGACTAGAATGAAAGCCATGACCGCTGGAGATTCTGAATTTAAGAATGGATATGCTAAAGTCAATCGCCAAGAAGTTTATATCAACCGGAAAATTTATAGCGCATGGATAAGTGCAGAAGCAGAAAAAAATATGTTCTGGGTTGATTACTAGAAAGGAATCAAATGACACAATTTGAAGTAAGCCAACATGCTTTGTTGTTGGCAAATAACGAAGGTCAGAGCCGTGAAATCAAACGTCTACAAGTTGAGGCTAAGCAAATGAGAGTAGCTTTCAGAGATCTAGATTTGTACTGTGGTCAACTTGAAGCTGAAAATGAACGGCTTAAAGCGAAATTAGCACGATACGAGATGTTTGAGACCGCTACACGGGTTTGGGGGTATTGAGTGAAAATTGACAAAGAGGAAAAGTTAAACAATTTAAAATTTATCAATTATCATATTCGAAAAAGAAATACATCTCTAAAAATTGAAAACGAAATGCTTAGAGATGATGTGGCAGTTTTAAGATTACTTTTAGTTCTTTGCTCTTCAGCATTCATATGTTTACTTATCGCAGTAATAATAGGTTTATTGTTAAAGAGGTAATAACTGATGTGATGAATGATGAAGCTGCTCCAATGATGACTGTTCGAATTAACCATTTATTTCGCTCACTTTTTTCATCTTCTATGTAAGTATAACCTTTTGGAGTAACAGAGACATAATCTATTGCTCCACCAGTATTTAAGTACTCCATATTAAAAGTTACTAAACCTTTAGCTCGGAGTTCTTTTAATACCGGGTAAGAAACACTAAGGTAAACATAAGCTGGAATAAATGATCCACCACTTAATTCCATCTCTGCTTCCCAATCATCAATTTCATCAATCAATTTTGCTAATTCAACTTTTAATTTTTTATTATTCATATTCAAATTATACCAAAAGAAAGGTACAAAACATGGTAAAAATTAACAAACTAGAAATAGAAAATGTCAAGCGTGTCAAAGCTGTCCAACTCGAACCGACAGCGAACGGCTTGACGATAATCGGAGGTCGTAATGGTCAAGGAAAGACTTCAATCTTGGACTCGATCGCTTGGGCGTTAGGCGGAAATAAATACAAGCCTAGTCAGGCACAACGTGAGGGCAGTGTATTGCCACCTAATCTGCATATTGTCCTTGACAATGGCCTAGAGATACGTCGTGACGGCAAGAATAGTGATCTGAAGGTAATTGACCCAAGCGGGAACAAAGCAGGTCAGCAGCTACTTAATTCATTCGTTGAGGAGTTTTCAATCAACTTGCCTAAATTCATTGAGGCCAATAACTCAGAAAAGGCTAAAACGTTGCTTCAAATCATCGGAGTCGGCGAGCAGTTGGCCGTGCTTGAACAACAAGAAAATGAAAAGTATAACCAGCGAACTACGATTGGTCAGATTGCTGACCAGAAGAAAAAGTTTGCTGCCGAACAGGTCTATTATCCTGATGCACCTAAAGAGCTTGTGAGTGTGTCTGAGCTTATCACACAACAGCAGTCAATCTTGGCCAAGAATGGTGAAAATGCTCGTCTGAGATCACAACGTGACCAGTTAGCGCAGTTAAAAGATAATCTTGATACAGAAATTGATAGATTGATTGCTGAACGTGCTGACATTGAAACTAAGTTAGCAATTGCTGAAAAATCTGCAATGGACTTGATTGATGAATCAACTGAGCAGCTTGAACAAAATATTGCACAAGTCGAACAGATTAATCTTAAAGTTAGGGCCAACCTTGATAAAGATAAGGCCAATGAAGATGCTCAAAATTACAAAGACCAGTATGATGGTCTGACATCTGAGATTGAGGATATCAGGCTTGAAAAAACTAAGCTGCTTGATAACGCTGACTTGCCACTGCCTGGTCTATCCGTTGCTGAAGGTGAGCTGCTTTATAATGGTCAAAAATGGGATAACATGTCAGGCGCTGAACAGTTGAAAGTATCGACTGCAATTGTCCGCAAGCTCAATCCTGAATGTGGCTTTATATTGGTAGATAAACTTGAACAGTTCGACCTTGAAACATTAACCGAGTTTGGTCAATGGGCTGAGACAGAACAACTACAAATTATCGCCACTCGTGTCTCAACTGGTGATGAGTGCTCCATTATCATTACTGATGGTTATAGCGAAGAAGTGCCTCAAGTAGCAGTAGAAGCACCTAAATATCAATTTTAAAGGAGAAATTAAATGACATTTAATATCACAAGTGGTCCAACTGCTACCGCTCAAAAAGTTGTGTTGTATGGTGTGGAGGGTATTGGTAAGTCAACATTCGCATCACAGTTCCCTAACCCTGTCTTTATAGACACGGAAGGGTCTACATCCAATATGAACATCCAACGTCTTGATAATCCGAATAGCTGGCAAATGTTACTAGATGAAGTGAACTACGTTAAGCAAAGTCGAATTTGTAGCACGCTTATTATTGATAGTGCAGACTGGGCTGAACGAATTTGTAAGGAGTACTTAGCAGTTCTTGGTAAATGGACTGATAGTAATAATGATTACGGTGCTAAATACATCGCCTTAGAAAAAGAGTTTGGATTACTTATCAACAAATTATCTGACTTAGTAGAGCTTGGCATTAATGTAGTGCTTACTGCCCATGCAAAATTGAAGAAGAAAGAAGAGCCTGATCAGATGGGAGCATTTGATCGGTATCAACTCAAAATGGAAGATAAAACTGGGGCTATCGTTAAAGAATGGGCTGACATGGTGCTATTCGCTAACTATGAAATGACAGTTCTGACTGACGAAAAAACCAAATCCAAAAAGGCAACTGGTGGTCATAGGGTTATGTATGCGACACATTATCCAGGGTGGGATGCTAAAAATCGACATGGCCTACCTGACAAGTTACCATTTGAGTTTGGCACTATTGCGCATATTTTCAACGAGACTCATACACCAGTACAAGAGCCTGAGCCACAAGAAGCACCTGTCGTTGAAACACAGCCAGAGCAAGTTGAATTAATTCCGACTCCTGGTGCTTGGACTCCTGGAGGCGGGGAGGTAGCCGATACATCTGCTAACCAAAATCAATTTTCTCGTGATCCAATTGTGCTTGATCCAGGTATTGATCCACAACTTGCACAGCTTATGACCGCAAATGGCGTGACAGAAGATGAAGTCAAGGCAGTTGTCGTTGAAAAAGGGTTTATGCCTGCAGAGGTATCAGTCAAAGATTATCCATCTGATTTAGTACAAGGTGGACTTGTTGCACAATGGGCGAATATTATTGCCCAAATTACAGCCAAAAGAGGCTTTTAGAAAAAGGAGAATAGAAAAATGGAAGATATGAAAACATTTGGTTGGGATGACGAAATTTCAAATGAGGGAACCCCTTTTGCATTATTTGATGCGGGTACGTACCCTTTCACAGTTGTGAATTTTGAACGCAGTACTTATCAGCCAAAACCTAATTATCAAGCAAAAGTACCTACGGGAACTAATATGGCTATTTTATCATTGGAATTCATTAATGCTTCTACAGGTGAAAAGTCAACAGTTAAGGAAAACTTATATCTGTATGGCAAGGGAGAATGGAGAATCTCTCAGTTCTTCATTTCAATTGGTCAAAAGAAAAAAGGGGAACCACTCCGTCCAAATTGGCAAGCAGTATTGGGTGCCAAAGGAATAGCTGAGCTTGAAATTAACAACTATACAGATAGGGATGGAAACCCTGGCAAAAACAATCGTGTGAAGACTTTCAACGAACCTACACAACAAGCAGCGTCCCCAGCATATCAAGCACCTCAACAAAATTACCAACAAACACCACCACCACAACCGCAGGTAAATCAACAACCACCAGTTACGCCTTTCCCTGGTGCAACTCCTCAACAACCACAAACACCGCCAACTGGTGGCTATAACTTCGGAGGGTAATAATTATGCTTGCTGAAAAAAATCTTACTGGAAAATTTAAGTTTCAATCATCTGAAGCTGTCAAGGAATTTTCAAAATGGCTTGTAAGTATTGGTCAGGATTTTTCATACAAAGAAAAAGATTACATGGTCACAGTCAAGTTTGATTTTGATGAAGACTATAATGCTGCTGAAGCAAAGGCTTATGAATTAGAAAAAGAAGCTGATCCACAAATGTCTTTAGAACTAGAGGAGGTAGAAGATGGAGCTACGTCCTTATCAGATTGAGGCTAACAAGCATATTCAAGAAGAATGGGAAAATGGCAATAATAAAACGTTGCTGGTACTACCTACTGGCCTAGGTAAGACTGTAACATTTTCAGACCTAACTAAGGCACTTGTTAGCAAAGGCGAGCGTGTGCTAATCATGGCACATCGTGGTGAATTGCTTGATCAAGCTGCAGACAAACTTTTCAAAGTAACAGGATTGAAAACTGCAGTAGAGAAAGCAGACGATACCGCAGAAAATTCTTTCTATCGTGTGACCGTCGGTAGTGTCCAAACACTCATGCGTGAGAAACGTTTGAAGCGTTTTAAACGTGACCATTATGACACAATCATAGTGGACGAGGCCCATCACATCATGGCCAGTAGCTATCAATCAGTACTTGACTACTTTAGTAGCGCTAAAGTCTTAGGTGTTACAGCTACCGCAGATAGGACAGATAAGAAAAATCTAGGTCAGTATTTTGACTCATTGGCCTATGAGTATTCTCTACCAGATGCCATAAGGAATGGTTATTTGTCACCAATGAAGGCATTGACAATCCCTTTGAAAATCGACTTGTCAGGCGTTGCAATGACTGCTGGTGATTTCAAGGCTAGTGATGTTGGTAGCGCACTAGACCCATATTTGTATCAGATTGCTGATGAGATGATTAAATACTGCAGCGACCGCAAGACAGTCATATTCTTGCCACTAGTCGCAACGTCTAAGAAATTCCGTGATATTCTGAACGAAAAAGGTTTTAAAGCAGCTGAGGTCAACGGAGAATCAAAAGACCGTGCTGAGATACTAGCAGACTTTGACGCAGGCAAGTACAACGTACTGTGTAATTCGATGCTACTAACTGAGGGCTGGGACTCGCCAGAAGTCGACTGTGTGATCATGCTGAGACCTACTAAGTCACGACCGCTCTATGTGCAGTGTATTGGACGTGGGCTGAGACTTGCTGAAGGAAAAGAAGATTGTTTAATTTTAGATTTTCTTTGGCATACAGAACGTCACGAGCTAGTCCATCCAGCCAATCTGATTGCTAAAGATGATGAGATTGCAGCCAAAATGACTGAGAAAATGGCCGAACTTGACGAAGAAGAACAGCCAGCGTTATTTGATTTAGAAGAAATTGCAGAAGTTGCAGAAAGTGAAGTCGTTCAGGATCGTGAGAATTCACTTGCTGAGAAATTGGCAGAGATGAAGAAACGCAAGCGTAAACTTGTTGATCCGTTGCAATTCGAGATGTCTATCCAATCCGAGGACCTGATGAACTATGCACCTTCATTTGGATGGGAAATGGCACCAGCTTCAGATAAACAAGTTGCCGCACTTGAAAAATTTGGAATCTTCCCTGAGGAAATTGAAAATGCTGGCAAGGCTACTGTGCTGCTTGATAAGCTGAATAAGCGCAAAATGGCTGGTCTTACAACACCCAAACAGATACGATTTTTAGAAAGTCGAGGTTTCCAGCATGTCGGGACTTGGAATTTTGATAGTGCTAGAAAGTTAATTGACAGGATTGCTGGGAATGGCTGGCGGATCCCTGCTGATATTGTACCTAGTGAATATAAAGGAACATAAAAATAATGGATGATAAATTTGACTTAATCCCACTACTCGAATATATACCACCGACACAGTTAGATTATCTTGATTGGGTGTCGGTGGGTATGGCCTTAAAACAGGAAGGCTATGGATTCGACGTGTGGGACACATGGTCACAACAAGATAGTAGATACAATTCACGAGAAATGGAAAGTAAATGGGAGTCACTTGGCCATAGTAAAGATACTCCTGTCACTGGTGCTTTCATCACAATGAAGGCTAAAGAAAATGGGTGGATACCTCGTCAATATGATGGCGATGGTATGCAAACATTCGGTTGGGATGATGAAATAAGTTATGAAAGTACAGGGAATTATAAAATTGTTGATAAATCGTGGGTTGAAGGTAAAGAAATCCATGAGCCTGATAACAATTGGAATCCTGTAACACAGCTAAAAACATACATCAAAACACTTTTTGCAAATGACGACTATGTCAGTTATGTTGTTGATAGTTGGCAAAAAGAAGATGGTAAATTTTCTGTTAGCGGGTCAGGTATCTACTCAAAAACAGCCGAACAACTTCTTAATGAGCTTGATAAGTATTCAGAAAGTAAGGATATCGGTTGGGTTGTAGGAGATTATAACCAAGAAGCTGGGGCATGGATTCGTTTCAATCCGTTAGACGGCAAAGGTGTCAAAAATGATAATGTTAAAGAATTCAAGTATGCTCTAGTAGAATCTGACAACTTATCTATTGCCAAACAGAATGCAGTCATGCGTGAGCTAGAATTACCAATCGCAGCGCTTGTCTATTCTGGCAGTAAGTCAGTTCATGCAATTGTCAAAGTAGATGCTAACGATTATCAAGAATACAGAAAACGTGTTGAGTACCTCTATAAAATCTGTAATAAGAATGGTCTACAAGTAGATGGCCAGAACAAGAATCCTTCACGATTGTCTCGCATGCCTGGGGTTGTCCGTGGCGACCATAAGCAGTTTCTGATAGATACTAATATCGGTAAAGCTTCATGGGAAGAATGGCAGACTTGGATTGAGGACTTGAACGATGATTTGCCAGAGTTTGAGAGCTTGGCCGAGATGTTCCAGGAAGACCCACCGCTTGCACCTGTCTTGATTGATGGAGTTCTCAGACGTGGGCATAAGATGTTAATTGCTGGACCATCTAAGGCTGGTAAGTCATTTGCACTTATGGAAATGACAATCTCAATAGCTGAGGGCATTCCATGGTTTGGTTTCAACTGTGAAATGGGTAAAGTCCTCTATCTCAACATGGAGTTGGACCGACCGTCAGCATATAAACGGTTTAAGGATATCTATCAGTCAATGGGAATACCGCCTAAACATCTTGAAAATATCAGCATTTGGAACATGCGTGGTCACTCTATCCCAATGGATAAGCTAACGCCTAAACTGATCAGACGTGCTCAAAAAGAGAAGTTCGATGCCGTCATCATTGACCCTATCTATAAAGTATTGACAGGTTCAGAAAATGATGCGGAGCAGATGGCTAAGTTTACGAATAACTTCGATAAGGTAGCCATGGAATTAGGCACGTCAGTTATCTACTGTCATCACCACTCGAAAGGTGCACAGGGTGGTAAGTCATCAATGGACCGCTCAAGTGGTTCTGGTGTGTTTGCACGTGACCCTGATGCAATCCTAGACCTGATAGAGTTAGACGTCACTAAGTCATTACGTGATCAGCAGAAAAATAGAGCTATATCTAAATTCTATGCCGATATTATCCGTGATGAAAAACCTGCTTACTTTCCTGAAATTGGCCAAGATGATTTATTATCAGCTGCTGAAATGCGCAAGCATCTGACAGCAGCACTAGGTACTGAACGTGCTGAACATATCGCAGGATTTGAGTTAGGACAACTTAGCAAGCGTGTTGACCTTATGACCGCATGGCGGCTTGAAGGAACACTCCGAGAGTTTCCGAAATTCGATTCTGTAAATCTTTGGTTTAATTATCCGCTACATTATTCAGATGATGCTGGAGTACTGAAAGACCTTGAGCCAGTTGGTAGTGAGCCACCTTACAAGCGTGGAGCTAGAAAAGGTAGCGAAGCGAACTCATCAGAGGACAAAAAAGCTGCACGAGCTGCTGCTAATAAAGAAAAATTAGACATGGCATTTGACTTTCTAATGGACGAAGAAGGTAAAGTACTCATTGGTAAATTAGCTGAAGGAATTGAAGGGCAGCCTAACAAAGAGACTGTAAAAAAATGGATAGATAACAGTGAAGACTATGAAAGAGATAGTAATGGTTGGGTCAAAAAGCCTGAAACAGATAAGGAAAATTGATACCTATACTATGGTCAAAAAGCCCTGAAAGTTATACCCTAAAAAGTACCAAAAAGCCTAATGTGCTTTAGGCATTTTGACGGTCAAAAAAAGGGGTCAAAAAGCCCTCTAAGTAAACTTAACAATTGATGTCAAGGGGGTGGGTTTATTCCCAACCCCCATTGACACACAAAAGATGAAGTTTAGAGAAGTAAAAAAGTCGAACTGTAAAATTCAAAAATAAAATAACAGGGGTGGAGGTGGGATATAAAAATTATGGACTATAAACAATTTTTTGCCGATATAGAAAAATGGATATACGAGTGTAACAATCAAGCTGCGAAACTTGGTTTCATGACAGATGAGTTTTGGAACTGGGTTGTGAAATCGCTTGAGGAGTTCACTAAGAAATACAACAATGAAAAGTTGGCTATGAAACAAGCTAGTATGTTGCTTGAATGGCTAGATGAATTATGGAAGGATATGAAAAATGCCTGATTTCAATTTTGAGGATTTACTCAATAAATTTAACACTGATCAAAACCAGTCGCCACTTTTGCGATTGGCAAATGATTGGACGAAAATATCTGACAGTACTGCAGCATTAGCCGTTAGATGTGGGAAGTTGCTGGAGGATTCCTATGGTAGTAATTAATCTAGATCCTTATCCATCTCCAAGACCTAGGTTTACTAGGCAAGGTAGGCCATACATGCCAAAAGAATACACGGCATGGAAAAAGAAGTTTCTAAAAGAATGGTTGACGTATGGATTAGATAAGTTTGATGCAGGGGTTGCTTTAAAAGTGGAATTGATATTTTTCATCAAACCACCTTTGGCAATATCTAAAGTTAAGAAAAATAAACAGGCACTTGAGGATGAAACTATAATTGTTGTCAAAAAGCCTGACTTAGATAATCTTGAGAAGTCAGTGCTTGATTCAATTAATGGTCACGCATATGAAGATGACAATCAAATCAGTGAATTGAGTTCTAAAAAACGATACTCATTGAATCCACGTGTGGAAATTGAGATTAGGGAGGACATATAAAAATTACAGTGCAAGAGGCACTGATGGAAGCTGTTAAGGCATAGTTGAACAAAAATAAAAAGGCACCTACTCAAATAATTAAGTAGATGCTGCTATAAAGGTGGATAGTTTTCCATTATTATCTTTCCTTTAAATCATTGATTTTAAATTGAATACCGCTTCTTCAAGTGTTACACCAGAAGCGTTGATGCTGAGATCATCAGCAAGACTTGCTTTAAATGTGTTATTAACTGTATCGAGAGATACTCTGTATTCAAAATCTTCGTTTGTATATGTGAATGTCATATTGCATTCCCCTTTCTTAAAAAATCTACGAAAGGTACTATAACGAAATAACGAAATTCTTTATTAAGAGTAACATACAAAGAATGATAAGTCAAAATTAAAATCTAAGTATTATAGTTAGGAGGTTAAGAAATGAAATTTGATTATTTAAACAAAGAGGCAAGCAGAGATGTATATATGCCGCTATTCAGAAAATCTAGCCCTTCAGATGGTTTAAATTCTAAAATATTTGGTATGAGACTGATTATTGTAACTGCGCATCGATTAAATCAGACGGAGTGGTATAAAAATGTGGGTAGGCCTGCTTATAAGGAATATATGCGAGGGCTCTGGGCGTCTGGGAAAATAAAGTATAATGGATGCGGTTTTCAAAAAGGTTATCAACCTACTACTCGCCGGACTGATATTGATCGTTATAAAGATGAAATAGTTGAAGCGTATGAATATTATAATTGGACCCTTAAAGACTTAGCAAAACAATTTCACTGTTCTACTCCAATCATTCGTGCAAGACTAATTAAATGGATGGGAGAAGACAGATATAAAACAACATGTCGTGAACATTGGAAAAATAAAAACTGCGAAAAAATGGATTACTATCATTTTTGATTAGGAGGATGAGATTGGCTAGAAAAAAACAGGAGCTAAGCCGAAAGACTCTAGCGAGGCTAGAAGAAGAAATGCGGATGTACCCGAAGATTCCACGGCTAAAAGCTGAGGCATTGGTCACAGCAGAGCTAAATCGTGATACAGATGTTAATTGGTGGATTCAAGGCAGTCGTAAGAAGTCAGAACCACCGCTTGATGAGCTCATGAAAAAAGAAGGCAATAAGGCTTATCAGTACTATGATCAGTTGGCAAAAGATATTGAGCGGACTGTGAGTGGACTGTCCCCAGATTTGCAGAAGATTATTCATGAATGTTTCTGGGGCATGAATAATTACCTTGACTGGACAACGATTGGTACAATCTATTTGCATGTTGGTGTCAGACAGATATATGCTGTTAGATATAATATCTTAGAAAGTTTTGCAATACAGCGAGGAATATCGTTTTAAAAAATTTTTTCAGGGGGACAAAAAAATGGGTAGTTTTGTCCCCATTTAGTGTGGTATATTAGTATCATGGAATTCAAAATAAAAAGCAATTAGTGGTTTGAGCACTGGTTGTTTTTTTGTGTATAGATAACGCTTTCTTTTTTTGTTCAATAGGTCTATAATAAGCTTAAGGAGATGATTATTATGCATAAACAGTATAAGAACATTCTAGTTGCTGTAGACGGGTCTGAGCAATCTTACAATGCATTATATGAGGCCATTGAGACTGCAAAGCGAAATGAGGCTAAGCTCACCGCCCTTACAGTTAAGGAGGTCAACAGATATTATGATGAGTTTGATATGTCTGTGGTAGATACCTCTAAGATTAATGCTTTAGCAGAAAGTATTTTATGCCAGGTTGATAAACTAAATACTGATGGAGTTGAAATTCAAGAAAAATATATGTTCGGGGATCCTAAAAAAGCTATCCTGAAATATGCTAAAGAAAATGAGATAGATATAATATTCATTGGCGTAACAGGTAAAGGGATGATAGATAAATTTTTCATAGGTTCTACAACACAATATGTTGTTAATCATGCGACATGTAATGTTATGGTAGTGCGGTAGTATAAAGAAGGCTGTGATGAAATTCACGGCTTTTTGTGTAGATTGGAGGTGATGAGAATGCCAAAAAGTGATACAAAAGTGAACGAATATAGACCTACTAAAGCGGAAAATAGGTTGCTTCAAGCCTTGGTAAACCCCGATAATGTGGGTAAAAACGTTGAAGAGATGTGTTCAGTCGCCGAAGTTGCTAAAAATACATATTACAAAGCCATGAAAAAGCCTGATTTTGTGAAGTTAGTAAACGAAACAACGCTGGAATTAATCAAAGGTAAAGTATCAGACGTTCTCAACGCTTCTTACACCTTTGCCTTAACTGAGAAAGGATTTCAGGACCGCAAGATTTTACTACAAATGGCAGGGCTGTTAGTTGAAAAGACTGAAACGACTATCAACGGTTCTCTTGACATTTCTGAGTCAGCAAAAGAGATTGAGAAATACTTCTCGGATGGTGATACATCATGAACGAAAAGAAGAAGCAGTATCTCAATTTAACTAAAACTGATCCTATAAAATTTGGTAATCTAGTAGGCTTCAAGGACTTAGTAGACATTCACAATGAGTGGCTCAAGTCATTTTTGTTTGCAAGAGATGATCAGACTCTACTTGCTCATCGTGGATCGTACAAGACTACTACACTAGCTGTGGCTATTGCGTTGCTTATGATATTATTCCCAAATAAGAATGTTATATTCTTGAGGAAAACCGACACGGACGTTGTAGAAATCATTGTTCAGGTTTCTAAGATATTGAAATCAGACCATTTTCAAATACTTACTAAAGTGTTATATGGTGTTGAATTGAAGTTTTTAAAAGATACTACAACAGAATTAGATACGAATTTAAAGTCATCATCTCGTGGTACATCTCAATTGCTTGGAATGGGTATTTACGCATCTCTTACTGGTAAGCATGCTGATATCGTGATCACTGATGACATTGTTAACATCAAGGATCGTGTGTCAAAAGCTGAACGTGAGCGGACTAAGCTACAGTATCAGGAACTTCAAAACGTGAAAAACCGTGGTGGTAGATTTGTTAACACTGGCACACCTTGGCACAAGGATGATGCAATCTCAAAGATGCCTAATATCCAACGTTTTGACTGTCATCAAACGGGATTGATTACTGATAATCAGTTACAGAAACTTAGAGAAGTAATGACACCATCTTTGTTTGCAGCTAACTATGAGTTGAAACATATCGCTGATGCTGATGCCATGTTTACCAATCCGACAATTGATGATGGTAAATTAACTGACCAGATATATGATGGCATAGGCCAACTTGATGCGGCCTTTGGTGGCTCTGATGGTACAGCTTACACGATTATCAAAGAACGTGATGATAAGCTATTTGTATTCGGTAAATTGTGGCAAGGCAAACACGTAGATGACTGTCTTAGCGAAATCAGTAAGTATCACGCCAATTTCAAAGCTGGAACAATGCATCTTGAACTTAATGCTGATAAGGGTTATGTTGCTAAGAAAGTTGAAGGGTTAAGAATACCAACTCAAACATACCACGAAAGAGAAAATAAGTTTATCAAAATATCTAATTATCTTAGATCGAATTGGTCTAGGATAATTTTCGTTAAAGGTACTGATGCAGATTACGTTAATGGGATATTAGATTACACAGAGAATGCAGAACATGATGATGCGCCCGATAGTTTAGCTACTGCAATCAGAGCAATATCGAATGCTAATAAATTACAGTCATTTGACATCTCAGAGTTTGGATTTAGATAAGGAGTAACATGCTAACATTTGATGAAGCACGAAAATTATATGAAAGCCACGTCATGAACAGACGTTTAAGATTAAAGCAATTACTGAATGCTTACAAAGGTAACCATGATATCTTGCGGAAAGCTAACCGCAAAGGAAAGAAAGACGCGAAGATCGTCCACAACTTCCCTCGCTATATCAGTACGATTGTTACTGGTTACACTGGTAACGTGAATTATACTAAGATGGAAGATGTTCAAGATTTATCTGACATCTTCTCTTATAACTCAGAGCCATCTGTCAATAGTGATCACTTGCTATTCATGTCAATTTATGGTGAGTCTTATGAGCTTCAATGGCTTGACGAACAAGGTAACTATTGCTTTGAAGCGGTTGACCCAATGAATGTCATGGTCATAAATGATGGTAGGATACGTGAAAGTGTGACAGATGCAATCGTCTTTGACGAAGATGATTTGAAAGGCAATAAGATTAAAGTCACTATGACAGTCTATGACGATACATCTAGACGTGTCTACTCATATATACGAACTAAGAGTTCTTTTAACACTATCAAATCAGAAATAAATGTCTCATCATTCGTTGAAGAATATGATGAACCTCATAAAATTGGCGCTTGTCCTGTTATCCAGTTTAAGAATAATCGGTGGGAGCAAGGCGACTTTGAGCCAATTATCACAATGAATGACGCTTACAATCTGTCGGTGTCAAACAGTGTGAACGACTTGACCGATAATACAGACGCTATGATGGTGTTTAGAAATCTCAACGCAACTACACCAGAGGACGTACGTCAAGCTAAATTAAATGGTGGCTTTAAGGTTACTGATGGCGGAGATGTTACTTGGCTGGTCAAGAACATTAACGACGCATATGCTGAGAATATCAAGAATCGCCTTGATTCAGATATTCATAAACTATCGTTCGTACCTGATATGAGTGACCAAAATTTTGCTAATAATGCCTCTGGTGTGGCAATCAGATACAAACTGTTAGGACTTGAACAGATACGATTAGAAAAAGTCAAGTGGATGAAAAAGGCCTTGTTTAAACGACTACAGATGATTAGTGGATTTCTGTCAACTAAATCTAAAGTATTTGACCCGCTGACGATTGGAATCACGTTCAAGGCAAACTTACCTCAGAACTCACAAGAGATCGCTCAGTTCGTTCAGATGCTGAATGGCATTACTTCTAAATCAACACAGCTCACACAGCTTGGTGATGATATTGTGCCTGATGTTAAAGCGGAGCTTGAAACCATTGCAGAGGAACAAGAGAACGCTAGCAACAACGGGTTTAATTTTGCTTCTGTTGGGCAGGAGGTAACAGATAATGGAGAAGATGACTTACTGGCAACGAAGGCTACAGAATCCGCTGCACAAAGCTTACAACGAGAATGAGCAAGCGACACGTCAGTGGCTATCAGTTTATCAGCAGGCATCTAAAGATATTAAAGCTGAAATCTTTGATACTTACCAAAAGATGAACATTGAAAAGCCTTTAATATCAGACTTCTACAGGTATAACAATCTCCAAAAAATCGAAAAGCAAATCAATGACTCAATACTACAACTTGGTACTAAAGAAGTTGATTATACCAAGCAATCATTGCAACACGCTACTTTAGTAGGCAGTCAGGCAGCTGCGGATGTACTGAACACGAATGTGTTGAATAAGTCAGCAATTGATGAACTGATCAAAAGGCCTTGGCATGACGCTAATTTCTCAGATAGAATCTGGAAAAATAAAGCGCAGCTAATCAATTCGTTAAAGTCTGAATTGACTAACGGCATTATTCAAGGTAAATCAATTTACGAAGTCGCAAATACGATTGACGGCCGTCTTGATGTTGGACGAGGACAAACGCAAAGACTTGTACGCACTGAGTACATGCACGCCCTTAATCAAGGTCAGATTGAGTCATATCGTGCTAAAGGATATACAAAACTCAAATGGATTGCGACAATGGACGACAAGACCAGTAAGATATGTCGTAAACTTAATCGCAAAGAGTTTGATATAGAAAACTTACCTGATATTCCAGCGCATCCAAATTGTAGATGCACTATGGTGCCTGTAATTGATATGGCAGCAGCCGAAAAACGTGGTGACGAGATTAGGAAACTAAAAGAGCAGATTAGTGGTAAAACTGATGATACTTCTCTTGATAAGGTGTATAATGATGATAGAGAGATTGAATCAATTAAAAAGTATATGGATTCGATAGATATTAACACTGCAAGTCACGCGGATATAACTTCACTAGGTTCATTAGTAAATTCTAAATTTGATGTAGCTAGTAAAATTGGTGATAAACAGGCTCTTAAAGATGTCTTTTCTAACTTTAGAGAGATTGGCGGTACCGTTCCAAAAAATGGATGGGCAAAAGGCTCTGCAAAAGATACAAAAGCAAGGCTTACTGATGCTTTCTCGTTCTATCCAAAAGAATGGGCAGAATATGCGCACGCTAACGGAAAGACCATCTATTCCAAAAATGTCGATCGTGGATTTTTTAGTGATGTGGGATTAAAAGGGAGAACATGGCGAAGTGGTATAGTTGATAATGGCGTAAGTATTATGCTTAGTAAGAACAGCAATACCGTTAGTTTCCATGAGATTGGTCACTACGTTGAACACTTCAACCCTGATGCGCTGAAGTTGTCTAAGGAATTTCTTGCTTATCGAACAAAAGGTGAGCAAGAAGAGCCGATAAAAAACACGCTATATTGGTATGGTGTTAATGAAAAAACTAAAAAAGATAATTTCATAACACCATACATTGGTAAAACCTATTCTAATGCCACAGAAATTTTGAGTGTGGGATTAGAGAGTTTATTTGAGCCAGGTAAAGGGAAAATTTTTTCTCAGACTAGTAGAAGGTCTGAAGTAGTGATGAAAAAGATATCTGATGACCCAGAATATCTTAACTTCATAATCGGTATGATATTGAAAGGATAATGCATGGATAAGTTTGAACTTTTAGAAGCCAAATACGAGCAGCATTTTAAAGTCCCTTTTCCAACTAGAATTATAGGGTTTTGGGACCCACTTCACGACAGCGTGGAATACATTGAAAGTGAAGGGTTTGAGAAAATGAAATCCGCAGTCGATAATGCTATATCTAAAAATGAACCTCTCGAAGAAATACCCAAAGATGTATGGGAAAATATAATTTTCTAGCACACAGTCATAGAGATTGAGTGCTATTTTTATACTCAAGCAAAGCATTTGTCAATGACAGGTGCTTTTCTTATTGTCCAGGCATGAATGACAGTAAACTTTATGGGAGCGTGCAGGCATGCATCCACGTAAAAAGGTATGGGAGGAACTAAACATGAAACAACAACAATTATTGCCAATGAACTTGCAGATGTTCGCACATCCGACTGATCCAGTTGATCCTGCACCACAAAACCCGCCAGCTGATCCAGTTGAACCTAAAGAGCCAACTGATCCAAAAACAAGCGATCCAGCTGGTTCGGACAAAAAGTACTCTGATACTGATGTCGATAAGATTATCAATGAGAAGTTCGCCAAATGGCAAAGTGATCAGGAAGAAAAAGAACGTATTTCTAAACTTTCAGCTGCCGAAAAAGAACAGGATCGAATCGCAAAACTCGAAAAACTTGAACAGGACGTGGCTAAGCGTGATGCAGTCGACAAATCACGCAAGCTACTTAGTGATGAAAAGTTACCTGAAACTTTTGCTAAATTCATCGCTGATACAAAAGAAGACGTATCTCAGGAAAAATTCAATGAATTCAAAGGACTAATGCAGGCTTTTAAGGACTCTATTGTTAGTGAAATCATGAAAGACAGAACGCCCGCCAAACCAAAAGTGGCAGGCGAAGGAAATGGCTCTGATTGGCGCAGTAAAGCCCAGCAAGCCTATGAAAAATCAAAAGGAGAATAGAAAATGTCAGTAATTTTAAACAGTAAAGACCTTGAACAGGTCGACCAAGAATTTGCAGCAGAATCTCAAGTGTGGGAAGTCCTTAAAGGTGGCGCAAGTGATATCACAGATGCGGACTTCACAGGAGCTAAAGAAGTACGCATCAATAAAATGAAAGGTTTCACAGCTTCTGATTATCAACGTAACGCTACTAATGCACGTGCTAAGATTGATGTTTCTAAAGAGACTGTCAAACTCGGAAAAGAACGTTGGATGGCTTATGACCTTGATGTTCTTGACCAATCAGAGAATGGGTCTTATAATGTTGCATCGATTATCGAAGAGCATTCGCGTTTGATTGCTACTCCTGAAAAAGATAAGACAGCAGTAAAGCGCTTGATTGAAGCAGCCTTTAAACCCGCAGAATCAGATGATTCTACAAGTAAGTATGTTGGGAAGACTGTTATTGAAAAAATCACAACTGCTAATTCTTTAACTGCATATGATGCTGCGGAAACCTATATGACTGACGCAGAAGTTGTAGGACCATTCGTTATGTTTGCCTCATCTGAATATTACAATGCTTTGAAGAACAACGATAAAGTTTCTAAGAGCTTCACAGTAAATGAAGCACAAATTAATGGTATTAATCGTAAAGTTGCTCAGCTTGATGGTGATGTGCCAATCATCAAAGTAGCTAAATCACGTTTACAAGTTGATTCACCTAAAAAAATCAACTTCATTCTTGTGCCACTTCATGTTGCTGCACCGATTGAAAAATACAATGATGTGACACTCATTCCAGCATCACAAGACCGTGACGGTAACCGTGATACTATCAAAGGAACGAACTACTACGATCTGATCGTATTGGAAAAAGCACGCCCAGCAATTTACGTATCTTACGAAACAACTGGCGGTTGATTTAGGAGGAAAACATAATGGCATACAAAGTTGTTCAAGCGTTTGTTGATTTAAAAGATGGAGACAAAGAATATCGAGTTGGCGATGTTTATGAAGGAACTGATGAAACTAGAATTGAAGAGCTTGTTTCTACAGAAAGCAAAGGTCGCCACGAATCACTTAAAGGTAAATCTTTGATTGAGTTGGATGGCGAATCAGTTAAAGTTAAAACTCCTAAAAAAACCAAAAAGTAGGTAAAATATGGCAGAAACTTTGTTAGAACGTCTCAAAGCAAGATTAGATGAGAATGAATTATCTGATGGTAAGTTGCAAGAAATTATTGACGATGTAACACAAGAGGTATTGTCTGATACCAATCAGTCTGAGCTTAACCTCCAGTTGAGTTCAGCAGTTGTCAGCTTATCTGTAATTACGGTCAATAGAATCGGCACAGAAGGCCTGGCATCTGAAGGATATTCAGGAGTTTCTACAAGTTATCTTGATGATGTACCGCCTCGTGTGGCATCTATTCTTAACGCTAACAGACGTCTAGGCGTATGGGAGGATGAAGATGAATCCATTACGTAAGAGGTTAGTCTTTGACCTCTACAAAAGCACACCAGTAAGAGGACCTTCTGGTTCTCTCAAAGACGGTTGGGTTAAACAAGATACTCAGATAGTTGTCAGTATCTATGACCAGAGTGCCCAAAATCAGCTCACATTTGGCAGTTCTGGGGCTCGTGTGAAGCAATACGACTATTTAGGTCTGACTAAGAAGAAAACGCTAATAGCTGGCAAATATCGGCTTGAACGAGACGGTGTAAAATACCTGGTAAAAGGTGTTAACAACGAGGGTCGCTTAGCTCAATTATTTTTGGAGGTGATTGCCAATGGCTGACACTAGAGCTTTTGAACAGGCTTGTGATAATTCGGTTAATAAGATGCAAGAATTGTTAATGCAGAATATGGAACTGACCTTAGATCATATAGCTGAAAAAGCTAAAGAAAAAGTCGGTGTCGGTACTGGTGAGCTAAGAGCCGACACCAAATCTCTTGGTGCTGAAATTATCGGCGATGAAGTTCGGGGTGCAGTTGGTAATACTTCTGATCACGCTATCTATCATCATCAGGGCACTGGCATCTATGCAGTAAATGGTGATGGTCGTAAAACACCTTGGTCTTATGATGACCCCAAGACTGGTGAGAAAATATGGACTAGAGGCTCAAAACCTAACCCTTACCTCAAAGATACGATTGAGCAGGAACAAAGCACTATATCAAAATTGCTTGGAGGTGCTAACTAATGCTACAAGGTTATCAAGTCAAACAACTGATTGAGCAGCGATATCCTGAATTAACAGACAAGATATATCCATCTTTCAGCACAACCGTTGAAGATATATCAATCATTTACTTTATAAGCACTGCTACAGGAGGCTATGTTGGCCAAGATACGCTTGAAATTAGATGTATTCATCCTGATTATGATACAGCTGAAAGCTACAAGAAGAAAATGATTGATATTTTCAGCACAGAAAAAGAGAACAAAGCAGTTGTCTTACCAGATATCGCCTTTACTGGCGCTGTATCTGGTGGCGGTGCAATGTTTAACGACACTTATCAGACGTGGGAACTAACCACGTTTTTCGTTTTGAAAACAAAGGAGAGAAATTAAAATGGCAGAAACAACTACTCTATCACCAAATGACATTATTTTAGGAGCGGGAGAACTGTATTTGACAGAATTTACAGGCTCTGTGATTCCCGATAATGTAACAATCGAAACAGCCTTAAATAACGTTGGTCATACGTCAGGAGGAGCAGAATTCACTTATAAACCAACTGTCTATGATGTAGAAAATTCTTACGGTAAAGTCGTGAAACGTAAGATTACAAAAACTGAATGTAGCTTTAAATCTGGAATTCTGACATTCGATCCAGACAAAATCGGATTGCTAACAAACGCAACAATCGCTGAAGATACTGTCAAAAAAGTATCAACTATCACTTTTGGAGCAAATAACCCACTAAAAAACGTACTTGTTCGATTCGTGCATACAAAAGATGACGGAAAAAACATTAGACTGACAATGGTAGCAAATGCAACAAACGGCTTTACTATGTCATTCCAAGGCGGAAAAGAGACGGTCATTGATGCAGAGCTTTCAGCAATCGAATTTATCAAGAATTTCATGGCAGAGATTGAAATTGAACTTCCTACAGCAGGTGCTTAATTAACTACTGACAAGGGCTTTAATGCCCTTGTTTTTTTTGAATAGGAGACAAAAATGGCAATTAATTTACAAGAACTCACCGAAAAAACAATTGACTTTATCTGGATTGACGGCTCAGAATTACATATTCCAATGCCATCTACACGTTTTGTTAACAAAGTGAACCGTTCCGAGAATGAGTTTTCTCGTATCTACGAACTGACTTTAGAGTTTCTCAATACAAATAAGGAAGGCCGAGAATTCACACTTGAAGATATTGAGCAGCTAAACTCAGTACAATTGACAGCAATTCTTAGCGCAGCGATTGGGGTTATCTCAGAGGTTGATGAACACCCAAACTTATGATTCCTGTTCCGCAAGACGTTAATGTCTTGAATGCTCTAATTGACAAGTATTTTCAAAAAGAGCAGTGGGAACAGGATTTAACAAGTAATACAAGCGATTATAAGGCTGTTGCTGATTACTCTGGCGTGCCTTTGGATAAAGTCCAAGACTTGCCGTACAGTCAGTATAAGCTCTATCTGCGTGACGCATGGTTGAGTAATATGAGCAAAAGTGATGATGGTCGTAAATTTCTTGAAACGTGTTGGCGTATTCGTCAAACGTCAGCAGACGAAAAAGCAATTGAAAAGTATCAAAGATATGGAGGTGATGTTTAATGGCTGGATTTATAGAGTTAGCTACTTTGAAAGCCTCAGTTGTTGCCGATAATAAAGGCTTTAAATCTGCAATGGCGGCCGTCAAAAAAGAAGGTAAATTGACGGCTGAAGAAGTCGAGAAAGGTTTTAAGGAATCTTCTAAAAATACTGCTGCGGCAATGGAAGCAGCTTCTAAAAATATCCAAAAAAGCCTGAACATGACTGAAAAAGATGTCAAGGAACTGACAAAGTCTGCTGAGAACATCTATAAAAATGGTTTTGGCAAGTCAGCTAATGATGTCGTCAAGTCTTTGGTGCAGACTAAACGTGCTCTAGGTGATGTCGACTCCAAAGAGCTTGAAACAGCAACTAAACGAGCTTTGGAACTCAGGGACACTATGGGTGTCAAGATGAGTACAACGCTCAAAATGGCTAAGCGTGAGATGGAGATGTACGGCTCATCAGCTGACCAAGCGTTTGACAGGGTAAAGAAAAATCTTGACCAAAATGCCGCAGCTTGGGAAAAAGTAGGCAAGTTAGGCGAAAAGACTGAGACGCTTGGTAAAGCACTAACGGTTGGATTGACAGTGCCAGTGATTGGTTTAGGTACTGCTGTCGGTAAAATGGCATCAGACTTTGAATCAGCTAATGCACGAGTTGTTAGCTCTCTTGGATTGACTGAACAGCAGAGTGCAGTCACCAAGCAAGCTATTCAGGGCATCTATTCTGATGGCTTTGGCGAAAGCATTGATGACGTTGCTGAATCGCTTATTCAAGTCAAAAGACAACTTGGTGATATTCCAGATAACCAAATTAAAAAAGTAACCGAAAACGCAATGGTCTTACGAGACACACTCGGTCAGGATATGGGCGAGTCTCTGCGTGGTGTTAATTCGTTAATGGTTAACTTTGGTCTGTCTGCTGATGATGCTATGGATTTATACGTCAAAGGCGTACAGACTGGTCTTGATAAGACTGGTGAGCTTGGTGATAACTTAGCTGAGTATGGCCAGTTGTGGTCACAGGCTGGGTTTAATGCTAAGGGCATGTTTGCAGTACTTGATAATGGTCTAAAGTCAGGTGCTTATAATCTTGATAAGGTCAATGACTTCGTCAAAGAGTTTGCGATTTCGCTTAATGATGGCCGAATTGAGAAAAATTTAAGTAGTTTCTCTCAAGGGACGAGAGACGTATTTTCTGAGTTCAAAAATGGTAATCGTACATCACAAGATGTATTTAAATCTATCATCAGCGACCTAGAAAGTACTACTAACCAACAAGATAAACTTTCGCTTGCTAGTACTGTTTGGTCTGCACTCGGTGAAGATAATGCCATGAAGATTATTGAATCATTGAATGATGTTAATGGTACTTATGATAATGTCGCAGGGTCGATGGAAAAGGTCAAACAGCAACAAAATGAAACTTTTGGAGCTCGTGCTAAATCTACTTTCCGTGAAGCTCAGACAGCCCTGTTACCGCTTGGTGAGGCTTTGATTGATATTGCTGAAAAGTACATGCCACAGCTTCAAAAGTCTGTCAAATCATTGTCTGACACGCTTAGTAAGCTGAGTGCTGATGACATAGACCGTATATTAAAAATAGGCGGGATTGTCGCAATAGCTGGTCCAACCGTTGTTGGACTTACTAAAATCACTAAAGGAATTTCCACAGTAGGCGGTGCCTTGAGAATTGGCGCAGGTGCTATGGGGCTTTTTGAATCAAGTGCAGCTGCTGCAGGCGGTGCTGCGGGTATTGGCGGTTTAGGTGCTTCTCTTGTTGCTCTTGCAGGTCCTGCAGCTATTGCAGTTGGTGCGACTGCTATTGTCGCTGGTGGGATATGGGCAATTAATGAGGCTTACAAGGCATCTCAAGCAACTAATTGGGGTGATGATGTTACTAAAGCTCAAAAAAATGTCCTTGATAAAACCGAAACATTAGTCAACGATACTGAAACAAAACTGACTGCTTATAAAAACAGCTATAGCACTGCTTCAAAAGATATCGTTCAAAACTTGAAAGATATTGAAGATGGTATAAAAAAAGCTAACAAAAAGGATGAGAAAGACACTGCTGATGGCATTGAGTTGCTACCAATTCATATGCAGAAACAAGCTAAGGAATTGGCCGAAAAACAGAAACAACTTAATGAAGAGCAAGAAGCTCAGGTTTCAGCTTCTACACAAAGAGTTTCGGATATCATGAATAATGCACGCCAAAATGAAAGACATTTAACGGAAGCAGAGAAGGGTATCATTCTTGGAATAACAAAAAGTTTATCTGTTGAGCAAGTTGAAGCTTTAGGTCTTGGCGCCCAACAGAAAATAAAAATGCTTGAAGATACAAGTAAAACCGTTGAAGAAATGAACGGAAAAGAGCGCAAAGCCTATATTAAAAGTCTGGATGAGATAGCTACCCAAGAAGATGACAGCTACAAAAAACGTATAAAAGCTGTAGAAGTCTTTGGTAAAAATAGTCAGCAATATCAAGAAGTTGAAAAAAATCATCAAGAAGCAATGATTGAAATTTACGCAAAACGTGTATCAGCTTTCAAAGGCGATATTAATCAAAAGGATGCTTTGATAGCAGAATACGCCCAGAAAGCTGGAGTATCTGTCAGTGAATTCAGGGCTAAAATGAGCGATTTGGATAACTCTATGTCTGAGAAGATGAAGACTATATCCACGCTAATCTCAAAAGCTGGCCTTGAGTGGTCAAATTTGGAGCTAGACCCTAAGACAGGGGAACTTACCGTAAAAGGTCGAGAACAACTAATGGATGCGCTTTTCAAAGCCGGACAATGGGATAGCATGACGCTTGAGGAGAAGAAAGCGTCATTAAATGTTGATGATGAAAAAATCGTAAATTCCATAAAATCAATCAATGATTATAATGATTATAATATTATAACTAAAGATTTAATGATTAATGACTCTGACTTGATTGCTAAGATGATTAATTCTGAGTTGAACTTAAATAATTATAAATCAATGAATCCGGAAGAGAAGCAATTTGTCGCCAATAACACTGACTTGATTAATAAAGTGCTAACTGGTAAAGGTAGCGTTGAAGAATTTAACCAATACCCCGCTTTGATGAAATTGTTTAATGGTGTTGACGCGACTGGTCAACCTGTAGCATTTGCCAAAGAAAATATAAACAAATTCAATACAACCGAAACTCCTACCAAGCAGCTAAATGCCCAGGATAACACAACAGTACCCGCAACAAATGCATGGGAAGCTATTAACAAAATCCCAAATAGTAAAACTACCAAACTAGAGGCTGATACTGGAGGTTTTACCACTAGTATCAATAACATGATTAACAATTTAGGATCAGCGGCTAAAAAGGCGCTTGGATTTGCTAATGGTTCACCTGGACTTCCATTTGGCCAATTCGCGCTTGTGAATGACCAAAAAGGTGCGCTATACGAAGAATTGATTACTCTTCCTAATGGATTCTCATTCATTCCAAAAGGCCGTGATGTCATGCTACCTTTGCCTAAAAACACCAGAATTGACAAGGCTTCTGATACTGAGAAAATTAAGCGTGGTCTCCCACATTTTGCGGATGGTTTAAATAACCAACAACCTTTGCCTTTTATTGGTTATAATGCAACGTTTAAACCAACAAGTGTTTCAAGGGTTGACACGTCAAGTTCAGTGTTAGATCCTGGCACAAGCAAGGTAATTCAATTACTTCAATTGATATATGAAAAGGACATGGATGTCATTTTAAATGGCAAAAGTGTCTTAGATTATTTCGAAAAAGAAATGACAAGGAGGTCAAGAGTATAGATGATTTTTGGAACGACTCTTAAAATATACAATGCCAAAAACGACTTAGTAGATTTAGATGATTTAGACTCTATTTTTTCTGTAAGTCCTGAGGGTTTTGGTGCAGCTATTGAAAATAATATTTTTAATGCTGGGGCTAGTTTTAAAAGCAGCGGGGTTGATATGAAAGCCTCTACCCTAAAACTAAATCTCTATTTTGGTCTTGGTGACGATAATTCAGAAATGGTTGAATATCGAAAATTCGTTGAGTTTTTGAATTATCCACCATACAGACTTGTCTATATCACAGAAGGAACTGAACTGTTTAGAGACTGCATCCTTAATGAGATTACTAAGTCAGATATAAACACAAATCAAGTACTGCTTGAACAGGTTATCTTCGACTTTCTCACACCTTTCTATAAAGAAATATCTGAAACCTACAAGCCAAACTCAGATACCGAAGGTGATGGCAAGATATACGCAGGCACTAACAAGCCTAGAAATTTGATTGCCAATCCAAACTTCTTAAACAATATGCAGGATTGGTCGAATATGAGCGATCCAGAAGGTACTTATCAACTGCAGGTACCTGCTTCTGACAAACCAAATTCTAACATTCTGAAACTAACGTCAAGCAACAATAAGCTTTCTAGTTTCATAAATGCCTGGGGACTTAAAGTTAGAAAAGGCGACCGTTTATCTTTTCGTGTCGATATCAAGACAGACAATAATCCAGACTATGACAGACCAGTAATCAGAGTTGGATATGGCACTGGCGAGAAGAACTACAAGTACTCTGATTTTGGCATTACAGCTAGTTCATCAGGTTTCAAGACTGCGACAATATCATTTGTTGTGCCTGAGGATGGTGTGTTTCAGTTGTACTTAATCAACCAGAACTGGTCAACACTAGCTACGATGTCGACTTATTTCCGTGAACCGATGTTGATTCGTGGCGATGTGTCTGATATGCCATCAGACTTCTATTCTGGCAAACCAAGTAACAATTACTATGTTTATCCATTTGTGTACGAATCAGATTATAACGGTAAATCTGGCGTGTTTCAGATTGAGAATAACTCAGTTTACATTGGGTCAGCAAAAGGGTCACCTGTTGAAATAACAGTGCATGGCCCCTGCACAAATCCATATTGGGAAATATTAGATGGATCAAAAGTGTTACAGTCAGATGGCTACAACATTGATGTGCCTGATGGGTATAGGTTGGTTGTGTCAAGTATCGTACAAAATCAGAGAATGAAGCTGATAGCACCAGATGGCACCATCTCAGACGTCTACCAACAACAGGACCTATCAAGGTCTAATTTGATTGCGATACCAGAGGGACATGTCACGTTAGCATTCCACAACACTGGTGACGTGTCATTTGTATACAGAGAGGAGTATATCACAGTATGAGTGAACAGGTTAATATTTGGATCATTGACCGTAAAGGAGCGATTACACAAGAACCTATTATCGTTTCTAAGGCAAGCATTCAGCCAGACTACATCACACAAGATGCCAGTACGTTTGAATTACCAGACGACGCTTCATTCGTTCGTGGCGATTTTATTTTAGCTAAAGTCATGTATAGTTCAGCGGTTTCATTTTTCGGAGTTATTTCGAGCTATGAAGATAAAAAAGTGGTTGCAAAAGACTTGCTAGGTCTTGTAAACTTTGAGTTCCCAGCAACACGTATGAGCGGGTCGAGTTTTGAGCAACACTTCAAGAATTTGATTAATAGGTATCTATTACAAGATGCGTCTAAGGATTTGAATATCTTAGATATCGAAGTCAAGACAAACACGCCACACATCTACCAACCAGATGAGCCACCAAAGGCTACAAACTTGATGAGCTATGCCATTAATGGCTTCAAGAAATACAACGTTGTGTGGCGATTTGATAAGTTTGAAAACGGTCGAATCAAGACGGTTATTGAAGCAGTGACTGACACTATGCAGCTTAAAGATAATATTGCAGATTTTCAAGATTGGGAGGTTTCCACAACGGAAGTTGGAAAAAATACCCAAAATCATCTGCTAATTGTCAACAAAAACACAACTAACTCAGAAGGACCAAATGTACTCGCTGAACGTTATCTAACTACCAACAACGACATCACAAGTAATTATGCTGACCCTGCTGTGTTTAAACCTACGACAACTAAAGTGGCTATATACGATACGACAGCGACTGATAAGCCTAGCTATGACGATTTAGCCAACAGCGAACTTAAGGGAAACTACTACTCACACGAGATCAGTTTCACGATGTCAAAAGACAATGAGTTTTTCAGTGTTGAAAAGTTAAATCTTGGCATGTTGGCCACAATTTACAAAAGTGGAAAAATTTATAAATCGGTCTTGACTGGTTATGAATATCCAAGCGATTCTGACAGGGTTACGCTGAAATTTGGCCATGTAAAGAGTCGTCTCAGCGAGTTGTTAAATTAAGGAGAGAAAAATGACATTACAAGGTTATCAATTTGACAAGGCGAAAGTCACGCCAGAAGCGGATGCACAGCTATACAGCTATCTGGCGCAAAGCTCAGATAATAAAGTCATCTCAGGAATGACAGTGACCGCAACAGGTTTGAACGTCTATGTTGCATCTGGCAAGGCGCTTGTGCAAGGTAGATTGATTGAGAATACTCAACAAGTGCAATTGACAGCGCAGGCTAACAAGACAGGCTATATTTGTATCACGATTGACCTGACTCAGGACAATACATCAACAGGAACGCCAGGCACTAGCGATTATGTGCCTGTCAATAACCAGTTACGATTAGAACTGGTAGAGGTGCTGAACCAACAAGATTTGAACAACGGCGGGCTAATCTATACGTTCCCGCTCTATTCATATGTTTCAACTGGTGCTACTGTGACGCTAACCAAAATTGTCGCTAGCCATATGAAAAAAGGTGTCATCTGGACTGGAAAATTTGACGCAAACGCAAATAGTGATTCCAAGGCATTGAAATTAGGAGATTTGACAGGTGTCAAGTATCTGCACATTGACCTGCTTTGTTATAACAAATTTTTACGAATCACGTTGGATATTAGCAATTCTTATTCAAACTATAATTTGAAATGGAAGTATGTATCGCAGCAGTTGATTCCAGAAATGGAAGTGCTTTCTGGTGGCGCTTATCGGGTATGGGAAGTAGAGATTCTCTCTACAGGAGCAATATCTAATTCGGAATTACGGTTTGGTATGCTTCGCTTTATGAGTGGCGGGTCGAGCGCTTGGAACTCTAGTGACTCTAATAATATGTCAAATACGTTCGTTACAAGTATAGCAGTAGAATACTAGAAAAGAGGAAAAATGGAAAAATATTTTAACACAGCTTCAATGCTGTTTGGTTTAGTTGGTGGTGTAATTACTGGAATATTAGGGGGCTTGGACGTGCTGACACACGCAATTGTTGTATTGGTCATAGTTGACTATCTGACAGGACTTGGCAAGGCGTTTGTTAACAAGGAAGTATCTAGCTCAGTAGGTTTTAAAGGGATCTTTAAAAAGATATTGATCTTTGTTGTGATTGCAGTATCTGTAGAAATGCAGAAAATTATCGGAGATGGTGTTCCTCTGCGTGAAATCGTCATCATGTTCTATATTGCAAATGAAGGAATTTCATTCATTGAAAACGTGAGTGAATTCCTTCCGTTACCTCAAAAAATGAAAGATATTTTCATTCAGATCAGAGAAAAGGACGTGAACAAATGAAAAAACTAAAAAAAACAGTAGCAGTCTTAGCCATTGGGCTAGGGCTTTTTGCTTACGCTAATCCAGCTTTTGCGGCAGTTGGTGACCAAGGTGTGGACTGGGCTGTCTATCAAGGTAATCAAGGACAGTTCGGTTATGCCCATGACAAGTTTTCAATCTCACAGATTGGTGGTTATAATGGCGTTGGGATTTATTGGCAATCAACCTATGCCTCACAAGTCCAGTCATCAATTGCACAGGGTAAACGTGCCCACACTTATATTTGGTATCAGAGTGTGACCAATACAACTTTGGCCAAGAATATCTTAGACACCATGCTTGCTCAAGTTCAGACACCTAAAGGGTCTATTGTGGCGCTTGACGTTGAGGACGGTGTGGCGAACACCGATGTGATTCTGTGGTCGTTGCAGTACATCAAAGATCGAGGGTATACACCTTTACTTTACGGATATAAGCATTTCTTGACAAATAACTTGGACTTGAAACGAATTTCTGATAAGTTTGGTCTCTGGCTTGGTGAGTATCCAGATTATAATGTGACACCAGTGCCAAATTACAATTACTTTCCATCATGGGATAACATCCAAATTTTCCAGTTTACATCAACATATGTGGCAGGTGGCCTTGATGGTAATATCGATCTATCAGGTGTAACCGATAACGGATATAAAAACGGTAATGCCACTAAACCAGTTACCGAAACACCAGCAATTGATGCAGGTAAAGAGGCTGATAAAGTCAAAGGTAGCGCCAAAGAAGTTGGCATGACTGTTAAAGTCAACTTTAGCGCTAACAACTACTCTACTGGTGAAGCGATTCCACAGTGGGTCAAAGGGACATCTTACCAAATCATAGAGAAATCAGGCGATAAAGTCTTGCTTGATGGTATCATGAGTTGGTTGAGCGTGTATGATGTTGAGACATTAGATGCATCAACAGCTGCACCAGCTACTAATGTTAGCCAAACTCATATCGTTCAGTACGGTGAAAATCTAAGTACGATTGCTGTGAAGTATGGTACTACATGGCAAGAATTGGCTCGTATTAACGCTTTAAGCAATCCTAACATTATTTACCAAGGACAATCTTTAAACGTTGTAGGCGGTCAATCAGTAGCCAAATCAAGCTATTGTGTGGTTGAGTACGGTGACACGTTGAGTGGTATTGCAGCACAGTTTGGCACGACAGTTGAATCTCTGATCTCAGCAAATGGGATTAGTAATCCTGATTTGATTTATGCCGGCCAAGTTTTAAATTTTTAGAGTATATAAAAAAAGCCCTACAGATAATTGTAGGGCTTTTTTTGTATGCAAAATCCTTAAAATATAGTATACTGTTAGTTAATAAAACTAACAGTATTTTTGCATAAGGAGAAACACATGCCATGAGTAGACAGAAGCTACAGTCAGTTTGAAGAGATCCGCAACTATCACGATCGTAGCATGATGAAATGGCAAGGATTCTATTTATCTGAGCATACAGCTGCGATGAAAGAAGATAAGATGCCAAAAGTATACTACAAGCATTATGTTAAAGGTGTACTTGAATAAGAAGGAGATATAAAAAATGAGCAATATCCACGCAGTTATATACACAAAGCCACATTGCATGCCTTGTAAAATGACTACTAAATTAATGGATAGTCTAGGTATGCCATACGAAAACACTTACTACGGCAATTCGGAGCAAACCAACTCTATTGAGTTAGATAGCCATAATGAAGTTAAACGCACCTGGAGTGAGAAGAAGGTCGAAAAACTGAAAGCCAAGTACAACATTACTTCATTGCCATTTATTAAAATCATAGATGATGAGACTGAAGAGGAATTAGAATTTTGGTCTGGTTTTAGACCTGAGAAAATTAAGAAATGGAATAGCGAGATTTAGTGCGCCAAAAGTGTGCCTAGTTCTAATATTACCTCGATAATCAAGAGGTTATTAATCAGTTATGAATGTGCTGAAAAACCGTGTTTTAATTGGCACTATACATATATTAGTTATTATGAGAACATGCTTCATAACTTCCAATTTGTGTTTGAATAGATGATAAAAATGACTGAAAAAGTAGGCCACCATGGTCTGCTTTTTTATTGGGCTACAGGGTGTCAAATTTCTATTTTTATGGTAAAATAGATGAGCATGAATTTGAATTTTAAGAATTGGACTTTAATAAATAAATGAAAAAAATAGTAATTAATGGAGGAAAACGCATTTCAGGAGAAGTGACGATTTCTGGTGCAAAAAATTCAGTCGTTGCCTTGATTCCTGCAACCATTTTGGCGGATGATGTGGTGACTTTGGAAGGCGTGCCGGATATTTCTGATGTGGCGAGTTTAATTGAAATTTTAGAAATTATGGGCGCTAAGATTGATCGTGATATTGAGGCGGGGATTGTCGTCATTGATCCACGTGGTGTCGAGTCGAAACCGCTACCTTATGGTAAGATTAATTCTTTGCGTGCTTCGTATTACTTTAATGGGTCTTTGTTGGGTAAATTTGGTGAAGCGACAGTTGGCTTGCCTGGTGGTTGTGACTTGGGACCTCGTCCGATTGACCTGCATATCAAGGCTTTTGAAGCCCTAGGTGCACGCATGACCTTCAAGGAAAATGCGATGCATTTGACGACTGATGGTAACCCTTTGCGCGCTTCGACAATCTTCATGGATATGGTATCTGTTGGTGCAACGATTAACACGATGTTAGCTGCTGTTAAGGCTGAGGGGCGGACGATTATCGAAAATGCAGCGCGTGAACCTGAAATTATTGATGTGGCGACTTTGCTTAATAACATGGGCGCGAAAGTCCGTGGTGCAGGTACTGATGTCATCCGGATTGATGGTGTTCAAAAATTAGGTGGTGCGCGTCACACAGTCATTCCTGACCGGATTGAAGCAGGGACCTATTTGAGCCTTGCGGCTGCTTTTGGTGATGGTGTTATCGTGAATAATGTGATCTACGAACATCTGGAGTCATTCATTGCTAAACTCGAAGAGATGGGCGTTCAGATGATCATCCGAGATGATTCGATTGAAGTCTTGAAATCAGAAAATCTAAGATCAGTCAGCATTAAAACCGTCCCATATCCAGGTTTTGCGACAGATTTGCAACAACCAATCACCCCTTTACTTTTGATGACTAATGGACGTGGTAAAGTCATCGATACCATCTATGAAAAAAGAATTAACCATGCGGCTGAATTGGCACGAATGGGTGCTAATATCGTGGCCAATAACGGTGAGATTACTTATCACGCTCCGAATGACTTACACGGTGCAGAAGTGATAGCAACAGATCTACGTGCTGGTGCAGCCTTGGTTAACGCCGGTGTTATGGCCGACGGTGAAACTAAAATCTCAAATGTTGAGTTCATTTTACGTGGCTATGATAATATCATCGAAAAAATGACATCACTTGGTGTTGATATCAAATTAGTTGATGAAAATTGATTGTAAGCCTTGAAATTACCCTTAAATTTTGATAGAATAATCTAGTATTGATTACTTTGGACTGGCAAACAGCCCAAGGCAGAAAGGAAATATCGAACATGAAAGCAGACATCCATCCTAATTATGGACCAGTTGTATTTATGGATACTTCAACAGGCTTCAAATTTTTGAGCGGCTCTACAAAAAGCTCAAAAGAAACTGTTGAATGGGAAGATGGCAACACATACCCATTAATCCGTGTGGAAACATCATCAGATTCACACCCATTCTACACTGGTAAAGCTAAATTCACACAAGCCGACGGCCGTGTGGACCGTTTCAACAAAAAATACGGTTTATAAGAAAGTACGCGAGAGCGTGCTTTTTTTATGCATGCTTTATAACCAAGAAAGACAACAAAACAACTAGATTTTTGGTATAATGAAAATCATGACATTTGAAATAAAACCAGCTGACTTATTATTTGTCAAAACGCACCCAAATGAAGCGAACAAATTTGCGACAGCCATTTCTGAATCTACGGGCGCTTATACCCATGTAGCCATTGCAAGCAGTGAAACAACAGTCATCCACGCAACGACTAAACATGGCGTGGTCGAACAAACGATGGCTGATTTTGTAATAGAAAATCAACCAGTAGATGTTTTTAGATTGGCCGACCTGGATGCAACAACCGTACTACTAGAAGCTAGAAGACATCTAGGAAAGCCATACAACCACAGCTTTTATCCAGATGCTGCGGGTTTTTATTGCTCTCAGTTGGTCGTTGTGGCTTTTGCTGATCAGGTCAAACTATCAGAATCAGCCATGTCTTTTGGTGACGGAGAAAATTTGATCTCAGCCTACTGGCAAGACTATTTTAATCAGCTTGGACTGGCCGTACCACTAGGTCAGCTCGGCAGCAACCCAGCAACATTAGCAACATACTCAGCTTTAGAATATATAGGATCCCTAACAAATGCAAATTAAGATTTTCAATCATAACCGCTTAACGCAACGACCATTTTTCCAAGATTTGATCAATTTTTTGGCTGATCAAGACGATGTGACTTTACGGAAAATTAAGGCAACCTTCGGTGACGTTCAAAATTTAGAACGTCAGATTGAAGATTTTGTTCAAGCAGGCTTGATTTCACGAGAGGACAAGCGTTATACCAATCAGTTTCAAGTCTTTACAGATGCTGATTTCGACATGACTTTACCAGCAATGGAACCACAGCAATTAAACTTTGATCAACCTTTTTTTGTGGCTGAAGGCGCTGAGTTGATTGCAAAACTCCAAGCCTCACAAGTCCAACAAACTTTAGCTAATCAAACCAACGGTATTTCATTACATTTTTCATCTGACTTTGGTCGAACAGTTGAAAACTTGGCCAATTATTTTTACCATGTTGAAAAAAGAGTGAACTTAGCACCTTTTGAACAACAAATTTATGAGATCATCGGTGACGTTGATCTAGAATATGCCCTTAAATATATGACGACATTCTTACTCAAATTTGTTAAAAAAGAGGTCGTCAAACAAAAACGTCCTGATATTTTTGTCAAGACGCTTGAAGCTTATGGCTACATTGTCAAACATGATGAGGAAAGCTATCGTTTCAATCTGAGATTTGATGATCGTGAGTTTGAGACACTTGTGTTTGATGATGCGCATGATTTTATTGCAGCGCAGATTAGACAATGTGAGGCGGTATCGAGTTTTGTTAAGTTAGGAGTTTAAAATGAGGCAAAAAAATCAGATTTTGTATCAGAAAGTATTTGATGTTTTAAAAGCTGATCTGATAAGCGGAAAATATGAAGTTGGTAGCCTTTTTCCGACTGAAAATGAGTTAGAAATCCAGTTTAACGTGAGTAAAATCACGGTTCGTAAGGCTGTTGATCTACTCGTTGAGGGTGGTTATCTCCATAAACAAAGTGGAGTCGGGACTAAAGTCATCAGTAATCAGCCTATCAATGTTTTCAATAAAGTTAAAACCTTTACAAAAATTTTAAATGACCATGGTGTTGCGGTCCAAAAATCAATTGCTTATATCGGGAAATCTGAAGATGTTACGATTAATGATAAATTTGATTTTGACACTATCTATGAAATTCATCGGATGTATCAATTAGACGGTGTTTCAAGCATCTTTGTTAAGCATTATTTTCCGTTGAAAAAAGCAGATAGTTTACCTGATAAGGCTTCAGATCAGTTTTCATTTTACTCTTTTTTGGTCAAGCAAGGTGTTGATATTTATAAAATAGAAGATGCCTTTTGTGCTCAAAAAACGCCAGAATGGTTACATCAGGTTCTACCGGATCTCTCAGACGTTGTTCTAAAGCGGACACGTTCAGCTTTTTCTGAAATGGGTCAACTTGTGGAATACACAACGTCTTATTACGATTCTAGTGCCACACCATATTTAATCGATTATGAAGTTTAAAATAACTTGATTTTCTTTTTTTATTTTCTTGACTAATTAAACATTATAATGTTATAATCATAATTAAGGAAACGCTTTCTTTCGTGTTTTCTGAATCGTTGGTATTACCTTGTGGCAAGTCTGATTGATGATAACGAAGACGTTCGTATGGACTCATGCCAAAATCTAGAGACAAAGTAAGCCGACTCACTATTTACTTAAGGAGTCTGTATGAACGGATTGATTACATTTTTAGAGCAAAAGGTCTCGCCTATTGCTGCTAAAATCGGGGGACAGCGACATATGCTTGCTGTCAGAAAAGGGATTATCTCGACATTGCCGCTGACTTTGGTTGGCTCATTCTTCGTTATTTTTCTTAATTTTCCAATTCCAGCAGTAGCTGAGAAATTAACACCATATTTACCTATTTTGGATATCCCTTATCGCTTTACAGTTGGTATTTTGGCACTCTATGCAACTTTTGGGATCGCAAGTTCGCTTGCTCAAAGTTATAAACTAGATCAATTGACAGCTGGTATTATTGCGGTCATGTCGTTTATCGTCACAAGTATTAAGCCAGTTCGCTTATTTGAAGAAGTAGCAAAAACAAACCTACAAACTGAGGTTGTTGCCGCTGGTCGTTATCTTAATATTGCCAATCTAGGCGTACAATCCTTGTTTGGCGCGATTGTTACAGCGATTATCTCAGTTGAAATATATCGCTTTATGAAGGTCAAAAATATTACGATTAAAATGCCAGAAGGGGTGCCACCAGAAGTTGCCAATTCCTTTGTTGCCTTATTTCCAGCGGGTGCATGTTTGATCCTCTTTTGGGTAATTCGGCATATGCTCGGCTTTGATATCAATGCAACGCTTTCAAATCTGCTGATGCCATTGCAAGGCTTCCTTGCGGGGAATAGCTTACTCGGTGGTTTAGTGACAGTTTTCCTGATCTGTTTCTTCTGGATTTTGGGGATCCATGGGCCTGCAATCATGGGACCAGTGATTCGTCCTTTCTGGGAAAGTTCTATTGCTGAAAATATGGATGCTTTCTCAAATCATGTCGCAGCAACTGACATGCCTAACATCTTCACGGAAATGTTTTTACAATGGTTTGTTTGGATCGGTGGCGCGGGTGCAACTTTGGCGTTGGTTTGTCTATTCTTGACTTCTAAGTCTGTTTATCTGAAAGAGTTAGGTAAAATTGGTTTCTTACCAGGTCTATTCAATATCAATGAACCGATTATTTTTGGGGCACCGATTGTGATGAATCCGACCTTGACGATTCCATTTATCTTGTCTCCTTTGGTGATGACTGTGATTGCTTATCTTGCAACGATTACACACATTATTCCAATGACAGTATCTCGGACAGTCTTTACGGTACCATCGCCAATTGGCGCAATGATGGTAACCAATTGGCATATTATGGCTGGCATTCTCGTCGTGATAAACTTCCTAGTGAGTTTGGTCATCTATTATCCATTTTTCAAAGTTTTTGAAAAAGAACAATTAGCATCAGAAGGTGCTGAGAGTTAAAAAATGCTTTGGCGAAAGCCAAAGTTACATAGTTTTAGGCTTGTTCAGATGATTCTGGATAGGTAGCAACCTGTAACATAAGAAAATAATCTAAAGGAGTCACTTATGACCTATGATGTCGCGATCCTCTCAGTCATCGTTTTTATCGCTAGCATGGTTTGCTTGGAAAAAAATCATGTTCCAAAGATTGTCAAAACAGTCTCTATGCTCAAATTAGTCCCGTTTTGTTTACTTGCCATCTTAGTTGGTATGGGCTTGACTATTTTGACACACTTGCTTTATTTTGTGCTTGTCGTGACAATCATGAGTGCTTGTCTGATTTTCTGGCGCTATCATAAGCATACAGAGACGTGGGATAAAAAGATCGTAAAGGAGAACAAGAATGTTTAGAAGATTAGGAATATCAGTTTATCCAGATAATAGTGTATTTGAAGAGGATTTAGCCTACATTACCTTTGCTAAGGCACAAGGATTTGAGCGGATTTTCATGTCTATGCTTGAAGTAACACAGGGCAAGGCGGCAGTTGCTTAGAAGTTTTCAAAGATTATTTCAGCTGCTAAAGCATTAGGTTATGAAGTGATTTTAGATATTGCGCCTAATATTTTTGATGAGTTACAGATTTCATATGATGATTTAAGTTTTTTTGCTGAACTAGGTGCAGACGGCTTGCGCTTGGATGCTGGTTTTGATGGTAATAAAGAAGCGAAGCTGTCTTTTAATCCGTATGGCTTGATTATCGAGTTAAATATGTCAAATGATGTCGCATATTTGGATAACATTTTGACCTATGAAGCCAACGAACCCTATATCTACGGCTGTCACAATTTCTATCCGCAAGAGGGCAGTGCTTTACCTTTAGCGTTCTTTAACTCATGCTCTAAGCGCTTCAAAAAGCATGGCATCAGAACTGCGGCATTTGTATCAAGTCAGGTGGCGACAGGTGGACCTTGGGATATTAATGATGGCTTGCCGACACTTGAGATGCACCGCCATTTGCCAGTAGAGGTACAGGCTAAGCACTTGTTTGCGACAGGTTTGATTGATGATGTTATCGTCGGCAATGCGTATGCAAGTGAAGCAGAGTTGGTCGCCTTAGGTCAGCTGAATCGTTATCAAATCGCTTTCACGCTTGATCTTTTACCAACAGCAAATCCAGTAGAACAAGAGATTGTGCTTGAGAACCAGCATTTTAGACGTGGTGATATTACTTCACAGATGGTACGCTCTACACAAGTTCGTAAGGATTATAAACAAGAAAATCCACCGCATGATAATGAACAGATTTTTCAAGTTGGTGATATTGTGATTGGTAATGATCAGTTTGGTAAGTATAAAAATGAATTACAAATTGTTTTAGAGCCTCACAGAGATGAACGGAAAAATAAAGTGGGTAGCATTCAAATGGATGAGTTGATTTTATTAGACTATATTCGACCTTGGACAAAGTTCCGTTTTAAAAGCTAACAGTGAAAGGAGATAGAGGATGTATGATTTAATTATAAAAAATGCTAGAACCTTGGATCATCAGCCGATTGAAATCGGGATAGAGTCTGGGAAAATCTCAGCACTTTCAGCAGAGATTATCGCTGAAAGCCGTGAGATTTTTGATACTAAAGGACAGTTTATTTCAGCTGGATGGATAGATGCACATGTGCACTGTTATGAAAACATGTCGCTTTACTATGATTACCCAGATGAAGTTGGCGTTAAGAATGGCGTAACAACCATTGTTGATGCAGGGTCAACTGGTGAAAATAATATCCGTGAATTTTATGAACTCACTAAAAAATCTAAGACGAATGTTTATGCCTTGCTCAATATTTCAAGAGATGGGATTGTTCACCAAGATGAGTTAGCAGATTTGTCAAAAGTTGATGAAACTAAGAACTTAGAGCGCATTAAGGAACTCAGTGAGTTTATTATTGGTATCAAAGCTCGGATGAGCAAAAGTGTTATCGGCCAAAATGGTGTCAAACCTTTGGTCATGGCAAAGGCGCTTCAAAAAAAGGCGCATTTACCACTCATGGTGCATATTGGAACAGCACCCGTTGCCTTAGAAGAGTTGATGACTTATCTAGAATCATGCGATATTGTCACACATTGTTTTAACGGCAAGGACAATGGGATTTTAGATAAGTCAGGTCAAATTAAAGAGTTTGCTAAAAAAGCCTATGAAGCAGGCATCCATTTTGACATTGGACATGGGACAGACAGTTTTAATTTTCAAGTGGCGAAGCAAGCGAAAGCAGAGAATATCTTAGCAGACTCAATTTCAACTGATATTTATTCAAGAAATCGGTTGAACGGTCCCGTTTATAACCTAGCCACGACGATGGAGAAATTAATGTGTATCGGCTACTCGCTTGAAAAAGTCATTCATCGTGTGACGAAGGCACCAGCAAAAGCCTTGCGACTTAGCAGAAAAGGTAACTTATCTGTTGGGTTTGATGCAGATATCACGATATTCCAAGTCACAGATGACGCTGATAAACAGTTGATTGATTCCAATCAGGAAACAGTCAAGACCTCTGTCCAAATTAAGCCAACAGCCGCAGTTATTGCAGGAAAAGTTTACGAGATAGCAAAGGAGAAAATATGACAATTCATCAAAAATTCAACCTCAAGCAAGTCATTAATGCCTCTGGGAAAATGACAATCTTAGGTGTTTCAAAAGTCACTGATGCAGTTGCTCAGGCACAGAAAGAGGCAGGTCAGACTTTCTTTGAGATGGCAGATTTGACAGTTAAAACAGGGCAGTATATTGCAAAGTTGTTAGATATTAAAAATGCAACAGTTGTCTCAAGCGCAAGTAGCGGTATCGCTCTGTCAACGGCTGCAGTTATTGGTCAAGGCGATGTCTACCATGCTTATCACCATCTAACAGACCGTATATCAAAGCGTGACATTATCATCCCTAAAGGCCATAATGTTAATTATGGTACAGGTGTTGAAGTCATGGTGACACTTGGTGGTGGTCATCTGGTTGAAGCCGGCTGGGCAAACGAGTGTACACCAGAGCAGGTTGAAATCGAAATAACAGACAAGACCGCAGCTCTTCTATATATCAAAAGTCATCACACTGTTCAAAAAAGTATGCTGACGATTCCGCAAATGTCTGAAATCGCTAAAAAACACAGCCTACCATTAATCGTCGATGCTGCTGCAGAGGAAGATTTGAAAAAATACTATGCACAAGGTGCTGATCTTGTCATTTACTCAGGTGCTAAAGCCATCGAAGCGCCATCAAGTGCGGTTGTACTTGGACGTGATCCCTATATCCCTTGGATTCAGCTTCAAAACAAGGGCATTGGTCGTGCGATGAAGATTGGTAAAGACAACATCATCGGTTTTGTGACTGCTTTAGAAGCCTATTTGGCTAATGGTAGTGAGGACGGAGATAGCATGAAAGCGCGTCTCGCGCCATTTATCAGCGAACTTAATAGTATCTCAGGACTATCTGCCAAGGAAGTCCAAGATTCAGCAGGACGTGATATTTATAGAGCCAGTGTTAAAGTGACGTCAGAGAAAACATCAGCTCTACAAGTCATTGCAGATTTAAAAGTAGGGGATTTGGCAGTCTATACACGAGAATATCAGGCCAATAATGGCATCATTGAGTTTGACATTCGAGCTGTTGATCGTGCTGAAATGACCGCAATTGTCAACAAACTACAGACGATTATGGGGTCCTAAAATGAAGCATATCTTAGCCTTTGGCGAAGTGATGTTGCGATTATGTCCGCAACAATTTAAAATGATCGACCAGACGGATACACTTGACATGAGCTATAGTGGTACAGGGTTGAATATCCTGTCAGGTTTAGCACGAAATGGTGTACAAACGCACTTATTGAGCGTTTTACCAGAAAACCCAGTTGGTCATGCTGCAGCAGCAAATATACGAAGACTGGGTGTTCAAGACCATCATCTGATTTATAATGGCAACCATATCGGAACCTACTTTCTTGAAATGGGCTTTGGCAATCGACCAAGTCAGGTGACATATCTGAATCGGAGTGAAAGTGCTTTTTGTACAACCGGAATTTCAGAAAATCAGATGAAAGTAGCCTTATCTGGTATGGATTTAGTACATATTTGCGGCATTGCCCTGTCAACATCAAAAGTTGGGCGTAAAAAGGCTTTAAAGCTTGCTAAATTGACAACAGAGTTAGGTATTCCGCTTTGTTTTGACTTTAATTATCGCATGAGTTTGGTTAAATTAGAAGAACGCTCAAGCTTAATTCAAGACTATCAGGAGATTCTCAAAGAGGCTAATATCGTAATTGGTGGTAAGCAAGATTTGACCTTACTTTTGGAGATGCCGTTTGATGCAGCACATGAGCCGGTTGAAAAGTTATACCAGCGGTTCGTCAAAGCGTATGAGTTAGACTATTTTTGTGGCACTGAAAAGTCAAGTCAGGGACAGACAAAATTTGTTCGTGGCTTTCTCTCAGACAAACAAGAAGTCGTTTATTCTGATGACAAAGTCGTCACAACCTATGATCGCATTGGGACGGGAGATGCTTTTGCGGCAGGAATTATTCAAGGTTTGATTGACCAGTGGTCTTTACAAGAAACTGTTGATTTTGCTGCAACAAGTACGCAACTAGCCCATACAACATATGGTGATAGTCCGATTTTAACGCAACATTTTATACAAGAAAAAATGAAACATGACGATTTGGATGTCATGAGATAAATAATTGATAATAGGAGAAAAATATAATGAAAAAAACACCCAACTACCTTGAAGATCGTCTTTGCTTAAATGTTCTCGCGAACTCTGTTGAAAATGCCAAAGCCTGTTATGAAGCTGCCCAAGGTCATGCTGTGCTTGGCGTTTTATCGAAAAATTACGCAACTGATGAAGCTGCAATTGAAGATATGAAACGCTATATTGCGGCAACTGATAACGCTTTGTCAGTAGGTCTTGGTGCAGGGGATCCTAACCAATCTGCCATGGTCGCACGTTTATCAGAAGTTTTGCAACCTCAGCACGTTAATCAAGTCTTTACTGGTGTTGGTGCAAGTCGTGCGCTTTTGGGACAAAATGATACCATTATTAACGGCCTTGTGTCACCAACAGGAACTGTTGGGATGGTTAATCTAGCGACAGGACCATTGTCTTCTCAAGCACCTGCAGGCATTGTTCCAATCGAAACGGCTATTGCACTTTTGAAAGATATGGGTGGTAGCTCGATCAAATTCTTCAACATGAAAGGCCTAACACATCTTGAAGAGTATAAGGCAGTTGCTACAGCCTGTGCCGAAAATGACTTCTACCTTGAACCAACAGGTGGGATTGATTTAGAAAATTTCCAAGAAATCGTCCAAATTGCAGTAGATGCAGGTGTTAAGAAAATTATTCCGCATGTGTATTCATCTATCATCGACAAAACGACAGGTGATACAAATGTTGAGGATGTCAAAACACTTCATGCCATGATGGCTGAAACTTTGAAATAAATAAGTCTCTATCCCTTTGACAGTAGTTTGTCAGGGGGATTTTTTTGTAAACGAGGTATTTGAGTTTGCACGATGCATTCGTGCAATTTAACTGTATTTTCAAGTGCTCAAATCCGTTGTATACTAATGATGTTAGGAGAAAATGACATGCAATTAACACAAAGGGAGATTGATACAACGATAGAATTACTATCGTCTCGTTCATCTAAAACAGCTGTTGAGCTTGCTGCTTTAAATGACATCAGTCCTAGAACTTTGAAAAGTGACATTGTAAATATCCGGAAATGGTTAAAGGACGCGGAGGTTTTATTAGTTTCTAAACCTGGTCTAGGCTATTTTGTAGAAGGAGATGATGCAACCTGTAAAAACTTACTGAATCAATTATTGGGCACAGAACGCTTGTGTGCACCGCTTGATGCTGAGATGCGCAAAAAACAAATGATGATTCAACTTTTACTATTTGACAAACCCATTAGTTCAACTTCGTTTTCAGATGAATATGGTGTTGTTAAAAACACAATTATATTTGATTTACAGCAAATCAAAGCATTATTCACTGCCAACGATGTTCAATTGATTGCCAATCACTTAGGATTTAGTGTTGCGGGTGATGAACGGCGACGACGTATGTTGTTAGAAAGGTTGATTCAAGAAAACTTCACTGACTATGACTTATTTATGATGATGTCAAAGTTGACCAATTTTGAAAAAGAGGCGTCATTTAATTATTTTGAGTCCATCCTACCGCCGACATTTTCTATCTATTACGAATCTGTCCTGAAATTAATTGGCACACTTCTTTCAGAACAGATCATTCATGAGACGACTTATTTTGAGCTTTTTACCTTGGCGCTTAGGTTGACCATTTCATTGGTGCGCATGATCGAAGATTGCCCGATTGGTGATGGAGAAGAATTGTTAAATTTAGGGGAGCAAACAGGTTTTACAGCTTCGTTATTAAGCGAACTGGAAAAAATTTATCACAAGCCCTTACTTAAAGCAGAGTATGATTATGTTTATACTGACTTAAGTGCAACAACACCTGTTAATGTTTTAGAGCTTACAAGTCGAATGGTAGAGTTTGTTACGCAAGAGGTCCAGATTCCATTTAATGAAGATAGTTTATTATTTCAGAATTTAGCGGCCCATCTCACCTTGAGCTTAGAGCGAACACACCATTATCTGAACGGTTATAATCCTTTCTTGAAGGCAATCAAAAAAAATGAGATCGCCTTGTTTGAAAAAATAAGGCAACTTATCGCACGGGAACTAGGGTTGAAAATCGCCCAAGACGAATCATTTATCTCGTATATCACACTTCATTTTATGGCTGCTAAAGAGCGCGTGGGCAATGGTGAGCGAAAGATACGTGTGGTGTAGCACTTTCGGCAACTAAAGAGACTCACACAGAAAAATTTTGTTTCTTCTTTTTAGCAAGAGAAAAAGTTAGTTATACTGTCAATTTATTGGTACACGTTGAAATGACTGTTGTTTCAATGGACAAGGTAACATTTGTTGACGTCCAAAAGGAGGCAGTAAAGACTAAAAATAGCTTGAAATCTGTTGCCTTTAAACGGTTATGAGATGAAACGTTTGTTTAATAGACTCTATCCATTCAAGGAGGAAAGACATTGGAGATTTTAATTGTAGTACTTAAATCCGTGATTATCGGTGGCCTAATGGGATTTTCTGCAGCTTTAGGTGCTGCAAGAATGTTTCACTCGCCAACCGTTCAAGCACTAGGAGCGTTTAGAACATTAGGAGAAATGAACGCCTGTGAAGGTGATGCTGCATCTCACTTCTCATTTGGTTTGGGCTTCTTCTTTAATGCTTGGGCATCAGCAGTTGGTGCTGGTGCTTATACACAAGATGTGACACATCGTATTTTACCAAACTGGGCAGCAGCTGCCCTATTGTCAAGAAATAAAAATATTTCAGAAACCGTGCATAGTCCTAAAAGAATGGCGATTGTCGGTGCAGTTATTGGTGCTGGTATCGTAACTTTCTTAAATGCCACATCATCAGCCATTCCATCAAGCTTACAAGTTACAGCAGTAGATGTTCTGGTACCAGCAGCAACTCTGCTCATTAGTACCGTAATGCCAATAGTTTTTTGGTTAGCTGCCTTGGATGCAGGGAAGAGAACTGGTTTTTGGGGCACTTTATTTGGCGGCCTCGCACAATTGATCATGGGAAATGCTGTACCAGGTGTTGTGTTAGGGATACTTGTCGGTAAAGGTGTAGATGAGTTAGGTTGGAGTAGACTCACTAAAATTTTGTTTGTAACTGTGATTATCTTATTTGTCTTGAGTGCCTTCTTCCGTGGTTTCGATCTGAATTTGATAGAACAGTTTAAATTAGGCATTCCAAAATGGTTGCAAAATTTCCATGATCTATTTACAGTGAAATAAAGATACTCAGAACGTGATGAAGTGATATGAGGAGGTAAAAATGGAATCAAAAGAACAATGGGAAATTGAACAGCGGGAAATAGAAAGCAAAAAAGCAACAAGTTTTTGGTATGCAGATTGGGCTTTTCCGATTATCGTCGCTTTAATGGGTGCTGCAGCCTTTGCAGGAACCCATATGTATGTGACTTATGGTGTAGGTGCATTTAATGAAGTATCAGTTGTTGCCATGTTAAAAGCCGGCATGGACGGTGAGGGTTACGGTGCTGCAGCTGCTTTTGGCGCAAGTTTCTTGTTTGCACGGATACTGGAAGGCTCTCTTGTTGGGATATTGGATTTAGGTGGTTCTTTGTTAACGGGTGTTGGGATTGGGATTCCAGCTTTGTTAATGAGTGTTGGGGTTGATGCACCGATTAAGAATTTCCCGTTAGCCTTGCTGACTGGTGGAGGAATTGGTCTACTCATTGGTGGGATTATCATTGCGATTAGGAAATTTACGGTGAATTCTGCAAACTGTACATTTGGTGCAGATATCATGATGGGTGCAGGTAACTCAGCAGGTCGCTTCTTAGGACCACTGATTATTTTATCAGCAACAGTTGCTTCCATTCCTGTCGGTATTGGTGCAACGATTGGTGCGCTAATCTTTTACAAATGGGAAAAACCGATTGCAGGTGGCGCTATCTTAGGGGCCATGGTATTGGGGGCATTCTTCCCAGTTATTCATGAGGATGCTGCGCGTGCGATTGAAACATTGCTAATTTCTTAAACTCAAAGTAGTAAAGTATACGTTAAATATTGGAATAAAAAATAAGTAAAGATCAGTAAAAAGCTATCTTTATTTTTTTGTTAAAATTTCTTGTCAAACAGCTAATTTTTGGGTAAAATAGAAAGGTAGAGTTTGAAAGCACTGCTTCGAATCGGTGGCTAAAGAAATTCGCAGAATTTTCACTAGATGTTGCTCTTTTAAGAATAGCAACGTCTCTAATAATCTTAACCTAAAACAATATTTAATCCTGCTGGAATAGCTCAGTCGGTAGAGCAACGCACTCGTAACGCGTAGGTCGCAGGTTCGATTCCTGTTTCCAGCATTAGGATAGTCGGTAGAGTTCGGGGCACTGCCCCGAATCTGCGGATAAGGGAAATCGCAGAATTCCCACTTCATGCTGCTCTTTCAATTAAAAATAGCAGGAGCTTAACTTCCAAACTAAGTAAAATAAAATAACGCCGCAATAGCTCAGTCGGTAGAGCAGCACCATGGTAAGGTGAAGGTCGTAGGTTCGATTCCTATTTGTGGCATATAAGGTTTTAATCTCAGTGCAAAGCCGTTTGTAGGCTTTTTCTTTTTTGATATTCTTGTCAGAAATTGCCTATTTTTCCTGTTTTGCCATGACCCATTGTGCGTTTTTTGATTTTATCTCTGGATGAAATAACTTTATTTATCACTGATGACACTACAATAAAGTGCTATTCAAGCATACTTTTATTGTTTTCAATTTACTTGACTCACCTAAATATCTATCATGATATCTTAACAGCAATTATTTTATATTAACAATAATTCTTAAACAGAAGATAACAAATAAAAACCTATTTCACTTTTTTTGTTTTAGAAAATATGCTAAAATATAGGAGATCATCAAATTCATTTGATGTTTTTATCGTCAGCCACAGACATATGTCTATTGGTCCGACAGGATATAGAATATATATTTAAAAATAACAGCTTATTTATGCTCGTAATTGGTCGAGCGTCTCTACTTGGCACCGTAATGCCAAACAATAAGCAAGGAGTCAGGCTCTTTGCGATCTTTTTTTCGCAGAGCCTTTTTTAATGGATAGAAAGTTGAAGATGGAAGCATTAGTTTCAAGAATTAAACGTGATGGCACAGTTTTGGGGGATGATATCCTCAAAGTTGATAGTTTTTTAACTCACCAAGTTGACCCTAAGTTGATGCGCCAAATCGGGCAAACCTTTGCTCAAAAATTTGCGGACAGTGGCATCACCAAAGTTGTTACCATTGAAGCCAGCGGCAATGTGCCTGCAGCCTATGTGGCGGAAGAACTCGACGTACCCATGATTTTCGCCAAAAAAGCCAAGAATGTGACCATGAATGATGAGTTGCTAACGGCTGAGGTCTATTCATTTACGAAAAAAATCACATCGACCGTTCAGATTTCTCGCAAGTTCTTATCGGAAAATGATAAAGTCTTGATCATTGACGATTTCTTGGCAAATGGGCAAGCGGCACTTGGCTTGATCAACATTTTAAAAGAAGCGGGCGTGCAAATCGCAGGTGTTGGCATCGTGATTGAAAAATCATTTCAGACAGGCCGTGCTTTGGTCGAAGAAACAGGCATCCCAGTTGTCAGCCTAGCTAGAATCGCAGGCTTTGATCAAGGACAAGTTATCTTTGCGGAGGCGGACCTATAACATGCAGACTCAAGAAATCAAACATTCCAAATCAGCAGTCCTAGGTCTACAACACTTGCTCGCCATGTATTCCGGCTCTATCCTAGTGCCGATCATGATCGCAGGTGCACTCGGTTACTCGACTAAAGAGCTAACATACCTGATCTCGACAGATATTTTCATGTGTGGCGTTGCGACATTCCTACAACTCCAAGTTAATAAATACTTCGGTATCGGCTTGCCAGTCGTCCTAGGTGTTGCCTTCCAATCCGTCGCCCCCCTTTCAATCATCGGAGCTAAGCTCGGTTCGGGTGCCATCTTTGGCTCTATCATCGTTTCAGGCTTGATTGTCATTTTAATCTCAGGCTTCTTCTCAAAAATCCGCAAGTTCTTCCCACCGCTTGTGACAGGTAGCGTCATCACAACCATCGGCCTCACGCTGATTCCTGTCGCCATCGGGAACATGGGCAACAACATCCCCAAACCAGAACTTTCCAGCGTGATTTTAGCGGTCGTGACGATTCTCGTCATCCTGTTCATCCATGCGGTTACGACAGGTTTTATCCGCTCCATCGCCATCCTCATCGGCCTCATCATCGGTACAGTCGTCGCAGCTTTCATGGGCGTCGTCGACTTCTCACCGATCGCGCAAGCACCGCTGATCCATATCCCAACGCCATTTTTCTTCGGAAAACCGATCTTTGATTTCTCATCGATCTTGATGATGACGATCATTTCCTTGGTGTCCATGGTGGAGTCTACGGGCGTTTACCTGGCGCTTTCAGATATCACAGGTGATGAGATCTCTGAAACACGATTGAGAAATGGCTACCGGGCAGAAGGTTTGGCCGTGGCATTAGGTGGGATTTTCAACACCTTCCCTTATACAGGCTTTTCACAAAATGTCGGTTTGGTTCAGTTATCAGGGATCAAAACGCGCCGTCCGATTTTCTACACGGCAGGTTTCCTAGTGATTTTAGGTCTGTTGCCTAAATTTGGTGCCTGTGCACAGATTATCCCTGCCCCTGTTTTGGGTGGTGCTATGTTAGTCATGTTTGGCATGGTGACGATTCAAGGAATCAGAATGTTGGGTCGTGTTGATTTTAACAATGAACACAATCTACTCATCGCAGCAATGGCAGTCGCATCAGGTGTCGGTTTTAACGGGACAACACTCTTCCAAGCGCTACCAGATACAGTCGGGATGTTCCTCAATAACGGGATTGTCATGGCAACCCTTGTGGCGATTATCTTGAACTTGATTTTTAATCGTGGGCAGGATTAAGCATAGGGCGTATTCTCTCATTTAAGAAAGTTGACAGATCCGTCTAAATTTAGTATGATTTTCTTATACATTGAAAAGAGTAGCAGACTGATAAGTTAACAGGGAAAATGGTTATGACTGAGAGCCATTTAGCGGCAGGTTTGTGAAGTTCACTTCAATAAGATATTGATGTGACTGTTTTTAAAAACAGTGTTTCACGTCAATTTCTCAATTAAATAATGATAATAAAGCTAGAGATAATCTAGGAATTAGGATGGTACCGCGGTTTTCGCTCCTTTACGTTGGAGTGATGACGGCGGTATTTTTTCTTGTCATTACTTAACTACCAAAAGTAAATGCCAAAATAGAAAGAAGATAAAAAATTGACTTTACAAGAAAAAATCGCTGATTTGCGTACAAGTGCACTTGAAAAATTACCCAAAATCGCTGATGAAAAAACCTTGAATGATTTCCGTGTTTCAGTTCTTGGGAAAAAAGGTAAGTTGACGGATATCCTCAAAGGGATGAAGGATTTATCAAATGAAGAACGCCCTAAATTAGGCGCTCTGGCTAATGAGTTCAGAGATGAAATCACCAGTCTTTTAGAAAGTAAAAAGTCTGAGATTGAAGCCTTAATCATTGCCAAGAAACTTGAAAATGAAACACTTGATGTGACCCTGCCTGGTAAAAAAGTAACCAAAGGCAATCGTCATATTTTGACACAAACGACGGAAGAGATCGAAGATATTTTCCTTGGCATGGGTTACCAAATCGTTGATGGGTACGAAGTTGAGACGGATTACTATAACTTTGAGCGTATGAACTTGCCTAAGGATCACCCAGCGCGTGATATGCAAGATACTTTTTATATCACTTCTGACATTTTGTTACGCACGCATACAAGTCCTGTTCAAGCACGGACAATGGATGCGCATGACTTTACCAAAGGGCCACTTAAAATGATCTCACCGGGACGCGTTTACCGTCGTGATACAGATGATGCGACCCACAGTCATCAATTCCACCAAATTGAAGGGCTTGTGATTGACGAAAACATCGCCATGAGCGACCTCAAAGGCACGCTTGATACGCTTGTTAAGAAAATGTTTGGTGCAGAACGTAAAATCCGTCTGCGTCCAAGCTACTTCCCATTTACAGAACCATCTGTTGAAGCGGATATCTCATGTTTCAAATGTGGCGGAAAAGGCTGTAACGTTTGTAAAATGACCGGCTGGATCGAAGTCCTCGGTGCGGGTATGGTGCATCCAAATGTTCTTGAAATGGCCGGCATCGACAGCAAGAAGTATTCAGGTTTTGCCTTTGGTTTAGGTCAAGAGCGGATTGCCATGTTGAGATACGGCATTAACGATATCCGTGGTTTCTATTTAGGTGATGCGCGGATGAGTGAGCAGTTTAAGTAAAATTATACTGAAAGCGGTGCGACACAGTCGCAAACTTTCGTAGAAAAATAGGATTTAAGGGTTCTGCGCTTGCGCAGGTTCGTAAAATCTCTTTTTTCCTAGAAAGTTAGCTTGAAGTTCAAATAAAATGATACGGAAAAGCGATGCGACATAGTCGCAAACTTTCGTAGAAAAATAGGATTTAAGGGTTCTTCGCTTGCGCAGGTTCGTAAAATCTCTTTTTTCCTAGGAAATTAGCTTGAAGTTCAAATAAGGAGAAAGTCTAAAAAATGCAAGTATCATATAATTGGTTAAAAGAACTCGTCAACGTTGACGTGACATCACATGACCTATCAGAAAAAATGTCAACCAGTGGGATTGAAGTTGAGGGTGTTGAAACACGAAGTGAAGGACTATCAAAATTAGTCGTTGGTGAAGTGATCAGCACGCAAGAAATTCCAGAAACACACTTGAACATCTGCCAAGTTAATGTTGGTGAAGATGAGCCAACACAAATCGTCTGTGGCGCGCCCAATATTAAAGCGGGGATCAAAGTTATCGTTGCTCTGCCGGGTGCTCGGATTTCAGGTAATCACAAAATCAAAAAAGGGAAAATCCGTGGCGTTGAAAGTCTTGGTATGATCTGCAGCCTCCAAGAAATTGGTTTCCCAGAAAATATCGTGCCTAAAGCCTATGCTGAAGGGATTTACTACCTACCAGCTGACGCTGAAAATGGTGCAGAAATTTTTGATTACCTAGAGATGAACGATGACGTGTTGGAACTTTCCATCACACCAAACCGTGCAGATGCGCTATCTATGCGTGGTGTCGCTCATGAAGTTGCAGCAATCTACGACAACAAACAAGTCAAATTTGATGGAAAAGTTGTCACAGAATCTGACACCAAAACATCAGAAAAAATCGCAGTAGACGTCACGACAGACAAAGTCTTGACTTACAAAATGCGCATCATCGAAGGCATCACCGTTGCCCCAAGTCCACAGTGGCTACAAAACCGCCTCATGAACGAAGGCATCCGCCCAATTAACAACGTCGTGGACGTGACCAACTTCGTCCTCCTCTACTTTGGCCAACCGCTTCACGCCTTTGATTTTGCTAAATTTGACGAGAAGAAAATCCTCGTCCGTCAAGCTGAAAATGGTGAAAAACTGACAACATTGGATGGCGCAGTGCGCGATTTAGCGGCAGAAGACATTGTCATCACAGTTGGCGGTCAGCCAGTGGCACTTGCGGGTGTCATGGGAGGCGAAAACACTGAAATCACTGACAGTTCAACTAGTGTTGCCCTTGAGTCGGCAATTTTTGACGGAACAAGTATCCGTAAAACCTCTCAAAAATTCAACTTGCGTTCTGAATCAAGTGCTCGTTTTGAAAAAGGCATCAACCATGCTGATGTAGAAACGGCATTGGACTACGCAGCTGCCATGATCGTTGAATTGGCCGGCGGTACCATCACTTCAGGCGTTGTTTCAAGCAATGACTTTGTCGCGCAAGATGTAACGGTTTCAATCACGTTAGACAAAATTAACCGTGCGCTTGGCTTGACCCTCAACTCAGCTGACGTTGTGGCGATTTTCGATAAACTCGGTTTTACAACAGCTGTCTCTGGTGAAACATTTGACGTGACAGTCCCACCACGCCGTTGGGATATCGCAATCGAAGCAGACCTTGTCGAAGAAGTGGCTCGGATTTATGGCTATGACAATATTCCCAATACCTTACCGCAAGCTGGTAACACAATTGGTGAGTTGACAGGTATGCAGGCTTTCCGCCGTGATGTTCGCACTAACCTTGAAGGTGCTGGTCTGTCAGAAGTTATCTCTTATTCATTGACGACAGCAGAAAAAGCAGTGCAATTCACGAAATTACCAACAGATAACTTAACAGCGCTTGCGATGCCGATGAGTGAAGAACGCAGCACACTTCGCTTGAATCTCATCAGTGGTATGCTAGACATCGTGCGTTATAACTTGGCGCGTGGCAATGACACGTTGGCAGTTTATGAAATCGGTCAAGTCTTTGCGAAATTCGGAAACGAAACAGACAACCGCCCAACAGAATTACCACAAGTCGCGATTGCCATGACTGGTAAAGGCTATGATTTCTATGCTGCCAAAGGTGTGGTTGAAAATATGCTCGTCAAATTTGACAACGTTCGTTTTGAAGCTGATCAAGCAATCGCTGAGCTCCATCCAGGTCGGACAGCACGTATTTTGGTTGATGAGCTTGAAATTGGCTTTATCGGTCAAGTTCACCCAACGACTGCCAAAGCCTACGACATTCCAGCAACTTATGTGGCAAGTCTTGATTTGACTGCCTTGTTAGAGAAACAACCAGCACAAGTCATCTTTACAGACATTCCAAAATTCCAAGCGTCTAAACGCGATATCGCCCTCTTGGTTGATCGGGTCACAACTAACCAAGAAATCCTTGACGTCATCACATCAAGCAAGGTCAAAACCTTGATCAAAGCTGAACTTTTCGATGTTTATACAGGTGAAAACGTTGCGGCCGATAAGAAATCTTTGGCCTATACCTTGACCTTCCAGTCAGCTGAAAATCAGTTAACAGATGATGAAATCACAGCAGCTGTGACTAAAATCACGAAGAAATTAGTTGAGTTTGGTGCTGAAATTAGATAAAATCTGATGGTATTAGTTAGTCCAGATTCATAAACCGCAAGGTAGATACGTTGATAAAACGGCTATCCAGCGGTTTTTTTTGTTTTTTGAATTATTAGAGTAGATAGATGTTACTTGATGCGGTAATGAGACGACAAGGCGAGTCTTCTCTGCCATGATGATGACTAACCAGTCACGCTAAAGTAAGAAAATTTCGTTATTGACAAAGTTTCAATAATTAGAATGAATTTCTTGACACTTCCTAACGAATAAATTAAAATAAGCTATA
>NZ_BCVN01000009.1 GCF_001591765.1 Pseudolactococcus raffinolactis NBRC 100932 | reverse complement strand
TTTATTAGATAGTGCAATCAAAGAAATTGAAAGTAATGATAAATGAATTTATCTTTTCTTTAGGGTATTAAGGGAAATATTTTGATATAATTGAATCATTAAATATCAAGGAGAAAATCATGGGAAATACCGTATTAAAAAGTGATGTCGGACTTGCCCAAACTAAAGCTACAGCTCTACAAACTGCTGTTTCTGATGTATTGGCATTTCAATCTGTTACCCAAGACACTCAAACAACTGTTCAAGGTAATATCAAAGCGCATGAAGTAATTGAAAAAGAAGATAGTCTAGGTAAAGAAATTGCCTTAGCTGTAAAAGAGGCCTCAAAAAATTTACAGTCTGTCGCAGTAGAATTTGAAGCAATGGATAAAAAAATCGGTCAAACACTTTTTAAAGCAAATTTTGATTTATTGGGGGACTTGCGTTAATGGCTAATTGGGAAGAATTGAACTTTAGAGAACGAGAGCTACAAGAGCAAGAAGAAAGAATCATGGCTGAAACTCGGCAAGTTGAATCAGTGACTGAGTATTATCAAAATTTTTCACAACAAGAACAACGTTTTTTCTATGACTTGAGTGAAAAATTTTATCATACCGAAAGCAACCTAACCAGTTTTTTGAATCAAAAAATGGGAGAGCTTGACTTTAAAACAAAACGAATATTGTCCGATTTAGACCAAGCCTCGGAAGAATTACAGGGGAATAGACGACAAATCATTTATGACCTTGAAGAACTTGATTATGACAGACAAAAACTGGCTTTTGAAGAAATTGAGGAAAGATAATGAGCATTGATATGTATTTATCTGAATCCAGAACACAGGCTGATAGTGTTGCGACACGGTGTGATAGTCGAGTAAAAGGGTATGAAAGTTTACAAAAAGCAATCAGTGATTTTTATTTCAATAGTCAGGGATTGAGCGGTAAAACTTATGATTCGGCTAAAGAATATTTCATGAGCGTTTTATACCCTTTAGCGCAAGGAGGCGTACTGCTTTCAGAGGCAACGAAAGAGGCGATTAAAAGATTTCCTGAGGAATATACAGCTAGAGTTGACACGTGTGATTGGAAAGAATCGGAGCTGATAGAGAGTCTCACACAAATCGACCAGCAAATCAGAAACCTTTATGATATTCGCTTAAATATTGAGTATTATCCAATGCCAGACTTGATTAAAACAATATTACTTTATGCCAATGAAGAACAAATTCAGTTATATCAAGATATGAACAGAGCTTTTTCTGAAAAGTTGGATAGACTTCGGGAATTTAATGCATCGTCTCCAGATATTTTTTCAGAAATTGATGCTTTAGAATCTTCGATTAAACAAGGTTTGGCACAGGTCAAAAGTTCTTGGAATGAGTCTAGTGGTACTTTTATGATGCCACAAGATTTGTCTTGGGCTAAAAGTATCAGTAATGTCAAAAATGCTAAAATAATAGCAATTTATCGAGAACAGTATGGTTTTGATGATGAAACGATAGAATTATTACTTAAAACGCAAAAAGGTATCCCCCCCAAAAATGAGCATGAATATTTTGCTATGCTTGCGGGATTGTGTGATAATTATCGAGCAAAACGCTGGACGATAACAGCAGGAACTTTAGACCTAGAAAAGACAAAGGCATATTTCAAGAAATTAGGTTTGACAGATGAAGAAGTTGAAAAACTTTATCAAGCAATTAATCAACAACATGATTTAGTTTCAGAGGATACTACCCCAGATAATTTAAGAACTCGTGATTTTGCCCACGAAATGATTGCGTTGGCAATATTTAAAAACCAGACTGTTGCAGGGGATACTTCTTTACCAATAGTTACTGGAAAAGGAATGTTAGATTTGTTTATGTTTGGACAAATTAATCAATTTTCAAGTTATAAAGGCGATGCTGCGAGTGGTCGTATTGGTAGAGATGATAAACAAAGTGATACAGATGTAACAAATATTTATAATAGATATATACAGAATCAGACTAGTATTTTGTCTGAATATAGTATTTATAATGAACAACTATCAAATAGTCAAATCAATAGAGCGGAAGAATTTTTAAAAGGTTTGGGTAATGGAGATGTTAATAGAGGAAAAAAAGAGCTTGAAAAAATTATTATGTCATATGATTTTGGAGACGAATTTATGTCTGGATTTTCATTAAGTAAATATCTTATATCGAGTGGCTTTATACCAAATTCTAAGGAAGGTTATGATAAGTTGAAAAAGGAAGGTTATGAAGATTATTTAAGCTATTTAGAGAAGGAGCTAAAAAAATGAAATTAGCAAAGAAAATTGTTTTCTTACTTTTTCTTGCTATCTTATTGATTGTTTGTCTTTTTATTAGTAATAAATTATCTAGCAATGTTCATCAACAACAAACATCCTACCTTCAATCTTTAAGAGAGAAGAAAGTACTAGTTATTGATGAATTAGCAAAACAAGGAATTACAGCGGAAGAAGATGACAGGGGTAAATTAGTTATCATAGATCCGAATATACGTTATGAATTTGATGAAGACGGTATAGAGTATATCTCGATAAATAAAGGTTGGATAAAACCGCAAAGTAATTATAAAGGGGAAATTTATATAATAACTTTAGGTCAATTCAGCGGTATTGATACGATACAACTAATTTACTCTATGAAGAATTTAGATAACGGAAAGAAAAAATTTTTGGGCGATTTACCAATAAAAGAAACAAATCAACGATTAAAAAAAGAAGTTGCATCAAATGAAGAAATCAGAGAAGTCGTTAAAAAAGCTGAGACATACGAAAAGAAGATAAAGAAAATAGTGGAGACTATAAAATGAAGAGAAAATCATTTTATAGTTTAGCCTAGATAGTTGTATGCCTTTTATTGACACCATGTTCTAACAAAAACACTTTGAAACTTCAAAAAGGAGATTACTTACCTGTACTGACTTCTAAGAATAATACTGTGGTTGAGGATTTGAAGAAAAAAGGCGACAAGCTCAAAAAAGACCAGTACAAGACTGTTTCTTTTAATCAGGCAGAGAAGCTGACTGTCGATAGTATGGATGGTTTAGAGGGCAAAATTGCAAGATTTGAGTATTATTTTAGACCAGCAGAGAGTGCTATTGCGGGTGTTGTTGCGGCGAGAAGAACAGCTAAAGCTGTTCAAGCAACAGGGAGAATACCGGATGGCTCTAAGGAATCACTGAAAGAAACTAAAATTACGCCAGAATTTAGGCTTAATACCAAGCATTTAGATAAATTATTAAAGAGCATACCAGCAGGTGCAAAGAGTTTATCGTCAGAACAACTCTCACACTTTGTTCAAGCTAGTGATCAAAATTCGAGTGCTAAAACGGTTTTATTAGGACCTTGGAATGAGAGCCCAAGGGTTTCATATGAACAACAAGCCTATGCTAAAAAGTACAATTATTATGATATGGGTGATGCGTATGATAAGTTGGATGCTAAAATACCAGATGCTGGTAAAGTAGTTAATGTTGAATGGTTGGATCAGAAGATTGCTCAGAGAAAAGATTTTGTATTATCTACAGATCCTAACTTGGCGAAAAATTCATATAAATTAGAAATAGATAAACTTAGAAACAATGGATATATTATACTAGACAAACCCGGAGTTGATGGTTTATATCATGTTACTAGGGGAGGGAATTAAATGGAAGTAATACCAGATATTAAAAATTCAATAGGCTACATTAATGTTAATCAAGCCCTATCGGATGTATTCGGAACAAGTGTATCTCTTGTCAGATATATAGGGATTGGCAATGGCGAAAATGATGTTGTAGGAAGGAACGATTTTGATATGATTTTGAAGTACCAAACATGGTACTTTATATTGGAAATTGGAGATACTCGGACTAAAGGGATGATGAATCAAGGTAGACATGGAGAAAGAGTGAATATTTTTATTCCAGATTCTGAATGGACTGAAGGTTGGGCACCGTATACAGACGATGCAGGCATAAGGTACACGTTCTTGATGAATAAATTTCCCGAAAAATCAGAAACTTGGGATATCTTAATGTATGGAAGTTTAGGCTATGATTTAGAAGGATTGAGGATACGGTTTCAAATTCTTAAAAATTATCTTGATGAACAAATTCGTTTGAAACGTGAAGAAAATGATAGAAATAGTTTTGGATTTTAATTTGATTTTCTATTTTACAATCTTCTATATTTGATAAAGGAAGGTAGTAAATGGAAGTTATACCAGATATAAAAAAATCAATAGGTTATATTAATGTTAATCAAGCATTATCAGATGTTTTTGGAGAAAATGTCTCTCTTACCAAATATGAAGGTATTGGTAAAGGTGAAAGTGATATTGAATTACGAAATGATTTTCGTATGATTTGGAAGTACAAACTTAGAAGTTTTGTTGTATGGGTTGGAGATACTCGGACCAAAGGTATGATGAATCAAGGAATTCATGGAGGAAGTGTTAATATTCTAATACCTGAAACACAAAAAACAGAAGGTTGGGCGCCATATATAGCAGATGATGGAGTTAGATTTGATAATTTTGAGTATCAATTTCCTAAGAACTCAGAAATTTGGGATATATTGAGATATAATAATTTAGGATATAACTTAGAAACAATAAAAAAATGCTTTCAAATCCTAAAAGATTATCTTGATGAGCAAATCTGTTTGAAACGTGAAGAAAATGATAGAAATGGTTTTGGATTTTAAGTTAATTTCTGCCTTACAATCTTCTATTTTCATATATTGATAAGAGGATAAAAAAATTGAAGTTATACCGGATATAAAGACTTAGTTGATTACATCAATATCAAGAAGTCTTTGGAGACAGTCTTTGGGGCAAGTGTTGTATTAAAAAAATATGAGGGGTAGGTACAGGAGAGAATGATGTCCAGTTCTATAAAGACTTTCGTATGGTTTTAACATGTCGAAATATTGATTTTATGTTATGGATTGGTGATACTAGAACTAAAGGTATGATGAACTCGGGCAGTATAGGTGGATATTTAAGTATTATGATACCGAACTATTTAGTTGTAAATTCTAAATCATTATCGGGTTGAGCATGGAATCCGTTGGAGAATGGGGAGTTATTTACAGAGTTATGGTATGCCTATATAGATAATTCCGAGATAGTAGATTTTTTGAAGTATGAGGGAACTTCTGGAAATAACTTAGAGACTATGATAAAATCACTTCAAATTCTCAAAAATTATCTTGATGAACAAATCCGTTTGAAACGTGAAGAAGAGGATAGAAATAGTTTTGGATTTTAATTTGATTTCTGACTTACAATCTTTTATATTTGATAAAGGAAGGTGAGTAAATGGAAGTTATACTAGATATTGACGGTTTAATGAAATCAGGAAGTATAAAACCAACTTCAAGCATAATTTTAAAATAAAGGAGTTTTAGTAATATGATAGACTTGCAAACGGGTAATATAATGATTTATCCCGATTTGATACTCCACTCTAATTTGACATTTTTAGAGTTTAAAAAAACTTCTTTTTATAATAATCAAAATCCTAATAAAATTATTTATCTTGTAGAACCACAAATAATTGACGACAAAAAATACATTGTAAGTCTATTCTTTAGAGATGGAAAAATTTATTCTTTCTCTCTTTTAAATATAGATTTTGATTTTACAGTAGAAACAGAAAAAGAACGAAAACAAATTCATGATAAGATTTTATTATCATATCAGATCGTTTCAGGAAAAAAATATAGTTGGGGAATGATTGAGTCAGAATATGATTCTCGTAGTAATATTAGTAGTATTAATATTTTCTATCATAATTATTTACAAGAATAAATTCGTTCAAAACGTGAGGGAAAAGATAGGAAAAACTTTGTACTTTGACTAGATATCGGCTATCATATTATAAGCTGTTATGGATAGGGACTTTTCTGAAAATATAAAAATCAGAAAAGGAAGAAAAAACATTTTAGAATTTATCGTTAATAGTAGTATGTCTTTTATTAACATGATGTTTTAACAAAAACACTTTAAAACTTCAAAAAAACAGTATTCTAGCAATTTATTTTCATTCAGACAGAGTTTATCAGCAATAACATATTTATCCATATATCAAACTTGGCAGAAGTGATATTTGGTAATTATTGATGATTATATACTTTTCCAGATATGCCGTAATAGCAATGGTTTGAACAGCTATGAAAAATGATAATCAGCACAGTTTCTTTGAAGAAGTGAAATAAGCTTGAGGATATCAAAAAACAGGTAACGTAGGTTGCCTGTTTTTTGATACCTGAAATTTGTTAATCAGCATCTTTTGTCGTCAAATAAAAAATGGCTAATTGTGTGCGGTCACGTAAATGTAACTTGTCAAGAATAGTACTCAAATAGTTACGAATCGTGCCCTCGCTTAGAAAAATCTGATCAGAGATTTCTTTATTACTGAGCCCATCAGCGACAAGTCCGATTAAATCATATTCCTTAGCTGTCAGACCATAATCTGCATAATGAAACCTTGCTTGAGGATCAGGCTGTTCAGTGTGTAAGAGTCCTGGAATCTTAGCGATGATTTCTGTACCAAAGACGGTTTGACCCATGCTGACAGCATTTAGCGCAGGCACAATGCTACTGTAATCTTGTTTGATGAGATAACCTTTGACGCCATACTTGAGGGCCTGAATGATGTAGTCGTCGTCAGAAAAAGTAGTTAAGAGTAAAATTTTAGCATTGGGATTTTGCGCGAGAATAGTTTTCGCGGCATCGAGTCCTGTCATCGTTTGCATGCGAATATCCATGAGTAGAATGTCAGGTTTGAGTGCTTCGTAGAGTTGGATCGCTTCGCTGCCATCATGGCCAATGCCTACAATCTCGATTTGGTCGACTTCTAGAATCATTTTTAAAGCGCTGGTGATGAGGGCGTCATCATCTACGATTAAAACACGCATGTGAATGCTCCTTTTTTTAGTAATTTCGGTTAATGTTTAGGCAGCTTGATATAAATTCTAAAGCCATTTTGACTATAAAAAGTAATCGTGCCGTGTAATTTTTTCACGCGCTCCGTCATGTTAATCAAACCAATCCCACGTGTTTCGATATTGAGTGGGTTAGTCGGCGTGTTTGGCGAGATCGTCGTACCATTGTCTTCAATCATCACCTGATAAAGATCTTCGGATTCAGAGACAGTCAGTTGGACCAGGTTGGCATTGCTGTGTTTCATGACGTTATTCAGCGCTTCTTTGACAATGGCGATAACGTTATATTTGACCTCACGCGCAATGGTTTTTGATAGGTGATAAGAAAAGTCAACGGAACAAAAACTAAAATCGGCGATAATTTCTTCAAGCGCCTTCTCGAGGTCAACAGCATCATCATGTAAATCATGCACACTTTTTCGAATACTGTCCATGGCCTCACCAAGCGAACTATCAAGACTCTCAAACGGTTCTTGAAGGCCAGAAATTTGATTGGTCATCTTCATGGCACCCGTAATTAAAATGGCGCGAGATAATAAGTGTCCGACATTATCATGAATCTCACGTGCGATACGGTTCCGTTCTTTTAGAGTGGCGGCATAAATTTCATAGTCTTGTTTATCTCTTAGCGACCGGTTTTTATCCTGCAACAGAAGCGTTAGTTCAGTACTATCATCTCGCGTCTTTTGAAGACTAGAAGTGAGCTTGTCAATCTGCCGTGTTTGAGTGACAGCGTATCCAGCAATCATCAAGCCAAAAGCAAGAAAAGTTCCTGTTGGGAAAAGTGAGATCACATCACTTTGAAAAGATAAATCAATAATCAAAAGCAGGCTAATTCCAAGCATGAGTTTATTTTGTCTTGAAATCAAATGATAGGCGATAAGTGGTGAAAAAAGTAGACACAGCGGATAAATGATCGAAAAGCCGTAGAAAAGTCCCGTGAAAAGTAAAGGGCGCCAAAGCGATTTAGCATCTGCCAATGTCATCATCGCTAGATAACTGATTGCAAGTAGCAAGGCTATGACGAGTGATGCATCTATCTTGATGGTACAGCCTAAAATCAGTCCGTAAATAATCAAAATGACTTGATCGGTAACGCGTCGCATGGTTAATTCTCCTTTCTGAGATTTCACTTCGTGAATGCTTGAAACTTGTCCTACGCTGGTGCTGCGTCCCAGCAGGGTCATTCGCGAACTCCGTCCGCTCAAAGTCTTTCTTATAATTGCTTTTTAACTAAGTTATTCCCATTTTACACTGTATCTACCATAAAATCTAGTATTTCAACGATCGTTCATCATCTCATGACATTTGTCACTAAGTTTGCTGACATCTAACACTTACCTAGCGCAGTAGGTTTAGCTATAATTAAGGTATAAACAAATGATTTTTTAAGAGGAGGTAAGACTCATGATTCATATTGAAAATTTAGTTAAACGATACGGTAATGTTCTAGCGCTTGACCATCTGAATTTAGACATTCGAGAGGGTGAAATATTCGGCTTACTCGGGCCCAATGGTTCTGGTAAAACGACAGCTATTAATTGTCTACTTGCACTATTGAAATACGACAAGGGAGATATTACGATTTTTGGGAAACCCATGACCGTAGATAGTTATGACATCAAGCAAGAGATTGGGATTATCATGCAAAATGTGGCAGTCTTTGAACAGATGACGGTTTATGAAAATATTGACTACTTCTGTGGCTTATACGTTAAGGATAAGGCGACACGACAAAAGTTGGTCAAGGAAGCGATTGACTTTGTTGGTCTCGCAGACTACGTTAAAATGTTTCCTAAAAAATTATCAGGTGGCCTCTTGCGTCGTTTGAATATTGCCTGTGGTATCGCGCATAAGCCCAAACTCATTATTTTAGATGAGCCGACAGTAGCTGTCGATCCTCAAAGCCGGAATAATATTTTAGAAGGTATTCAAGAGCTGAACCGTCAAGGCTCAACTGTGATCTATACCTCTCACTATATGGAAGAAGTGGAACAAATTTGTACACGGATTGCCATTATCGACCATGGACGAGTGATTGCTGAAGGGTCAAGTGAAGCCTTAAAAGAATTAATTAAGGTTGGTGAAACAATTACCATTGATGATATTGTTTTAGAGGAAGCAGATTTAGCTATGATTCATAGTTTACCACACGTGTTAGATTTGACTTATCAGGGTCAAACTCTAGTGATTCGCTGTACCGGTTCGCAGCATAATCTGGTGCGGATTCTTGCCCATCTGCAGGAAGCAGGCATGACATTTGGTCGCGTCTTATCGGAATTACCAACACTGAACGATGTCTTTTTAGAAATCACTGGTAAACAACTCAGAGATTGAAGTTAGGTGATTGAATGATATGAAGCCGACATTAACATATATATAAAAGAAAGGAAGGGAAGCATACACATGAGACATTTACTCATATATCGTTTGAAACAAACCTTAAGAGATCGCTCAATTCTCTTTTGGACGATTGCCTTTCCCATGATTTTAGGCACATTTTTCTTCATGTCTTTTGGTTTTGGCGACTCGGCTAAGCATGATGAAATCGCAACTGAGATTCCGATTGCCATGGTCGTGCGTGCTCAGTCAGCTCAGACTGAGACACAAAAAGCATTCCTGGCCGAAGTGCAAAAGGAAAAGTTGATTGCGATTAAGTCTTATTCAACAGAAAAGGCAGCCGAGGAAAAATTAGAAGATGGGAAAATCAGTGGATTATTCTATCTTGATCAGGATTTAAGTCTGACTGTCACTAGATCTGACTTGAATGCCAGTATTTTAAAGCTTATCTTAGATAGCTACAATAAAAATGTTGCGATGATTTCCGATATTGCAAAAGAACATCCAGAAAAGCTCCCTGCAGCCATTGCCACAATGTCTGATTTGAAACCTACTGTCAAAGCTGTAGCACCAAATGGTAAAACCACCTCAGGTTTTCTGCAATGTTTCTTTGCGCTGATCGCTTATGCTTGTTTATCTGGCGTCTTTTTAGGGGTTAATAATAGCTTTGAAACCCAAGCTAATCTATCTGCCCTAGGCGCGAGACGGAGTATTTCACCAACGCCTAAACTCACGTTGATTCTAGTTGATTTCATCGTGATTTTGATGGTTGATTTTATCAGTGTTCTGCTGCTCACGCTTTATATCACCAAGGGATTCGGCATTAGTTTGGGAGATAATCTGTTTGGGATTATCGTCACAGTACTCATGGGTTGTGTGATTGGTGTTTCTCTGGGTATTGTGTTAGGTGCTTCAAACAAGGCCTCCATCAATCTGAAAATGGGCTTGACTGTCGCCTTGACCTTGGTGCCGTCATTTTTAGCAGGCCTCATGTTTCAAAATATGGGCATCATTGTCGAAAAATACTGCCCGCTACTTAATCGGATCAATCCCGCAGCCGTTCTCGCAGATGCCTTTTATTGTTTGAGTGTCTACGACAATCCCGCCCGCTATGCTCGTGATATGTGGACCTTAGCCATTATGAGTGTGATCTGCATTGCTATCGCCTTTAGCTTGTTAAGGAGGGAACGCTATGACAGTATTTAAAGGATTTCTACTTTTACTCAAACGAGAATCTAAGTCCGTTAGCCTTTATCTCGTTATCTTTATCGCAATGGCGATTGTCGTACAATTTTCAATGGGGGACAATCAACCAACTGCAGTCTTTAAAAGCTCTGAAACCCGCATTGCCATAGAAGATCAAGATCAGAGTGCACTTTCTAAAAGCTTGGTCAGCTATCTGAAGCAAACACAAAGTGTCAAAAGTGATTTAGATATCAGTACGCCAGATAGGATCCAGGAAAATCTCTATTATAGTAATGTCTATAGTGTCATCAAAATTCCTGAAGGCTTTGAAAAGGCATATTTTGACAAGCAGACGCCCTTAACTTTAATCAACAAACCAGGCTTTGATAGTACCTATGTGACCAATCAAGTCAATAACTTCTTAAAAAGTGTTAAAGTCCTACACGAAAGTGGTGACTCAGTAGCACAAGCTGTGCAAAAAGTTGAGCGCTATGATAATCAAAAATCAAAAGTGACATTGGTCGCTAAAAATAAGAGTGGTGGCGAAATGCCATTTCATAATTATCTCTTTCAGTACCTGCCCTATATTTTGATTTCCATGACAAGCTACTCGCTCGGTATCATCTTAATCATCTACGCAGAACCAGATAAGAAAAGAAGAATGCTTTGCGCCCCAGTTTCCTATCGGTCTATGAATTTGCAGCTCATGTTGGGAGCGGGTATTATTGGAGGCGGACTCTGGTTGCTCTGTGCGATAATCCTTCCGACCCTTCTAAGTGCTAAATCATTTTTGGCAGATCCTAATCTTCCCTATTATTTGGTCAATGTTGCTTTGATGATTTTGGTTTCGTTGGCACTTTCTTACTTGATGAGTAAATTCATCCAAAGGGCTAATATTATTTCCAGCGTCACCAACGTTCTTGGACTAGGGATGAGTTTCCTCTGTGGGGTATTTGTTCCCCTGTCGATGCTAAGTCCATCTATTAAGAAATTTACCCAATTTCTACCGGTTTATTGGTATGAAGAGACAAACGGTTTAATCGGGTATCAGACGACGTTTACTGCTTCACAAAAATTAGACCTCTACAAAGGCTTTGGCATTCAGCTACTGTTTGTCATTGCACTTCTAAGTCTAGGAATGCTCGTTGGTAAGCTAAGAGAGCAGAAAATTTAAATGATACGTCCAACATACAAAATAAAATCCGTAGGGGTTTTATTTTTTTTATGGCGGTCATAATCTTTGATTATGATGGTAACAAATGAAGTATGTTAAAATTAAATTATCTTGATTTAATATGGAAAAAGGAGATTTTTTAAATGAAAACATATCAAAAATTTATTGTATCAACTTTCGTTTTAAGTGCAACGGTGGCCTTAGTAGCATGCGGCAAGTCGACAACGAAGGCGGAAAAAAATGAATCATCTAAAGCGGATAATGTCACGACCATTACCGTGGCAACGGATGCGGATACAAAACCCTTCACTTATTCTGAGAATAATCAAGCAACAGGCTATGATGTAGAAGTGGCGCGTGCCGTTTTCAAGGAACTACCCGAATACAAACTCAAAGTAGAGATTACAGATTTTGACAGTGTTGTCGCAGGCGTTGATTCAGGACGCTATCAGCTTGCGGCGAATGATATCGGTTGGAACAAGGATCGTGCAGAAAAATATTACTTCTCAGCACCCTTGTCTAAATCGAATAATGCCGTTGCGGTCAAATCTGATCTCAAAGTCAAAACCTTGGGCGATTTAGCAGGTAAATCTACAGAAGTACTCCCATCTGCCAATTTCACAACCATTTTATCAAAATACAATGATGCTAACCCAGATAAACAAGTTAAATTAAACTATGTTGATGGTAGCTATCCAACTGCCAGCCGATTAGCGGATGTAGACTCTGGCAAAATCGATTTCCTTTTATACGATGCTATTTCCCTTAAAACGATTATCAAGGACAAGGGTTTAGACACGCTTAAGGTTAATAATATAGAATCAGAATCAACAGATCCTCACGATGGGTTCGAGTATTTCTTATATACGAAAGATGAAAAAGGCAAGGAACTACAAACTAAGGTTGACAAGGTCTTGAAAAAGCTACAATCAAATGGTACACTCAAAGAGTTATCAGAAAAATATTTCGGTGGCGACTTTGTCCCATCAGCTGATGCCTACAAGTAATCTAACTGTCAGCAGAGGTCATCATCATAAGGCCATAACCCTATAGTATAGAAAGTTTTGATACACCATGAAAAAAGCAAGCAAAATAGCCTTGGGGATATTGGCAATCCTTGTATTAGTGATTGTGATGATTAGTGTCACAGTCAAAGGGCAGTACACCTTTACCGACTTTTGGACGATGTTTTTCGACAAGATTTTTAACTGGGAGGCCTTTGTTAGTGCCTTTAAACCCATCATCAGTCGTGTGCCAACGTCATTCATCATCACTTTGATTGCTATGGCAATAGGCCTTGTTTTAGGTTTATTCCTAGCCTTGATCAAACTCAATCGAATTCCCGTCTTGAATCAAATTCGTGCGCTCGCGGTCAGCTTTATCCGCGGCACACCGATTTACGTCCAACTTTTATTGACTTATACAGGGATTCCCTTGATCCTCAAATCAATCAATCTAAATTATGGCACGGCTTATAATATCAACGATATTTCGCCGATGCTTTTTGTCATTTTAACCTTCGCTTTTAATGAAGCAGCTTATAACTCCGAAACGATACGAGCAGCGATTGAGTCTGTTGATGTCGGTCAGATTGAAGCTGCAAAGTCCCTTGGCATGACAAATTTTCAAGTTTTTAAACGCGTGACCTTGCCAGAGGCAGCAACAGTTGCTGTCGCACCACTTGGCAATGCGCTCATGGGCTTGCTCAAAGGCACCTCTCTTGCTTTTGTCGCAGGGGTTATTGAGATGACTGCCGAAGCTAAAATCATCGGTGGCTCTAGCTTCCGTGTCTTCGAAAGCTATCTTGCCGTTGCCTTTGTTTACTGGGCCATTAACCTCGTCTTTGAAAACTTGATTCGCCTTTTGGAGAAAAAATTACAGATTACACCCAAACAGAAAAATAAAAGCCGCTTGATTCAAACTGGTAATCCTTTTGATCACGGCTACGTGGACAATGGTGGAGGAAATGCCGCATGACCATCAAACTATCAAATTTATCGAAAAAATTTGGGGACACAGTCGTCTTGGATGATGTGTCTTTAGAAGTTGCACCAGGAGATGTGATTGCACTGATCGGTGCATCTGGTGCCGGAAAATCGACTTTTTTGCGTTCGATTAACTACCTAGAAGCACCTGACTCAGGCAAGGTTAACATTGATGGCTTACATCTAGATTTTGCAGCGATCAGTAAAGCAGATATTTTGAACCTTCGCCGTAAGACAGCCATGGTCTTTCAGCAGTTCAATCTTTTTGAGCGTCGGACGGCACTTGAAAATGTCATGGAAGGCTTGATCCAGGTTAAAAAACTAGATAAAGTAGCAGCAGCAACACAAGCCGCGCAAGAACTAGCCAAGGTTGGCCTATCAGATCGTATGGATTACTATCCAAAATTTTTATCAGGTGGGCAAAAGCAACGGGTTGGTATCGCGCGAGCACTCGCTATGAAACCAGAGTTATTACTTCTAGATGAGCCAACATCAGCCCTTGATCCAGAGCTAGTCAGTGAAGTACAAGAGTCAATCGTCCAAGCTGCAAAATCAGGGCAAACTATGATTATCGTCAGCCATGAAATGGATTTCGTTTATAACGTAGCGACCAAGGTGATTTTTTTAGAACAGGGGAAAATTATCGAGTCTGGTACACCAGAAGACGTTTTCTATGCGCCAAAACATCCAAGAACGAAAGCCTTTCTCGCGCGTCACACTAAAAATCTCGAAATGGGGAGTTTTCTTTAATGCAAGCTATTTTAGCCATCTATCTTAAATCTTTGTTGATCTCAGCTGTCCTTGTCCTAGTTCTCAGTGGTCTCTATATGTTAGGTACCATTTCCAGAAATTACGATAAGCCCTTAAGCGTCCGTCAAAACAAAATTTTTGACGTGTTGTTGATTGACATCTTGACGATTCCAATCTTGAGTTTCGCAGTTTTGGCTGTTTTGATTATTTTGAAGTCTAGATAAGTGCTAGATATAGAGTATAGCAGTACCTGAGGTAAGTATAACCGTCAAAAGTTAGATAAGAGACATCTAGCATTTGGCGGCTATTTTTAAGGATAAATTACAGTAAAATACAGGGTTTAAAAACAACCTAGAATATTTAATACCATATACTTGCATATTCAACGGGAGAAATATAGAATGTAATTACCATTTATATTCCTGAGATTGTGATCAAGGGCATATTAAAAAAAGTGAGGAAAAAAAATGACTTTATATGATACAGTTGTTATCGGTGCTGGTCCTGGTGGGATGACAGCAGCAATGTACGCAGCACGTAGTGAACTGAAAGTATTATTACTTGAACGTGGCGCACCTGGTGGCCAAATGAATAATACTGCTGAAATCGAAAACTACCCAGGCTATGAAACGATCATGGGACCTGATTTGTCGATGAAAATGCATGAACCGCTTGAAGGACTCGGTGTTGAAAATGCCTATGGCATCGTCCAAAATGTTACCGTCAATGCTGATGGTATCAAACAAGTCATCACTGAAGATGAGGTCTTTGAAGCGAAAACTGTGATTATCGCAACAGGCGCGCAACATCGTCATCTTAATGTCCCTGGTGAAGAAGAGTACGGTGCGCGTGGCGTATCTTACTGTGCGGTTTGTGACGGTGCTTTCTTCCGTAACCAAGATATCTTGGTTGTCGGTGGTGGCGACTCTGCCGTAGAAGAAGCAATTTTCCTAACTCGTTTTGGTAGCTCCGTGACCATTTTACACCGTCGTGATGAACTTCGAGCTCAAAAAATCATCCAAGAACGTGCTTACTCAAATGAAAAGATTTCATTCATCTGGGATTCAGCGGTTGAAGAAGTTTTGGGCAATGACATGAAGATTACAGGCGTTCGGATTAAAAATCTTAAGACGGGTGAAATCAGTGAAAAAGAATTCGGTGGCTTGTTTGTCTATATCGGTATTGATCCGATGACAGATACAGTGAAAGATTTAGGAATCACGGATGAAATTGGCTGGATTATCACTGATCAAGGCATGCAGACTAAAGTACCTGGTATTTTCGCAGTCGGAGATGTCCGCCAAAAAGACCTACGCCAGATCACGACAGCTGTCGGAGAAGGTGCACTTGCAGGTCAAGGCGTTTACAAATATATCACAGATAATGCTTGATAAATGAAGAAGAATCGAAAGGTTCTTTTTTTATTTTGAGCAATGTCATGATTTTTATGTTATAATGAAAATGTGATGGCTATTTCTAGCATCAGGATCTTAAAGGATGCTACTCATCCGACCTGATTAAGACAGAAATAACCAAATGTTGGATGTAGAAAGTCGGAGAAGATGATAAAAGTTATTTATGATATTTTAATTGCAGTCTTACTTATATTGTCAGCAGTTTTGATTGTGTCAATTATGATTCAACCCTCTAAACAAGACAGCGCTGCAAGTGCCTTTACAGGTGGTGGCGATGAATTATTTGAACGCCGTAAAGCTCGAGGTTTTGAAGCCGTGATGCAACGTTTTACTGGTGTGATGATTGGACTTTGGTTGCTTGTTGGTTTTGCACTAGTTGTTTTATCTACCAGATAATGATGGGAATCTCAAAACTTTGTGCTTGATGGCCGTTTAACGAGACTGGATAGAGAAAGCGGTAATTGCTTAACCTATCACGCCATTGTCAAAAACAATCTGAGCAGCGAGTAATAGGTGACCCTAAAGAAAGGCTGGGATAAAATCTCGGCTTTTTGTGTTATCACAACGAAATAATATGAGTTTCAAACTCTAAAAAATAGAAAGAATATATGAAATTAAGTAAAAAAGTAACTGATTTTTTGGCTCAGATGCCTTCAAAATCAATCTCGCCAAAAATGTTAGCAAACAATCTTGGATTAGCTGATGATGCTGGCGATTATAAGCATTTGCTCAAAACAATTGCCCAATTAGAAGAAAGTAAAGCCATCGAAGTGACAGCTGCGGGCAATATTGCCCTACCACAGCCAGAAGCAGAAGTTCTAGAAGGAACTTTCTCTGCCAATCCGCGTGGTTTTGGTTTCGTCAGAATCGGTGAAAATGAACCGGACGTCTTTGTGAAACGTGGCAACACGAAATTTGCCATGAACGAAGATGTTGTAGAAGTTAAAATCACGTCACCAGCTAATCCACTTAAAGGCAATGAAGCCGAAGGTAAAGTCGTGGCTATTAAGTCTCGCGCTGTGACAAGCATAGTCGGTGAGTTTTACGCTTTTGACGAGGAAGAGAAAAAAAATAGCGGCTCGCTCTTAGGTTACGTTGTCAATAAAAACAAGAAAATTCCGTTTAGAACCAACATTTCTAAAAAAGGCTTGCACCCAGAAGTCGGGGATATTGTTCGTGTGGATATTACCCACTATCCTGACCGTGACTTTCCAGAGGTGCTCCAAGGCTTAGTTACTGAGATTATTGGTAAAGCAACGGATACAGGGATTGACGTTTTAGAAGTTTTGGAATCGCTCGGTATTCCATCACCATTCCCAGAAGACGTGATTGCTGAAGCTAATGCTGTTCCAGATGAAATCGAAGAAAAAGATATCATCGATCGTGTTGACTATCGTGATGAAATTACTTTCACCATCGATGGCGCAGATGCGAAAGACTTGGATGATGCCGTTCATATCAAAGCGCTTGATAATGGCAACATTGAGCTGGGTGTGCATATCGCCGACGTCAGCTACTATGTGACTGAAGGTTCTGCCCTTGACCGAGAAGCCCTCAACCGTGGGACATCGACTTACGTCACAGACCGTGTCGTACCAATGTTACCTGAACGCTTGTCAAATGGTATCTGTTCACTGAATCCACGTGTGAATCGCTTCACGCAGTCATGTGTCATGGAAATTAACCCTGACGGCCATGTTGTTAATTACAAAATTTCTCAGTCTGTCATTAAAACAACGGAACGTATGACCTATTCTGATGTCAACGAAATGCTTGCTGGCAATCAAGAATTTTTGGAAAAATTTGCGGCGATTGCTGAATCAGTAGAACAAATGGCCAAACTCCATGCCATTTTACTCGGCATGCGTGCCCGTCGTGGGTCAATCGACTTTGAAACGCAAGAAGCGAAAATTATCGTCGACAAACTTGGTAAACCAATCGAGATTCAAGTTCGCAAACGCGGAACAGCTGAGATGATGATCGAGTCCTTCATGCTGATTGCCAATGAAACGGTCGCGCGTAGCTTTGCGACTCGTGAATTGCCATTTATCTACCGGGTGCATGAGCATCCAAAAGCTGACAAATTAACCCGTTTTATTGATTTTGCATCAGTCTTTGGTATTCCTTTGAAAGGGACACCTGAAAAAATGCAGTCAAAAGACTTGCAAGATTTCATGCTTCAAATCAAAGGTCAACCTGGTGAAATTGTGCTCTCTACCATGCTTTTGCGCTCAATGCAACAAGCACGTTATGATGAGGATAACCTTGGTCACTTCGGTCTAGCTGCGGAGTACTACACGCATTTCACATCACCGATTCGCCGTTACCCAGATTTACTGGTGCATCGCTTGATCCGTGCTGAAAGCCATCCGACGACTGAAGTCATCGAGCATTTCGAAGAAATTATCCCTGAAGTGGCTAAGCTCACATCGTCTCGTGAACGCCGCGCCATCGATGCGGAACGTGCCGTTGAAGCTATGAAAAAAGCAGAGTACATGGAAAGTTATGTGGGTACCGAGTACGACGTGACGATTTCATCTGTGACACGCTTTGGTTTCTTCGTGTCGCTTCCGAACACCATTGAAGGCTTGGTCCACATGTCGACGCTGGGTGATGATTTCTACAACTTTAACGAGCGCGATCTGACCCTCAAAGGCGAGCGCACGGGCAAAGTGTTCCGCATGGGACAGCCTGTTAAAGTCAAGTTGGTGAAAGCGGATAAAATCACCGGTGATATTGACTTTGAACATGTCGACAGCGATTTAGACGTCGTTGAAGCTGTTGAGAAACGTAGTAGAGAGAGCCGGGGCGGACGTGATTCACGTGATAAACGCCCTGACTGGAAGAAAAATAAAGATAAAGACAAGAAACCTTTTCATAAAAAAGGCGGCAAACCTGCTAGAAAAAAATAGGAGGACGTTTGTAAATGGCAAAAGATAAAGTCAAAGATAATGTTGTCGCCCAAAATAAAAAGGCGCATTATGACTATGAGATTACTGAAACATTTGAGGCGGGCATTGTCCTGACTGGCACAGAAATCAAGTCAGTCAGACAGGCACGTATCAATATCAGAGATGGATTTGCGCGGGTGCGAAATGGTGAAGTTTGGCTCAGTAACGTCCATATCTCTCCTTTCGATGAAGGTAATATCTGGAATGTTGATCCGACTCGGAGTCGTAAACTTTTATTGCATAAAAAACAAATCGCAAAAATTGAAGCTGAAATTTCACAGGCTGGCATGAGTTTTGTTCCCTTACGTGTCTACATCAAAGATGGTTTTGCTAAAGTCCTCATGGGTCTTGCCAAAGGTAAGAAAAATTACGACAAACGTGAAACGATCAAACGTAAAGAACAAAATCGTGACATCGCCAAACAACTGAAAGCCTTTAACCGTTGAGCAATCAACGGTTTTTTTGATATCAAAAAAATATTGTATAAGACAAGTGAAAAATTTACCAGTATAGGACCCATAAGATGAATTGACTAATTGCCTTTTATTATACAAACATATGAGTTTCAATCGTCGCTTATGAGATACACGTTTTTTTATAACTTAAAATATCTTGAAATTCTCCTCTAGTCTATAATTTTCAATACGTTCCTTTTTTTATATTTATTGTGTTAAAAAAAGAAGGAACATATAGGATAATATTATCCTATAATAGGTTGTATTACTTATTTTAAAAAAACTAAAGAAAAATAAGATTAGGGATAAATGAAAACATGAGGATATCGGTATTTGGCTTAGGCTATGTTGGCCTAGCAAATTCATTATTATTAGGGCAGCATGATGAGGTGGTAGGCTATGATACTGATAGTCATAAAATATCATTATTACAGCAAGGATGCTCACCTTTAGTAGATGATCACATCGAGTCATTTATTAAAGAGAAACGTTCAAATGTGAGCTATACTAGTGACTTTGAGCAGGCAGTCTTACACGGTGAGTACTTGGTGATTGCAACGCCGACAGATTATGATGAGTCAACAGACTATTTTGATACATCATCTATTGAAGAAGTGATTGGGAAGGCAATTCGAATCAAGCCTGATGCGAAGTTCATTATCAAATCTACGATCCCGATTGGCTATGTGGCTTCATTAAAAAAAATGTTCCCAAATGTTCAAACCATCATCTTTTGTCCTGAATTTTTGAGAGAAGGAACAGCGCTATATGATAATCTTTATCCGTCTAGAATTATCATTGGGGATACGACTGACGTAGCTAAAGAAATCGGTGCATTATTTTTGCGAAATGTGTGGGATGAAGAAGTAACAGTGTTATATACTGGTGAGACAGAAGCGGAGGCTATTAAGTTATTTGCTAATACTTACTTAGCACTTCGTGTCGCATATTTTAACGAATTGGATACTTTTGCTCAAATCAATGGACTTGAATCTAAGGAAATTATTGAAGGAATGGGATTAGATGGGCGCATTGGTTCCCACTATAACAACCCAAGTTTTGGTTATGGTGGTTATTGCTTGCCTAAAGATACCAAACAGTTAAAACAAAATTATCGTCAAGTCCCAGAGAGATTAATTTCAGCGATTGTTGCGTCAAATGATGTTCGAAAAGATTTTGTAGCCGATAAGATTATGGCGAAAAATCCTAAAACAGTCGGGATTTATCGTTTAACGATGAAGCATGGTAGCGATAATTTTAGATCTAGTGCGATTCAAGATGTCATGGCGAGACTAAAATCTAAGGGTGTTGAAATAGTTATTTACGAACCAACTTTGAATACCGCACATTTTAATGAGAATAAAATTGTACATAGTTTAGAAGATTTTAAAAAAGTGGCAGAGATTATTGTCGCAAATCGCTGGGATGAATGTCTGCGCGATGTCGCAGATAAAGTGCACACGAATGATGTATTTGTAAGAGATTAATGGAGATAAGAAGATGAAGAAATTAGTCATGATTCCACTGGAATTCCTATTGGTTATAGCATTATTTAGCTTACCTGTTTTTATTCTTGGACGCAGTACTTATTTGGAGTTGCGGCATTTTTTACATCAAGATATTATTGAATTTATCTTATCAGGGAAATTACCCTTATTAGTAACGGTTTTAGTTATATTGATCAGTTTAATTGTACATTTTAGTTTTAAGCCGGATTTAAGGCGTATTGCTAAATCCCGTCTCTGTCATTTCCATAAGCGAAAATATAAATTAGGATATTGGGGTACTACTGTATCAAATAGTAAAAAACATGATTATTTTCATCGTCATGGTTTTGTTTTGTTTTTCTTGTTTGTACTAACGTTTTCTCTCATTTCTGCTTATATCTATCATCGTGTTTCTATTTCTAGTAGACATGCTCTAGTTAACATTATTCCTTTCTTTCTACTTTGTGGTGGTTTAGCTGTTTTTCATTTTTTAATTTCCCTGTTCTACACACCTTATGTTTTAGAAAAGGAAAGTAGAATAAAACGAAAAGTTCATGCTTTAATTCCAGCATATAATGAACCAGTTGAAAATTTAGAAAAGACTTTTGAGTCGCTTTTGCACCAAGAAACTTTACCAACTTCGATTATTTTGGTCAATGATGGTAGTACGTTATTTAACTACAATCAATTATCAAATCGATTTGAAGAGATTTTTAATCAAAAAGGTATTTTCTTTAAATTAATAAATCAAGAAAACAAAGGTAAGCGCGCTGCTTTAGTAAAAGCATACGATGCTTTAGGACTCAAAGAAAGTCCAGAAAATATTATTTTTACGATTGATTCGGATACAACTCTGGATAAAAAAGCTATTTCTGAAGGAATTATTCCTTTTCAAGATGAACAGGTTTACTCTGTCGCAGGTGTTATTGCTAGTAGAAACATGAATGATAATCTCATGACAGGTATCATGGAATTAATACTTGTAGGTCATCAACAATTAATAGAGCGTGCTACGGCTAGTTTTTTTGGTAGCGTTCCTGTAAAAAATGGACCAATTGCTTTTTATCGTATGGAAGTCTTTGATCTTGCTAAAGAGATGAAATTTACGAGTGAAACTTTCAGAGGACAACGAATTGAGTTTTCTGATGACAGTTTTTTAACTGCTTGTGGTTTAATGTTAGGGCGCTGTGTTGCACAATTTTCATCAGTTGGCTATACAGACTTTCCAAATAAATTTAGTCATTTATTGAGACAGCAACTTCGTTGGATGCGAGGAAGTTTTATTCGAGGATTTTGGAGAATTGCATTTTTTAACGTGACAAGTTTTGTTTTCTGGCGCCAACTTTTGACATGGTTGACATTTGCGATTACCACTGTTTTGAGTATGCAAATTATTGTTTTTTTCGTAACGCAAGGCACATTTTTGACATTATTATTTATGCTAATCATTCCTTTGATACTCAATATGTTGCTTTCACTTTCATATTTTGCAATTCATCGAGAAGGTATGCAAATTAAGCAGAAATTTAAAATTTTTGCACTTTTTCCATTAGCGATGGTTTGGAATTTTTTCGTTTTAAGAACAATTCGTCTGATTGGGTATTTGACTCACAAACAGACAGGATGGGGAACGCGAGAAAAAGTTGAACTATAAGGTTTTAAATTAGAATGTGCTAACAAAAGCCATTATATATCTTCAGTTTTTCCGTATTTGCATCACTATTTGATGAGTTAAATCATTTGATTATATGTTCGGCATAGTTTTTATAAAAACGATGATAGAATAAGTCTCATCTATCTAAATAAAAGAAATTTTTAAAGGATAACTTGCTTGCGCAAGTTATTTTTCTGTCATTAGATACAGTGAATTGACAAAATATTTTGACACAAAATGTAAAATAGTATTTACATTTTATCGAAAGTCGGCTATACTAAAATAGTTACAAAAATAAAAAATATTTTAAGTAATACCACTAGAAGCAAAACGATAATGTTATTGACTTCTTTAGTAGTCAGCTTGAAGTTTTATATATAAAGGGGGAAGATATGCTCGCCATCAACAAGAAACGGAGAATACCGATGATTGTGTGGGTTGGTCTGTTTCTGATGCTGATCGTGCTATCTGTGATCGTGTCGGTTAGTAATGGGCAAGCTGAGATTTCATTTTGGGATGTTGGTCGAATTTTAGTCAACAAATTCAGTCATGGCACCATTAGCACCATTAAAGATCTACCAGTCTCATCTGTCAACATTATCTGGTTTATCCGGATGCCAAGGATTTTACTAGCGATTTTTGTCGGTTTGGGTTTGGCCTTGTGTGGCACAGTCATGCAAGCAGTCGTCCAGAACCCACTTGCTGATCCCTATATCCTTGGGATTTCATCAGGTTCTTCTTTAGGGACAACCTTTGCTATTTTGATTGGCTTTGGGTCAGGCTCAGTCTTGTCTCAGTTTGGCGTTGGCCTGGGGGCTTTTGTTGGCGCCATGCTTGCGACCTTATCAGTTTTGATGCTATCCAATATTGGTGGTCGGATGACCAGTGTCAAGCTGATTTTATCAGGTTCAGTCATTAGCAGTCTATTTGGCTCGATCTCGAACTTAATTGTCTATCTAGCGGGTAACTCTGAAGGCATCAAAACGATTCAGTTTTGGCTGATGGGAAGCTTGGCATCAGCCTCATGGTCTAAGTTGGGCATGGTGATTGCGCCGGTTTTACTGGTTTTGGCTTTCTTCTTGACCCAGTCAAGAATCTTAAATGTCATGCTTTTGGGAGATGAGGCAGCGATTACACTAGGCGTGTCACTCGGCAAATACCGCCGGGTCTATATGGCTATGACCTCGCTGATAACAGGACTCATCGTCGCAAATTCAGGCATGATCGGTTTTGTCGGCCTCATCGTGCCACATATTGTTCGTGGCTTGTTTGGCAGTGACCACAAGGTGACGCTACCGTTAACAGCCGTTTGTGGTGCCTTATTTATGATTTGGGCGGATTTAATTTCTCGGATTTTGATCCATAATGTGGAGCTACCGATTGGGATTATCACAGCCATGATTGGTGCACCTTTATTTATCTACATTATCATCAAAAAAGGGTACAGTTTTGGGGGCTAAAGATGAAATTATCCATTCGAAATCTTGAGATAGAAGTGGCACATCAGTCGATTGTGCGCCAGGTTTCTCTCGAGGTACCAGATCAAAAAACAGTCGGTCTCATTGGTGCCAATGGGTCAGGCAAATCGACATTGTTAAGAAGCATTTACAAGAGTATCGCCCCAACACAAGGGACGATTTATATCGATGACATCGATGTTTTGAACTCGCCTAATAAAAAGGTAGCCAAACATCTTGGCGTCGTCGGCCAGTTTAATGAACTGAATTTTGACTTGACGGTTGAGCAGATGGTTCTCTTAGGGCGAACACCCCATAAGAAGATGATGGAAGCAGCTAATCTCTATGATCACCAACGCGTTCAGGAAGCACTCTTAAGAACGAATCTGATGAACTACAAAGACAGGAGTTACATCTCCTTGTCTGGTGGGGAAAAGCAGCGGGTGATCCTAGCCAGAACCATTGCCCAAGAGCCTCAGGTCATGATCTTGGATGAGCCGACCAACCATCTGGATATACGCTATCAGTTGGAGATTTTGACGGCGGTTAAGGATCTCAATATCACGACCTTTGTTGCCCTGCATGATTTGGAGCTGACGGCGTGCTATTGTGATTATATCTATGCCCTGAAAAATGGGGAAGTTATCGCGCAAGGGACGCCTGAGGTAGTCTTGACAGAGGCGTTAATCGCTGAGATTTACCAGGTCAAGTGTCAAATTTATGAAAATCCGATTACGCATCAACTGGGGTTTCATTATTCAATATAATATAAATGTATAAAGGACTAAAGGAAAGAAAATGAAAAAAATTATAACAGCAGCCGTTTTAGGGCTATCTGCTTTGACACTAGCAGCTTGTGGTCAGAAGGCTGCAGAAAAGTCAACAACATCATCAAGTCAATCAGATCAAACGACTTATCCGCTAAGGATTAAGAATTACAAAAAAAGCGTCGGCAGTGATTCCAAAGCGGATCCGACATGGCCTGAAAGCACGCAAACTTTTACGCACGCACCTAAAAAAGTACTAGCCAACACCCGTCCGATGGCTGAACTTTTACTCCATCTCGGACTTGAAAAATCAATCGCTGGTGTAGGCGCTGTCTTTGGCGAAAAAGATGAAAGTGTTGAAGCCGAATTTGACAAACTTAAAAGTCTAGGCGATAACTATATTCCGCAGGAAACAGCTTTATCTGTCAACCCTGACATGGTCTTTGGTCGTGGTGGCTTGTTTGAAAAATCTGAGTGGGGCGTTGGGACAGTTGAGTCATTAAATGAGATGAACATTCCGACCTATATCATGAAGACTTCTATCAAAGGTGGGACATTTGACTCCATTTATGGGGACATTGACAACCTGGGTAAGATTTTTGATGTGAAATCTGCTGCCGATAAATTTAAAGGGGAGTTAAAAGCACGTGAAGCAGCGCTGAAAGACAGTCTGAAAGATGTCAAGAAAACGCAGACTTTTGCTTATATCCATTCCAATGACCCTGCGGATATCAGTGGCTATTCATTAACTGGCGATACTTTTTCAGTGAGTTTGTTCAACATGTTGAAATTAAAACAAGCCTACGATGCACCAACAGGAACAGTCAGTATCGAAAAGATCATCGAATCTGATCCAGATATCATCATCATTCCAAAATGGGATGACACCAATAACGCTGAAAAAACGGTTAAAGGCCTCTACAACAGCGATAAGGTATCAAATTTAAAAGCGATTAAAAACAAAAAAGTTTACATCTTGAACTATAATTATATGTTTGGCTATGGTTACCAATCTCTTGCTGGATTTGAAGATTTTGCCAAAGTCGTATATCCTGATCTTACCAAAAAATAGACGAGGTAATCTAATGATAGAAACAATTTATGATGTGGTGATTGTAGGCGGTGGACCATCTGGTCTTTATAGTAGTTTTTCGTGTGGTATCCGTGGCTTAAAAGTTAAGCTACTTGAAGCGCGCGCAACACTCGGGGGCAGAATTCCCTTATACCAGGAGAATATTATCTGGGACTTAGGGGGTGCACAAGGCAAGCTAGCTAGTGATATCGCAAATAATCTATTAGATGCTGCCCAGCAATTCTCACCAGATATTGTCTACAACCAACAAGTTAAGACTATCAAAAAAGAAGCGACCGGCTTTACCTTAACAAGTCAAGATGGTCAAAACCATCGAGCAAAAACAGTCATCTTAGCTTCAGCTTTAGGAATCATTCAACCTAGAAAACTGAAAATACCAGATGCCTATGAGAACTTACATTACCCAGTGAGCGAAGTTATCAACTTCAAGGCTTACACAAATCAAACCGTCCTCCTCTATGGGAATCCCGAGAGTCTATCTAGCTATGCGCTTTTGCTCCAACAAGTCGCTAAAGCGGTGATTTTAGTCACGAAAAAAACAGACTTTCCAAATGCCGAAAAGTTTTCGGAAAATGTGACTGCCTTGACGCAAGTTGAAATCAGTGATTTTGCATCGGAAGGTGACCTCATCTCTGCCGTTACTATATCCGATGGCCAAGTCATCCCAGTTTCTCAAGTCTTGATCCATCTAGGTATGAAGCGAGAAGGCAATACAATCACGTTTGAGAACTTCGACTTAGCAACAGTTGAGCAGCACGGACATGATTTCATTCAAAATGATACAAATACGACAACAAGTACTGAAGGGCTATATGTTGTCGGTGATTTAGGGAGCTATCCTGACAAGAACTATATGTTAGCAGCGTGTATGGCAGAAGGATCAAATGCAGCTGGTCAAGTTGCCCGCTATTTGGATGAGTCGGCAGAGGCAAACCTCATCGTTTCAACGCATAACGAAGTTTTTAAAACAAAGAATCAAGCCTTGGTCTCGCAATACTTCTCTTAAACCTAAAGGACGCCTATGAAGCGTCCTTTTACCATTCTTTTACATGTTTTTTACAAAAAATCGTCGTAACTTTTACACAAGATTTGGCAGTTCAGCGGTATAATTATTTTTGTAAGGCAATGGTGCCTACGACAAATAAAGAAATGACAAACACTAAAAAGAAAAAATCGCTAGCCTAAGCCAATCCAAGTTTAGGTGATGAGTCTTCTGATCTTAGTGGGTGTTAGATATGTAAAGGGAAAAAATTATGAAAAAATCAGTTTTGATCGCAGCAGCAGCCGTATCACTTTTTGCACTCGCAGCTTGCGGACAAAAATCATCAGGCACAACATCTTCTTCATCATCAACAGCTAAGTCTGAAAAAATTACGGTCGCAGGCTCAACTGCTTTGCAACCGTTGGTCGAAGCTAACGTTGAGAGCTTTACACAAGAAAACACAAACTTGCAAATCACTGTTCAAGGTGGTGGTTCAGGTCTTGGTTTGTCACAAGTGTCAAGCGGCGCGATTCAGATTGGGAATTCTGACCTCTTCGCAGAAGAAAAAGATGCGAGCTTAGCAGAAAAAGTTAAAGATCATAAAGTAGCAGTTGTTGGTTTTGCACCGATTGTTAATAAAGATATAAAAGTTGATGGTTTGACATCAGCACAATTGAAAGACATCTTCTCAGGTAAAGTAACCAACTGGAAAGAAGTCGGCGGACAAGATCAAGCCATCACAGTAATCAACCGTGCAGAAGGTTCAGGCACACGTTTCAACTTCGAAAAATATGGTCTTGACAATACAAAAGTTGTCAAAGCAAGCGAACAAGATTCATCAGGTGCAGTTGTTCAAATGGTTTCTCAAACACCAGGTGCGATCAGCTATGTTGCCTTCTCAAACATTAAAGACACCATTAAAGCACTTGAACTCGACGGTGTGAAACCAACTGAGAAAAATGTTGCGAAAAATGACTGGAAAATCTGGTCTTACGAACATATGTATACAGAAAAAGGCAACACAACAGACGGTCAAGAAAAATTCATCACTGCTGTGACTAAAAATAAAACACTCCTTGAAAAATTAGGCTACCTCTCTATCGAAGATATGAAAGTAACTCGCGATCAAGACGGTAAAATCAAATAATTCTAATTCACTCAAGCTTCAAATCGTTCATGCGTCAAATTAACAACTTATCAACGAAGCAAGTTTGACCTATCAAATTTGCGGGTACATAGCATAACTCCCAAAAGTTTTTACACAAAATTTACATTTATCCGTGGCATAAATGTTAAAATAGAAGTATTGAACGATTTGGAGGAGTTATGAGGAAAAAGATAGTACTTTTGGCCTCAGCCTTGGTAGTCCTTGCGACATTATCAGGTTGTGCCAAGTGGATAGACAAAGGTGAATCAATAACGGCTGTAGGATCTAGTGCCTTACAGCCTTTAGTTGAGTCTGCAGCTGAAACATTTGCCCAAGAAAATCCTGGAAAATTTATCAATGTCCAGGGTGGTGGCTCAGGAACTGGCTTGTCACAAGTTCAGTCTGGCGCTGTTCAAATTGGGAATTCGGATTTATTCGCTGAAGAAAAAGATGGGATTGATGCTAAAAAATTAGTCGATCATCGTGTTGCAGTCGTAGGGATTGCACCGATTGTCAACAATAAAGTAGGCATCAAGGCGCTCACAACTGATCAGCTACGTCAAATTTTCACTGGTGAAATCACCAACTGGAAAGATGTCGGTGGCAAGGATTTAAAAATTGTCTTGATCAACAGAGCTGCTGGATCTGGGACTCGTTCAACATTTGAACGTTGGATTATGGATGGCAAGCAAGCCAAAAATTCTCAAGAGCAAGATTCATCTGGTATGGTCAAATCAATCGTTGCCCAAACACCTGGTGCCATTAGCTACCTAGCTTTTTCAAATATCGATACATCAGTGACGAAAGTCTCACTCGATGGATATGACCCGACAACGGCCAATGTTGCTGATAACCATTGGCCGATTTGGGCGTATGAGCACATGTATACCAAAGGGCAACCTAATAGCCTGACAAAATCATTTTTAGATTACGTCTTGTCTGATGCAGTTCAAGATAGTCTTGTTCAAAAGATGGGGTATATTTCTGTTAATCAGATGAACGTTGAACGTGATGCCGATGGTCGTGTCACGACAAAATAACACTGCAAAACACTAAATGAGACGATTATTCTAGAGTTACAAATCTAGTTGTCTCAACATTTAATATAGAAATTAAATCGAATGAAAAAAGAAAATATTCAAGAAAAGTTACTTTCTAAATCAAAAAATTCCCAACTTGAGAAATTTGGCAAGACAATTACTTTCTTTTGTATTGCTGTGATTGTCTTTGTTGTTGCTATGATTTTCTTCTTCGTGGCACAAAAAGGGTTCTCAACCTTTTTTGTAGACAAAATCAATCCTTTCAAATTCCTGTTTGGGACGACTTGGAATCCATCAGAGCTTGGTCCTGATGGTAAACCTTTGGTTGGTGCGCTTCCGATGATTACGGGCTCACTGATCGTGACGGTTCTATCAGCGATTTTGGCGACACCATTCGCCATTGGCGCTGCTGTCTTCATGACAGAAATTTCACCAAATCGTGGGGCAAAACTATTGCAACCAGTTATTGAGTTATTGGTTGGGATTCCTTCTGTTGTTTATGGTTTCATCGGCTTGACTGTCGTTGTACCAGCCATTCGTGGTGTCTTTGGCGGTACTGGTTTTGGTCTTTTGTCAGGTATCTTCGTTCTCTTTGTGATGATTTTACCAACTGTTACCTCAATGACCGTTGATGCCATGAAAGCCGTGCCTAGCTTTTATAAAGAAGCCTCACTTGGTTTAGGTGCCACACGGTGGCAGACAATTTGGCGTGTATTGCTTCGTGCAGCAACACCAGGTATTCTTACCGCTGTCGTATTTGGCATGGCCAGAGCCTTTGGTGAAGCCTTAGCCATTCAAATGGTTGTCGGTAACGCCGCAATTTTGCCAACAAGTTTAACATCCCCTGCGTCAACCTTGACTTCTGTCTTGACGCAAGGTATCGGGAATACGATCATGGGCACAGTTCAAAACAATGTCCTTTGGTCACTCGCGCTGATTCTATTACTCATGTCTTTATTATTTAATATTGGAATGCGCGCTATTGCGAAGAGAGGAAGACTATAATGAATCCTAAAAAAGCTGATAAAATGGCAACAAGTGTCCTCTATGTGATTTCGGGCATTATCGTTGTGATTCTGGCCTCTTTACTTCTGTACATTCTTGTCCGTGGTTTACCACATATTTCTTGGCATTTCTTGACTAGTCCGTCAAAGGCTTATGAAGTCGGTGGCGGGATTGGTATCCAGCTCTTTAACAGTATTTTCCTACTCGTGATTACGATGATTATTTCATTTCCTTTGTCACTTGGTGCAGGAATTTATCTATCTGAGTATGCCAACCAAAATTCTTGGGTAACTAACTTGGTTAGAACATCGATTGAAATCTTGAGCTCACTCCCTTCAGTAGTCGTTGGTTTGTTTGGTTTCTTGATCTTCGTTGTCCAGTTCGGTTATGGCTTCTCGATTATCTCAGGAGCCTTGGCCTTGACTGTCTTCAACCTTCCTTTGATGACACGTAATGTCGAAGAATCGCTAAAAGCGGTGCATCATACGCAACGTGAGGGTGGCTTAGCTTTGGGCTTGTCGCGTTGGGAAACAGTTTTACATGTTATTGTACCAGAAGCATTGCCGGGTATCGTGACAGGCGTTGTCTTGTCATCTGGTCGTATCTTCGGGGAAGCCGCAGCGCTCATCTATACAGCTGGTCAATCAGCCCCAGCGCTTGACTGGTCAAACTGGAATCCCATGTCAGTCAGCTCACCCATTTCGATTTTCCGTCAGGCAGAAACATTGGCCGTTCACATCTGGAAAGTTAACGGTGAAGGTACTGTACCAGACGGTGCAGCAGTTTCTGCAGGAGCTAGTGCAGTCCTCATTATCTTTGTGCTTTTGTTCAATTTCGGTGCACGCTTTATCGGCAAGAAAATTCATAGCAAATTGACAGCATCGTAAAACAGGAAAAAGAAACAGGAAGAAAGACTTTGAGCGGACGTAAGTTCGCGATGACCTTGCTTGGCAGGAGCATCAGCGGAGGTCAAGTTTCAAGATTTCACGTAGTGAAGTCGAAGAAAGGAAATGACGATATAATGGCAACTTATGATTGGCAAGAACGTCATATCATTGGTCTTGATGGCCGTGAAATTGCCCTTGAAACAAAAGATTTACATGTCTACTACGGTAGCAACGAATCTATCAAGGGAATTGATATGAAGTTTGAAAAAAATAAAATTACGGCTTTGATTGGACCTTCTGGTTCTGGTAAATCAACTTATCTGCGTAGTCTGAATCGGATGAATGATACGATTGCTATTGCAAAAGTCACAGGCGAGATTAACTATCAAGGTGTGGATGTGAATAAACAAAACGTCAATGTTTATGAAATGCGCAAACACATTGGCATGGTTTTCCAACGCCCCAACCCCTTTTCTAAATCGATTTATCGCAATATTACTTTCGCCCTAGAACGTCAAGGGATTAAAGATAAGAAAATTTTAGATGAGGCTGTTGAAACGTCACTTAAACAAGCAGCCCTTTGGGACCAGGTTAAAGACGATTTAGACAAGTCAGCTTTGGCGCTCTCAGGTGGTCAGCAACAGCGCTTGTGTATCGCACGTGCGATTGCGGTTAAGCCAGATATTTTATTAATGGACGAACCAGCATCAGCACTTGATCCGATTTCGACGATGCAGCTTGAAGAAACGATGATGACTCTCAAGGAAAATTATACGATCATTATCGTGACGCACAACATGCAACAAGCGGCACGGGCGAGTGATTATACTGGATTTTTCTATTCAGGTGATTTAATCGAATACGATAAGACAGCAAAAATCTTTACGCGCCCTGAGCTTAAATCTACTGGGGATTACGTATCAGGACATTTCGGTTAAAATCTTAGGTCGCATGGCTGAAGACATTAAAACGTCAAAGCGCCACAAATGCGCCTGAGCAAAAAGATTAAGGAAACATTATGACAGAACCTATTTTACAAGTGAAAGATTTGTCGCTTTTCTATGGCAAAAAGCAATCTTTATTTGATATTAACATGGATTTTTATCCGGGCGAGATCACTGCCTTGATTGGACCTTCGGGATCAGGCAAGTCGACGCTTTTACGGTCTATTAATCGGATGAATGATTTGGTGCCATCTGCTAAAGTGACGGGCAAAATCATGTATAAGGACGGTGATATTTATAGTCCGAAAACGGATATGGTTGAGCTGCGTAAGGAAATCGGTATGGTTTTTCAACAGCCTAATCCTTTTCCCTTTTCTATCTATGAAAATGTGATTTATGGCTTGCGTCTCAAGGGCGTGAAGGACAAGGCGATTTTAGATGAAGCGGTGGAAGAATCTTTGAAAGCCGCAAATATCTGGGATGAAGTTAAGGATAAACTCCACAGTTCAGCACTAGGACTTTCAGGTGGACAACAGCAACGTGTTTGTATCGCACGGGTTCTAGCTGTTAATCCTGATATTCTCTTGCTAGATGAACCGACATCAGCACTCGATCCAATTTCCGCTGGTAAAATTGAGACCATGCTGTTAGACTTAAAAGAGCGTTATACGATTTTAATCGTGACTCACTCGATGCAACAAGCCAGCCGGATTTCTGATCGGACAGCCTTTTTCCTAAATGGTGAGCTGATCGAGTATGACAAAACTAAGAAAATTTTCTTGGATCCAAAAGAACAGTCAACATCGGACTATGTGACAGGTAAATTTGGTTAGGAAAACAAGCCATGAAAATCACAGCATTCATCGCCAAAAATTTGCTAAGCCAGATGGTTTGACAGGAGTAATGGTGAGTTATGTCATGAACCAGATGAACCGAAAACAGTATCGGATGGTAGAAGATCACTTAGCGCTTTCATCTCAGGATACAGTTTTAGAAGTTGGTTTTGGGAATGGCACCTTGATACGTCGCCTATCAAAGCAAGCTTTTCATCAGCTTTATGGCATTGATATTTCAGATGATATGTTGGCGCTTGCGAGCAAGAAAAATGCTAGTAAAATTTCTGAAAATCGTGTGATATTAACCAAAGGATCAGTCGAGCAATTAGCTTATAAAGCCGATTTTTTCGACAAAATCTATACAGTCAACACTATTTATTTTTGGCAAGATATTTCGCAATGTTTGTCGGAAGTTTGTCGTGTGCTAAAAAAGGATGGAAGATTTATTAATGTCCTTTATGATAGCGACTATTTAAATAAAATACCGATGACCAAGTATGGTTTTACATTATATACGATTGACGTCTTGGTTGCTTTGGCGGAAGCCAATGGTCTAGCTTTAAGTCAAACGGTACAGAAAAAGGGTGCTTGTTGTTTGATTTTTGAGAAAAAATAATGCTAATGAAAGTAAGAATAAGGAGCGTTTATGTTAAGAACACAATTTGAAGAAGAACTTAATAAACTACACAATCAGTTTTATTCGATGGGTACGCAAGTGTCTGCTCAGGTGAATCGTTCTGTCCGTGCTTTCGTCAGTCACGATCGTGATTTGGCAGAAGACGTGATAGAAGCTGATCAACAAATCAATGATCAAGAAACAAAATTGGAAACGAAATCACTAGAAATGATTGCCTTACAGCAACCTGTTTCACATGATTTGCGGACGATTATTACTGTCTTGAAAGCTTCATCAGATTTGGAACGTATGGGAGACCACGCGGTTTCAATCGCCAAAGCTACGATTAGCTTAAAAGGTGAAGAACGGATTCATGTTGTTGAGGAAGACATTTCACTTATGGGTGAGCGTGTTAAATCAATCGTGGATGCGGCACTCAATGCCTACATTCAAGGTGATGCTGATCGCGCACGCGAAATCGCACTCTGGGATGACACGGTTGACCAAATGTATGGTGAGATTCAAAACAAAACATTATCAGCTATGGAAGAAAACAAGGAAACGATTACGACAGGTAAAGATTACTTGTTGACAATTATGTACTTGAAACGGATCAGCGACTACGCGAAAAACCTTTGTGAGTGGATCGTTTATCTGAAAACTGGTAAGATTGTTGAATTGTAAGTTAGAAAAAGATAGCACAATTGCTTTGTCAGTCACAGCAGTTGTGTTTTTTGTATGCTTTGTGAATCAAATTGTGATGTGATTGTATAACTGGTTGCTAAATCGACTAATTCAATCTCTTATCTAGTCGTTTTGACTTATTTTAAAAATGTTAATGGCTCTTTTGCTAATTTAGCAATACTTCGTTGACAGGAAGGATATCAATTTAGTATTCTTTCTTTGATTACTAGTTTTTATGTGATTGTATGATTTATTAGACAAGAAAACCTGTTTTCGGCTTTATAATGTGATAAAATAACAGATAGCTTCATCAGTGATTAAGGCATAAGGACAGGATATGATATCAAATATAAAACGAATTTTCACGGATAAAACATTTTTAGTAACGCTAGTTTTAGCCATTTTGGCTTTAAGCCTTGGCACTATTCACCTAGCGGATATTGATTTGAAAACGATTCTCGCCTTGCTTACTCTCATGATCACGATTGCCATCTACGAGAAGTTACATCTGCTTAGATATATGGCAAATGTGATCATCGAGAAATGTCAGTCAATTAGGGCGATTGTTATGGTGATTCTGCTATTTTCATTTTTCGGGGCCATGCTGTTTACCAATGATGTCGCGATTTTAACACTGATTCCGATTGTTTTTAATATCAGAAGGCAGGTCAAGTTGCCGACGATTGGGTTGGTGAGTCTGATGACGGTTTATGCCAATCTTGGCAGTGCTATGACGCCTTTTGGCAATCCTCAAAATCTTTATCTGGTGTCTTATTTTCATTTGGACATCTTGGCTTTTTTAAAGCTGTCGCTACCGATTGGCTTGATTAGTTTGGCAACGCTTTTTATCGTTCTGTTCGGTTTTTCAAAAGCTAAAATAGCCGCTGTAAAAACACCTCATATCGCCATAAATCTTACCCAAGTTATCATATTAGTTGTGACGACCTTGATCGTCCTTATGGGTGTTTTATCAGTCATCTCGATTTGGTTTGCCTTGATTGCTAGTTTAGCCTGCGCTTTCTGGATTAAGGGTGAGATTGTAGCAGAAGTGGACTATGGCATCATTTTGACTTTTATCAACTTCTTTATCATCGTGGGTGCGGTCAGTCGGATTCCCTTGATTCATGATTTTCTGGCGACTTATATGACGCATAACACTTCAGTCTTTACCACGTCGGTAGGCATGAGTCAGGTCATCAGTAATGTCCCTGCTGCAGTGCTTCTGTCAAAATTTACTGATCATGTAGCAGCTCTCTATCTAGGTGTTACAGTGGGTGGTCTGGGTACTTTTATTGCCTCTCTAGCCAATCTCCTTGCGCTCAGACAGTATCAGGCATTTGTTCATGATGGCACAGTCAAAAAATTTATCCGGCAATTTACCTTGATCAATGTTGTCTATCTGGTTATCTTTTTCGGTATTGGATTTGTTTTAGTGACAATTTAATTTTTCGAGTTAAATATCTTTACAAAAAATGGAGCACATGGTATTATTGACTCATCAACTGTTGACCGGTCAATAATAGTTGGAGAGAGGAGAGATTGCCTTGACACTTGTCAATAAAAGTAAGTTACTCTATCAATTAAAACTTGCCAATCAAGAATTGGTGAGTCGATTTGAAAAGAGTACTGGTTTTAGTATCACACGCTATGAAATGCTCTTATTTATTAATGCGCAGGGGCCTTGTTCGCAAACGCAACTGCAGCAGGAGTTAGGTATTGATCGTGCGGCTGTGACACGTCATCTCAAACGACTACAGGATTTATCCTATGTCACACGTAAACGAAATGATCTCAACAATCGTGAAATCTATGTTCAGATTACTGATCTGGCTCAAAAAGAACTCGCTGACTGTGAGCAGCACCATGAGTCCTTGGAAAAGGACCTATACTTCGGCCTCAGTGATGAAGAAGAAGTGCAACTCTTAACCTTGTTAAATAAAATAAATAAATGAAAGAAGCTATATAATGACAACTTTAAAAAATAATGATTTTTCAGATATCGCCTACAACAGAAAATCGATCCGTGTTTACGATGAAACGGTTAAAATTTCTCGTGAAGAAATGTTGGAAATGATCGAAGAAGCAACGCTTGCACCTTCTTCAGTGAATATGCAACCTTGGCGCTTTGTCATCGTTGAAAGCGATGAAGCAAAAGCGACTTTGAAACCATTGATCCGTTTCAACACACGCCAAAACGACACATCATCAGCTATGATCTTGATCTTTGGCGATATGCAATGTTACGAATTTGGTGAAGAAATCTATGACAAAGCAGTTGCTGAAGGCAAGATGTCACAAGAAGTGCGCGACCAACAAATCGGCGCAATCATTCCTTACTACAAAAACTTTACAAAAGCGCAAATGAACGATGTGGTTAAAATTGACGCAAGTTTGGCTGCGATGCAATTGATGTTGAGCGCACGTGCACACGGCTACGATACCAACCCAATCGGTGGTTTTGAAGCGGATCAAATCGCTGCAGCATTTGACTTGGATCCAGAACGTTTCGTACCTGTTATGGTCTTGTCACTCGGTAAAGCAGCAGAAGTCGGCTACGATTCAGTCCGCTTGGCTGCTGATAAATTTACAACATTTAAGTAATAGCATGATACTGAAGGTGGTGCGACGAAGTCGCATATGGTTTTTCTGTGGCGAGTAATCGCAGCCACAAACTTCTGTAGAAAATTAGGGATTTAAGGTGCTCCTGCGATTACTCGTCGCTGGTGAAACTTCTGCGCTTGCGCAGGTTCATAAATCATCTATTTTCCTAAGAAGTTAGCTTGAAGTTCAAATAATCACTTTCATTTAAAAAGGGGAAATTAAAATGACTATTTTATCTACTGTACTCGCTACTTTAGTGGCGATTGAATTCTTTTATATTCTGTATATCGAAACTATCGCGACAACATCTGACGCAACGAGCCGTACTTTTAACATCGCCAAAGCAGACCTTAAAAACGAGACGATTAATGTCCTCTTAAAAAACCAAGGGGTTTACAACGGTTTAATTGGTTTGGGCTTGCTTTACAGCATCTACATTTCATCAGCATCACTTGAAATGACGCGCCTTATCTTGATTAACGTCATCCTAGTTGCCCTCTATGGTAGCGTGACCAGCAATAAAAAAATCATTTTAACCCAAGGCGGTTTGGCAATCCTTGCGCTAATCGCAACTTTTATTAACTTTTAAGCAACAGCATCTGAAAAAGCGCTTCGGTGCTTTTTTTGCTCCCCACAATTTTGCCTGAAATATGGTAAAATATGTAGGAAAAAGGTTGATCTAGCGCAGACAGCCAAACGAAAATGAAATGATGAGGTAAAAATGGAAAGTTTAGATCAATATATCGCATTTGACTTGGAATTTAATACAGTAGATGAGGTTGAGCATCTGATTCAAGTGTCGGCAGTTCGTTTTGACAATGGCACTGAAACGGCAGATTTCGATGCTTTTGTTTACTCGGATGTCCCACTTAACTCTTTTGTTGTCGGGTTGACTGGCATTACGCAAGAAAAGGTTTTGACAGCAGCAAAGGCAGAAACTGTCTTAGCAGACTTAAAAGCTTTCGTTGGAGACTTGCCAGTAATCGGCTATAATGCCAATAAATCCGACCTTCCGATACTACTAGCGAAAGGTCTCGATTTAACCGATGCTTATGCTTTAGACGTCTATGAAATTGCTGATAGCATGCGCGACAATAAACTGCACGGTATGAAGAACTTCCAGTTAAAATCTTTGGCTGAGTTTTTTAATGTTGCGGAGAAAAATGCGCACAATGCTTTGGCCGATGCTAGGATGACAGCGCGTGTTTACGAGGCCATGAAAGATACGCAAGAGGCTGAGAAACTGTTGAGTAAGCAAAATGAAAAAGAGATTAACGATGACGATAATCCCTTTGCTGGTCTGGCTGGTTTGTTTTAGGCGTGACTTAGAAATGTCCAACAATCGCAATTAAAGTGTCCGTAATTTCTTTCGGACTTTCTTTTTTTCCTCGTTTGATCCACAACTGAACCATCCCGAAAATGGCATGGGCAGAATAAGTGGTTTGATAGTCAATCCTGACCTGATCCATTTTTTTAGGGGACAAATGTGGTGGTATGACCGTGGTTAACAAGGTTTTGAGTTTTTGTCGTAGGTAGATATGAATCTCACGAGTGCCATTTTCAGAAAGCAGGGCTGATAAAACGGATTCCTGATAGAGAAAATCAAAAATTTCAAAGATGGCATTGCGGACATCCGTACCATTTTGATCAAAAATCGTTTCGACTTTCGTGAAAAAAACGCTTTGATACTGATCAATCATCTCATATTTATCTTGGTAGTGGGTGTAAAAGCTAGAGCGGCTAATCCCGGCACGTTTGACTAATTCTGTTGTTGTAATTTGGTCAAACGTTTTTTCTTTGAGTAAGTCGCTCATCGCCATTTCAATGGCCTGACGGGTTTTGATAATTCGAATATCAGTCATGTTGAAAGCCTTTTCTATCTATTTTTTAAAACAATAATGAACAGAGTGTCCATTTTCTTGTATTAAATACTTGATATCTCATCTACAAGTATTATAATAAAAAAGGTAAAGAAAGACAAGGTGTCCAAAAACATACATTAAAGGAGATAGTAATGATCAAAAAAGAATGGCAGGCAATTTTAAAAAATAAATTTTTTATCGTCATTATTGTTGCACTGGCAACGATACCGGCACTTTATAATCTGATATTCCTCAGTTCCATGTGGGATCCATATGGTAAAATATCAGACTTACCAGTAGCCGTGGTTAATGAAGATAAGTCAGCAACCGTTAACGGCAAAACAGTTAATTTAGGCGATGACCTAGTTGATGAATTAGGTAAAAGTCATGATTTGGATTATCATTTTGTGAGTAACAAAACTGCACAAAAAGGTCTCAAAGATGACAAGTACTATATGCAAATCACGATTCCAAGTGATTTTTCAAAAAATGCTGGTAGTCTCGTAAGTAACGATCCGATGAATGCCGTGATCCACTACCAAACATCAGTCGGTCATAATTTCATCGCCAGCAAAATGAGCGACTCTGCAATGGAAAAGCTCAAAGAAAAAGTTTCCGAAAACATTACCAAAACCTACACCAAAACAATTTTTGAAAATCTGACAACCTTGTCAGATGGTGTAACAAAAGCAGCAGATGGTAGCGCTCAATTGGTCAATGGTAGTGGTGAGTTAAAATCGGGCGCTGATCAAATTGCGATAAACTTAGATAAGCTCTCATCATCAAGTTTGACCTTTAAAGATGGCGCAGAGACCTTGAATGTTGGTCTTGGTAAATACACCGCAGGTGTTTCAACGCTAGCAACTGGTGCTAACGACTTATCACAAGCCGTTACTAACTACACCAACGGTGCGACACAAATCGCCAATGGTAATAGCCAACTGAATGCGGCATCTGGTCAGTTATCAGCAGGTCTCTCTGAATTCTCAACTAAAACGCAAGAAGTAGATAAATTAGTCGCAGGCAGTCAAGAACTTAGTCAAGGCTTAAGTGACCTTTCTACAGGACTAGATGTCTCTAAACAAATAACTGCCCTACAAACACAACTAGGCGTGCTCAATACGTCGATACAAAATTATAATAACGATGTTCAATCAGCAGGGATTCCAGATAAGTTGCAACAAGATTTTACAGCAATCAATACAGCACTTCAGCAGTTAGTAACACAAGAAGCAAGTAAAATGACTGAGCTTAAAGCAACAGCAGCTTATACGGGTGCTACACCTGATGAACAAACAAAACTTGAAAGTTTAGTATCGCTTAATCCAACTGAAACTCAGGCGATACAAAGTGCTGTCACTGATTTGCAAACTCAGATTACTGCTTTGCAAGGGGAACAGACAAAAATTTCTGGGCTTGCGACTGGTAGTAATTCAGTATTATCCGGTTCAAACTTAGGATTAACAGCGTTGAAATTAGGTATAGAAAAAGCTAAAACAGGTATTGATACTGGTCTTTTACCGGGTGCGCAACAAATCAGCACCGGCACCGCTCAGCTTAAAAATGAATTAACAACAGGCGCAACCAAATTAACAGCAGGCGTCTCACAATTTAGCGCAGCAACTGCGAAATTAAATACTGGTGCTCAAAATTTAGTCAGCAACAACGCTCAGCTCACAGCTGGTGCCGCTAAACTTGCGACTGGTGCCAACCAATTGAACCAAAACTCAGGCCAACTAATAGATGGTTCTGGACAGTTAGCTAATGGTGCAGGTCAAATTTCAAATGGTTCTACACAACTTGCAACAGGTGCGAATACTTTAACAACTGGCATTGGAACACTGCAAAATGGTGCAACGACATTAGCATCAGGTCTTGGTGAAGCGAAAACTAAACTCGCTGAAAATCAAACCAACCAAAGCAATGCTGAAAAGATTGCTAAACCGCTTAAAATTACCCATAGCGATAAGGATAATTCACCTAAAAATGGTGTTGGGATGGCACCTTACATGATGTCTGTTGCCTTGTTCGTTGGTGCAGTTGCGACCAACATGATTATCGCAGGTACTTTATCTGGTGAAAAGGCTAAAAATCGTCGGGATTATATCCTTGGTCGATTGGCTGTCAATGGTGTTATTGCAGTTGGAGAAGGTGTGCTTGTCTTTCTAGCGGTGCACGTGCTAGGCCTATCTGCCAATCATGAATTCGCTATGTTTGGCTTCACGATACTGGTCGCCTTCACCTTCATGTTCATTGTCTCCTTCTTTAATACTTGGCTAGGCAAACCAGGTGCTTTCCTTATGCTGATCCTGCTCTTGTTACAATTAGCAGCTAGTGCAGGAACTTATCCACTTGCCCTGACAGGTAGCTTCTTCCAAAAAATCAATCCTTGGATGCCAATGACTTACGCTGTCACAGGGTTCAGACAAGTGATTTCGTTAGCAGGCCACATTGACCATGAAACGGGTATTCTACTTATTTTGTCTATCGTTTCAGTAGTTCTTTTAGCCTTTGTTGGCATTAAAAAAGAAGCAAAGACAAAAGTCAAATAAATAATAGGCTGTGACTGATTTCTGGTATTACTCAGAATCGTTCACAGCCTATTTTTGTGTCACTTTTCGATAGATTGCTGTTTAGCGTGATCATGTTGTAAGAAAGTATGCGGGATCGGTAAAAAATGTGCTGCTTTTAACCATATCAGTATCAGTTCTGTAAATTTATATAAAAGAGAAATACAAACTGGCAAGTTCAAATGAGGCAGTTTGTATTTCTCTATATGTGGCTGAAGACCTTTTGTCCCAGTCTTATATTATTTATAGGAATAAACTTTCAAGTGTTTTTGCGACACCATCTTCATCATTGCTATAAGCAATCTGTTGATCTGCATGAGCAAGGAGTGTATCACTGGCATTTTTCATGGCGTAGCCAGTGCCTGCAAGCTTGAGCATTTCAATATCATTGTGTTCATCACCAAAGGCAATGAGGTCTGAAGTGTCTTGACCGTTGATTTTGAGCAGATGTTTAAGTGCAGAAGCTTTGCTGACACCTTTAGGGACGACTTCTAAAATCCCATTTTGCCCACCCCAGGCGCTGACGCTGACCTGATTGCTGAAATAATCGTCGATGTGGCTGGCTAACTGCAATTTATCAGTAAAGCGCGTCTGAAGTAGGATAGCATTAGGATCGTCATCCAGTTTTTCTATCCGCATCTGATGATAGGGTTCGAAGTTGTTGATCCCGAAAAGACTAGGGCTAGCATGTTCAAAAGAGTTAATGAAGAATTTACGGCGAAATTCTGCTGCTAGGAAGTCAAGTTTAAAGGCCTGTTGTTTTTTAATCAAGTCAAAAACGAGGGATCTGTTGATGTGCTTAGACACAGCATGTTCCCAGTGTTTACCAGGAACTGTGGTCATGGCACCATTAAAGTTGATCATCGGTGTTTCAAGATTTAAATCGTTGTAAATTTGAATCGCCATACGATAAGGACGACCAGTCGCGATGACTATCTGATGGCCTTCTTTTCTGACGGATTGGAAAATATTTTTGGTATAATCTGAGATGGTCACACCATCAGATTGTAGGGTTGTGCCATCGAGGTCAATGGCAATTAATTTTTTGTTTGTCATGAGTTGCGTTTGTGTGAGTTAACTTGAGGTTAAACTCAAACCTTTCTAGTGTTGATTTAAGTGCTCTTTGTCTAGTATAACATTTTTCATAACTATCGTCAGTTATGACAAAAGAATTTCAGAAAGTGACATTATCTTATAAAAATCCGAACATTTAATCAGAAAGGTAGGGTAATTCTCTGATTCTCTCTTGAAAGTCCGTATCGCATCCATTAGAATAGGTAAGTATTAATAATTTATTTTTTAATGGAAGAAGGATATTATGGATAAGTTTTTTAAACTTAAGGAAAGCGGCACAACAGTAAGTCGCGAGATTATGGCAGGTGTGACAACATTTTTTGCCATGAGTTACATTTTGTTTGTCAATCCGTCAATTTTGTCACAAACAGGCATGCCATATCAAGCAGTGTTCCTCGCAACTATCATTGCGTCAATCATCGGGACACTTATCATGGGACTTTTCGCTAATGTGCCTTATGCACAAGCACCAGGTATGGGGCTTAATGCTTTCTTTACGTTTACCGTCGTTTTTGGCCTTGGTTATTCTTGGCAAGAAGCGCTTGCGATGGTGTTCATCTGTGGGATCATTAACATCTTGATCACAGTGACTAAAATCCGTAAAATGATCATCAAATCTATTCCTGAAAGCATCCAACACGCCATCGGTGGCGGTATTGGGGTTTTCATCGCTTATATCGGAATTAAAAATGCTGGTCTCTTGAAATTCACGCTTGACCCAGGGACTTATACAGTCGTTGGTAAAGGTGCAGACAAAGGAACCGCAACTATTGAAGGTGCAGCATCAGCAGTACCAGCCTTGGTTAACTTTACTAGTCCAGCTGTTTTGGTGGCAATTGTAGGGATTGTAATCACAACAGTCTTGGTTGTTAAAAATGTTAAAGGTGCCATCTTAATCTCAATCGTCGGGACAACTATTTTGGCTATCCTTGCCGGTGTAGTTGACTTGAGCGCCATTGATTTCAAAGCCAATTCTCTTGGTTCAGCTTTTAATGAATTAGGTCAAACTTTCGGTGCTGCTTTCAGCTCAAAAGGTATGGGCTCATTGTTCTCAGATTCAGCTAAAATTCCACAAGTCTTGATGACAATTTTAGCCTTCTCATTGTCTGATACTTTTGATACCATTGGGACATTTATCGGAACTGGTCGTCGTACTGGTATTTTTTCAGCAGAAGACGAAGCGGCACTTGAAAATGGTTCTGGCTTCTCATCTAAAATGGATAAAGCCTTGTTTGCAGATGCGGCAGCTACGTCAATCGGTGCGATTTTCGGAACATCTAATACAACAACTTACGTGGAATCAGCAGCAGGTATTGGTGCTGGTGGACGTACTGGTTTGACATCTGTTGTGACAGCCATCTGTTTCCTCTTGTCATCAGTTTTACTCCCATTCATTTCAATCGTACCTAATGCAGCAACAGCACCTGTTTTAATCATCGTTGGTGTGATGATGCTTGGTTCATTTAAAGATATCAACTGGACAGATTTGGAAGAAGCAATCCCAGCATTCTTCGCATCAATCTTCATGGGATTGGCTTACAGCATCTCTTACGGTATCGCAGCAGGCTTCATCTTCTTTGCCATCACAAAAGTTGCGACTGGTAAAGCCAAAGAAGTTAGCCCAATCATCTGGGTGGTCAATGCTTTGTTTATTCTTAACTTTATTATCTTGGCAATCATCTAATCTCTTTTTGGAAGAGCTGAGCATTTCGCTAAGCCTTACCAAATTGTGACAAAATCTTAAAGCGTTCGTAAACTATTACGACGTTTTTTTGTTATAATTTAGTAGGTAACGATTTTATACTTGTATGAGTATAGTTAAGAAAGAAAGTAGGTCAGATTTTGACTTTAACACATAGAAGAAAGACCCGTGCTGTCATGGTTGGTGAGGGGCCAAATGCCGTCATTATTGGTGGTCGAAACAAAGTGATTTTGCAGTCCATGTGTACGACGAAGACACAAGATGTTGCAGCGACGGTTGAGCAGATCAATCAACTGGAAGAAGCGGGCTGTCAATTAGTCCGTGTTGCTGTGCCTGATATGGAAGCAGCAATTGCGATTAAAGAGATCAAAGCTCAAATCAATATTCCTTTAGTAGCAGATATTCACTTTGACTACCGCTTGGCTTTGCAGGCCATCGAGTCAGGTGTTGATAAAATTCGAATTAATCCAGGTAATATTGGTCGTAAAGACCGTGTGGCTAAAGTTGTTGAAGCTTGTAAAGCACACAATATTCCGATTCGTATCGGGGTCAATGCTGGTTCACTTGAGAAGAAATTTTTGCAAAAATATGGTTATCCAACTGCCCAAGGGATGTTGGAATCTGCGATTGAGCACGTTGAAATCCTAGAAGAATTGGATTTCCATGATATCATCATCTCAATGAAAGCATCCAATGTTGAGTTGGCACTTGAAGCTTATAAATTAGCTGCTGAACGCTTTGACTACCCCCTTCATTTGGGGATTACAGAGGCAGGTCCTTTATTCTCTGGCTCTGTTAAATCAGCTGCTGGTATGGGGGCGCTTTTGTCACTTGGTATCGGCGATACCATGCGGATTTCCTTGTCGGCTGATCCACGTGAGGAGATCAAAGTAGGTCGTGAAGTCATTAAATCATTTGGTTTGATTGATAACGCAGCAACACTTGTATCTTGCCCAACTTGTGGTCGGATTGAAATTGATTTGATTCCAATTGCGCAAGAGCTTGAAGAATATATCGCCAACATTAAGGCGCCAATCACCGTAGCGATTCTTGGTTGTGGGGTTAATGGTCCTGGTGAAGCGCGTGAAGCTGACATTGGTCTTGCAGGTGGTGCTGGTAAAGGCATGCTTTTCAAAAAAGGTAAGATCATCAAGACCGTGGATGAAGCGGTTATGTTAGAAGAATTTAAAGCTGAAATTGATGCCATGTACAAACATTACCAAGAAACCGGTAAATTGCATGACGATGAAACAGTTGATGCTACAGAAGAGAATTAAGTCTAAAATAATCAAAGAGATTGAGACAATGGTTCTCAGTCACTGAAAGAGAGAAGCAAATTAGGTAATCAAATTTGATTGGGCTAATTTGCTTTTTTCTTGTTTTACAGAAAAATAATACCGATTTGGTATAAAATCAGCAAGTTTTTAACCAAGTTACTTTACAAGGTATCAAAAAGTGACACAAAAATAGACTATGATTAATTTCAATCAACATCAAAAATCATTCATTGTCTAATTATAGAGACATTTTTTATAGTCTCTTTGTAGCATGTCAACAGTAAAAACAAAAATAAGTAAAAACCGAACAATTGCTTTGGATTATCTTCAAAATCATAGTATTTTACTATATTTTACTTCGTAATAAGTGTAAAATAAAGGTCATGAGATGTTTCTAAAGTCATATTATTTCAATTAACAGACATTTAGGAATCACAGAAAAATTTAAAGAATGGTGCAAAATGACTTACGAAGTAAAATCACTTAACGAAGAATGTGGTCTATTTGGTGTTTGGGGCCATCCCGAAGCTGCTAGACTGACTTATTTTGGTCTGCATGCCTTGCAACATCGAGGCCAAGAAGGTGCTGGCATCATTTCAAATGACAATGGGAAACTCAAAGGTCATCGTGATCTGGGTCTCTTATCAGAAGTCTTCAGAGATGAAAAACATCTTGAAAAATTAACAGGTCAATCCGCAATCGGCCACGTCCGCTATGCCACAGCAGGTTCAGCATCAATTGATAATGTGCAGCCATTTCTCTTTAATTTCTACGATGGTCAGCTTGGCCTTTGCCATAATGGTAATTTGACCAATACGCGAACATTAAAACGTGAGTTAGAATCCAAAGGCGCGATTTTCCACAGTAACTCAGACACGGAGATCCTCATGCACCTCATCCGTCGGGGATTTTCGACCAACCTTATGGATAATGTCAAATCTGCACTTAACACGGTAAAAGGCGGATTCGCCTACCTCTTGATGACAGATGATAAAATCATTGCAGCCCTCGATCCAAACGGCTTTCGTCCACTCTCAATCGGGCAACTGACGAATGGTGCCTACGTTATTGCTAGCGAAACCTGTGCCTTGGATGTTGTTGGTGCAACCTTTGTTCAAGACGTCTTGCCTGGTCAAGTCGTGACCATTGACGCTAAAGGTGTCCATGTGGATACCTATACGACTGATGTAGACATGAAAATCTGTAGCATGGAATTCATCTATTTTGCGCGCCCTGATAGCAATATCAATGGCGTCAATATCCATACCGCTAGAAAAAATATGGGTCGTCTCCTAGCCAAAGAAAACCCACATATTGAAGCAGATATCGTCGTCGGTGTGCCTAATTCATCGCTTTCTGCAGCCTCAGGTTTTGCAGAAGAATCAGGGCTCCCTTACGAGATGGGCTTGGTTAAAAACCAGTACATCCAACGCACCTTCATCCAGCCCACCCAGGAATTGCGTGAACAAGGCGTTCGGATGAAACTCTCTGGTGTTCGCAGTGTCGTCGCAGGCAAACGCGTCGTTATGGTAGATGATTCGATCGTGCGTGGCACAACCTCAAAACGAATCGTCAAACTCCTTAAAGAAGCAGGCGCAGCAGAAGTTCACGTCGTCATCGCAAGCCCGCCCCTTGCCTATCCATGTTTCTATGGCATTGATATCCAAACACGCCAGGAGCTGATTGCAGCCAACCACACCGTGCCGGAAATCAATGAAATCATCGGCTCAGACAGCCTCCATTTCTTGTCGATTGACGGCCTCAAAGACGCTATCGGCTTAGGTGATCAAATCTGCACCTCTTACTTCGATGGCATCTACCCAACCCCACTCTATGATTACGAACACGATTATAATCTCGGGTTGAAAGAAAAAGTATCCTTTTATTAAGCTGGAAAATGTAGTCTGAGTTCATGCTCAGACTGCATTTTTATCATCTAGAGACTTGCAGACCAAGCAAACAGTCGCTGAGTGCAATTCTGGCAACTCATGAAAAGGGATATGCTATAATAAATTATGAATATTTTACCGAAAGACTTTAAGATTGGGGCACGGACGGTTAAGACAGTCATTGCAGCAAGTCTAGCCATTATCATTGCCAATCTATTCCATCTACAATATGCTACAGCTGCTGGAGTGATCGCGATTTTGAGTGTTGGCAATACCAAAAAATCAACTTTTAAAAGCGGCAAAAATCGCCTGCTTAATTTTTTAGCTGCCATGGTTTTGTCAGTTATTTTGTTCTCAATCTTAGGGCATTCAGTTTGGGTCTTTGGTGTTTTTCTCCTGATTTTCATCCCCTATTCGGCGGCATGTGGCATGTCAGAAGGCATCGCACCTAATGCTGTTTTGGTCACGCATCTTTTAATTGCACCCCAAATCACGCCACAACTTTTGTTCAATGAATTTCTCCTGAATTTTATCGCCATTTCCTTAGCCTTTATTGTTAATATCAAGATGCCCAATTTTCAAGCAGAATTATCAGAACGAGAAAAGCGCGTGGAGCACCATTTTCGGGATTTGTTTAAGCGTTTGAGTTTTATCATGGCCAAACAAACTGAGCAAGTTCATTTTTTACATAAGGTAGAAGATTTAGAACTGTATATTTCTGATAGCTTGGTCTTAGCAAGAACTCATATGGATAACCGTTTTGGTGATGGTGCAGGGGCAAGTTATGATTACTTTGCCATGCGTGCGACACAAGTTGAAATTTTTCGTGAAATCACTGAGATTTTACTGCAAATTGAAGTCACCGTACAAAAAGAACAACTGACAGCCCTGGCCCAACTATTTAAAGCGATTGGTAAAAACTATGCCAAAGAAAACGATGGCCAAGCCCTCATGCAGCAAGTTGAAGAAACCTTAGATACCTATCGAGCGAGTGACCTACCTAAAACACGGGAAGAATTTGAAGCCCGCGCCAGACTTTTTCAAATTTTACAGCTAATCCAGACCTTTGTCCAAATTAAACGCGATTATATGCATTTAAGTCAAGAAAGACAACAAAAATAGCTCAAAATATTTGATTAATTGACTCTATATATTAGAAAGTGAAACCTCAGTACCATGACTAAAAAACAAATCGAATCTTGTTTACTGCTGATATTAACAGCATTTATCTGGGGTATCGCCTTTGTCGCCCAGAAAGTCGGTACGACAGATGTTGGCCCACTGACCTTTAGTGCTAGCCGTTATTTTCTAGGTGGGCTTGCCGTCTTACTCTGCGCCTATTTCTTTGCCGACAAAAACATGACTAAGGCTAAACTCAAAACGTCTTTACTAGCAGGAAGTTTTTGTGGTGTCCTTTTGTTCATCGCGAGCTTCCTCCAACAAATCGGGATTCAGTACACGACTGTTGGCAAGGCTGGTTTCATCACCACGCTTTATATCATCATCATCCCCTTGATCGGGCTAGGCTTCAAGAAAAAAGTCAGTCTACGCATCTGGGTGAGTGTAGCCATTGCACTACTGGGCATGTATCTTCTTTGTCTAGCGGGTGGTAGCTTCACTGTGCAAACCGGTGATTTCTATATTTTCTTTTGTGCCATCGGCTTTGCCTGCCAAATCCTTTTTATAGATTATTACCTGCCCAAAGTCGAGCCGATTTACTTCGCTATGACCCAGTTCTTCGTCGCTGCGCTGATCTCCCTCATTTTACTGCCCTTTTTTGAGCCCCTTGAACTATCAGGGATCATCTCAGCTAGGGTCTCAATCCTCTACGCTGGTTTAATTTCAGCAGGGATCGGCTATACCTTACAGATTATCGCCCAAAAGCATGTCAAACCTGTTGTGGCTTCCATGATCATGAGCCTAGAAGACGTCTTTTCGCTTCTTGCAGGCTTTATCATCCTAGGAGACCGCTTATCTAGTCGCGAACTCATCGGCTGTGCGCTCGTCTTTACCGCCATTATCCTAGCCCAACTGCCGACCAAGTCGGCCAATGCTAAGACAGACATCATGACAGAGATGCTTTAAAATCAAGACAAGAAAAAATCCGCTATCCCAGTCAGCTAGACAGCATGACTCAGATAGGGGATTTTTATGATAAGGCCAAAACTACCTTACTTGACAAACATGGCGTCACCAAAACTAAAGAAGCGGTAGTGTTCATCAATGGCGTGTTGGTAGGCTTCTAAGACAAATTCACGGCCAGCAAAGGCGGAAACTAACATAACCAAAGTAGACTTAGGCAAGTGGAAGTTGGTTGAAAAGGCATCAACGACTTGGAATTTGTAGCCTGGCTTAATGAAAATATTCGTCCAGTCGCTATCGGCTTGGACTTTACCACCAAATTTTTGGGCAACAGATTCAAGCGTACGGATTGATGTTGTCCCAACGGCAATCACACGTTTGCCCGCAGTTTTTGTGGCATTGATAATGGCAGCAGTTTCTTCAGGTAGGATATAAAATTCACTATGCATATCATGTTCTTCAATGTTATCAACGCTGACAGGACGGAAGGTACCGAGACCAACATGCAAGGTCACCCAAGCAATGTTCACACCTTTGGCTTTAATCTGAGCCAAGAGGTCATCCGTAAAGTGAAGACCAGCTGTTGGTGCGGCTGCGGAACCATTTTCTTTAGCGTAGACGGTCTGGTAGCGGCCTTGATCTTTGAGTTTTTCGTGGATATAAGGTGGGAGCGGCATTTCACCCAGACTTTCGAGGACTTCTAAGAAGATGCCATCGTAGTTAAAAGTGACGATGCGGCCACCATGGTCTAGGGTGTCGTCAACAACCGTTGCTGTCAAACGACCATCACCAAATGAAATCACAGTGCCATTTTTCAGCTTCTTAGCGGGTTTAGCAAGCACTTCCCAGGTGTCGTCCACCGTATTTTTTAGGAGGAGAAGCTCGATATGACCGCCCGTATCGGCTTTTTGACCATGGAGACGGGCAGGTAGGACGCGGGTATTATTCAGCACCAGTGTATCACCAGTCTCTAACTCATCGATGATGTTATAAAAATGTTGATCCGTCATCGTCTGCGTCGCCTTGTCAATAATAAGCAGGCGGCTTTCAGAGCGTTTCTCTAGAGGAGTTTGGGCGATCAGGGCTTCGGGTAAATCAAAATTAAAGTCTTCAATATTCATAAAATAAATTATATCACTTTTGAGATGTAAATGCTTGACAAATTAACGCAAAAGTATTATAATTGGTCTATACCAATAATTAATAAAGCTTCGCATGAAGGAGAGACTATGAAAATCATTAAAGTTAAAGATCAACTCGAAGGGGCTAAAGTCGGCCTTGACATTTTAAAAGAACAAATCGCCGCTGGTGCGCAAACATTTGGTTTGGCTACAGGCTCAACACCCGTTGAATTTTACAACCAAGTCATCAACAGCGACCTTGATTTTTCTGATAAAACATCTATCAACCTAGATGAGTACGTCGGTCTTGATGGTTCTGATGAACAATCATACCGTTACTTCATGAGCCAACATTTGTTCAACGAAAAACCATTTAAAGAAAACTTCTTGCCTGATGGTAAAGCAGCAGATTTAGAAGCTGAGACAAAACACTACGATTCTATTATCGATGCACATCCAATTGATTTCCAAATTTTGGGTATCGGTCACAATGGTCACATCGGATTCAACGAACCTGGTACACCATTTGATAGTACAACACATGTTGTAGATTTAACTGAAAGCACAATCAATGCCAACGCCCGTTACTTTGAGTGTGAAGCAGATGTGCCTAAAAAAGCGGTCTCTATGGGAATCGCAAGCATCATGAAATCTAAAACAATCGTCCTCATGGCTTGGGGTGAAGGTAAATCTGAAGCCATCCAAGCAATGGTTGAAGGCGAAATTACTGAAAGCATGCCAGCCTCAATCCTCCAAAAACATGATGATGTTATCGTGATTGTGGACGAAGCAGCTGCTAAGTTGTTGAAATAAAATCAAGTTAGTCTATTAAACATTTGATATTAATCAGGTGTTTTTTTACATAAACAAATTAGTAAAATTTCAGATATTGTCTGGATTTTTGAGTTAGTCATACGAATTTTAGACAGATGATAATATAAAAAATCTCCTTGCAATTCAAAATTGCAAAGAGATTTTTCAATTAAACATTCAAAACCTTATTCAAAAAGTCTTTCAAGCGTGGATGTTGTGGATTTTCAAAGACTTGATCGGGCGTGCTGTCTTCTAAGATTTCACCACCATCAGTAAAGATGACACGGTTGGCAACCTTACGTGCAAAGCCCATTTCGTGGGTAACAATCAGCATGGTCATGCCTTCTTTTGCAAGTTCTTGCATGACTTCAAGCACATCGCCAACCATTTCTGGATCAAGCGCTGAAGTTGGCTCATCAAAAAGCATGAGATCAGGATCCATAGCAAGTGCACGCGCAATCGCAACACGTTGCTTTTGACCACCAGACAAGCTCTCAGGCATAGCATCTGCCTTATCAGAAAGACCAACTTTTTCAAGTAAGTCGAGGGCTTTGGAATGCGCCTCATCCTTGGTCATTTTCTTAAGCTCAAGTGGTGCATAAGTGATATTGTCGATTACCGACATATTAGGGAAAAGATTGAACTGCTGGAAGACCATTCCAACCTCTTGACGCACTTGGTTGAGATTAGTCTTTTTATTGGTCAAATCATAACCATCTACAATGACTGTCCCAGATGTGATTTCTTCTAACCCGTTTAAGGTTCTTAAGAAGGTTGATTTACCAGAACCAGAAGGACCAATGATACACACGACATCGCCTTCGTTAAAGCGGGTTGTAATGCCTTTTAAGACTTCATTATTGCCATAAGATTTATGCAAATCTGTGACATCAATTTTTAATTTTGCCATTATTTCATATTCCTTTCAAGTCGACGTGCAAAGATGGTTAAAGCAAGAATGACGACGAGATAGATGATTGCGATTAAGCCGTAAACTTTAAATGATTGGAAGTTGCGGGCAACGATGATTTTACCCGTTTGGAGTAATTCAATCAAACCAATCGCTGAGATAATCGTTGTATCTTTCAGTGAAATGATGAATTGGTTAACCAAACTTGGAATGGTAATTTTAACCGCTTGTGGGAGAATGACGCGACGCATCGTTTTAACATAAGAAATCCCGAGAGAGCGTGAGGCTTCCATTTGACCGATTGGCACAGAGTTTACACCACCACGGACGATTTCAGCTATGTAGGCTGAAGCATTTAAAGTGAGGGCAATGACACCTGCAACATAATCGTTAAGTGGGCTAGAATGTCCTGTAATTGATTCGATTAGGTTTGGTACACCGTAGAAGATGAAAATAGCCAAAACCATAAGTGGCACACCACGGACAAGATCGACATAGACTCTTGTGAAGCCTTTCAAAAACTTGCTTGGTGAAACGCTAAAGAGCCCGAAGATGACACCAATCAGTAAAGCTAAAACAAAGGAAACGATGGTTAAAGAAAGTGTATAACCAAGGCCTTGTGCTAGTTGTTGCCAGTTGTTTTTGATGATACCGATCATCGTAGATTCGTCGACTTTATTATCGTCAGAATCTGTATTCCCCATATATTTTTCAACGATTTTATCGTAGTCACCGTTCGCTTTGAGTTTAGCGAGACCAGCATTGAACATGGCGAGTAATTCAGGATTTGTGCCTTTTTTAACAGCAAATCCGTATTCCCCAATTTTTTCAGGCTCGATAGGTGTTGCAAACTTCTTACCTTGTAAAATCGCATATTTGACAACAGGCTCATCATCCATGAAGGCATCAATAGAGCCAGTGTTCAAGCTTTCGTACATGGTGTCAGCGGCATCGAAAACTTTAACGTTGTAACCATATTTATCTTTATTTTTATCAATAAAAGCTTGTGACGCTGTTCCGTTTTTGACACCGACTGTTTTGCCTTTCAAATCCTTATAAGATTTGATATCAGTGGTTGTACTTTTAACTGCAACCGTTGCATTGGCTGTGAAGTAAGGATCTGAGAAATCGAAAACATTTTTACGTTCGTCTGTGATGGACATTCCAGCAATCATACCATCAGCATGACCAGCTTGTGTTTGGTCAACGGCAGTTTGGAAGCCAACGAAATCTAAACTAACATTGAATTTTTGTTTTTTGGCAATCGCCTTCATTAAATCAACGTCAATACCAACATATTTTTTAGCTGAGTTCTGGAATTCAAATGGGGCAAAAAGCGAATCAGATGCAATCCGATACTCTGACTTAAGAGGTTTAATCTCTTTATCAGCATCAGTAGCAGTGTATTTATTTAAAATCGCATCATAGCCGCCATTAGCTCTGAGTTCTTTCAAGGCCTTATTAAAGCCAGTAATCAGATCAGCATGCGTTCCTTTTTTGACAGCAAAACCGTAGTCACCAATTTTTTCACCATCCATATTGATTTCAAAGGCTTGCCCTTGATTGATGGCATATTTGAGAACAGGTTCATCATCCATAATGGCATCAACTGCACCAACTTTTAAGCTTTCATAGAGTTGAGAGCCTTCATCGTAGGTCTTGATTGTATAGCCATATTTATCTTTGTTTTTTGTCAGAAAATCTTGTGACGCCGTGCCGTTTTTAACGCCAACTGTTTTACCTTTTAGCTGTTTATAGGCCGTAACTTTATTGCCTTGTTTCGTGGCAATGACGACTGATGACGCATAATAAGAATCAGAAAAATAGAAGACTTTTTTCCGTTCATCTGTGATGGACATCCCAGCAATGACACCATCTGTCTGACCAGCATTAAGTTGATCTAGAGCAGCTTGGAAGCCAGGGAAAGATTGGTCAAGTTGCCAACCATTCATCTCAGAGATTTTTTGCATCAAATCAACATCAATGCCGACGTAATTTTTATTGGCATCTTGGAACTCGAAAGGTGCATAGGTTGAGTCACTAGCTATTTTTACCACTTTATTTTCGGCTTTAACTGCAGTTGCCGAGAACAAGGCGATGAAAACCGTGAGGAGTATCAATAATTTCTTCTTCATGTTTGGTTCCCTTTCAAAATATTCAAACTATATTCCTTCCCATTCTATCATAAAAATGCGTGAAAATAAAGAAGGTTTTTTATGGTATGTCACTTTTCCTGACATCTCTTGTTAATTTTATCATTGTCAAAAATTTCGAATACATTGCAGTCATTGACAAAAAAGTAAACAAAAAGCACCTTGAGTGGGTGCTCAGTGTTATTTTTAAAAAATGAGTAAATCTTTGGATGTTTGAGTAAAACTTTTAGCACCAGTTTCTGCCACATAGAGGCAGTCCTCGATGCGCACACCCACTTGGTTAGGAATATAAATACCAGGTTCAATAGAGAAACACATGCCTTTTTCGATGGTAATATCTTCGCTACCACCAATAGACGGAAACTCATGCACATCCATACCAATCCCATGGCCAGTCCGATGTGTGAAGTACTCGCCATAACCAGCTTTCGTGATCACATCACGCGCCACTTTATCGACTTCAAAAGCCGTCACACCAGGTTTCACAAAATCAAAAGCAGCTTGTTGCGCCTCACGTGTAATCTCATAGATTTTCCGATCAAAGTCACTCGGCTGACCAATGGCAATCGTCCGGCTGGCATCAGAAGCATAGCCATTAGACATGACACCCAAGTCAAAAAGTAAGAGTTTATTTTGCTGAATGGCAACTGCTTCAGGCACACCATGCGGATTAGCTGCACGCGCACCAGTTAAAACCATGGTATCAAAACTCATCTCAGAAATGCCCTGACGCTTCATTTCAAACTCGATCTTTGCGACCACATCCATCTCAGTCAACCCCTGCTCAGAGGAAGCAAACTGAAATCCGATGTCAAAGCATCTATCCGCATAATCACCCGCGACGATCATTTTTTGGATCTCATCATCTGACTTAATCAGGCGCATCCGGTTGATCAATGGTGTCAGGTTTTCAAAAGAGATGCCGTCAAAGACGGATTTCAAACCGTCAGATTTACTGAGAATCAGGTGATCATATTCGACTGCAATTGTTTTGATGTTGAGACTAGCTAAGTGGGCCTTAATTTTTGCCCAAGGATTTTCGCTGTCCGCATAACCGATGACATCAAAATTAACATGAGCCTTGGCTTTTTCAACTTCAAGCTCAGGCGTGAAAAGTAGTGGTGTGCGATCAGGGAAAATCATCAAGCCTAAAATCCGTTCATGAGGATCCATCGCAAAACCTGTCAAATAATTAACAGTCGTTGGATTGGTGATAAAAGTCATATCCCAATTTTCTTTGCCGAGATATGTGGCAATTTCAGTAAGTTTTGTCATACCTCTATTTTGCCACTTTGTGACTCAAATTGCCATACTAAAATACGTCATAGTTATCTAATAAAGATTGAAAATTGAAACAAATAGAATGGTTTTTAGGTAGATCGTATGTTATAATAAAATTGTCAATCATGTTTTACAAATCGAAGGGGGCCTTATGTCACAGACAACGACAACACTAGCAGCATTACAAGCCAAGATTCATGCTAAAGATCCAAATCAGCCAGAATTTTTGCAAGCCATTGATGAATTTTTTGCTAACCTCACACCATTTTTGGAAGAACATCCAGAAATTTTAGAACATAATTTAGTCGAGATGATTACGGAACCTGAGCGTGCCATCCAATTTCGCGTGCCTTGGCAAGATGATGCTGGAAAATGGCAAGTCAACCGTGGCTTCCGTGTGCAATTCAATTCAGCAATCGGTCCGTATAAAGGTGGTTTGAGATTTCATCCATCAGTTAACTTGTCCATCCTGAAGTTTTTAGGTTTTGAGCAAATTTTTAAAAACGCCCTAACTGGTCTCCCAATTGGTGGCGGTAAAGGTGGGTCAGATTTCGATCCTAAAGGCAAGTCTGACGCTGAGATCATGCGCTTTTGTCAGAGCTTTATGACAGAATTGCACCGTCATATCGGTCCTAACTTGGACGTCCCAGCTGGTGACATCGGTGTGGGCGGACGTGAAATTGGTTACATGTACGGCCAATATAAACGCTTGCGTGGTAACGACCAAGGCGTTCTGACAGGTAAAGGTTTAACTTTTGGTGGCTCTTTAGCACGAACAGAAGCGACTGGATATGGCCTCGTTTATTTTGTAAAACATCTCTTAGCAGATCAAGGGGATAGCTTTAAAGATAAAAAAGTCATGGTTTCAGGTAGTGGAAATGTTGCCATCTATGCGATTGAGAAAGTCCATGAACTCGGTGGACTTGTTGTGACGGTATCAGATTCTTCTGGTTATATCTATGATCCAGCTGGGATTGATCTGGCCCTCTTGAAAGAGATTAAAGAAGTGAAGCGTGCGCGTTTGACAGAGTACGTTAAAGCTAGACCTGAAGCTGAATATATTGCAGATCAATCTGTTTGGACGCATCAAGTCGCTGCTGAAATTGCGCTACCATGTGCCACACAAAATGAAATTTTACCTGAACATGTGGCTGGCTTGATAGCAAATGGGGTTAAGATTGTCGCTGAAGGCGCTAATATGCCTACGACACTAGAAGCGGTTGAACTTCTGCAAGTAGCTGAAGTAGTTTACTGTCCTGGTAAAGCAGCAAATGCAGGTGGCGTTGCTGTGTCAGCCTTGGAAATGAGCCAAAACTCCGCACGTTTATCATGGACATTTGAAACAGTAGATCAAGAATTAGACAAAATCATGAAAATGATCTACGAAAACTGTCGCGATACGGCCCAAGAATTTTGTTTGGATCATAATTTATTGGCTGGTGCCAATATCGCTGGTTTCAGAAAAGTTTCTGAAGCGATGCTAGCCCAAGGCCTCGTTTAAGAACAAAGTATAATCAAATAACAGACACGCAGTTCGGAGAGGTGTTAGAGTGGTTTTGTTTGAATCACGATGACACTTTTGCAAGGCGTGTTTTTGTGTATTTTTTAACGGTAAAGCACTCTGATAACAAGGATATTCTTGTCTAAGGAGTTATTTTAATTAAAAATTGAATTTTTTTGAAAAAAAGATGCAAAAGTTCTTGAAAACCTTTTCATAAAGTGATAAAATATATAGGAATGAAATGAAAATATTATTTTCATGAAAAGAGATACAATATAAATAAGGAGTATGTAAAAATGGAAAGCGAAACAATTACAATATACGATGTCGCGCGTGAAGCTGGCGTCTCGATGGCAACGGTCAGCCGTGTTGTCAATGGTAATCAAAATGTGAAAGAAACAACACGCCGCAAGGTTTTAGACGTCATCGAACGTTTAGACTACCGCCCAAATGCAGTGGCTCGTGGTCTGGCCTCTAAAAAAACAACAACTGTTGGTGTCGTGATACCCGACATTGCCAACAGCTATTTTGCGAGTTTGGCGCGTGGGATTGATGACATCGCGACCATGTATAAATATAATATCGTCATTGCAAATTCAGACGGTGATGATGGTAAAGAAATCAACGTAGTCAATACTTTGCTTGCCAAGCAGGTTGATGGGTTGGTTTTCCTCGCGCACAACTTGTCCGATAAAATCCGTGCGGAATTCTCACGTACACGTACGCCGATTGTTTTGGCTGGAGCTGTTGATCCAGAAGATCAAATTCCGTCTGTTAATATCGACTATACGGTAGCAACTAAGGAAGTGACCTTAGAGCTTGCGAAAAACAATCAAAAAATTGCGCTGGTTGCGGGTCCGATGGTTAACGCAATCAATGGTAAAGAACGTTTGTCCGGCTACCAAGCGGCTTTGGCTGAGGCTGGCCTGACTTTTTCTGAAGGACTTGTTTTTGAAACAACTTACAGCTATCCTGCAGGTTTGAAATTGGCAGAACGGGTTAAGGCTTCTGGCGCTACTGCAGCTGTCGTAACGGATGATGAAGTAGCCGTTGGCTTGTTAAATGGCTTGGTTAATAGTGGTGTGAATGTCCCTGAAGACTTTGAAATCATCACAGCCAACAACTCAGTCATCACAGAATTCACACGTCCGACGCTATCATCTATTGAGCAACCATTATATGACTTAGGTGCAGTATCAATGCGTCTCTTGACTAAAATGATGAATAAAGAAGAAGTTGAGGGCAAGCGTGTGATTTTACCACACGGTTTTGTCAAACGTGGCTCAAGTAAATAAATTAAGATTAGAAGATTAAGTTAAAATTCTTCTAAATAATAGGCTATGAATGATTTCCGATGATTATCGAAAATCATTCATAGCCTATTTTTGTGTAACTTTCGACAAATTGAAAATTAGCATGATGAATCGTGAGAAACAATACGAAATTGGTAAAAACACTCTTTCATTGAAATGATAAGGTAAGTCGAGTAGAAGGTTATATAACAAAGTGAGAGCATAGAGGGAACACAATGTCTACTATATTTATAAAATTGAAAGAAAAATGACTGACATTCATGTTATAATGATGGAAAGCGCTTTATTGCTATTGGAACGATTATATTAACTCCCCCATAGATTGACAGAGGTTATCATGTCTAAAAAAGTCACACTTTCAACACTTGTTGTTTTAAATTTCATCATCTACATCTCCCTAGGCTTGCCAGACTCTATTTTAGGGAGTGCCTGGCCCAGTATGCGTCAGAGCTATGCCATGGGTGCTAGTCAAGTCAGCTACCTGACCACAATCATGCTCCTCTTTTCATTCTTCTCTAGCATGCTCTATACTAAAATTGCGAAATATTTAACGGTAGCCCAAGTCATCTTGATGAGCATGCTTTGTGTCATTATTGGCTTAATCCTCATGATCGTGAGCTCAAACCCCATCGTACTTTTCATATGCACACCCTTTATGGGCATCGGACAAGGGGCAATTGATGTTACCGTCAATCACTTTGCGGCCAAACATTTACCCAGCTCACTTATGAGTCTTCTCCATGGATTTTACGGGGTTGGCGTCAGCATGAGTGCTGCAATTTTGACATTCTTCCTATCTAGTTTTTCAAGTTGGTGTTTAGCTATCGGTACCATTGCCTTGCTTGAAATATTGATCTTGTTGCTGATTTTTGTCTATCGCAGTCACTTCGCTGAACGTGATGTTGCTACCTCTGAGCGTGAGGATAAACCAGATGCGGGTTTAAGTCAGACTTTTCAGCTCAGACATCTCATCAATCCTATTTTTTATTTCTTTTATGCCATAGAAGCAGTTATGGGGATCTTCCTAGCGACCTACTATGTGGAAAATTTTCAGGTCAACAGTGCCCAGGCTGCCTTCTATACTACCCTATTTTGGTTAGGCCTGATGGTTGGACGATTCGTTACAGGTGCGCTAACGCGCTTCATGACGGATAAAACAATCATTTACAGTCATTTAGGACTTTTGCTGTTGATGAGCATAACCCTCTTCTTCCCACCTGGTTTTTATACAATGGCATCAGTCTTTTTGATAGGTTTGGCGATGGCGCCCCTCTATCCGTTGATGATGATGTTACCCAATCAAATGTATCCAGAGCCCATTGCGCAAAAGGTCATCTCTTATAATGTCGGATTTTGTATGTTAGGGATTCTTGTCTTTCCCTTGTTATTTGGGGCCTTATTTAAAGTCATGAATTTTAGCATTTTTCCTGCTTTAATCTTGCTCTTAACGGTGATTTTATCAGCCTTAGTCCTCTTGATTAATCAACAACAGAAAAAATAGCTCACCAAAGCTATTTTTTTGACATTCTATTTTGACTTGTATCTAAATAGTGTTATAATCTATTTAGATACAAAACGAAATAGAATAGGAGGGAATGGTTGATGAGTTTACAAGTAACCCTTAAGGCAATATCAAATCCAGTTCGTCGAGATATTTTGACGCTGCTAAAGTCAGGCCGTTTATCTGCTGGTGAGATTAGTGAGCAGTTTAGTTTGAGCAGCGCCACGATTTCAAATCATTTGAAACAGTTGAAAGTTGCCGATTTGATTCGTGAAAGTAAGTATAAAAATTTTATCTATTATGAGTTGAATCTCAGTGTGTTTGAAGAAACCATGCTGTGGTTGAAAGGTTTTACAGGAGAAGGAGAGACTGATGAAATATAAAAAATTGTTATGGCCAACGGTGATTGGCTTACTCCCCATTTTAATGGGCTTGGCTGTTTATTCGAAATTACCAGAGAAGATGCCCATACATTGGGGATTAGATGGCGAACCCAATGGCTATGCGACGAGATTGGCAGGGATTTTGATTTTACCGTTGATCATGGTTGGGGTTAACGTTATCGTTCAATTTAGCCTAGAATCGGCATCAAAAAAAAATCTTAAACTGGAAAAATTGATGCTCTGGTTATTACCAATCCTTTCAGTGACATTTCAGTCTTTAACCTTGAGTCAAGCGCTTGGCTATCACTTAGATATTGCTTTGATTACGATGGTGACGGTCGGTATCATCTTCATCCTCTTAGGTAACTATATACCTAAGACATCTCAAAATAGAGTCGCTGGATTCCGTTTTCCGATGACTTTGTCTAATCCAGACAATTGGCAAAAAACGAACCGTTTAGGTGGGATGATGCTTGTTATTTCTGGTATTATAATGATCTTAGGAGGGGTCATCAGTACGTGGTATCCAATAGTCGCTGTTTTAACATTTATTGTCATTTTATTTTTGATTATCCTAGTACCCTTATGATATTCGATTAGATTAGCTAGAAAATGACAGTTTAAAAATCGTCAACTTAAAAATAGTTCAAAGTCTTGATTTTGAGCTGTTTTTTTATAGTTTTAGTCTATGTTTATACTTGACATTATACTATTTATTGTATAGTATTATATTGTATAGAAATTAGTATAGAAAGGTGTATCATATGACGATTCAAATACCAACGGGTCTATTAGACGGTAGTGTACTTGCGATTCTTGACAGCCAAGATATGTATGGCTATCTCTTGACCAAAGAGATCCAAAAACACGTCAATGTGTCTGAATCCACCATGTATCCCGTCCTGCGCCGGCTACAAAAAAATGGCGACTTAATCACATACGATGAACCCTTTGAGGGACGTATGCGACGGTACTATCAGATTACACCATTGGGCCAGCAACATTTAGCAGAGATAAAGCAGGAGTGGCAAGCCTTTTCAAGGGGCATCAGTGAGATTTTAGGAGGTGCAAAATGACATATTTACAGGATTTGGAAACGAATTTGAAGGCCTTACCCAAGGCAGAGATCAAAGACGCCATGCTCTATTATGAGCAGTATTTCTATGAAGGTCATCTATCAGATGGGCAGGCCGTGGCGGAGTTTGGCACGCCTAAAAATCTGGCGCGCCGCTTGGTTGCAGATTATTATATGGATGAGGCGCGTGATATCCCAGAGGAAAATCAGAAATCGCCACTTGGGCTGGCTAAGATTATTACTCTTGCCCTACTCGCTTCACCGATTTTGATACCTGTTGCGATTACTGTTGTCGCTCTAATTTTCGCCATCGTTGTGACGTTTGCGGCTCTCGCTTTTTCAATCGTTGTGACCCTCGGGGCATTAGGTTTTGCAGCAGTGCTCGGTATCGTTGGCGGGATCTTCATCCTAACGCAATCTCTATTAGGAGGTCTCTTCTATATCTCGGCAGGTATCTCCGTGATTGGTGGTCTAATCTTGCTTTGTCCAGCCGTTACAGCCATGGTTAAAGGCTGAAGCAAGGAGTGTTCGTGATGATTCGTTGGATTGGCAAAAAAACAATAGGCAGAAAGGGGTTACACCATGACGCATAAAAGAAAGATGATTATAGGTGCCCTGTTACTCACATTAGGTACACTTGCTGCTATTGTAATTTGGCAATTTGAAAAACCAGGTAGCTTGGTTTGGGATCATGGCTTTAAGTATCAGACTGAGCAAAAAATGCCAGGTAAACTTGTAAGGCATGAACTGCCAGTAGATCCTTCAAAAATTGCATCCCTTGCGATTGATGTTAAAAATGCAGATGTTAAAGTTGTAAAGGGCGAACAATTTAAGGTGACGACACAAAACTGGTCATCGAAAGTTACAACCCAATTCAGTTTTGATGATGGTCAGTTAACCGTTAAAGATAGCGAAAGTGAAGTGAGACGTCTTAATTTTGGTATTGGAATTGTCATTAGATCTAACCAAATTACCATTACCTTACCTGAGTCACAGTATCTTTCACTAATTCTTGCTAAAAGTCGCAACGGTGATCTGGATTTTGACCATGTGTCTGTTAAGGCGGCAGAAATCACGGCTACAAATGCAGATGCAAAGTTTGAACGAGCTAAGTTTGATAACTTGACTGTGAGTAATACCAACGGAGATATCCAGTTGAAACAAACGACGATTGCGTTTGGTGGTAAAATTACCAACCAAAATGGTGATATTGAGATTAAGGATAGTCGGTTGCCTGATTTTTATGCTAAGACCAAATGGGGCGATGAAGATATCCGAGTGTCTGGTGCTCCGAGACAGAGTGAGCAAAGTCAGGCCAATTTTGTAGTGACAGCCCAAAATGGTGATATTGAGATTGACTAAGTAAAGTTCCAACCGATTTTGATGTGACCTCCAAAAGTTAGATTAAACAACTAACATTTGGAGGTCTTTTCTTATGACAAAATACTCTTTTGAGTTTAATCTCAAAGTTGTGAATGTTTATCTTTCAGGAGGTTATCGGTTCTTAACTGAAAAATACCATGTGAAAGATAGAAAGAAAATTCATCATTGGGTCAATACTTATAAAGAATTTGATACAGATATGTTAAAGCAATGTATAGATGAAGGTGCAGACTATGATCTTGTCATCGCCATCGGTTCTATCATAATGATGAAAATGGTCAGTCAGCTCACGAAAACCTATGGCATTAAGACAATTGTGAGCATGAATCAAGTCATGGTAGATGGTACGGGCATGTGTGGGGGGTGTCGCGTCACAGTTGATGGTAAAATTAAATTTGCATGTGTTGATGGACCAGATTTTGATGGGCATCAAGTTGATTTTGATGAGGCCATGAGAAGACAGACCATGTATCAGCAGTAAGAAAAAGAAGCAGTAGCAGGACACATTTGCCAAGGAAAGGAGGCGAAAAATGGCTGAACAAGCCTCTAATATCAGAAATAAAAACTTTTTAGAAGTATCCGTAGGTTACACTTAAGAAATGGCTACAAAAGAAGCCAAAAGATGTCTGCAATGTAAAGCTAAACCATACGTTGGGGGGCACCATCAATGTCTGGATTCCGGAATTTATTAAGCTTGTCGCAGCAGGAGATTTTGAATGGGCATACGATAAAATCAAGCAACCAATAATTTACCAGCTGTATGTGGTAGGGTTTGTCCTCAGGAAGGTTAGTGTGAAAAGTTTTGTGTTCGATCGAGACGTGGAGAAGCAGTTGGCATTGGACGGTTGGAGCAATTTGTTGCCGACTAGAACCTAGCTAATCGACCAGTTAAGGCAGAAAATATTCCATCAAATGGTAAAAAAGTAGCGGTTATAAGCTCAGGTCCTGCAGGTTTGTCTTTTGCAGCTGATCTAGCAAAAGCCGGCTATCAAGTTACTATATTTGAAGCTTTTCATGTGCCTGGTGGTGTGCTGATGTACGGTATTCCAGAAGTTAGACTGCCTAAAGCCTTGGTACAAAAAGAAATAGATGCAGTCAAGCAACTAGGCGTGACCATCAGAACAAACATGGTCATCGGTACGGTACTATCTTTGGTTGACTTAACAGTAGAAGGTTACGAAGGCATCCTTGTTGGTTCTGGTGCAGGTCTACCGAGCTTTATGAAGATTCCAGGTGAAAATCTCAATGGCGTTTATTTGCTAAGGAATTTCTGGCTCGTATTAACTCTGATGAAAGCCTACAGTTCCCAGAAACGGATAGACCCGTCAAGTCGGGATTATCGTCGAGGAAGAAACGGGTGCAAGTAAGAAATCGGCTAAGGCGATTGATGATTATTTGCAAAATATAGGCTAGTTTTAATTTGATGTTAGCTATTAGATGTTTTAAATGAAATCGCAAACTGTGGCTTCTTTTATTTGTTCAGAAATCGCATATCCTAGCCTTTTGTGATATAATAATGCTATGATTATTACGATTTTAATTTTAGCAATTTTAATTTGGGCCTACTTAGTTGGTCAGTCGCGTGGGCTTGCACTGCAAGGCTACTATACGCTAGGGTCATGGGTAGCGATTTTTATCGCCCTCAAAAATTACCAATCCCTAGGTGAAAAAATAATCTTGTGGGTGCCATTTGCCTCAGCCACATCAGACAGTAAATTAGCTTTTTATACATCAAAGCTCCTTTTTGAGATTGATCATGTTTTTTATGCTACCTTAGCATTTTTGGTTGTCTTCCTTATTGTCTATGGTATCGTGCGCTTAATTGGTATTTTTCTGAGTGCCCTTGAAAATAAAATCATCCTTGGTAAGGGAGGCAACATCATCGCTGGCGCCTTGGCGGTTTGCTGCGTTTATTTTGTTTTGTCACTTGGTTTGATGGTCTTGTCGACTATTCCGATTCCCTTAGTTCAAAATCAATTGGCGGGCAGCGGGCTAGCCCGCGTTATGCTAGTGAACACGCCGTTTTTCTCTGGTTGGCTACAAGAAACCTTTATCACACAGATCACACACATTAAAGTATAGAAATAACGATGAATAAAAAAATACTAGACATTTTAGAGTTTGACCAGATCAAAGCACAGCTTGCGCAGTCGCTTTCGACATCACAAGGTCAAGCAGAAATGGCAAACCTCTCTCCTATTTCTGACAAAGTTCGCATCCAGAAATGGTTTGATGAACTTTCAGAATTTGGGACAATCGTCCAAGAAAATGGTCCAGTCCCCTTGTCCAATACAGCTGATTTGACGGAAATCCTCCGTCGAATTGAGTTGGATGCGAGTCTGGCCAGTCAAGAATTTGCGAAAATCAAAAAAGTTCTGCGTTTAGCCAATGAAACGCGGCGTTTTTTTGAGCAAGCCGTTAACGTCAGCTTCCCTATATTAGGTCAGACCATCGACAAATTTGTAGATGTCTCATATCTTTTAGGGATTTTACAAGTTATTGATGCTGCAGGCGCGCTTTCAGATACAGCTTCAGATAAACTCTTTACCCTGCGCCAAAATATCAAGAAAGGTGATGCTGAAGTCAAGAAGATTCTAGCAGAAATCCTCTCTAAATCTCAAGCAAGTCTGACAGAAAGTATCATTACCATCCGTCAAGGCCGTCCCGTTTTACCAGTTAGAAGTGACAGTAAAAATAAAATCCCTGGGATAGTGCATGATATGAGTGCCTCAGGTCAAACCTTCTATATCGAGCCTAACCGTGTTGTTCAGCTCAATAACGACATCGCTCAAAAGAAAATCGAAGAAAAAAACGAAGTGGCGCGTATCTTGCGAGAACTAGCTGAAGCGATTAAACCTCATATTGATGACATTCGTCAGAACACATGGTTGATCGGTCAGATCGATCTCATTAATGCCAAGTATCGTTATCAAATCGCCCAAAAAGCAACTGTTCCTCAAATTTCTGACCATAAAGCCATCAAGCTTTATGCTGCAAGACATCCCTTGATTGATCCTAAAATCGTTGTGGCAAACGATCTTCTATTCGATCAGACGCTTGAAACGATTGTCATCACAGGGCCAAATACCGGTGGTAAAACGATCACTCTGAAAACGCTGGGTGTCGCACAGTTGATGGCACAGTCTGGCCTGCCGATTCTGGCTGATCTGGGCAGTCAAGTCGGGATCTTCACTGAAATCTTCGCTGACATCGGCGACGAGCAGTCGATTGCCCAAAGCCTGTCGACCTTCTCAAGTCACATGACCAATATCGTTAAGATTTTGGATCAGGTGGATGCCAAGAGCCTTGTCCTCTTCGACGAACTAGGTGCAGGAACCGACCCTAAAGAGGGCGCAGCCCTAGCAATTTCAATCCTAGACTTTCTCAAAACGAAACATGCGAAAACGCTAGCCACCACCCATTATCCCGAGTTAAAAGCCTATGGTGTCGAATCAGTCGGCGTGGAGAATGCCTCAATGGCCTTCGATTTGGATAACTTCCGCCCAACCTATCGTTTGGTTCAAGGTGTACCTGGACGCTCGAACGCGCTTGAAATTTCACGGCGCTTAGGCTTGCCATCTCAGATTTTGGAGGAAGCCGCAGGCTTTTTGACCGAGGATGAACACGACGTCAACGTCATGATCGCCTCGTTAGAACAAAAAAATCAAGAGATGACCGAGTCAGCGAGACAGATCAAGTCGCTAGAAAAAGACAATCAACTCTTGCATCACGACTTGACACGAGCGCTTGAAAACTTTAACCGCGACCGCGAAAAAGAGCTCAATAAAGCGCGCCAAGAGGCGCAAGATATCGTTAAAGTAGCCGTTGAAGAAGCTGATCATATCCTGAAAAACTTGCAGGAAAAATCCTTACTCAAACCGCATGAAATCATCGATGCCAAGCACCAATTAGGTGAGTTAGCACCTGAAATTGTCGACTTATCGAAAAATAAAGTCCTCAAAAAAGCTAAGGCCAAACGTGGTCTCAAGCCAGGTGTCGAAGTCTTGGTTCTGTCCTATAATCAACGCGGGAATTTGGTCAGACTGGCAAAAGACGGCCGTTGGGAAGTTCAGATGGGCTTGATCACGACCAAACTTTCAGAGGACGAGTTTGAGCCGGTTGAACCAGAAGAGACAGTTAAGAAAGTTAAGACCAAGGCTGTTAAAAAGACAGTTACCTCTAACATCAAAGCCCAACTTGATCTGCGTGGCGTCCGCTATGAGGAAGCACAGAAGATGTTGGATGACTATATGGATCAGGCGCTGCTTGCCAATCTTCACCAGATTACGATTGTCCACGGTATAGGGACGGGTGTTATTCGTGATATGGTAAGAGAGTATTTGCAACGCTCACGCCATGTCAAGTCTTATACCTATGCACCGCAGAATGCTGGAGGTAGTGGGGCTAGTATTGTTACTTTGAAATAAAGAATTGATTAGGAACGCTGGATTATTTTCCAGTGTTTTTATCGTGTAATTATATTGAGAGTACTGACGTTAAGTCAAG
>NZ_BCVN01000008.1 GCF_001591765.1 Pseudolactococcus raffinolactis NBRC 100932 | reverse complement strand
CCAAAATTTAAACCTGAAACTGTAAAAGAGCGAATAATTGCTCTTTTTTTTGCGATTTTTCACCGTTTGCTGTTTCATCGGTCGCATTTTATGGTAGAATAGTAACAATTAATTAAGTTTGTAAATTTACAAACTTATATCGTGTTGGTAACGTACGGATAGTAGTTGAAAGAAGTGACGATGAAAAAAGTTGTGATTATTGGTTCAGGCATAGCAGGTGCAACGGTTGCTTTATATTTGGAAGGGCAAGCAGATGTGACAATCATCTGTAAGGGCAAGCGTCAGGATAGTAATTCAATGCTAGCCCAGGGTGGTGTAGCGGCTGTTATGCCAGCCAGTTGTGTCCAAAAAGGGCAGGAACTAGATTCAGATCAGGAAGCTTGCCATGTTGCGGATACCCTGTCTGCTGGCGTCTTTCATAACCAGATCAAAGCGGTTGAGAAAATGGTACATGAAGGCCCACAAGTAATTCAAGACTTAATTGATCGAGGTATGATATTTGATCGAACTGCTGATGGGCGACTAGATTTGGGGCTCGAAGGGGCGCATACACATAAGCGAATCTTGCATGCTGGAGGGGATCAAACAGGCTGTCAATTGACTAGTTTTGTTCACGAACAGCTGGCAAAGGTCAAATGGCTACCTTATTCATTTGCTTTGGATTTTGTCCTTGAAGGTGGACAAGTTCATGGTGTAAGTTATCATGATGCGGCGAATCAAAGGCAGACGATTGTTGCAGATGAAGTGGTCTTGGCAAGTGGAGGCATTGGACATTTGTTTCAAGATACTAGTAATCACGCAACGATTACTGGAGACGGTTTAGCCATGGCTCTGCGAGCAGGATGCGAGTTGTCTGATATGGCATTTTTACAGTTTCATCCTAGCCTTTTAGACGGCGGCGAAAAGGTGCATCCGATTTTGATTTCAGAGGCTGTTAGAGGTGCAGGCGCTAGATTGGTTGATGAGCAGGATCGTCGGATTATGGTCGGTCGCTCAAGCAAACTCGATTTGGCACCACGTGATGTGGTCAGTCGCGTCGTCAATGAAGAAATTCAAGCTGGCCATCAGATATATTTGGATATCTCTGATGTCGCTAATTTTTCACAACAATTCCCGTCTATTGCAGATTATTTGCGACAAAATGACCTTGATTTTGAGACAAGTCAACGCATTCCGATTAAACCAGGTATGCATTTCCTCATGGGAGGGGTCAAAACGGACTTTTCTGGTCGAACAGGGCTTGATCACTTGTATGCCGTAGGTGAAGTCGCCTTTACAGGCGTCCATGGCGCCAATCGATTGGCAAGTAATTCCTTACTAGAAGGTTTGAGTTTTGCTAAAAGTGTGGCTGAAGCCATTTTGTCAGACACTGAAATGAGTTCCGCAAGCCACCAAGAACTGCAGGTTGCACCCAGCACAATGGAAATGTTTTTGCCCAGTCGTGCTGAATTAGTTAAGCAGACATCTGATGCGCTAGGCATTGTTAGAAGACCTGAAACCATCCGCCAGTTTTTAACTTGGTTAGCAACTTTTAATTATCAACGCTTAGACCAAACCTGCACGGATCGTCAGCAAATCGAAACTGCAAATCTATGTCTCGTAGCAGAAACGATAGCAAATGCAGCACTCACTCGGACTGAAAGTCTCGGCGCACACTATCTATTATCGGAGGAATAACAGGCATATGAATCTACAAGCACAGGAAAAAATTAAGTCATTTTTAATAGAAGATATTGGGACTGGCGATTTGTCAGCAGATCTAATTTTTGATAAAAATGAACAGTCGACCGGAATTTTTGTTGCTAAGTCTGATGGCATCATCGCAGGACTCGAAGTGGCGCAACAGGTCTATGATCTATTAGGTCAGGATGCGACGTTTATTCCCACGGTGGCCGATGGTGATGTCATTAAGAAAGGTGAGATAGTTGGGCGAGCAACGGGTCACATCAGAACGCTGCTAACTGGTGAACGTGTGATTTTAAATCTCCTACAGCGGATGAGTGGGATTGCAACCTTCACCCACCAAGCGATTGAAACTTTGAATGACCCAACGATTAAGATTTGTGATACCAGAAAAACAGCTCCTGGTTTGCGTTATTTTGATAAACTAGCCGTTAAAATCGGGGGTGGGGTTAATCATCGGGTCGGACTCTATGATGGGGTCATGCTAAAAGATAACCATATCGCTTATGCCGGCAGCATTACCAAAGCAGTTGAGAAAGTTCGCAAGCAAATCGGGCAAATGGTCAAAATTGAAGTTGAAATCGAAACTGAAACCCAGTTACGTGAGGCAATTGATGCCAAGGCTGATATTATCATGTTTGATAACCGGACACCAGAGCAAGTCGCTGCGTGGAGCAAACTAGTACCAGAAACCATCTTGACTGAGATATCGGGAGGCATTACACTTGATAACCTAGCAGACTATGCTCATACGGGGGCAGACTATCTATCATTGGGAGCCTTAACTCACTCAGTTGTAGCGTTTGATATTAGTTTTAATAGTAGCAAGGAAGAAAAAGGCCAAGTAAACTAACCCTGTATTAATTGCTTGACTAGAAGAATGATTCCAGATGAATCGAGATGAGGAGAAACCATGATGCATACTGAGACTGTTAAACCGACATTTGATAAGACAAATATTATTCCGGAACGCTATTTACACCTATCGGATGGTGAGATGATACGCAAAATTTATGAGAAAAAAAGACAGTTCGGCGACGATTTGCTGATCTTAGCGCATCATTACCAAAAAAATGAAATTATTCCTTTTGCGGATTATGTTGGGGATTCCTTACAGTTAGCTAAAGAAGCTGCGGCTAACCAGTCAGCCAAACACATCATTTTCTGTGGCGTTCATTTCATGGCTGAAACGGCTGATATGTTAACAACGGATGACCAAAAAGTTTATTTGCCGGATGCCTTAGCAGGTTGCTCAATGGCCGATATGGCTAATCTAGAGCAGTTAGAGCAAGCTTGGCAGGTCTTAGAAGCAACGTTTGCTGAACCTGTCATTCCCGTTACATATATTAACTCGACTGCAGCAGTCAAAGCCTTCGTCGGCAATCATGATGGTGTCATCGTGACATCTAGTAATGCAGAGACAATTTTAAAACGTGTCTTTGACAAGCATCAGCGCGTCCTTTTCTTACCCGACCAGCATTTAGGGCGGAATACTGCCTTTCAACTTGGCATTCCGCTGGAGCAAATGGCAGTCTGGCATCCCAAACAAAATCGCCTTGAGGCGCAAGGTGATCTTCAAAGCCTGCAGGTCATTCTCTGGCAAGGTCGCTGTTGTGTGCACCAACAATATACTGTTGATCAAATTGCCACTTTACGCAGTCAAATCCCAGGTTTGAAAGTTATTGTCCATCCTGAATGCCCAATAGAAGTCGTTCAAGCAGCAGATGATTATGGCTCAACTAAAAAAATCATTGATGAAGTAGCGGCTAGCCCAGAAGGTACAAAATGGGCGATTGGTACGGATAATAATTTGGTGAATCGGATGATCCAAACTTTTCCAAACCATGATATTAGATCCATTAATACCTCAGCTTTTTCATGTATCACGATGAACCGGATTCGTTTAGCTCATCTCTTATGGACACTGGAAGAAATCGAGCAAGGATCAACGATTCAACAAATTACAGTTGATCAAGCCACACAAATCAATAGCCTCAAGGCGCTTGATCGCATGTTAGCAAAATAAATAGAGAGATAAAAATCCCCCGTATGAGCAAAAAGCTTATATGGGGGATTTGTGCGATTAGTCATGTTCGTTAGCAATTAGAACTGTTTCGAAGTCGAATTCACTTGGAATATGGCTAGCAATTGAAAATTCAAAAATTCGGCCATCATCTAGATAGCCAATTTGTTTTGTTTGCATCAAAAAATCGGTATCATTTAGTTTAAGATAGGCTTTTTCAAGGATACTTGGTCTAACGCCAGCAACTTTGATGTGAGCACTCTTAATCGTCAAATTAAGGCTTTTATGGATGTAGCGATAAATCGATGTTTCCAACTCTTTTGTTGTCAGACCTGGTATAATCTCAAGTGGCATCCAAGTGTATTCGATAATAGAAGGCACATTTTTAATGGTCCTCATTCGAATGATTTTGTAAACTAAGCTTTCTTTGTCAACATTTAATTTATCAGCAATGTACTGGGTAGGTGCTTCAGTCGAAAAACCGATAATTGTCGACGTGACTTCACCATTATGTAGAGCTGTGCTTCCTGTTAAAGGTGAAAATTTAGTAATACTTGAATGTTTAAAATTTTTGACAAAACTACCAGATCCTCGACGTCGTACGATATAGCCTTCTTGTACTAATAAATTAATGGCTTTAGTAATTGTTAATTCACTGACATTAAATTGTTCAGCGAGGAGACGTCCTTGAGGTAATTTCTCATTGATTGGGTATTTGCCTGACTCAATATCATATTTAATTTGAGTATAGATGTCAATATATTTGGTATTCGTTCTCATGCTTACTCCTTGTAGGTATTCTATATAGTTATAGTATACCATTTTTATTTGAAATAAAAATAGATAGGTTAATTTTATATAAAACTAATTAAAATACCGTTAATATAGGGAATAGTGAGGAGATTTGAGAGAAAGGGTTAAGGAAATCACACTATAAACATATATAAAGACAAGCATACAAAAAACTCTCATCCTTCGATAATCGAAAGACAAGAGCTTGAGTTAAGGCTTAATTATTTAACAGCAGAGCTGAACTCTTCTTGAGAGAAGGCTTCATCAATGATCGCTTTCAATTCTTTAGCAGAAGCTTCCATTTTTTGTTGCTCAGCATCATTCAAAGGAATGTTAACTGGACGAACGATACCGTGTGCACCAACGATAGCAGGTTGACCGATAAAGACGTCTTCGATACCATATTGACCATCTTGGTATACTGAAAGTGGCAATACAGCATTTTCATCATCAAGGATAGCTTTAGTGATACGTGCCAATGCAGCAGCGATACCGTAGAAAGTTGCACCTTTTTTGTTGATGATAGAGTAAGCAGCGTCACGAACGTTGATAAACAAGTCAACTAAACCTTGTTCGTCGATGTCACGGTTGTCTTGCAACCATTGTTCAAGTTTAACACCGGCAACGTTAGCGTGTGACCAAACGGCAAACTCAGAGTCACCGTGTTCACCCATGATGTAAGCATGGACTGAACGTGCATCAATACCAATTCTTTCAGCAAGCGCTTGACGGAAACGTGCTGAGTCAAGAGAAGTACCAGAACCGATAACGCGCTCTTTAGGGAAACCAGAGAATTTCCATGTTGAGTAAGTCAAAACGTCAACTGGGTTAGCGGCAACAAGGAAGATACCGTTGAAACCTGAAGCAACGATTTGTGTCACAACATCTTTGTTGATACGGAGGTTCTTTTGAACCAAATCAAGACGAGTTTCACCTGGTTTTTGTGGTGCACCAGCTGTTAAGACAACAAGGTCAGCGTCATGAGCATCAGCGTAAGTTGCTGAATAGATGTTTTTAGGTGAAGTAAATGCAAGCGCATGGCTCAAATCTTCTGCATCACCTTCAGTTTTTTCTTTGAAGATATCAACGATACCAAGTTCTTGAGCGATACCTTGGTTAACAAGGGCGAACGCGTAAGAAGATCCTACAGCGCCATCGCCTACGAGGATTACTTTTTTGTGCAATTTTACATCAGTCATAATGAGATGAATTCCTTTCAAATTCTTGGTATTTCCAAGTTTTTCAAACAGTTAAATTATAACATTTTAGATTGGCTTTGTCAGGTATTATGTTAAACTTTTTTCAAGAAATTTTCTGTAATCGTTTTCTAAAAATGCGTCAAAATTAAATGAAATGTGTTTTTTTGTGGAAGATTAGAAAATAGACACTCAACTCACGGTATAGTGTCAAAACAAAAGCCTACCGCCGATTTGACTCAACGATAAGCCTGTGTTTTAATCACATTTCATCTCACGAATTTTAGTTTCATCGGCTGTCACTCTCAAGGTTTTTTGACCCACATAAGTCACAAATCCAGGTGGTGTACCTGTTGGCTTATGCAATTTCTTGACATCAATCATATCAACCTGCACCAAATTAGAGAGACGAGCTTTTGAAAAATAGGCCGCAAGTTCAGCCGCTTCGGTAATTGTTTCATCAGAAGGCGTAGGATTACCTGTGATGATCACATGAGAACCAGGAATATCTTTGGCGTGAAACCACAAATCGCCTTTTCGAGACAATTTAAAGCTAACCTGTTCATTTTGTAGATTGTTTTTACCAACTAAGATCATCGTGCCATCAGAAGCCTGATATTTTTCAGGCGGCAACATTTTTTGCTTCTTATTATTACGGTGTTTCTGCTTGATAAAGCCAGTCTGGATCAATTCTTCCTTAATATCCGAAATTTCACTGACCGTCGCCTGCTCAAGCGCATTTTCAACAGACTCTAAATAGGTTATCGTCTGTTTAGTATGGGCAATTTGCGTCTCCAAAAACTTAACAGCCTGCTTGAGTTTAGAATATTTATGGAAATATTTCTGAGCATTTTGATTGGGCGTTAGAGCTGGATTGAGCGCAATCTCAAGTGGCTCATTGGTATAGTAATTATCCAAGGTGACAGAAGGTTTATTGTTAGGGACATCATGCAAGAAAGTCGTTAACAGCTCACCTTTTTGACGGAAAATCTCAGCGTTATCAGTCGCTTTCAACTCGCGCTCTTGTTTCTTGAGCTTTTTGCGATTTTTATCCAGCTCACCAGCCACTTTACGGATCACCTCGCTTGCAACTTGACGCACTCGATCACGTTCTGCCTTATTTTGGTAATAATGGTCGAGCATGGCAGACAAGTTGTCAAAAACTTGACCATCGTCAGATAAGCGAATCGCAGAAAAACTATCATTGGGATAAATAGAAGGGACGACAGTCATTAAGAGGGATTTGAAATCAGCTAGACTCAGGCCTGTCAAAGCTTGGCTGCTATCACGTCCAAATCCTTGGAAAACTTTCTGTAAATTTTCACTAGTTTGTAAGGTTGCGAATATTTTTTCGTCAGAAGACGTAAAAGGATTACTTTTGCCGTCACTTGGTGGTGCAAGATAAGTTGAACCAGGGAGAATCGTCCGATATTGATTCTGTGAAAAACCAACGTGTTTAATGGATTCCAAAATTTTATTGGATTCACGATCCATAAGGATGATGTTACTATGTTTGCCCATAATTTCAGCAATCAAAGCAATTTTCATCTGATCACCGATTTCATTTTTAGACGAAATCTCAAAAATAATTTGGCGGTCATTATCAACCTGATAAATCTTTTCGATGAAAGCACCGCTCAAATATTTCCGCAAAATCATCGTAAAAGTCGTCGGTGTCTTAGGACTTTCAAAAACAGTTTCGGTCAATTGTACCCGACCAAAAGTTGGGTGTGCAGATAATAGTAATTTATGGGATTTTTGATTACTGCGGACTTGCAGCACCAGTTCGTGGTCGAAAACTTGATTGATTTTCTGTATCCGTCCCCCAGTTAAGTGCTCAGATAATTCCTGAGTCATGTGATGTAAAAAAATACCGTCAAAAGACATGGTAACTCCTTTTTATTGTGAATACGTTAATATTTTCTAGGGTCAAGTCTAATAGTGTGTTAGCTAGGTGCAATTATGCAATAGATCTGTCTAAGCTTATGACTTAAAAAATACTTGACCACCCTTAATCATATAAATAAATAGAGACTTTTGCTCTTTTCTCCTATTTTATCAGAATTTTTTGTAAAATGCCCATTTTTCAGTTATAATGAAAACATGAAGAAAAAATATAGAATTTGGGGTGTGTGCGCAATTGCTGTTCTGTTTTTGCTCATCATAACACCCGCCATTCATCGGCATGTTCGACGGGAGGAAGGCCGGATTATCCCTAAAGTAACGGTGACAGACCAAATTCAGCCCGTACCAAATGAGGATATCAAGCAGTTATTGGCAACACAACCTAAGACAACGTTGATTATTTTGAATGTACAGAATACTAGACTCAATGAAAAATTTGATCAGTTTATCAATCAAAATCAAAACTTAGGGTTACCTAAAACAATTTATGTTTTTCAAGAACTCTACCATGATAAAGTAATTGCTAAACTTAATCTTGACAAAACCGCCATCAATGTTGTGCAATTCGACGGTAGTACGCCACAAGCCATTTATCAGATTACGGCAAAAACAGCCTTTGATCAAAGTTTGGTTGAGCAGCTCAAAAAACTATCCGCGAATTGATGAGATGGCTTCAGTCGCCCCTATCTATTATATAAGGAGTTATTACCCCATGAAGAATAAAAAAATGATACTTGCCATTGTTGTAATTGCCATCGTAGGATTAGGATCTATCTTTATCCCTAAATTTTTTAATCAACAAAAAAAGGTCAAGTCAGCTGATGTTAAAGTTGGCGTTTTGCAGTTTGTAACGCATCCTGCCTTGGATGAAATTTATGGTGGTATCAAGGAAGGGTTAGCAGATGAAGGTTATGCAGATGCTAAAATCAATTTTTACAATGCACAAGCTGACCAATCAAAAGTGACGACAATGTCAGGTCAACTTGTGGATCAAAAAAATGATGTCTTGATCGGTATTGCAACGCCATCAGCTCAAGGTCTTGCCAATGCCACATCAGATGTGCCAGTCATTATGGGTGCAGTTTCAGACCCTGTCGGAGCTAAACTCGTTAAAAATGTCAAAAAACCTGATGGTAATGTGACAGGTGTTTCAGATAAGTTCCCAGTCGCTAAAGAAATTGATTTGATCAAACAAATGACGCCTAACGTTAAAAAAATTGGCATCTTGTACAGTTCTTCTGAAGACAATTCAAAATCTCAAGTTGCTGACTTCAAAAAAGTAGCAACTAAGCAAGGTTATGAAGTTTCTGAATATGCTGTGTCATCAACCAATGATATTACAACAACCGTCAATGTTGCGCTATCAAAAGTCGACGCGCTTTACGTGCCAGTAGATAATACAATAGCCTCAGCCTTCCCGACAGTTATTGAATTGTCAAACGCAGCTAAAATCCCAGTTTTCCCATCAGTTGACACCATGGTAGAACAAGGTGGTTTGGCAGCAGTGACTATCAACCAACACGATTTAGGTGTGGCAACAGGTAAGATGGCTGCACAAGTCTTAAAAGGCAAAAAAGTATCAGAACTACCAGTCGAATTTTACGATACAACAAAACCTGTCATCAACGAAACAGTAGCAAAAACTCTGGGCATTACCATTCCAGAAAGTGTTGCCAAGGCTGCCCAAGCAGCGAAAGAGAAAGGAACAAAATAAAGCTTCATTGTCGTTAGATGATGCTTTAGGCTCACTATGATATTATCAACAATCAATCAAGGCTTATTATGGGCAATTTTAGGTCTGGGGATCTTCATGACCTTCCGGATCCTTAATTTTCCAGATATGACGACAGAAGGCTCCTTTCCTTTGGGTGGCGCAGTAGCAGTGACGTTAATCACGCAAGGCGTTAATCCCTTTATCGCCACCTTTGTTGCCTTTCTTGCAGGCTGTGCGGCTGGGCTAATCACTGGCTTGCTCTACACCAAAGGTAAGATTCCAACACTTTTAGCGGGGATCCTTGTCATGACATCGTGTAATTCCATCATGCTCATGGTCATGGGACGCGCTAACTTAGGCCTTCTTGGCGCTGACAAACTCAAAAGCACTTGGATCAGCGTCTCTGCTGTCCTCCTCGTGCTTCTCCTCATCTTTTATTTCCTCAACACCAACCTCGGGCAAGCCTTCATCGCCACAGGAGACAATGTCGAAATGGCGCAGTCATTTGGCATCAATACTGGTCGGATGGAAGTCTTAGGCTTAGTCGTCTCCAATGGTGTTATTGCCCTATCAGGGGCTTTAATTTCACAAAATGATGGCTATGCAGACGTGTCAAAAGGGATTGGTGTAATCGTCATCGGCCTTGCAAGTATCATTATCGGAGAGGTTTTCTTTGGCAATGTGTCCTTGTTTGAACGCTTGTTTGCCATCGTCATCGGCTCTATTTTCTATCAATTCTTGATTTTAGCTGTGATTAAGCTAGGCTTTAATACTAATTACCTTAAACTTTTCAGTGCTATTGTCCTAGCTATCTGCTTGATGATTCCAACCTTTAAAGACAAATTTTTCAAGGGGGTGAAACTCAATGTCAAATGATAACAGCCCAATTATCGAACTTAAAAATGCAACGAAAGTCATTGAAAATGGTGAAGATCGTAAGGTCATTTTAGATGATGTTTCCTTGAAAATTTACGCCAAAGATTTCATTACCATATTGGGTGGCAATGGCGCTGGCAAATCGACCTTGTTTAATGCCATATCAGGTACGCTATCCCTGACTTCAGGTTCAGTGTTCATCAAGGGTAACGATGTGACCAATCACAGCCCTGAAAAGCGTGCTGCTGCCATTTCCCGGGTGTTTCAAGATCCGAAAGTCGGAACGGCACCTCGGATGACGGTAGCGGAAAATATTGCCATCGCAGCGCTTCGTGGGCAGAGAAGAAGTCTGAGATTACGCAATATCACCAAGTACAAGGCGGATTTTGCGAGCCTGGCTGAGCAAATTGGTAATGGTTTGGAGAAGCATCTGGATACGCCAACTGGTAATTTATCAGGTGGGCAAAGACAAGCTTTGAGTCTTTTGATGGCGACGATTGTACCACCTGACTTGCTTTTGTTGGATGAACATACGGCGGCGTTAGATCCCAAGACATCAGTAGCCTTGATGCAGTTGACGGATGATTTGGTCACTAGTAAGGACTTGACAGCGCTGATGATCACACATCACATGGAAGATGCGCTCAAATATGGCAATCGTTTGATTGTTATGAAAGATGGCAAAATCGTGCAAGATTTGACGACATCAGAGAAAGAACAAATGAAATTAGAAGATTTCTATAGGATATTTGATTAAATGAATAAGATACTACAAAGAATTTCACGCGTGGTCTTGGCATTTTTCGCTCTGATCCTGTTATTTGTCGGTGGCATGAATTTTCAACGGTATTTGACGGAACATAAGGAAGTCAAAACCATGGTTATCGGTCAGGTGGTTAAAAATCCTGAGCGTGGCAAAATGGTGGCCTACACTTTTAAAGGGAAAGACTACCAATCAGTTCCTGTTGCTAATTTTTTAAAAAACTTTGGTAAAGTTGGGACGCAGATACCGGTTTATGTTAATCATAATCATCCGACAAAAATCTATATCAGAAAAGGTGCGACTAGTCTTTTGATTTTAGCATCAGCTTTGATCGGTTGGGCTATGTTGATTATTCTAGTCCTAGTCTGTGAGTATTGGTTCCTTCATAAGTTGAAGGATATGGCTAGGGAAGAAAAACAAAAATACTGAGATTTAATGGCATTTAGGAAGACTTTTCGCGGGCCTAGGTTCGCGAATGACCTGACTCGGACCAAGTGCCAGTGTAGGTCAAGTTTCAAGCATTCACGGAGTGAATTCACAGAGAAGGAGAGCTCAAATGGAAAATACTTTTTTTATCATCAAACCTGATGGCGTTCGCAGATTATTGGTTGGTTCAGTGATTAACCGTATCGAACATCGTGGTTTTACGATTGAAAGACTGGAAATGCGCCAAGTCACGAAAGAAGTGCTTGACCAGCACTATGCTGATCTTGTTGATCGGCCTTTTTATCCTGATATTGTCTCTTATATGACATCAGGACCTGTAGTGATCGGCGTATTAAAGGGGTCGGATGTGATTAAGTCTTGGCGTAAAATGATGGGCGCGACAAATCCATCAGATGCCTTACCTGGAACGATTCGTGGTGACTTTGCTCACGCTTCTGATGATGATTCTGTTGAAAATATCGTACACGGTTCAGATTGTCCTGAGGCGGCCGAGCGTGAAATTGCCCTTTGGTTTGGTAAATAACAGTTGCAAATAAGATAACTTGTCGTCGGACAGGTTTTTTATTTGGAGAAAATATGGTAAAATAAAGCTTATGACTATAGACTTAAATGAAATTAAAAAACGGCAAAAAAATATTCGAAATTTCTCGATTATTGCCCATATTGATCACGGGAAATCAACACTAGCTGACCGGATTTTGGAGCAAACCAAAACAGTAACGGCGCGTGAAATGCAGGCCCAACTTTTAGATTCGATGGATTTGGAGCGTGAGCGTGGGATTACCATCAAACTGAACGCGATTGAGCTGAATTATGCGGCTAAGAATGGTGAAAACTATACCTTCCATTTGATCGACACACCTGGACACGTCGATTTTACTTATGAAGTGTCACGTTCTCTTGCGGCTTGTGAGGGTGCGATTTTAGTCGTAGATGCGGCGCAAGGGATTGAAGCCCAAACCCTCGCCAATGTTTATTTAGCCTTGGACAATGACCTTGAAATCTTGCCAGTTATCAATAAAATTGACTTGCCAGCAGCAGACCCAGAACGTGTTCGCGCAGAAATCGAAGATGTGATTGGCTTGGACGCTTCAGAAGCAGTTTTGGCATCGGCTAAGGCAGGCATCGGGATTGAAGAAATCTTGGAGCAAGTCGTTGAGAAAGTGCCAGCGCCACAAGGCTCTGTCGATAATCCTCTGAAAGCTTTGATTTTTGACTCAGTTTATGATGCCTATCGTGGCGTTATTCTTCAAGTTCGGGTCATGGATGGTATCGTCAAGCCTGGCGATAAAATTCAACTCATGAGCAATGGTAAAACCTTTGATGTCACAGAAGTCGGTATTTTCACGCCAAAAACAGTTGGACGCGAGTTCTTAGCGACAGGTGACGTTGGCTATATCGCAGCTGCCATTAAGACAGTTGCTGATACGCGTGTTGGTGATACCATCACCTTAGCGGATAATCCTGCTGAAGAACCATTACATGGCTACAAACAGTTGAACCCAATGGTTTTTGCGGGTATTTATCCGATTGAATCGAATAAATACAATGATTTGCGTGAAGCCTTGGATAAATTGCAGCTTAATGATGCCAGTCTCCAGTTTGAACCTGAAACCTCACAAGCCCTTGGTTTCGGTTTCCGTTGTGGTTTCCTCGGTTTGCTGCACATGGACGTTATTCAGGAACGTTTGGAACGTGAATTTAACATTGACCTGATCATGACTGCCCCAAGTGTGGTTTATCATATTAATACAACTGATGGTGAAACGCTAGAAGTGGCCAATCCGTCTGAATTTCCTGATCCGACCCGCGTTGATAATATCGAAGAACCCTTTGTCAAAGCACAAATTATGGTCCCTCAAGACTATGTGGGTGCCGTGATGGAGTTAGCACAGCGTAAACGTGGTGATTTTGTGACCATGGATTATCTGGATGAAAATCGTGTGAACGTGATTTATCAAATGCCATTGTCAGAAATTGTGTTCGACTTTTTTGATAAGCTGAAATCAAGCACCAAGGGCTATGCCAGCTTTGACTATGAAATTTCGGAATACCGTAAGAGCTCTCTTGTTAAGATGGATATCATGCTTAACGGTGAACGTGTCGATGCCTTGAGTTTCATCGTCCACAAAGAATTTGCCTACGAACGTGGTAAAATTATCGTGGACAAACTCAAGAAAATCATCCCACGTCAACAATTTGAAGTCCCAATTCAAGCCGCCATTGGTCAAAAAATTGTCGCCCGTAGCGATATCAAAGCCTTACGTAAAAACGTCCTCGCCAAATGTTACGGTGGCGATATTTCCCGAAAACGTAAACTCCTCGAGAAACAGAAAAAAGGTAAGAAACGCATGAAGTCTATCGGTTCTGTCGAAGTGCCACAAGAAGCTTTCTTGAGCGTTTTGAGTATGGATGATGAATAGGACTTATTAGTTTATTAAAATTCGCAGCGATGCATGATCATCAAAGTTCTGACAAAGGAATTTTGCAGACTTGCATCTTTTTCTGTATTTTAAAATAAATTTGTTTGATTTTTTAATCTGGAATATTACAAAACTCGGTAGAAGTGTGTTGAAATTTGCGATGCTACCGAAATAAATTGGAGCAATCTAAAAGGGAAAAATCGGGAGATAAAGAATGACTAGCGTTGGAAATGAACAACAGAAGTTACAACAGCAAAGGACGTAACACCTGAAAGATATCAAGGCTTAATTGATGATATTAATAATACGGCTATGATAGGTGCAGTGAATCCTACACTTTCAGCAGCCCAAATAGGTATAAAAATATTTACAGGTCCTACGACATTTTTACTTAGAATATTAAGTAATTTATCTGTATTTATTGTGTTTCTTATTACGCTTGTAATTCTTTTATTATTTGGAATTCCGAAACTTACAGGCTCATTCTTAAAATCATTAAATCCTACAAATCAACAAAGAATAGCACAAGCAAATTATGTGATGGTGAATGATTCATTTTCATCAGTTGATGGTGTCGATGTAGACACGGTTCCGCTTAATAAATTGGAAGCAGTACTTGGACTATCTGGAAAATCTGAGGCAATGGTACATATCGATGTGCCCAAATTAAAAATAGATAATCCTATATTTGATGATCAATCACAGAAGGCTCAGGAGTCCATTAAGCAAGCCCTAAGTAATTCTATTTTGGAAGTTCAACTTAAAACGGTAAGCAAAGATTGGCAACTCAGTTATGATGGTAATGTTATTGCGCCAGTAGATAAAGTACGGTTGAATGCATCTTCGAGGGTAGGTGGAGTGTTCTCAGATGTAGAGAATATCTTGAAAGATAAAGGCTATAAAAAAATCGATTGGATAAATAAGGATAGCCTTCAATCCGAACTAGATGATATTAACAAAAATACTACGACCAACTTGGAAGGTAAAGTAAAAATGTATAAAGGTCTTTCATTGTTACACAAATCCAAATACAAAATCAGCATTGCTGTTAAATTTGAGAATAATTCTTTCAAAGTAATATCAGTTAAAGAGGACAAGGTGAAATGATAAAAAAACAACAGGGAACGTATAAAATACGGAAAACAATTTTTTTGTTAAGTGTATTAATTGCTTTAGTCATAGGTATTTTTTGGGGGATTAGAAAATTTACAGCTGAATATTATTTCAAAAATACTATCCTTAATAATGTTAAAGGAGTAAGTATTGTCGTAGAGTCGAAATTATTTGCAGATTTCCCCATTATAGGTAGTGATGTCCCCTATAATTCTGTTACAATAAAGATTCCTGATTTGGCAAGTAAAAAAGTTGGCGAGGATTCAAATAATGTTATTAATAATGACCTTCTATCATCTGGAATAAAAAACTGGATCAAGACCATGTATCAGAGAGATGAAGCTAAAAAATTTACTGATAAACTTGTTGTGAAATACAGAGATGACACCATAATTGATGATGATTTAACAAAAAATGAGTCGAAAGAAAAATGAAAATTCGCAGAGATGCGTTTTTTTTTCGATTTAATTTCATATTTAACTACAATCATTACGACAGAAAAGGGATCAAAACGAAATTTTAAAATAAGGAAGCACCTGAAAGTCGTTATTAAACAGTTAACAGGTGCTTTTTTGTATATATTTTTATCAAATAAAACTTTATTTCTGGTATAATAAGCTTTAAAGATTTGCACTGTAACATGGATTAAGAAGCAAGTAAAAACATGGGGATTAGACAACAAATATTGATATCAGAAGAAAGTTATTAAGTCACTAAAATGATGCTTATCAAAATAACAATAAGGAGGGCTTTTTCTTGAATTCTAGCGATAGTTATTTAGAATATGCGAAAACCAATAAAGATAAGTTTATTGAGAGCATTATCCAAGGAAAGTCTTCGGATGATGAAAAAGATGCGGTCTTTATGGCAGGTAGTCCTGGCGCTGGAAAAACAGAAGTAGCATTGGGACTTGCTGAAAACTATGATAATCATGTCATCATTGATGCAGATGCCTTTCGGACTCAGTTCCCTGATTATAACGGCACAAACTCATCTGCCTTCCAAAAAGCTTGTTCTTGGTTAGTTGAACAGGCTTTAAAATATGTGTTAGACAAGGGGTATTCGTTTATCCTTGATGCGACTTTTGCGATTTTATCTGCTGAGAAAAACATAATTCGTGCAGAGAAGAGTGGTTTTCGTTTAACGATTTTCTATGTTTATCAAGAACCACAAATCGCTTGGCAGTTTACGAAAGAGCGTGAAGTGGCAGAAGGACGAAAAGTTCTAAAGAAAACTTTTATTAATGCCTACTTCAAAGCAAGAGAAAATATCAAAAAAGTAAAAGAGAGACATCAAAAAATAGTCTTGCATATCATCGTTAAAGACTATCAAAGTAACATAGCAGAAGTTCACTATGCAGCAGACAATGTGAAATTAGTACTATCTGAAAGATACACAATAGAAGAATTGGAGGAAAAACTAGATGACTGAAAAAGAGCAAGTCAAACAAATCGTAGATAAATATAACAAAAGCATCGCTGATTTATCTGATAGAGCAACAGCAAAAGAATTTAAAACGGTCATGAAGTATGTGGCAAATCAAGCCAATCTTAGACAACGTAAGCTAGTCGGACTGGATAAGTAGATTTTCTTACATGTATTGATGTAGTATTTGAAAACTTTTAACTACTGAGTTAATTCTTATAGAACCCAAAATTCGCAGAAATGCGTTTTTTTTGATTATTTTCTACTATATAGCTTTACAAACTAGCGGAAAATGATATAATGATTTCATACTAGTTAGCAAAACAACATAGTGAGGTGATAAGGATTAGAGAATCACAGATGTTAAAAGGTATTTTGGATGGTTGCGTTTTGCGTGTGATAGCAGATGGCGAAGTCTATGGTTACGAATTGATACAGAAGTTGAAACAGTCAGGATTTGACAATGCAGTTGGTGGTACGATTTATCCGATTTTACAAAAATTGGAGAAAAATGGAGATGTCACAAGTTTGATGAAAAAATCAAAAGAGGGACCAAATCGAAAATATTTTCAAATTACTGAGCAAGGACTTGTAACCTTACAAGCATTTTGGGAAGATTTTGATAGTTTGGTAGGAAAAGTTAATCGAATTTGGGGAGAAAGTAATGAAAGAGATGTATAGAGAAAAAATTTCTGACATTCAAGATAACTTGACTGAAGAAAATAAAACCTATTTCAATGATTTATATGACGCGATTTTTTTAAATGGTGCTCTACTTTACAAAGAAGAAGCGATGTTGGAAACATCCTATAACCTGTTATTGGATCTATTAGATGCACAGAATGATGGAGAGAATGCCATAAAATATTTTGGTATGACTCCGGATGAAATGGCGGATAACATCCTTAAAAAATGGAAAAAGAGACACCAAATGAACTCAGAAAAATTATTTGGTATTTTGGTATTTCTGCTCTATTTTGGACTTATTTTGGCAGTATCAACTGGTTTTCTGAAAAATCACTTAGTATCTCATGGCTTAGCTATCTGTTAGGGTGCTTCGTTTATATGATAGCGGCAATAATCTTTTTCAGACTAGTTTTACGTACGATAACATTTAAGAATAAAGGGTTGACTTATTTTATAATGTGCATTTATATGTGCAGCATCATTGGTATTTTTGTGCTTATTAAACTTTATTTGAAAGATTTTCAAGTAATCTATGTACCTGCACTAACATCCAAAGTGATAGGACTTGTTTTAGCAGTTGCTTATGGTTGTTTGACATATACTTGGTTGAAAGAAAGGGATTAATTGATGGCTGGTGAAAAATATCGCGTGCAGCTTACAGCTTTAGCAGAAAACTTAAATCCTAAAAATCGATTATATTTTGATCGTCTGTACGATACTTTGTTGCTTAATGGTGCAATCTATAATTCAGAAGTTGTTTCTGAATTAGCTTATGATGTTTTGCTAGATTTGTTGGATGCACAAGCTGACGGCATTGGTGCTGAATCATATTTTGGTCTTAGTGCTATCCAGATGTCCAAAAAATTATTGAAGCAAGTTGATAAGAAAACAAAGAGTTTAAGAAATTTAACGATTTGGACTGTATTGATAGGTTTATTTTGGAATTATGCAGTCAATATTTCTTGGTTTGGAATAGAGCCAACACCAATTTCTTGGGTTTGCTATTTATTTGAAATTATTTTGCTGAGTTCAGGTGTCTTTTTATTGTTCAAAGTTTTCTGGTTCAGTTTGCTTGTCAAAAGTAAGCGATTATCTATTATTATCCTTTGGGGTTATATTTTTATCGTACTCAGTGTATTTTTGTGGGGACAGAGATTTTTGAAGGATTTTCAAGCACTCTATATTTCTAGCTTTTCTTCTAAAATTATCTGTCTTATTTTATTTTCGCTATATGTCTTATGGGCGATCAAATTTATCAAATCAACGGCAAATAAATTATAAAAAGTTCTTTACTATCTATCCAAAATTCGCAGAGATGCGATTTTTTTGTATACCAAGACAGGATTCCTGAAAATCTTGCATAAAGTTGCAAAATAACCCACATTCCACTTGACAAATGTAAAAATATACATTATTATTGTATATATATTCAATTAAAGGATAACACTTATGAAAAAAATAGCCATCATTGGTATCTCGGGATACTCAGGATTAGAATTGCTGAGGCTGCTCCATAGTCATCCAGACGCTGAAATCGTCAATGTCTATGGCACGTCAAATATCGGCGCCAAATTAACAGATCTTTTTCCAAAACTGCTCAATTTTCCAAAATATGCAACTTTGACCATCAAAACATTTTCATCTGATGAAATCATGACCACAGCAGATTTGGTTTTCTTTGCGACACCAGCTGGGATTGCGGCAGAGTTAGCAGCAGATTTCATCGCAGCAGATTTTCCAGTCGTCGATTTGTCAGGTGATTTCCGCTTACAAAATCCGGCACAATATGAAAAATGGTACAAAAAGTCAGCCGTCCATAAAAATTTATTATCAAAAGCAGATTATGTCTTAGCTGATTTTGACCGACCGACGCAAGCTTATGTCTCTAATCCAGGCTGTTATGCGACTGCAACGTTATTAAGCCTAGCACCGCTTTATCAGGCCAACCTGATTCAGCTAGACAGTGTCATTATCGATGCCAAATCAGGTTTGTCAGGTGCAGGCAAGAACTTGACCGACAGCAGTCATTACGTCAATGCTAACGAAAATGTCAGTCTCTACAAACTCAATCAGCACCAACATATTCCAGAAATTTTTAACAAGTTAATCTCTTGGAACACCAATGCCAAACCGATCCAATTTTCAACGTCTCTGATTCCGGTTAATCGTGGGATTTTCGTTTCAACCTATGCCAAATTAGCAGAGGGAATCACCTTCTCAGATGTGGTGGCGGCTTATCACCAGACTTATGACGATAAATACTTCGTGAGAGTCTTAAATGATGGTCTCTTGCCTGATTTGCATAGTGTCGTTGGCACAAATTTTACCGACATTGGCCTTGGCTATAATGAACTGACTCATACTTTGACGGTTGTGACCGTTATTGATAATCTCGTGAAAGGAGCGGCAGGGCAAGCGATTCAAAATATGAACCACCTTTTCGATTTTGACGAAAAAGCTGGGCTTGACCTCGTGCCGATTTTATAACATGACAAAATTTAAAGCAATCAAAGGAAATATCGCCTCACCTAAGGGGTTCACGGCAGATGCCACACATGCGGAGCTTAAATTCCAAAAGTTGGACTTAGGACTCATCCTTTCAGACGTTCCCGCAGCAGTCGCAGGGGTCTTCACGACAAACAAAGTCGCTGCAGCGCCGATTGATCTGGATAAAGCAGTGGTCGCAGGTGGTGTGGCACAAGCCATCATTGTCAACTCAGCCATTGCCAATGCCGTGACAGGAGACGAGGGGATTACAAACGCCAAAAAGACGCAGCGTTTGTTGGCAGAAAAATTTGACCTCAACCCAAGTCACATCGCGGTTTGCTCGACGGGTGTTATCGGCAAACAACTTCCCATGGATAAAATCGCGCTGGGCATTTCTAAACTATCTGCTGAAAATGGTCATACCAACGGTTTCGCTGAAGCTATTTTGACAACGGATCTGGTCACAAAAGAAGTGACTTATGAAGTTGAGATTGCAGGCAAAACGGTCACGGTTGCAGGTGTCTGCAAGGGCTCAGGCATGATTCATCCCAATATGGCGACCATGCTTGGCTTCATCACAACCGATGCCAAAATCGCCCAACCTTTGCTGCAAAACATGCTGTCAGAAATAATTGAGACGACTTTCAACCAAATCACGGTAGACGGCGATACTTCTACCAATGATACAGTGCTCGTCATGGCAAATGGTCAAGCTGACAATGCTGAAATCCTAGTCGATACCGAAGATTACCAAGCTTTCAAAACTGTTCTAGCTATTGTCTGTCAAGACTTGGCGAAAAAAATCGCAGCAGATGGCGAAGGGGCAACCAAACTCATTGAAGTCAATGTTACTGGAGCGCCAGATGAGTTATCAGCACGTCTGATTGCTAAACAGATCGTGGGCTCTAGCCTTGTTAAAACAGCGATTTTTGGTGCTGATCCTAACTGGGGGCGCGTGATTTCAGCGATTGGGCAAGTCGCAGCCTTTGATGTCCCAGATATTGAGTTAGAAATTCAAGGTGATTTGGTCTTACTTCATTCAACACCTGTTGATTTTGACCAAGCAGAGCTCTCTGAAAAACTCAAAGAAAAGATAGTTGTCATTGATGCTGAGCTTAACAACGGCACTCAATCCGGAACAGCTTGGGGCTGTGATTTAACTTATAAATATGTTGAAATCAATGCCCTCTACCATTCTTAAGAAAGAAAAAGTCTATGACACATTTACTCCAAAATTACGGGACTAGAATTCCCATGACCTTTACGCATGGCGAAGGCGTTTATCTATTTGATGAGACTGGCAAAAAACACTTAGATTTCACGAGTGGCATTGGCGTGATGAACCTAGGCTATTCTTTTGAAGTGGGCAAAGCTGCTGTAAAAACACAAGTGGATGCCCTCGCCCATCTCTCTAACCTCTACAACAATCCTTTGCAGGAAGAAGTTGCGGATTTACTAGACCATGCTGACCACTACAAGGCATTCTTCGCAAACTCTGGCGCAGAAGCCAATGAAGCAGCACTAAAGCTAGCCCGTTTGATCAGACCAGGCAAAGAAATCTTGGCCTTCGAAGACGGCTTTCACGGTCGGACTTTCGGCGCCATGTCAGCCACCATGCAGGACAAAATCCAAAACGGCTTCTCGCCCATGGTATCAGGCTTCTCAAAAGCCATCTATAACGATGTCGACAGTCTTAAAGCCTCTGTCACCCCTCAAACGGGTGCCATTCTTTTTGAAATCGTCCAAGGTGAAGGAGGCGTGACCCCACTCACAGCAGAATTTGCGGCAGCACTCAAAAGCTGTCAAGAACAGGGAGTTCTGCTCATCGTGGATGAAGTTCAAACTGGCAATGGTCGGACGGGTAAATTATTTGCCTTTGAACATTTCGGACTGCAACCGGATATCTTCACGACGGCTAAAGGCTTAGGCAATGGTTTGCCAGTTGGCGCCATGTTGGCTAAAAATTGCTACGCTGACTGTTTTAGTGCCGGAAAACACGGCTCGACTTTTGGCGGGAATCCTTTAGCCATGGCAAGTGCTAAGGCTGTCTTGACTGAACTGACTTCCGATGGGTTTTTAGCTGAAGTGGCTGATAAAGCAGACTTTCTCAAAGCACAGCTCAAGGAAAAATTAGCAAGCAAACCAACTGTTAAAGCCATCAGAAATCTTGGACTTATGGTCGGTATTCAACTCACTGACGGTACTCAGTTGCAAGCGGTCTTGTCAGAAGCCAGAGCGCAAGGTCTCCTAGTCTTGTCCGCAGGTAAAGACGTTGTTAGACTGCTGCCACCATTGGTCATGACAAAAGCGCAGTTGGCGGACGGCGTGGCGATATTGGAGGGGATTTTATGAATGTACCCGAAACGCTGACGGCGGCGCTGCCTTTCATGCTCAAGTATCAGGGGCAGACGGTCGTTATCAAATACGGTGGCAACGCCATGACGGACGATGTCATCAAAAAGTCAGTCCTGAGTGATATTTTGCTCTTAAAGACGTTGGGGATCAATGTCGTCCTCGTGCATGGTGGCGGGCCTGCCATTAATGAATTACTTGATAAGTACGGCAAAGAATCGAAGTTCATCAACGGTTTGCGCTATACCGACGAGGAGACCGCTGAGCTTGCACTGACGGCCCTGTCGGGCATGGTGAATAAAAGTCTGGTTCGGGATATTCAACGACTAGGGGGCGAAGCGATTGGCATCTCTGGCATTGATGGGCGGATGATCGAAGTCGAGCAACTGTCTGAAGATTTGGGTTACGTTGGGAAGATCACCAAGATTAATACTGAAATCATTGAACGGATTGCGAAGACCTCGGCTATTCCTGTCATTGCGACTGCGGGTGTTGATGCGGCGGGCGAGATATATAATGTCAATGCCGATACCGCAGCTAGCCGAATTGCAGGAGAATTGCAGGCTGAACGCTTTATTCTTTTATCAGATGTTCGTGGTTTGTATTCGAATTTTCCAGATGAAGCCTCATTTTTACCCGAAACGACGCTGTCAGAAATTGATCACTTGATTGCGGCCGGTAAGATTTCCGGTGGTATGATTCCAAAACTGGAAGCCATCAAATATGCCATGCAAAATGGCTTAAATGAAGCGGTTTTACTCGATGGTTGCTTGAAAAATTCACTGATTTTTGAATTGTTTACGAGTGAAGGTTTTGGAACTTTGATCAAAAAAGATGATCTAGATTTAACGAAATATGACCAATTAACGCTTTAAGTCAGGAACGAATCCGAGGACTTGACAAGGGCGCAAAAATTTGCTTTTTCAAAAGCCATCAACAGACTGTGAAGCTAGGTTCTGCCTAGCTTTTTTCCTATTTTTTTGGTATAATGGTGGCAATACGTGATTAGTATTTGAAAGGCTGTATATCAATGCAAGACAAAAATTTAGTCAGTGTCAATCTGGCGAGTGAAATGAAGACGAGTTTCATCGACTATGCCATGAGTGTCATCGTGGCACGGGCCTTACCCGATGTACGTGACGGTCTAAAACCGGTACATCGCCGTATTCTTTATGGTATGAATGAGCTGGGTGTGACACCTGATAAAGCACATAAAAAATCTGCCCGTATTACCGGTGATGTTATGGGTAAATATCACCCACATGGTGATTCGGCCATTTATGAATCTATGGTTCGGATGGCACAATGGTGGAGTTACCGCCACATGCTCGTTGACGGTCATGGTAACTTCGGTTCTATGGACGGTGACGGCGCCGCTGCCATGCGTTATACCGAAGCACGGATGAGCAAGATTGCGCTTGAAATGTTGCGCGATATTAACAAAAAAACAGTCGATTTTATCGATAACTATGATGGTACAGAACGTGAACCTGTTGTACTTCCTGCACGTTTCCCTAACCTTTTGGTTAATGGGACGACAGGGATTGCTGTCGGGATGGCGACCAATATTCCACCACATAATCTTGGTGAAACGATTGATGCCGTCAAACTCCTCATGGCCAATACTGAGGCGACAACACGTGATATCATGGAAGTTTTGCCTGGTCCTGACTTTCCAACAGGTGCCCTTGTCATGGGACGTAGTGGGATTCATCGCGCCTATGAAACAGGGAAAGGTAGCATTACCTTGCGTGCCAAATCAGAGATTGAAATCACAAAATCTGGTAAAGAACGCATCGTCATTACCGAGTTTCCGTATATGGTTAACAAGGCGAAATTGCATGAGCATATTGTACGCTTGGCGCAAGAAAAACGTATTGAGGGCATTACAGCAGTCCGTGATGAGTCTAACCGTGATGGCGTCCGTTTCATTATCGAAGTTCGCCGTGATGCGTCTGCCAATGTTATCCTGAATAACCTTTACAAATTAACTAGCGTTCAGACCAACTTCAGCTTTAATATGCTGGCAATCGTTGATGGCGCGCCGAAAATTTTATCAGTTAAAGAAATCCTGACGCATTACATCGCGCATCAAAAAGAAGTGATTACACGTCGGACACAGTTTGATAAAGAAAAAGCTGAAGCGCGTGCCCATATTTTAGAAGGCTTGTTGATTGCCCTGGATAATATTGATGAAATCATCAAAATTATTCGTGGATCTGAAACAGATGCTATCGCGCAAGCCGAATTGATGTCACGTTTTGAATTATCAGAACGTCAATCACAGGCCATTTTAGACATGCGTCTGCGTCGTTTGACTGGTTTGGAACGCGACAAGATTCAAAAAGAATATGATGACTTATTGGCCTTGATCGCAGATTTGATTGATATTCTTGCGAAACCTGAGCGTGTTGTTGCCATTATCACGGAGGAAATGGAAGAGATCAAGCGTAAATTCGCGGATCCTCGCCGGACAGAACTGCTCGTTGGTGAAGTTCTCAGTGTAGAAGACGAAGACCTAATCGAAGAAGAAGATGTTTTGATTACCTTGTCAAATAAAGGTTATATCAAACGTCTCAACCAAGATGAATTCCGTGCGCAAAACCGTGGTGGCCGTGGTGTACAAGGATCTGGTGTGTCAGATGAAGATTTCATCAAACACATGGTGTCAACCTCAACACATGACCATCTCCTATTCTTCACCAATCGTGGCCGTGTCTATCGGATGAAAGCCTACGAAATTCCAGAGTATGGTCGTCAGGCCAAAGGTTTGCCGATCGTCAATCTGCTTAAACTGGATGAAGGCGAATCAATCCAAACAGTCATCAATGTTGAAAAATCTGACCAAGAGCGCTTCCTCCTTTTCACAACCCTACGTGGGATTATTAAACGGACCAGCGCCAATCAATTTGCCAACATCAGAACCAATGGTCTAAAAGCCCTCAACCTGCGTGAAGATGACGAGTTAGTCAATGTCTTACTCACAACAGGTCAGGAAGAATTGATCATCGGAACACATGATGGTTACTCTGTTCGCTTCAAAGAAAATATCCTCCGTGACATGGGTCGTGCAGCGACAGGTGTTAAAGGGGTTAACCTCCGTGAAGGTGACTTTGTCGTCGGCTCAAGTACTATCAATGACAGTCAGGAAGTTCTTGTTGTCAGTGAAAATGGTCTCGGTAAACGAACAAGCGCTGAACAGTATCCAACCAAAGGCCGTGGCGGTAAAGGGATCAAAGTCATGAATGTGACCGAGCGGACTGGTAAATTAGCCGGCCTCGTGACCGTTAATGGCGATGAAGACCTCATGCTGATCACGGATACAGGCGTCATCATCCGGACCAACGTCGACAACATCTCCCAAACCGGCCGTAGCGCCCAAGGCGTGAAAGTGATGCGTCTGGATAAAGAAGCCCACATCGTCACCTTCGCTTTAGTTGAGCGTGAAGCTGAGCTAACAGATACGCCTGAAAATGGTGCTGAGGAAGTGACAAGTGAAGAAGTTTAAAAAAAGCCTAGGCTTAGTAACCATGCTTTTAGGACTTAGCCTAGTCTTAGTAGCGTGTGGCACGCCAAAGCGTGACTTGCGGACAAAACCCTATGTCAAAGAAGCTTTTACCATGGGTACCTATGTCAAAATTACCTCCTACGATAAAGGCCATGAAAAAGATGTTGCCGCAGCTCTTGCCATTGCCAAAGACTACGATAAGAAAATCTCAGTCAATCAATCTGGCAGTGAATTAGATGAGATAAATGATCAAGCCGGCATCAAACCTGTCAAAGTTTCAAAAGCTGTCTACAAGCTACTGAAAGATGCCTATGACTATTCTGATAAACAAACAGGGTTTGATATGATGATCGGTGCTATTAGTAGCCTCTGGCACATTGGATTTGACGATGCTAGAAAACCCAGTCAGGCTGAAATCGATCAAGCCTTGCCTTTAGTTTCTTATCGCTTAATTGAATTTGATGATCAAAAGCAAACAGTTTATATCACCAAAAAAGGTGCCAAGATTGATTTGGGGGCGATTACCAAAGGCTACGTCTCAGATCGGATGACGGATTATCTGAAAGATCATGGTGTCACAACTGCGATTGTAGACCTAGGTTCTTCAAGTCTGTCCCTGATTGGTCACTCGCATCGGGGCGCTGAGGAGCCATGGACGATCGGTATTAAAGACCCTAATAAAGCGGTATCTGCACAAGTTGGTCTCTTAGATGCGCAAGACGAATCTGTGTCAACTTCAGGTATTTACGAAAGATTCTTAGAAGTGGATGGTAAGATCTATCCCCATCTATTGGATCCCAAAACAGGCTATCCTTTTGACAATGACATCCAAAGTGTGACCATTGTCAGTAAAAAAGGGGTGGACGGTGATGCGCTCTCAACAACCATTTTTGCTCTAGGGACTAAAAAAGGGTATGAATTTGTGGCGCAGCACAAAGATATTGAAGCGATTTTTGTCGATAAAGATAATAAGGTCTATGTCAGCAAAAATCTGAAAGACCGCTTTGAGATTGATAAAAAATCTGAGTATCAGCTTGGCAATATCGCAGATTTAAAATAATGCAGTGAGGAGTATCCTAATGAAAAAAGTAAGACGTTGGTTAGTGAACATTTTTCTGGTCTTGCTCTTAATGCTTGGTTTATTACTGATTTTTAATAAAGGCTTCCGAAACATGCTCATGGCATGGAATGCCAATAAGTATCAAGTGACCAAGATTGATAAAAATACGTTGAAGAAAAACAATCAAAAAGGAATTGGTGACTTTGATTTTTCAAAAGTTAATCCCATTTCATTTGAAGATGTCATGAAAAATCAGTTAAATGCGCAAAAACTGCCAGTCATTGGGGGTATTGCCATCCCTGATTTAGGAATTAACCTACCAATTTTTCGAGGTATTGGCAACGTTGAACTCATGTACGGGGCTGGAACACTAAAAGAAGATGCTGTCATGGGTCAAGGTAATTACGCCTTAGCCAGTCATCATGTTAGCGGTGTGACAGGTGCACCACAATTGCTTTTCACACCACTTGAGCGCGCCAAAAAAGACATGGTCATTTACATCACGGATAAGGAAAAAATTTATCAATACAAAATTCGTGATGTCCAAGTCATGACACCTGATCACGTCGAAGTGATTGATGATCATCCCGGTAAGAAAGAATTGACGCTTGTTACCTGTGATGATATTGAAGCCGTAAATCGGATTATTGTCTTTGCGGATTATGTCAAGGAATTCCCATTTGACACCGCTAAAAAAGATGTTAAAAAAGCTTTTGAAGTGAGTTATAATCAATTTACTAATTTTTAAAGTGAATAAGAGAAGTCCTGAGTATCTATTAAAGATGCTAGGGCTTTTTAGTTTAAGGTAAAATTAAGAAAAATATATTATTGTCTAATTAAAGGAGATGAAATGCTTAAATTTGAAGAAAAGTTTCAGCACCCCAACTTGTTGCATTTGACTGTTATGCTTCTCTTAGCTTTACCATTTTTGACAAGTATGGTGAATTTTTATCAACATGGTTATATGCTTGTCATGTTTAAAAGTATCCCAGTAACACTTTTTTGGTTACTGAGACCAGTAATGATTTACTTACTCATTATTCTAATGATGAAAAAGTTGAAACGTCAATAAAACAAGAGATCTCTAAAAAATAGACTAGAAAATTTTGAATTCTGGTCTATTTTTTATTTTCAGTATTCATTTTTTTACTAAATTGTGCGGTAATACCACAATACTTATGTTGCAAAAATGAGGGTGTTTTCAAACGTCACTGTTTCTACACCTTTAGTCATTTATGTTATAATAATAGAGATGTCAAACAGGAAAAGAGAGTAAAATGAATCCATTATTACAAGGTATGAACGACCGCCAAGCTGAGGCGGTACAGTCAACAGAAGGCCCGCTTTTAATCATGGCGGGAGCAGGTTCTGGTAAAACACGTGTTCTAACGCATAGAATTGCGTATTTAATTGAAGAAAAAATGGTCAATCCTTGGAATATTCTAGCGATTACCTTTACTAATAAAGCAGCGCGTGAAATGCGTGAGCGAGCGATTGATCTAAACCCTCGAACGCAAGATACCCTCATCGCCACCTTCCATAGCATGTGTGTCCGCATCCTTCGTCGTGATGCTGATCATATCGGCTACAACCGCAATTTCACCATCGTCGATCCGGGTGAACAACGCACCTTGATGAAACGTATCCTAAAAGAGCTCAACGTTGACCCGAAAAAATTCACAGAGCGCACCATTCTAGGCACCATTTCTAATAGCAAAAATGACCTCGTTACAGCAGAGAGCTATGCCAAAAACGCCAACGACCTCTACACAGAAATTGTCGCCAAGGCTTACAAACGCTATGAAACGGAGCTCAAGCGCAGCGAGTCTATGGATTTCGACGACCTGATCATGAACACCATCCTCCTTTTCGATAAAAATCCAGATGTTCTGGCTTATTATCAAGGTAAATTTCAGTACATTCACGTCGATGAGTACCAAGATACCAACCATGCCCAGTATCAATTGGTGCAGCTCCTCGCTAAGCGGTTTAAAAACTTGTGCGTCGTAGGGGATGCAGACCAATCTATTTATGGGTGGCGTGGCGCTGATATGCAAAACATTTTGGATTTTGAGCAGGACTACCCTGAGGCCAAAGTCGTTTTGCTAGAAGAAAATTATCGGTCAACCAAAACCATTCTTCAAGCTGCAAATGAAGTCATCAATAACAACAAAAAACGTCGTCCTAAAAAACTCTGGACGCAAAACGCTGACGGGGAAAACATCATTTATCACCGTTCTGGTGATGAACGTGAAGAGGCCAATTTTGTTGCGGGACAAATTAACCATGAACTGCAAGAAAACAAGCGTCAGTATTCAGACTTTGCTGTTTTATATCGCACCAACGCCCAGTCTCGTGCAATCGAGGAAGCGCTCCTTAAATCTAACATTCCTTACACCATGGTCGGCGGCACTAAATTCTACTCTCGTAAAGAGATTCGGGACGTTGTTGCTTACCTCAATGTCATTGCCAATGTTCGTGATAACATCTCGTTTGAGCGGATCGTCAATGAACCTAAACGCGGCGTCGGTCCTAAAGCGCTAGAAACGCTCCGTGATTTTGCGGCGCAACAAAATGTTTCTTTGCTAGAAGCGTCACGAGATGTCACGCTCAGCTCGCTCAAGGGCAAGGCGGCATCTGAACTCTTTAATCTGGCCCATACCCTGCTCAATCTAGCAGATGATGTGGACCAGTTTACCATCACTGAATTAGTCGAAAAAGTCCTAGATAAAACGACCTATAAAAAAGCGCTGGAAGTTCAGACCACCAGTCTGGAAGCCCAAAACCGTCTGGAAAATATCGAAGAGTTTCTGACGGTTACCAAAAGCTTTGACGATAAGGAATCTGAAAACGCAGTCGAAGGCGAAACAGGCCTGGACAAACTCAGCCGTTTCCTCAACGATCTCAGTCTAGTCGCGGATACCGACAGCTACGATGAAACGTCCCAAGTGACCCTCATGACCCTACACGCCGCTAAAGGCCTAGAGTTTCCGGTCGTATTCCTCGTCGGCATGGAGGAAGGCGTCTTTCCGCTAAGTCGGCAAGCCGAAGATGAAGATGAGTTAGAAGAAGAACGCAGGCTAGCATATGTCGGCATAACACGAGCGGAAGAAGTCTTGTATGTCACGAATGCCAGCTCACGCATGCTCTTTGGTCGCTCAAGCTATAATCAACCATCGCGTTTCTTGCGTGAAATTGACGATGACTTGCTGACTTATACAGGTCAAGCCAGAAAAGCTAATACGAGCTTTAATGCCACTTATAAATCTTCCAGCACATCGTCAAGAAGTCAATTTGGCTCAGGTGTCAGCTTAGCCGATGCCATTAAAGGCCGTAAATCCGCTGTGTCATCAGTTGGCTCAGTTTCAGCAAGACAAGGCGCGACTGATAAAACAGTTGGCGACTGGAGCATCGGCGACACCGCTCACCATAAAAAATGGGGTGATGGTACGGTCTTAGATGTATCCGGTACCGGTTCAAACATGGAATTGAAAATCGCCTTCCCAGAAGTTGGCTTAAAACGCCTTCTGGCCCAAATGGCACCGATTGAGAAGGTTGAAAAAAACTGAGAAAGTCTCTAATTATGAGGGAATTGCCAATCTAAAAGGATAGGATGTGCAACAGTGATTGATTCAAAATAGTATCGGGTACAAGCGGTTCTAGTGAGTTGGTATACCAGTTATGAATATCGGTTAACCGTTTATTTTGCAGATCATGCGGTGAATGACCAGCTAGCAAACAGCATTGGTGGGACTAGAAAGATTGAGAGATAGATATCATGACGCCAGAAGTATTTGAGTATATGGTGAATCAGTCACCAGAGGTTACAGCCAGACTAAAGCAAATTTATGAGACTATTTATGAGGTTGCACCAGATGTTACCGAACGGATTTCTTATAAAATGCCTTGCTTTTATCAAGATCATCATTATTTATGTGGTTTTGCAGCCTATAAAAAACACATTGGGTTTTATCCAGGTGGCATTCTAGGCAATGGGTTTGATGATGCTGTAATGATAGCTTTTGGTGAGCGCTTGGCACCTTATAAAACGAGCAAAGGCACCATTCAATTCGGCCATCATCAATCTTTTGATATAGACTTGATACGTGATATTATCAAGTGGCGCTTGACGCATTAAGTAGACTGTTAAGGAGTTTAAATGAATCAAATCAAATGCCCACATTGTGGGGAAGTTTTCACGGTTGATGCATCAGGTTTTGCAGATATCTTGGCGCAAGTTCGTACACAGGAATTTGAGCAAGAAATTCATGCGCAGCTTGAAAAAGAAAAGGAATTACTAGCAGTTCAGGCTGAGGCTAAAGTCTCTGAGCTTAAAAATCAGCTTGAAAAATCAGAGCTTGAGAAGAAGAGTATATCAGATGCCAAGTCTGCTGAAGTAAAATTGATTGAAGAACAAACTAAATCTGCCCTCCAAACTGAGTTGTCAGAACTCAAAGCGCAGTTACAACAGCTAGAGTCCGAAAAACAACTCGCCCTACAAAAAACGGTATCTGAAAACGAAAAAGCCCTAGCGGAACTTGCTAAAGAACGGGATGCGGTCAAAAACGAACTCTTGTTAACCGAAAAAGAGCAAGAACTGAAAGCCAATGCCATTAAAAATGAGTACGAGATTTTACTCAAGGCCAAAAACGATGAAGTGGATTTCTACAAAAACTTCAAGGCTCAGCAATCCACTAAAGCCATTGGCGAAAGTCTCGAGAACTTTGCCGAAAATGAGTTCAATAAAGTGCGCGCCACCATGTTTCCAAAGGCTTATTTTGAAAAAGATAATGATGCCAGAACAGGCAGCAAGGGCGACTTCATCTACCGTGAACTGGATGATTATGGCAATGAAATCATCTCCATCATGTTTGAAATGAAAAATGAAGGCGATGAAACGGCGACCAAGCATAAAAACCGTGATTTTTATAAGGAACTAGACAAAGATCGCAACGAAAAAAACTGCGAGTACGCAGTCCTAGTGACCATGCTAGAAGCCGATAATGATTATTTCAACACTGGCATCGTGGATGTTTCGCATGAATATGCTAAAATGTATGTGGTACGTCCCAATTTCTTTATTCAATTGATCGGTTTGTTGCGTAATGCTGTCATGAATTCATTGGCTTACAAGCAAGAAATCGCCTTGATTCGTGAGCAAAATATTGATATCACGACTTTTGAAGCGGACTTAGATGTCTTCAAAACTAGTTTTGAAAAGAATTATAACTCAGCCAGCAAAAATTTCGCCAAGGCCATTGATGAGATTGATAAATCCATCAAACGGATGGAAGAAGTTAAAAAAGCACTCTTAACGAGTGAAAATCAACTACGCTTGGCTAATAACAAACTAGAAGATGTATCAGTTAAGAAATTAACCAAGAAAAATCCAACCATGGCTGAGAAATTTGCTAATTTAAACAAGGACTCAAAATGACAGTAAACGGAATTTTAAATATCTATAAAGAAGCCGGCATGACCAGTCACGATGTAGTTTTCAAACTGCGCAAAATCTTGCAGACGAAAAAAATAGGTCATGGCGGGACTTTAGATCCTGACGTGACTGGCGTCTTGCCGATTGCGGTAGGCAAGGCGACGCGCGTGATTGAGTACATGACGGAAGCTGGCAAGATCTATGAGGGTCAAGTGACCCTAGGCTTTTCGACTGAAACAGAAGACGCAAGTGGTACAGTGGTCGCCTCTACTCCCGTTGTAAACGTGCCAACGACCACAGAGATTGATGCTGCCATGGCCGACTTTGTCGGCAAAATCACGCAAATTCCACCCATGTATTCGGCGGTCAAGGTCAATGGTCGCAAGCTCTATGAGTATGCACGCGCTGGTGAGACGATCGAGCGACCGCAGCGGCAGGTAACGATTTCCGAGTTTGCTAGAACGTCTGAGCCCACTTTCGATGCGGCAAATGGTCTTGTTAACTTTGACTTCCGTGTTGTTTGTAGCAAGGGTACCTATGTCAGAACACTGGCTGTTGATTTGGGGGCTAAACTTGGCTATGCCAGTCATATGTCTTACCTGCAGCGGACGGCATCAGCTGGCTTGACCATCGACAAGGCCTTTAAGTTATCAGAAATAGAGCAACTCAAAGCTGAGGATCGTTTAGACGAGGCGTTCTTGCCTATCGAATACGGTGTCTCTGATTTAGAAAAAGTCGAGCTGACACCTGAGCAAGTTTCAGAAATCGGCTTTGGCCGTTTCGTCACGATTATAGCTGAACATCGAACTGTTGCAGGCATGCAAAATGGGCAACTCATTGCGATTCTAGAACAACGAGATGGTCAACTTTATAAACCTAAGAAGGTAATTAAATGAAAGTCAATCAATTTAGTGAACAAAATCTTGATGCAGCACCAACTATCCTAGTTTTAGGTTATTTTGACGGCTTACATCGTGGGCATCAGGCTTTGTTTGACAAGGCGCGTGAATTAGCGGTCGAAAAAAATGCTAGCATTTCAGTGCTGACATTTCCAGAAAGTCCAATTCTCGTTTTTAAAAAATTTAATGAAGATTTGCTCAAGCATCTGACATCACCCAATAAACGTTTGGCGCTTTTTGAAGAAAATGGGGTTGATTTCCTCTATCTGACTGATTTTACTAGCCATTTTGCCAAGTTAACCAGCCATGATTTTGTTCAAAAATATGTCAAAAAATTAAATATTGCAGCGATTGTTGTCGGATTTGACTACCAGTTTGGGTCAGATCATGGTGATCTTACGCAACTTTCTGACTATGAATCTTACCAAATCGCTCAAGTATCAGATGCGGGTGAAAAAATCTCATCAACCCGAGTGCGTCAAGCGATTTTAGATGGCGATGTGAGTCTTGCTAATCACCTTTTAGGCTATGACTATGAAGTGACGGGTCTTGTCGTCCATGGTGAAGCCAGAGGCCGCACCATCGGCTATCCAACTGCCAATATTGAATCTAAAAATTATCAATATTTGCCAGCTATTGGCGTTTATGTTGTTGATATTGAAGTCTTGGGGACACGCTACCGTGGCATGGCATCTATTGGCTACAATGATACCTTTGGTGGTCAACATCAGACACTTGAAGTCAATATTTTTGATTTTCGGGATGAAATCTACGGAGAAACCGCTACGGTTTACTTCCTAAAACGGATTCGTGGTATGATTAAATTTGATGGTGTTGAGGGTCTGATTGCACAGATGGATAGCGATGAAAAAATTTCACGTGAGTATTGACAACTGAACATTTTTAGGCGTTAAATAGCACGACGAACCAAGTCTCAAGTCTGAGGACTTGAGTTTTTTATTGCTCAAATTTTAGTGAGATAGCTACAAGATGATTAAACTTGACAGAGCGGGCCAAAAACAGCATAATGAACCAATAGACTTGTTCTAAACCAAGAAGAAATGAAAGAAAATTAATGAAAACAGCGCAACACAAGCCAACCTCAGCCTATGTCCATATTCCATTTTGTACACAAATTTGTTACTATTGTGACTTTGCTAAGGTTTATATCAAAAATCAACCCGTAGATGATTATATTACGGCACTTTTAGCGGAAGTTGCTGCTGAAAATATTACAGCACTCAAAACCCTCTATATTGGGGGTGGGACACCGACAGCGCTTTCTTCTGAGCAGCTAGACAGACTCTTATCTGGTTTGACACAAAATCTTGATCTGACAGAGCTACAAGAATTTACAGTAGAAGCTAATCCAGGCGATTTGTCAGATGAGAAGATTGCGGTCCTAAAGAAAAACCATGTCAACCGAGTTTCCCTTGGGGTACAGACTTTCAATGATAAACTACTCAAGAAAATCGGTCGCAGTCATAACGCCCAAGATGTCTTTGACAATGTTGCGAAGCTTAAAGCAGCAGGCTTTGATAATATCACAATCGATCTGATTTACGCCCTACCTGGTCAGACCATGGCTGATGTGAAGCAAGACGTCGCTAATATCCTGAGCCTTGATCTGCCTCACGTTGCCCTGTATTCTCTGATTCTTGAAAACCACACCATTTTCATGAATAAGATGCGTCGTGGGCGGCTTGATTTGCCGAGTGAAGATACGGATTTTGAGATGTATAACTACATCATCGATAGCTTGCAAGATGCAGGCTTCGAGCATTATGAAATCTCGAATTTCGGTAAAGCCGGCTACGAGAGTGCGCATAATCTTATGTACTGGAACAACGCCGAGTATTATGGTTTCGGCGCTGGGGCGAGCGGCTACGTCGACGGTGTGCGGTACAAGAATCATGTGCCGATTCACCATTACTTGGAACATGCGGATAAGCAAGTCGTCAAAGAAAAACTCACACTCAAGGAACAGATGGAAGAAGAACTTTTTTTGGGGCTACGGAAGAAATCAGGGGTCAATATCAAGCAGTTTTCTGAGAAATTCAACCAAGACTTTGAAGCGATCTATGGGCAAACAGTTACAGAGTTGATAGAAAAGCAACTTCTGGAGAAATCAGGTAACCATATTTTCATGACACGACAGGGACTCATGCTTGGTAATGACGTATTTGAGACGTTTTTACTAGACGATGACTAGAGATTTTTGATATAATGTAATAATGAATATGATGCGAAAACATTTGAAGCCGCCAGGGATTTTGATGGCTCTCATTTTGTCACTTGCCCTTGCTGCCTTTTTTGTTGAGTTAAATATTGCAAAAGATGATAGTGCTGAAGACAGTACGGTGACTAAGGTCACGCTTAATAATGGTGTTGATCTCAACAAACCGATTATCGATATTTCTGGCTGGCAGTTACCGTCAGAGATGGATTATGATACTTTGTCGCAACAGGTTAATGGCGTTATTGTCCGTGTGCAACATGGCATTAGCATGAAGAAAAAAAATAATGCGGCTTTTCAAAATGGCAAAGACAAAGCCATGGATACACACATTCAAGAGTTTCAAAAACGTAATGTGCCAGTTGCTGTCTATGCCTATGTCAATGGTAAATCTGAAAAAGAAACGCGTGAAGAAGCCAATGAATTTTATGAACGTGCAGAAAAATATAAACCGACTTATTGGTGGCTAGATGTTGAAGAAGTGACGATGAAAAGTGATTTTAATCAAGGTATTGAAGCTTTCCGAGATGAATTGATTAAACTTGGCGCCAAAAATATCGGTATTTACACACAGGATTGGTTTATTACGGCTAATCAATTAGACGTGACACCCTATAATAGCATTTGGTTAGCGCACTATGGAGGCGATACTGGTTATTGGGATACATCACCTGATACAACGATTAAGTATGACTTGCATCAGTATACTAGTCGTGGCCGTCTCAATGGCTTCGCAGGCGATCTAGATTTTAATCGCGTCTCAAATATTGAAGACTATAATAAACTCTTTAATCATGGAGAACCTATCAAATAACTAAAACGCCAATTTCGGCGTTTTTTTGGTAAAATAAGAGTATGCTAACTTACACGAAAAAATATACTGTCCCATATTATGAAACTGATGCCAACGGCAATATGAAACTGCCTAGTATTTTCAATATCGCCTTGCAACTATCGGGGGAACAATCCCATAGCCTTGGGATTAGCGATGATTGGTTAAAAGAGACCTATAACTATGCTTGGGTTGTGGTCGAATATGATGTGACCATTAACCGTCTGCCAAGGTTTAGCGAAGTGATTACGATTGAAACCTTTGCCAAGTCATACAATAAATTTTTCTGCTATCGAGATTTTGTCTTCTTTGCTGAAAATGGTGACGCTTTATTAACGGTTAATTCGACTTTTGTATTGATTGATATTAGTAGCCGAAAAGTCGCCCATGTTGAGGATGATATTGTCGCCCCTTATCAGTCTGATAAAATCTCAAAGATTATCCGTGGCCACAAATACACGGCCCTGTCAGATACGCCGCTTGAAAAGAGTTATCATGTGAGGTTCAACGACATTGATCAAAACGGTCATGTGAATAATAGTAAGTATTTTGACTGGATGACGGATGTTTTAGGTTATGATTTTTTGAGCACCCACGTGCCGTCGAAAATTCAGTTGAAGTATAGCAAGGAAGTGCTTTACGGCACCACTGTGACATCACGTGTGGACTTGGTAGGGGTGCAGTCGTTTCACGAAATTGTATCGGAAGGTAAGCATGCACAGGCTGAAATGACTTGGAAAGAGAAATAAAATGACACAGTACAAAGGCTATTTAATTGATTTGGATGGTACGATCTATCTGGGGGAAGATCGTATTGAAGCGGGAACGCGATTTGTCAAACGGCTACAGGAAAAAAATATCCCACATTTATTTGTGACCAATAATACGACCAAAACACCGGCGCAAGTCCAAGAGAGATTGCAAGAAAAATTTGGCATCATGACATCTGAAGAGACCATCTATACAGCAACTTTAGCAACACTAGAGTATATGGATGATATGGCAAAAGGCGAGACTGCATATGTCATTGGTGAGTCGGGTCTCAAATCTGCGATTTACGGTAGCTACCAAAGAGATACTGAAAATCCAGCCTATGTTGTTGTAGGCTTAGATAATGATTTAACTTATGAGAAATTGACCCTGGCAACTCTTGCCATTGCCAAGGGTGCTATGTTTATCGGGACCAACCCTGACTTGAACATTCCGACAGAGCGTGGTCTGTTACCGGGTGCGGGTAGTATTAATAAATTACTGGAAGTTGCCACTCGGGTCAAACCGATTTTTATCGGCAAACCAAACGCAATTATTATGAACAAAGCCGTTGAACGAATCGGGATTGCCAGACGTGATCTTTTGATGGTGGGGGATAATTACCTGACGGATATTCGCGCCGGTATTGATAATGATATTGATACCTTGCTCGTTACGACTGGTTTTACCAAAGCAGAAGAAGTGCCAAATCTACCAATTGCCCCGACGCATGTCGTTGCATCATTGGATGACTGGGAAATTTGAGTGGTAAGTTATGAAAGCTAAAGGTCACTTTTTACTCACGATTATTTGGTCAATTGCAGCTAGTGCGACCCTGACAATTCTTGCTGCGATGCCTTTATTTTACCGTCTGATTGACGTGTTTAAACTACCGGATTTGACTTATCTCGGTTCAAAAACGATTAGCTATAATTTTAATCGTTTGATGGGCTACTTGCTGAATCCTGCAGTTAAAAAGTTAAATATGCCTGATTTTTCTAGCTCACAGGCTGGACTTAAACACTTTGCTGATGTCAAACAGCTCTTTCTATTAGCATTTTTCCTTACAATTGTCTTACTCCTACCTACGTTTGTCTTTATCAAAAAAAAGTGCTACATCCAATTCTATCAAGGCATAAAAATCTGTCTGATAGTGCCAGTTTTTATCGCTGTTATTGCGTTATTTGGTGGGTTTGAGTCAATCTTTATTACTTTTCATCAAATATTTTTTCGAGATGCCACTTGGCTGTTTGATCCAGCAACGGATCCAGTTATTAATATCTTACCAGAACGCTATTTTATGCTGTGTTTCATGATTTTTGGCGTGGTTTACTTAGCATTTTGGTCTGTTTTATTGCTCAAAACGAAAAGGAGTTTTTCAAATGCAAAAAATTAATTTAGTGATTATCACTGGGATGAGCGGAGCCGGTAAAACGGTTGCCATCCAATCTTTTGAAGACATGGGCTACTTTACGATTGATAATATGCCTGCTAATTTGATTGAAAAATTTATTAGTTTATTGACAACCTCAGAAAGTAGCGATATTGATAAAGTCGCAATGGTAGTGGACATGCGGAGCCGTAGCTTTTTTGACGCCTTATCTGATATCGTCAATGACCTTTCAGATAATCCACAAGTTGACTTTAGATTGCTCTTTTTGGATAGTTCTGACGAAGAACTGGTTGCGCGCTATAAAGAAACGCGTCGCAGTCATCCTCTTGCAGAAGATGGTCGTGTTTTGGATGGCATCATGCGAGAACGTGAGCTGTTATCCCCCTTAAAATCATTTTCACAAAATGTGATTGATACGACAGAGTTAACGCCTAGAAATCTGCGCTCACTCATTATCCAACAATTTGCGACAGAAAATACCAAAGCTGCCTTTAGAATTGAGGTCATGAGTTTTGGCTTTAAATATGGTCTACCATTGGATGCTGATTTAGTGTTTGACGTCAGATTCTTGCCTAATCCGCATTATGTACCAGAACTGCGTAACCAAACAGGACTTGATGATGCCGTTTATCACTATGTCATGGATGCGCCAGAATCAGAGGATTTCTATCAAAACTTGATGACCATGCTCAATCCGATTATTCCTGGTTATGAAAAAGAAGGAAAATCGGTTCTCATGATTGCCGTTGGTTGTACAGGTGGTCAACACCGGAGTGTCGCCTTTGCTAAAAGGATTTCGGAAGAATTGACTGCTAATGGCTGGTTGGTTAATCTCAGTCATCGTGACAAAGACAGAAGAAAGGAAACGGTGAACCGCTCATGAGAAAGAAAAAAATAGTTGTCATTGGCGGTGGGACCGGTATTCCAGTCATTTTGGATTCGCTGAGAAAAGAAGATGTTGAATTGACGGCGATTGTCACAGTTGCGGATGACGGTGGGAGTTCAGGTAAACTGAGAGGTACGCTTGATATTGCACCGCCAGGTGATTTGCGCAATGTACTTGTTGCCATGAGTGATATGCCACGGGTCTATGGGCAGATTTTTCAATATCGTTTTCGTGCTGAGGATGGGCCGCTCAGTGGCCATCCCATTGGCAATCTTGTCATTGCTGGCGTTTCTGAAATGCAAGGCTCGACTTATAATGCCCTTAAAATATTATCCAAATTTTTCCATGTCCAGGGTCGTATCTTGCCTTCTAGCGAATCAGCTCTGACTTTACATGCTGTTTTTAAAGATAAAACAGAAATCATTGGTGAAAGTCGGATTGCGGATTACCCTGGGACAATTGATCATGTCTATGTGACCAATACCTTTAATGATGAGCAACCAACAGCATCTCGCCATGTCGTTAATGCGATAATGACCGCGGATATGATTGTCATGGGGCCAGGTAGTCTTTTTACATCTATTTTACCTAATGTCGTCATTCCAGAAATACGTGAAGCGCTAGTCAGAACTTTAGCTCAAGTCGTCTATGTTTGTAATATTATGACCCAACGAGGGGAAACAGAAAACTTCACAGATGCTGATCATGTGAGAGTCTTGCACGAGCATGTTGGTGTTCCATTTGTTGATACTGTTTTAGTTAATGTTGAGGCAGTGCCAGATGCTTACATGAATTCAAATAAATTCGATGAGTACCTAGTACAAGTAACACATGATTTCAATAGGCTACAGGCAGAAGACGTGCGCGTGATTTCCGCTAATTTCTTGAAGTTAGTAGATGGCGGTGCTTTTCATAATGGAGATGCAGTTACAGAAGAAATCATGAGAATCAGTGAGCGTCGCAGTCAATGAGTTTTTCAGCAGATGTTAAGAAGGAATTGACCCAGTTAAAAGTGACAGATGGGGTTATCATTGCACTCATTCGGATGAATGGCGTGCTTGGTATTTCAAATGGTTTGACACTCTCTGTGACAACTGAAAACGCTACAACAGCACGTTTCATCTATGCTACCCTATCAGAAGCATACGCCATCAAATCTGAAATTAAAACCCATCAAAAAACCACTTTGTCTAAAAATCGTGTTTACACCTTGAAGATCAAAGATAACGTATCAGAGGTTTTGGATCACTTTGAACTAGCAGATAGTCTCTTGCTAGATCATGGCGTCCCTGATAGCGTCAAATTTGATGAAAAAAAAGCCATCGGCTACTTGCGAGGGGCTTTTTTAAGCAGTGGCAGTGTGACAAACCCTGAGAATGGTAAATACCATTTGGAAATTGCCTCTTATTATGAGGAACATGCGTCAGATTTGCAGTATTTACTTGAAACCTTTGGCATCAGAAGTAAGATGATTGCTCGTAAAACAAGAGTGGTCACCTATCTATCAAATTCTGAGATGATTATAGATTTTCTCAGTCTCATTGGTGCAAATGCCGCACGGTTTAAGTATGAAGATGCAAAGATTGTCCGCGAGATGCGCAACACAGCTAATCGTCAGACCAATTTTGAAGCCGCTAATATTGGTAAAACCGTCAATGCTGCCCAATCAGCAATTGAAGATATCAAATTTTTGCAAAGTCAGGATAAATTGCCAGATAATTTACGCGAACTTGCAGTTGCTAGAATGGCTAATCCAGATGCAACAATCGTTGAGTTAGGACAAAAATTAGCGACACCTTTAGGTAAATCAGGTGTCAATCATCGCCTCAGAAAAATTAAAGAACTTGCCAGTCAACTTCGTCAGACCCACTGATGAAGTTTCTTTAATACTTGAATGAGTCTTACCTTTTAATTGTGAATATAAAAACGAACTATTAAAATAAAAGTGAAAATAAAATGGGTATAAAAACTTGTAAATATCTTTAAAATAAATTATAATAAGGCAATATCAAAATTTTCAGAAGATTCATTCGAAAGGTTGACGCATTTCATGAATAAATATATAGAAAAGATTAAAAAAAATTCCATCATTCCACTTGAATTTTATCAAGAATATGATGTCAAAAAAGGGCTTCGTGATGTCAGTGGTAAGGGTGTTTTAGCGGGATTAACCAATATTTCAGCCATCCATTCCTTTGATGAAGATGGTGAGCCCATGCAAGGTATCTTAGAGTATCGTGCGATTAATATCAAAGATATATCAAAGCATCTTAAAGCGGAAAATCGATTTGGGTTTGAGGAGATTACCTACCTGCTCCTTTTTGGTGAGCTACCGACGTTAGAAGAACTGACAACATTTACCAAAGTGCTTTCAGATAAACGCCAGTTACCAGAAGACTTTGTGCGAGATATTATTCTGGAGGCGACTTCTAGTGATATCATGAATTCGATCAGCCGGAGTATTTTGAGTTTGGCAACTTTTGATCGCAAGGCAAGTGAGATGACGCTAGAAAATGTATTGGATCAATCGCTTTGTTTGATCGCAAATTTTCCATTGCTGGCGATTTATGCCTATCAGGCTTATAATCACTATGAAAATGGTGAGAGTCTTTACATCCATTATCCAGATGAAAACCTGACGACGGCGCAAAATATCTTGCGTCTATTAAGACCAGATAAACAATTTACAGACATTGAAGCAAAGGTTTTGGACTTGGCGTTGATTCTGCATATGGAACATGGTGGCGGGAACAACTCGACCTTCACGACTCACGTTGTGACCAGTTCTGGAACGGATACTTACGCCTCAGTTGTCGCTTCTTTATCAAGTTTAAAAGGGGCCAAGCATGGTGGTGCCAATATTCAGGTGTCTAAAATGTTAGATGATATTTGGGCTAATCTTGATGATCCTTGTGATGAAGCGGAAATCTCTGAGTATTTGCGAAAAATTTTGAATAAGGAAGCCTTTGACAAACAAGGCTTGATTTACGGGATGGGGCATGCCATTTACTCGGTTTCTGATCCTCGCGCTGAAGTGCTCAAGTCTTACGTTAAAGAATTGGCTGATGAAAAAGGCTTGCATAACGAGTATGACTTTTATAAAAAAATTGAGCGTCTCGCACCGCAAGTCATTGCCCAAGAGCGGAACATCTATAAAGGTGTATCGGCCAATGTTGACTTCTACAGTGGCTTTGTCTACAAAATGTTGGGTCTTCCAGAGGAGCTTTACACGCCTTTATTTGCGATTGCGCGAATTGTTGGTTGGAGTGCCCACCGCATGGAAGAAATGCTTAACATGAATAAAATTATTCGGCCGGCCTATGAAAGTGTGTTGACGACTAAAAAATATACAAAACTAAAGGATAGGAACGCATGACATCGAAAAATTATAAGAAAACGCTTACGGTTAATGGGACTGATTACACCTATTTTGATATTCAATCTGCTATCGCAAACATAGAGACGCTACCTTATTCATTGCGCATCCTAACAGAAGGGATACTCCGCAATTTTGATGGTGTCAAATTCACATCAGAACATCTTGAAAAGTTACAGAACTATGATGGCAAGACACTTGATTCCGGTGAAATTCCTTTTAAACCTAGCCGTGTTATCCTGCAAGACTTTACTGGTGTACCAGCAGTTGTTGACCTTGCTGCTATGCGTGATTCAGTCAAAAAATTAGGCGGTCAACCAGAGCTGATTAATCCAGAAGTTTCAGTTGACTTAGTCATCGATCATTCAGTACAAGTTGACTATTCAGGTTCTGAGCAAGCCTTGCAATTCAATGCCAAGCGTGAATTTGAACGCAATGGCGAACGCTATGAGTTTCTCAAATGGGCGACTGAGTCTTTTGAAAATTTCCGTGTTGTCCCACCTGCAACAGGGATCATCCACCAAGTCAATATCGAATATCTCTCAGATGTTGTGAGTGTGAAAGAGGGTGTTTTACTCCCTGACACTGTATTCGGTACAGATAGTCACACAACCATGATCAACGGGTTAGGTGTGCTTGGTTGGGGTGTTGGCGGGATTGAAGCTGAGGCCGCTATCTTAGGTGAAGCGTCTTATTTCCCAATGCCAGAAGTCATTGGTGTGCGTTTTGTTGGTAATCTTAACCCGCTTGCGACAGCCACTGACTTAGCCTTGACCATGACGAAAATTTTGCGTGACCAAAATGTTGTGGGGAAATTTGTCGAGTACTTCGGGCCAGGTCTCGCGAGTTTGACGCTTGCAGATCGGGCTACAGTCGCCAACATGGCACCAGAATATGGCGCAACTTGTGGCTTCTTCCCGATTGATGATGAAACACTTAATTATTTAACCAATACCAACCGAGATGAAAAACTTGTTTCCTTAGTTGAAGCTTATGCTAAAACCAATCACTTGTTTTATGATGCTACAAAAGAAGCAGCTTATAATCAAGTCATCGAAGTTGACTTGGCAACAGTCGAAACGTATTTATCAGGGCCTAAACGTCCCCAAGATTTGATTGCCCTAGGTCAGATGGCTTCTGAATTTAAGGCCTTTTCAAAATACCTTGCAACAGGTGAACCTAAAGCTGACGGTCTGGTGAAAGAAGGCGACATCGCGATTGCGGCTATCACGTCTTGTACCAATACTAGTAATCCATATGTCATGATGATGGCCGGTCTTTTGGCGAAAAACGCCGTGGCCAAAGGATTGACAGTTCCCAAAACAGTTAAAACATCCCTCGCACCCGGCTCAAAAGTCGTGACCGCCTACTTAGAAGATGCAGGCTTGATGGCACCACTCGCAAGTCTCGGATTTGACGTAGTTGGCTATGGCTGTACGACCTGTATCGGAAATTCAGGGCCACTTGATGATGATGTTTCTGAAGCGATTATCGACCAAGATGTCCTCGTGACATCTGTCCTTTCGGGCAACCGAAATTTTGAAGGTCGCATCCATCCACTTGTCAAGGCTAACTACCTCGCAAGCCCACCGCTCGTTGTCGCTTACGCTATTGCGGGCAATGTTAAAAAAGATTTAACAAGGGAACCACTTGGCGTGGATCAAGAAGGACAGGCGACTTACCTCAAAGATATTATGCCTGACTATGAAACCGTAAAAGCGGAAGTGGACAAATATGTCACACGTGAACTTTACGAAACTTACTACGCCCATGTCTTTGATGCAAATGAAGCATGGAATGACATCAAGTCATCAAAATCTGAAACTTATAACTGGGATGAAAACTCAACCTATGTTGCTAATCCACCCTATTTTGAAGACTTAAGTTTAGATGCGACTTCTAGCAATGCACCACTTAAGAACTTACGTGTCTTGGCAAAATTTGGCGATTCTGTCACAACAGATCACATCAGCCCAGCCGGTAACATTGCCATGAAATCACCAGCAGGTGAATTTCTATCTGCGGCAGGTGTTGAGCCACGTGATTTCAACTCCTACGGTAGTCGCCGTGGGAATGATAAAGTCATGACGCGTGGGACATTTGCGAATATTCGCATTAAAAATCAATTGACACCAGGTATTGAAGGTGGCGTAACCAAATACGGTGAAGCCGTGTTACCGATTTATGATGCTGCCATGAAATACAAGGCTGACGGTACCTCGCTTGTCGTTTTAGCAGGTAAAGACTATGGCATGGGCTCATCACGTGACTGGGCAGCTAAAGGGACAAATCTTCTAGGTGTTAAAGTCGTCATTGCTGAAAGTTTTGAGCGGATTCACCGTAGTAATCTTGCTATGATGGGCTTGATTCCACTGCAATTTTTGACAGGTGAAACAGCAGACAGTCTTGGCTTGACAGGATTTGAAAGCTTCAGTTTTGATTTCCCTGAAAAACCAGAAATTGGTCAGTTGATTACAGTTCACGCTGATGATAAAACGTTCCAAGCTAAACTACGTTTTGATTCACAAGCTGATTTAGAGTACTATGAAAATGGTGGTATTCTGCAAATGGTGATTAAGAAAAAGGTGTTAGATGGCAAAGATTGAAATGATTGATGGGAAGTTAAACGTTCCTAATAACCCTGAAATTCCTTATATTAATGGCGATGGTGTGGGGATTGATATTTCTCCTGCCATGATTGAGATAGTTGATACAGCAGTTGCTAAAAGTTATGCTGGCGAGAAAGAAATAGTTTGGCAAGAGTTACAGGCTGGTGAACAGGCTTTTGAAGCAACTGGGGATTATTTACCGGAAGCGACATTGACAAGCTTGACAGAGAACCTGATTGCTATCAAAGGCCCATTAATGACACCGATTGGTGGCGGTTTCCGTAGTTTGAATGTGACCTTGCGTCAAAATTTTGACCTCTTTGCCAATGTGCGGCCAGTGGCTTACTTTCCAGGTGTCGCATCACCTGTTAAACATCCTGAAAATGTTAACATGACGATTTTTCGTGAGAACACAGAGGATATCTACGCTGGAATTGAGTTCGAAAGTGAAAGTGCAGACGCCCTTCGATTAATCGAGATTTTAAAGTCTGACTTTGGCATTAATAAAATTCGGTTTGATAAGACTTCCGCCATTGGCATCAAGCCTGTATCGCCAGATGGGACCAAACGTTTGGTTCGAGCTGCTTTCGATCATGCTGTGGCGAATGGTAATACGCGGTTGACGCTGGTTCATAAAGGCAATATCATGAAATTTACCGAGGGTGGCTTTAAGAAATGGGGTTACGAGGTTGCAAGTGAGTATCCGACTTTCACAGTAAATGAGTTCAATCAAATTAAGGCACAAGACGGCATCACGGCTGCTAAAGCTGCTAAAGATCAGGCTTTGGCTGAAGGTAAAATCTATGTGGATGATGCGATTGCAGATAACTTCTTACAGCAAATCTTGCTGAATCCATCAGACTATCAAGTAGTCGCGACGCTTAATTTGAATGGTGATTATATTTCGGATGCCCTAGCTGCCCAGGTAGGTGGGATTGGGATTTCACCAGGGGCGAATATCAATTTTATCACGGGGCATGCGATTTTTGAAGCGACACATGGTACGGCACCAGATATCGCAGGCTTAGGTCTTGCCAATCCATCAAGTTTGATCTTGTCAAGTGTGATGATGCTTGAGTTTATGGGTTGGGGAGAAGCCGCAACACTGGTGAAATTGGCACTTGCAAAAGCTATTGCAAGTGGACATACAACTCGGGATTTAGGTGGTCAGTTGACGACAGCTGAATTTACCAAAGCTGTTATAGAAAATCTATAAACAATTTTTTCCTCAAAATACAGGACATAATGCCTGTATTTTTTTATTTTAAGTTTCTTGCTTTTTTAACATATTGTATATGTTATAATGAGATAAAGTCTTAATGCTTGTTAAAATAATTAAGTCTGAGTTTTTATAGTATTTTGTTTGAGGCAGTTAATAATTAATTGAAGGGAAGTTGTAAAGGAGGAAAAGTTGCAGAGTAGACGGAGTAAGCGGAGTAAATTTTCGACAATACCGAAAAGTTTAGTGATAATCTTGCTGGTTTTAGCTGGATTAATTGTGGTTCTATTTATTGGTGAACATTTTTCAAAGTCATCGGAAAAAACAGATGTGAAACCTAAAGCAAGTCAAGCTAAAACAAAGAAAACGAGTCAGTCTGAATCTAAGGCACAAACATCAAAGGAAACACAAAAAGCAACAATTATGGCCAGTGGTGATATGCTCTATCATGATATTGTTTATGGGAGTGCTTTTGATGGTGAGAAATACGATTTTTCGAATGACTATGAACAAATCAAACCATTAATTTCTTCTGCTGATCTGGCTTTGGGAGATTTTGAAGGCACAATCAATCCAGATCGTGAATTGGCAGGATATCCGATTTTTAATGCACCTGAAGATGTCGTCGCATCTATTAAAGACGCAGGTTATGATGCTTTAGATTTGGCCCACAATCATATTTTGGACACTGGGATAAGTGGTCTCAAATACACCGCGAATGCTTTTCAAAAAGCAAGTCTTGATACCTTCGGAGTTAATGTACCAGATGATAAAATACTAGTTAAGACTGTTAATGGCATTAAAATTGCTATTTTAGGTTTTAGTTATGGGTTTAATGGCATAGAAGCGAGTATTAGTCAGTCGGATTATGACAAGTATCTGAATGATTTGGATATGGCTAAGGTTGAAAAGAAAATTAAGGCAGCTGAAAAAATTGCAGACTTAACAATTGTCATGCCTCAGTCTGGTGAGGAATACAGCTTAGAGCCTACGCCTGAGCAAGAAAGAATCTATCGTCAAATGGTTGATTTTGGAGCAGATATTGTTTTTGGTGGTCACCCTCACGTGGCAGAACCAACAGAAACCATTGAAAAAGATGGCGAGAAAAAATTCATCATCTATTCCATGGGTAATCTCTTATCAAACCAACGCTATGAAACACTCGAAAATTACTGGACTGAGCGTGGTGTAATCATGGAGGTTCAGGTTGCTAAAAAAGATGGTAAAACAAGCCTAACCGGTGTTAAGGCACATCCGACTTGGGTTTCAAGGGAGCCAATTAATCGGACATTTCTGGGTTATCCAGCCTATGATTATCAAGTATACTTGGCAGAAGACTACATCAAAGGTGGCAAATATTTTGACAAGATCCCTTTAGAGAAGCAACAAAGGATAGAGACAGCTTACCATGAAATGATGGACTTGTTGAATATCAAATTTTAGTCAATCAATATCTAAAAAAAACTGGCACAAGTCAGTTTTTATTTACCAGAAAATAAGATTTTTTCCTGTAATTTTCAGAAAAAAGCGCTATAATAAGCATATATATCAGAAAGGTCGCACTTATGCAATGAAAATTTATTTTCAGTTCATGTACATACTCTTGTTCTCCATTATTGGAGAAGTTTTATCTACGGGTTTAAACTTACCAATTCCTGGTTCGATTATTGGGATGGTTTTATTATTTCTCGCCCTTAAATTTCGGATCATTAGACTCCGTCAGATTTATGATGCTGGTCAATTTCTGATCGAAAATATGACGATTTTATTCTTGCCAGCTGGTGTTGGGATCATGAGTCACTGGGATGCCATTGCCAAGTATTGGTGGCAGATTATCGTCATCACTGTTCTTGCGATTGTCGTTAATATTGCTGTTATAGGCTTTGTGACACAGTTTGTCAAACATCGTTTTGAGGGAGATTACCGAAAATGAAAGAAGTTGTAGCAAATCCATTATTTGGCCTGACTTTATCTATTTTGGCCTATTTTATTGCGGCACAAATTCATAGAAAATGGACAAACCCTGCGACAACGCCTTTACTGTTAGCCGTGATTATGGTAATTGTCTTTTTGAAAGCAACAAACATTTCTTATCGTGATTACTATGTCGGTGGGTCTTATCTGAATACCTTGATTATACCCTCAACAGTGGCCTTGGGAATACCGTTATTTCAAGCCTTTAAACTCATGAGGTTTCATGCGCGCAGTATCATCGCAGGTGTTGTGATAGGTGCTATCGTGAACACAACTTTAACAGCACTCCTCGCCAAAGCCTTTGGCATGAATTTCTTTCTTGCCATAAGTCTCTTTCCTAAATCCGTGACAACCGCCATGGCCATCGGGATTACCAGCAAAATGGGAGGCATGACGACGATTACCTTGGTCGTTGTCGTAGCGACTGGTATTTTAACCTCTGTGATCGGAACAGTGCTGCTTGATTTATTTGGGATTAAGGATCGGGTGGCGAAAGGTGTGGCACTTGGTGGCACGGGTCACGCCATTGGGACTGGTGCAGCCATGCAGCTAGGTCAAATAGAAGGTGCCATGGCAGGCTTATCTATAGGTGTGACTGGAATTGTTTATGTCATTGTTAGTCCTATGATTGCAGCTATCATCTTGAAATAAATTCAGCTATCTCTTGAGAGATGGCTTTTTCTTATAGCCTTTACTTTGTTACTGCAAATCTGTACATATTTTCTTGACAAATATAACAGATTCCTTTAGACTAAAATTATAGAAAAGATAGCGTTTTCAATTTAAGGACAACTATATAATGTAACATGTCGTTTAGTAAATGTGTCTGAAAATTATCTAAAACTATATAGAAAGTAGACGATGTATGACGACTTTAAATTTCCCTAAGGATTTTTGGTGGGGAGCTGCCACATCTGGTCCACAAACTGAAGGTCGGTTTAAGAAACTTCATGCCAATATCTTTGATTATGAATTTGAAATTTCTCCTGAGAAATATTGGCATGGTATTGGTCCTGATACGGCATCAAATTTTTATAATGACTTTAAAAATGATATCGCTTTGATGAAGGCTACTGGCTTGAATTCCGTGAGAACGTCTATTCAGTGGACACGTTTGATCGATGATTTGGAAGCGGTTACCTTGAATCAAGAAGGTGTCCAATTCTACAACAATGTCATTGATGAATTTATAGCACAAGGTATTCGACCAGTTATCAATCTCCACCATTTTGATGTGCCAGTTGATTTAGTACACCAGTATGGCAGTTGGGAATCGAAACATGTTGTTGACTTATTTGTTAAGTTTGCTGAAAAGTGTTTTGAGCTTTTCAGTGATCGGGTGACGGATTGGTTCACACATAATGAGCCGATGGTAGTTGTTGAAGGGGGTTATCTTTATCAATTTCACTATCCGAATCTGATTGATGGTAGAAAAGCAGTGCAAGTGGCTTACAATTTGCAATTGGCCTCATCAAAAGTTATTGCTGCCTTTAGACGATTGAATCGAAACCCTGACGGTAAAATAGGTATCATCCTTAATTTGACACCTAACTATCCTGCCAGTGATTCTAAGGTTGATCAAGCAGCAGCACATTTTACAGATTTGTGGCAAAATCGGCTATTCATGGATGCCTCCGTCAAGGGAATATTTCCAGCTGAACTTGTTGAAATTCTGACCCGAGATGGTGTACTTTGGGATGCAACACCAGAAGAACTAGACATTATTCGTCAAAATACCATTGATTATCTAGGGGTTAATTTTTACCATCCTAATCGTGCACAAGCACCAAAATATTCGTCTGATTCGCTTGCTGTAGACTGGTTACCCAATAAATATTTTGAAGCCTATGACAAACGTGGTGTTCGAATGAATGTGGATAAAGGTTGGGAAATCTATCCCAGAGCGCTTTATGACATTGCCAAAAATATCCAGGAGAATTTCGGCAACATCGCCTGGTTTGTCTCTGAGAATGGCATGGGCGTGAGCCGTGAAGAACGCTATTATGATTCAGAAACCAATCAGATTAAGGATGATTATCGGATTCAGTTTATCAAAGAACACCTTTATTATGTCCACAAGGCCATTGCAGAAGGTAGTAACTGTTTCGGCTATCATCTTTGGACACCGATTGACTGTTTTAGTTGGCGCAACTCTTACCGTAATCGTTATGGCTTAATCTCAGTCGATATTCGACGACAAATTAAAACCTTGAAAAAATCAGCCTACTTCTTTAAAGACCTAGCAGACACCTCAAGACTTGAATTACATGAATCAGAAATGGAGAAATAACACAAATGGTATTATTAACAATCGATGTTGGTGGCACAAGCATCAAATATGCAAGTTTTGACAAGGGTCAACTCGCGAACAAAGGCTCGAAAGCCACACCCCAAACTTTAGAAAGCTTTTATCAAGTCTTTGCAGAGATTAAAAATGAAGTCGCAAAACAAGTCGAGCTCACAGGGATCGCCATTAGCTGTCCAGGTGCCGTAAGCAAGGCAGATGGCGTGATTTATGGTGCATCAGCGCTACCTTACATCCATAATTTTCCAATCAAAACTGCCTTCGAAGAACTTTTTGGCCTGCCAGTTTCAGTCGAGAATGACGCCAATTGTGCAGCATTGGCTGAAGTGTCATATGGTGCAGGAAAAGACTATCAAGACTTGCTATTTTTCGTCATTGGAACAGGCATCGGCGGTGCGGTCGTTCTAGATAAAAAAATTCGACACGGCGCGCATCTCATGGGTGGAGAATTTGGTTTCATGCTCATGGGTGATAACACTTTATCGGTCGATGCAAGCCCTGTTCGCATGGCGCAAGACTATAATACAGCACATAATACAACCTATAATGGTCAGGAGATTTTTGCTCTGGCTGAAGGGGGAGATGTTGATGCTACAGCGGCAGTTGCTGTTTTATTCGACAGTCTGGCGCGTGCTATCTTTAATTTACAGTACGCATTAGACCCAGAAATCATTCTCTTAGGAGGCGGTATTTCTCAGGCAGACTTCCTGATTCCAAAACTACAAGCAGCCTTGCAAGTTATTTATGACAAAGTAGGGATAGCAACAATGATGCCCAAAATTGCCGTGTGTGAATTTCAAAATGATGCCAACTTAATTGGTGCGGCAGCAGATTTCTTAGCAGAAAATAGTTGAGCCTAACGCTATAAAAAAACTTCCATTTAGAAAGTGGAAGTTTTTATTATAGGAATAGAGTGACTTTTTTATCGATAGATATCTCGTCTATGATTGATTTGCAAGGCAAGGACCATCAGTTCGTTATCCTGTATCGTGACTATCAATCGATAGTCGCCAATTCGATAACGCCAAAGTACTGCTAAGTCTCCAACAAGTTGCTTGCCGTGGTTGTGCGGATTATCTGCTTTTAAGATGACATTGTTAATATAGTTTTGAATGCATTTTTGGGTAAACTTATCAAGTATACGAAATTGTCGATTAAATTTAGGCGAAGGGATAAAGTCATACGTCACGATCAAGCCCCAATTCTGGTTGTAAGTCTTCCCAAGATTGGACTGGTTTATCTGAAATAATGTACTTTTGAAATTCAGCAATTGAAGTTTCTGCGACTTTTAAATCATAATCGTTTTCATATTTTTCAACCATCGTACGTTTGATACTCTCAGATAATGAAAGTCCCTCAAATTTCGCCATCGCTTGAAAAAATTGTTATTCGTTATCTTTAACCTTAATCGTAACTGTTGCCATAATAGTAGCTCCTTTTCTGGTAACACCATTATAATACCAAAATATTTCAAGTTAAAGTTATAATATATAGGTGTTATCATTCAGTCTTTCGTATTTGTTTTTTACATCAAAAAAAACGTGTTTCTCCTATAAGAAAAACATATATGCCTTGACAATCAGAAAAAAAGCCGTTATGATAGGTTGAGTAATCTGATAGAAAGTTGGCTAACCTCATGGTAACAGCGACAACAAAGAAACCAGCCATTAAAAAAACGACAGCTAAAAAAGCAACACCCAAGAAAGCAACTAAGAAAAAAGCAGCAACAAAAATTAAAAAGAATTTGGTCATTGTCGAATCACCAGCTAAGGCAAAGACAATTGAAAAATATCTCGGGCGTAACTATAAAGTAGTCGCGTCTGTTGGGCATATCCGTGATTTAAAGAAATCAACCATGTCTGTTGATATTGAGCACGACTACGAACCTCAATACATCAATATTCGAGGCAAAGGGCCTTTGATTAATTCCCTTAAAAAAGAAGCTAAAAACGCTAAAGCCGTCTATCTCGCAAGTGACCCGGATAGAGAGGGAGAAGCCATTGCTTGGCATTTAGCCCATATTTTAGGGCTTGATGTTCATGATAAGAATCGCGTCGTCTTTAATGAAATTACTAAAGATGCCGTCAAAGACGCCTTTAAAGAACCGCGTTCAATTGACTTAGACTTGGTAGATGCCCAACAAGCCCGCCGGATTTTAGACCGCTTAGTCGGCTATTCTATCTCGCCAATCCTTTGGAAGAAGATTAAAAAAGGTTTATCAGCAGGTCGTGTCCAATCCATCGCCCTAAAATTAATCATTGATCGTGAAAATGAAATCAATGCTTTTATCCCAGAAGAATACTGGTCAATTGAAGGAAATTTCAAAAAAGGGACCAAGAAATTTCCGGGTAGTTTTTACGGCCTTGATGGCAAGAAGAAGAAGTTGCATAAAAATTCGGATGTCTTAGAAGTCATGGAACGTCTGACATCAGACGAATTTACGGTCGATAAAGTTGATAAGAAAGAACGTCGTCGCAATGCACCCCTGCCTTATACAACGTCTTCACTCCAACAAGATTCGGCCAATAAAATTAACTTTAGAGCGCGTAAGACTATGTCTGTCGCTCAACAATTATATGAAGGCATCACGCTAGGGCCAAATGGTCATCAAGGGTTGATTACCTATATGCGTACCGACTCGACACGTATCTCGCCAGTTGCCCAAGCGGCAGCGGCCAGCTATATCGTCGATACCTTTGGCGAAAAATATAGTAAACACGGCAGTAAGGTTAAGAATGTTGCGGGTGCTCAGGATGCCCATGAGGCCATTCGGCCTTCCAACGTCCTTAACACGCCTGAGGCCATTGCCAAGTACCTCGACAAAGATCAGCTCAAACTCTATCGCCTGATCTGGAATCGCTTCGTCGCCAGTCAAATGACGCCTGCTGTTTTTGATACGGTTAAGGTCAATCTCTCGCAAAATGGTGTCATGTTTACGTCCAACGGCTCACAAGTCAAATTTGACGGTTATATGGCCGTTTATAATGACGCGGATAAGAACAAGATGCTGCCGGAAATGGCTGAGGGCGATGTTGTCAAGAAAGACAACATCAAGCCAGAGCAACACTTCACGCAACCACCAGCACGTTTCAGTGAAGCAACGCTGATCAAAACGCTAGAAGAAATCGGTGTCGGTCGTCCATCAACCTATGCGCCAACGCTTGAAACGATTCAGCGACGTTACTATGTCAAGCTCTCGGCTAAACGCTTTGAGCCGACAGAACTTGGTGAAATCGTCAATAACATGGTTGTCGAGTTCTTCCCTAATATCGTCAACACAGAGTTTACAGTCGATATGGAGCAGTCATTGGACGATGTCGAACACGGCATGCGTAAATGGGTGGAGGTCGTCGATGAGTTCTATAAACCTTTTGCCGTTGAGCTTGAAAAAGCTGAAACCGAGATCGAAAAGATCCAGATAAAAGATGAGCCTGCCGGTTTCGACTGTGATGTCTGTGGTCATCCTATGGTGATTAAACTTGGGAAATACGGCAAGTTTTACGCCTGCAGTAATTTCCCAGATTGTCGTAATACCATGGCAATTGTCAAGGAAATTGGCGTCGTCTGCCCGACTTGTCATGAAGGCCAAGTTATTGAACGTAAGTCTAAACGTAATCGGATTTTTTATGGTTGTGCCCGCTATCCAGACTGTGAATTCACTTCATGGGATAAACCCATCGGTCGAGATTGTCCAAAATGTGGTCAATTCTTGGTTGAGAAGAAAGTCCGTGGCGGTGGTAAACAAGTCGTGTGTAGCAATGGCGACTATGAAGAAGAAAAAATTAAGTAGTTTTAAATCAGTCCATATTTAAAATGCTGTCAGTCGATAGCATTTTAATTTTGGATAAAAAGAAATTTCTGAGTTTTTTCTTTAGAAAATAGACAAAAAGAAACTCAGAAATCTTTTTTAGCAAATATTTTATGAAAAGAGACGCAAAAATCTCTTTTGATGATACAGGCTCAAAGAATATTCAAGTCTCAAGTGCCGAAAAAACATCTCATCAGAGGTGTTTTTTTACATAATCAATCCTCATGTATACTTTGTTTAGAAAGATTTTTGCCAAAATCGAGAAAATAAGGTATTCTATAGTATAGAACATTTTTTATATCATCACAGTGAGGTTCCCTAGAGGGTTACGCACTGTTTTGCTATCAAAAAATCTAGACTGTATGTCCAAAGGAAAAGTAAATTGACAATAGATATTAATAATTACAATGATGATGCCATTCAGGTTTTGGAAGGCCTAGATGCGGTCCGTAAACGTCCTGGGATGTATATCGGGTCAACGGATGGGATTGGTCTCCACCATTTGGTCTGGGAGATTGTCGACAACGCTGTCGATGAAGCCCTTTCTGGCTTCGGTGACCAAATCAATGTGACAATTCATAAAGATGGTTCACTAACTGTTTCTGATAGCGGTCGTGGGATGCCAGTTGGTACTCACGCAACAGGTATTCCAACAGTTGAAGTTATCTTCACAGTACTTCACGCGGGTGGTAAGTTTGGTCAAGGTGGCTATAAGACCTCAGGTGGTCTTCATGGTGTCGGATCATCCGTCGTGAATGCCCTCTCAAGTTATCTTGAAGTTGAAATCACGCGTGATGGTGTTGTCTACCGCCAACGTTTTGAAAATGGTGGCAAACCTGCCACAACGCTTGAAAAAATCGGTAAAGCACCTAAATCTAAAACGGGGACGAAAGTCCACTTTATGCCAGATCCGACGATATTCTCGACAACGGACTTTAAATATAGCACCATTTTTGACCGCCTTAATGAGTCAGCCTTTCTCTTGCCAAATGTGACAATGACTTTGACAGATGAACGCAATGAAATTGATGGTCAACCTGAAACAGCAAGCTTCCACTATGAAAATGGTGTGCAGGATTTTGTCGCTTACCTTAATGAAGATAAGGATACTTTAACGCCTGTCATGTATTTTGCAGGAGAAGCGGAGAATTTCCAAGTTGAAGTAGCGATTCAGTACAATGACGGCTACTCTGACAACATTCTCAGTTTCGTCAATAACGTTAAAACAAAAGACGGTGGGACGCACGAAGCGGGACTTAAACAAGCCATTACCAAATCCATGAATGAGTATGCCAGAAAAACAGGCCTGCTTAAAGAGAAAGATAAGAACTTAGAAGGCTCTGACTACCGTGAAGGTCTGACTGCCATTCTATCTGTCCTTGTTCCCGAAGAACATCTGCAGTTCGAAGGTCAAACCAAGGATAAATTGGGAAGTCCAAAAGCGCGTCCAATCGTTGATAACATCGTCAGTGATAAATTAGCTTTCTTCCTGATGGAGAATGCGGAACTATCACAAAACTTGATTCGAAAAGCCATTAAAGCGCGTGATGCGCGTGAGGCAGCTCGAAAGGCGCGTGATGATGCGAGAACTGGTAAAAAAGGTAAGAAAGATAAAGGTCTCTTATCAGGTAAACTAACACCTGCTCAGGGAAAAAATTCTGCTAAAAACGAACTTTATCTGGTCGAAGGAGACTCAGCCGGTGGTTCTGCTAAGCAAGGCCGTGACCGTAAGTTCCAGGCCATCTTACCACTTCGAGGGAAGGTCATCAATACTGAGAAAGCCAAGATGGCTGACATTCTCAAAAATGAAGAAATCAATACCATGATTTACACGATTGGTGCAGGCGTAGGCGCAGATTTTGATATTTCGGATATTAACTACGATAAAGTCATCATCATGACCGATGCCGATACCGATGGTGCGCATATTCAAACCTTGTTACTGACATTCTTTTATCGCTACATGAAACCTTTAGTTGAAAATGGTCATGTCTACATTGCCCTGCCACCACTTTATAAGATGAGTCAGGGCAAAGGCAAGTCTGAAAAGATCGAGTATGCCTGGACTGATGGTGAGTTGAACGATGTGCGCAAGAATTTTGGTAAGGGCGCAATTTTACAGCGTTACAAAGGACTTGGTGAGATGAATGCTGATCAGCTTTGGGAAACGACCATGAATCCTGAATCGAGAACCTTAATTCAAGTAACCTTGGATGATGTCGCACAGGCTGAAAAGCGTGTGTCGGTTCTCATGGGTGATAAGGTTGAGCCACGTCGGAAATGGATCGAAAATAACGTTGAATTTACCCTTGAAGAAAAAAGTGAAGTGATGCAATAGGAATGCACATGCCTCAATTTATAAAACAAATGAAACCGCCACAGATGATTATCTTCGGATTTTTATTTGTGATTCTGATTGGCTCGATTTTTCTAGCCTTACCAATTTCTGACCAAAATGGTCAAGCGACTTCTTACTTGGACAGTCTTTTTATGGCTGTTTCAGCAACTTGTGTGACGGGCTTAGCTGTTGTGAATACAGCAGACCACTGGAATACTTTTGGTCAAGTGATTATCTTGATTATGGTAGAAGTGGGCGGTCTGGGGTTTATGAGTTTCTTGGTGCTCTTGTTAAATATGACAGGACAACATCCCTCATTCAAATCAAAAATGCTGATACGAGATGCCTACAATTTCACGAGTTTTAACAACGGTGATAAGTTGGTCAAGTCCATTGTCAAACTGTCTTTAGTGACGCAACTCATCGGTGCAGTCTTACTGAGTCTTGATTTTGTCCCTAAATTTGGTTGGGCAAAAGGGATTTGGTTTAGTGTTTTTCATGCTGTTTCAGCGCATTCTAATGCTGGCTTTGACTTATTTGAAACGTCATTGTTTCAGTTTAAGGATAATCCCTATGTCCTGATGATCATGAGCCTTTTGATTTTATCAGGATCCTTTGGTTTTATCGTTTGGTTTGACTTGATTAATTTACACCGTATCAAGAAAATCACGCTACACTCTAGGTTAGCCTTGACCATGACGGCAATCTTGGTTGTTACGGGCACGATTTTATATAGTCTGCTCAATATCCAAGAGTACAATGGTCATCCGATGACTTTTTTTGCACAAAACTTTTTCCTGAGTATCACACCGCGTTCAGGGGGCTTTACCTTTAGTAATTATAATGCGACGAGTTATGCCAGCCTAGTTTTGACCATGGTATTGATGTTTATTGGTGGGACGTCAGGTTCGACTGCGGGTGGGGTGAAAACGACAACGTTTGGTGTTCTAGTGATGAATATTCGCTATATTTTTAGCAATCGTTTCAAAACGATTTATCACGAAAGACAAATTCCACGTCGGATTATTCGCCGTGTCTATGAGATTATCTTTATCTATTTGGCCATTATCTTTAGCTTCTCTTTTGTTTTACTGATAACAGAAAATTTACCACTGAATAATGGGATTGAATATGTCTTTTTTGAAGTCATTTCAGCGCTTGCAACAGTTGGTTTGTCTTTAGGTTTGACACCCGATTTGACTGCCATTGGTAAAATTTTAATTATGGTTTTGATGTTTATTGGTCGAATAGGGATTATGACTGTCATTTATGCCCTTGGTAGTCATGCTAAGATAGATGAAGAATTGATTCGTTATCCTGAAGAAGAAATAGTTGTTGGCTAAGGTTTGACTTAACTTACCGGCACTTTAAAGAAAGAATATGAGATGAAAAGTTTTTGTGTGATTGGCTTGGGTCGATTTGGCTCTAGCGTCGTGAAAAGTTTAGTCAAAAATGGTCACGAAGTTGTGGCCATAGATACTGATGCCAAAAAAATTGATGACTACAAAGATATTGCCACACACGTCATGATCGCGGATGCGACGGATGAGCGTGTGTTAAAGAATGTTGAAATTGATAAGTTTAACGGTGTGGTAGTTGCCATTGGCAGAAACGTACAAGCCAGTATTTTGACGACCATGATCGTGATTGAGGCTGGTGCTAAAAACGTGGTGGCCAAAGCAACAACAGATGTACAAATCAAGGTCTTGTCGAAAATTGGCGCGGATAAGATTATTCAGCCTGAAAAAGATGCTGGAGATCGGGTTGCTGATAATCTAGTACATCCAGATATCTCTGAATATCTAGATCTATCAGATGACTACTCATTTGCCAAGATTGCCGTCAGAAATATCAGATTCGATGGTCTCAACCTCTTTCAAGCTAACCTGACCCAAGAGTATCACGTCAATGTCGCATTTGTAAAGAAAGCAGATGGCACGGCAACGATTGGTAAACACAATACGAAAATCGGCTTGGGCGATGTTCTTTATGTCGTTGGAACCAAAGAAGACATCGAAAATTTCTCTGAAATCATATAAAAAGAAAAAGAAAAAACTATGAGCAATGTACAAAAACTCTCTCTAGAAGAGATTATGGGCGACCGATTTGGTCGCTATTCTAAATATATCATACAGGAGCGCGCCTTACCGGATATTCGGGACGGCTTGAAACCTGTTCAGCGCCGGATTCTCTATTCGATGAATAAAGACGGTAACACCTTTGATAAGGGCTATCGGAAATCTGCCAAATCAGTCGGAAATATCATGGGTAACTATCACCCCCACGGCGATAGTTCGATTTATGATGCCATGGTTCGCCTCTCACAGGACTGGAAAATGGGCCAAGTCCTCGTCGAAATGCACGGAAATAACGGCTCAATGGATGGTGATCCACCCGCAGCCATGCGTTATACCGAGGCGCGCCTATCTGAAATTTCGGCCTACCTCTTACAAGATATTGACAAAGATACCGTGCCCTTCGCTTGGAACTTTGATGATACCGAAAAAGAGCCGACCGTTTTACCAGCCAGTTTTCCAAATCTCTTGGTCAATGGTTCAACAGGGATTTCAGCTGGGTACGCGACGGATATACCGACGCATAATTTAAGTGAAGTCATTGATGCCACAGTCTATATGATCGACCATCCGACTGCGACCGTTGATAAGTTGATGGACTTCCTACCTGGCCCAGACTTCCCAACAGGTGCTACAATCCAAGGCAAGTCTGAAATCAAAAAAGCTTATGAAACTGGTAAAGGCAAGGTTGTTGTCCGGTCTAAAACCAAGATTGAAGAACTCAAGGGCGGTAAAAAAGAAATCGTCGTCACTGAAATTCCTTATGAGCTGAACAAAGCAACATTGGTCAAAAAAATCGATGATGTCCGGGTCAATGCTAAAGTAGCAGGTATTGCGGAAGTCCGTGATGAATCTGACCGAGATGGCTTACGGATTGCGATTGAGCTGAGAAAAGATGCGGATGCTGAGCTGATTTTAAATTATCTGCTCAAATATACCGATCTACAGGTCAATTATAACTTCAATATGGTTGCGATTGACAATGCCACACCGCGTCAAGTTGGGATAGTCCCGATCTTATCAAGCTATATCAGCCACAAACGCGACATCATCCGCTCACGTTCTATCTATGATCGTAATAAGGCAGAAAAACGTCTGCACATCGTCGAAGGTCTGATTCGTGTTCTGAGCATTTTGGATGAAGTCATTGCCCTCATCCGTGCCAGTGATAATAAAGCGGATGCCAGAGAAAACTTGATGGCTTCTTATGATTTTACTGAACCCCAAGCCGAAGCCATCGTGACTTTACAACTGTATCGTTTGACAAATACAGATGTGGTCACTTTGCAAAGTGAAGAAGCGGAGCTCAAAGAGCGCATCACAACATTGTCCGCCATCATCAATGATGAAAAAACGATGTTTAATGTGATGAAGCGTGAATTGCGCGAAGTCAAAAAGAAATTCGGGCAACCTCGTAAAAGTATTTTGGTGGATGAAGTGGTCGCAGTTGAAGTTCAAGCTGCCTCACTCATCGTTAAAGAAGAAACGATTGTCAGCGTGACACGTTCCGGCTATGTCAAACGCACAACGCCACGTAGTTTTTCAGCCTCTAAACTGGAAGAAATCGGCAAACGTGGGGATGATCGCCTGATTTTCCATCAACCTGCGGTAACCACGCAGCATCTGCTGATGTTCACGACCTTTGGTAATGTCATCTATCGACCAATTCATGAGTTGGATGATATTAAGTGGAAAGATATTGGTACGCACAGCTCTTCCTTGGTCAATAACTTTTCTCAAGAGGAAGAAATTCTATTCGTCCAAATCTTAGATGATTTTGATCTAGAGTCTCGTGAGCTTATGGTGTCGACCAAATTTGGCTTGATTAAAAAAGTAGCGCTCGCTGACTTCAAACCTTGGCGAACTTATCGCTCAAAATCTGCGCAGTATGCCAAATTCAAGCAGGCTGATGATCGGGTTGTTTCAGTAGACTTTGATCAAAATGCTGATGTGATGTTGGTGACTTATAATGGCTATGCCTTGAGATTCTCATCGCAAGATGTACCAGTTGTTGGTGCAAAAGCTGCTGGTGTTAAATCTATTAACTTGAAAGACGACGATTTTGTCGTTGCAAGTTATTTTGCTGATACCGATTCATTCTATATTTTGACGCAGCGTGGGTCTCTGAAACGTGTAAATTTCAATGAAATTCCAGCTAAAAGCCGTGCAGGTCGTGGCTTACAAATACTTCGTGACCTCAAAAAAGCACCACATAAAGTATTTGCCTCAGGTACAGTGAAAAACGTCTACGGAGGCGATTTATTCTCTGAAACTGACCAAGAATTACAAATGCTACAAGTCCTATCACAAACTGATAAATTATTTGAAATCAATTTACCAGACTTAAATCTGCTCGACCGGACATCAAACGGTTCCTTTATCTTTGATGAGGCGATTGAGGGTGGCGTTAAATCTGCACAGTTGAAATAGTCTAACCCCTTAATTGGCAAATTTAGCAAGCAGATGCTTGCTTTTTTTGGTATAATGAAACAATGAAGTTAAAAAAAATAAGTTTACCAATCGTGATTATATTAGGCATTGTCCTTGACCAAATCGTCAAGATGGCCATCGTCAAAAATCTTAGATTATCAGAGCAAAAGTCTGTCATCAATGGCATCTTGTCACTGACTCATCTGCGCAATAACGGTGCGGCCTGGTCTATCTTAGAAGGTCAGCAATGGTTCTTTGTCTTGACGACTGTGATCGTCTTGGCAGTCGCTATCTGGTTTTGGCTCAAAAATCTGTCAAAAAATTGGTATGGCATTGGCCTAACCTTGATCATTTCAGGTGCCTTAGGCAACTTTATTGACCGAGTGCGCCAAGGCTACGTCGTTGATATGTTCCAGCTCGACTTTATCAACTTTCCTATTTTCAATGTAGCAGATATTTTGCTGTCGATAGGATTCGTAGTGCTCTTTATTGGTATTTTGATAGAAAAAGATGAAGGTTAAGATAAATTGAAAATAAAAATTAAAGCCCAGTCCGCAGGATTGCGACTTGACAAGGCCATCTCAGATAACTCAGAGGTATCACGAACTCAGGCCAATGACCTGATTAAAGCAGATGCTGTTTTGGTCAATGGTCAAATCAAAAAAGCCAAATACAAAGTGTTAGAAAATGACATCGTGTCATTTGACATCCCTGAGCCTGAAGTCTTGTCCTATGAAGCGGAAAACATCCCACTTGACATCGTTTATGAAGATGATGATGTCGCCGTGATTAATAAACCACAAGGCATGGTCGTCCATCCCTCAGCAGGTCATCAAACGGGCACTCTCGTTAACGCATTGATGTATCACATGACCAACCTGTCAAGCATCAATGGCGTGATCAGACCTGGCATTGTGCACCGTATCGATAAGGATACCAGTGGCCTGTTAATGGTCGCTAAAAATGACCAAGCGCATGAATTCCTAGCCGCTCAGCTTAAAGATCACACGTCGAAACGTCGTTATCTTGCCATTATCCATGGTAACTTACTTAATGACCGTGGCATCATTGAAGCACCGATAGGCCGCAATGCCAAGGATCGCAAAAAGCAAGCTGTTATCGCCGGTGGCAAGCCTGCCTTGACTCATTTTGAAGTGCTAGAGCGTTTTGGTGATTTTACCTTGGTCAGTTTGACCCTAGAGACAGGCCGCACCCATCAAATCCGTGTGCACATGGCCTATATCGGCCATCCTGTGGCAGGTGATCCTTTATACGGACCGAAAAATGCCTTAAAACCTAACAATGGTCAGTTTTTACATGCACAAATGCTAGGATTTGAACACCCAAGGACACACCAATGGTTAGCGTTCGAGCAAGATCCACCGAAACTTTTCCAAACCACACTAGACAAATTAAGAGAAGACTAAGGTCTACCACCAAAAATAAAAATGCAAAAGGGCATTTTTTTTGGTAAAATAGATGTAATCTAATTTTTGCAACATAAGAGAAGGAGTTCTACTTTGACAACCACAGATAAGCAAGAGATGCAGAAAATCATCGTCCTCGACTACGGTAGCCAGTACAACCAATTGATTACCCGTCGGATTCGTGAATTTGGCGTCTTTTCTGAGCTGAAAAGCCATAAAATGACCCTCGACGAGATCAAAGCCTACAATCCTAAAGCCATTATCATTTCAGGCGGTCCTAACTCAGTCTATGAAGATGACGCTTTTGATATTGATCCAGGTGTATTTGAGCTTGGCGTTCCCGTTTTGGGCATTTGTTATGGCATGCAGCTCATGACTCAAAAACTAGGGGGAAAAGTAGAAGCTAACCCAGGTAATGGAGAGTTTGGTCCAACCAAAATTAACCTTGATGCCACATCTAAATTGCTTGCAGGCACACCCGCTGAGCAAACTGTTTTGATGAGCCATTCTGATAACGTCACTGTCCTACCAGAAGGTTTTAAAATTGCGGCCCATACCGATAAAACACCAATTGCAGCCATTGCAAATGATGAAAAAGGCCTTTATGGCGTGCAATTCCATGCTGAAACAACCCTCAGCGAATATGGTCACGACATCATTGAAAACTTCGTGAAGAACATCGCGCAAGCATCTGGCGACTGGTCAATGGCTGGTTTCGTAGACCAACAAATCAAAGAAATTCGCGAAAAAGTCGGCGATAAAAAAGTCTTGCTTGGTCTTTCTGGCGGTGTCGATTCATCAGTCGTAGGCGTGCTCTTGCAACGTGCCATCGGCGATCAATTGACATCTATCTTCGTTGACCATGGCTTACTCCGTAAAGGCGAAGCAGAACAAGTCATGAACGACTTGGGCGGCAAATTCGGCCTCAACATCATCAAAGTAGACAGCAAAGAACGCTTCATGAGCAAACTAGCTGGCGTTGCTGATCCTGAGAAAAAACGTAAAATCATCGGCAATGAATTTATCGAAGTCTTTGACGATGAAGCCTCAAAACTTGACGGTGTCGACTTCCTTGCCCAAGGCACACTTTACACTGACGTCATCGAATCTGGTACAGATACAGCACAAACAATCAAGAGTCACCATAATGTTGGTGGACTGCCTGAAGATATGCAGTTTGAGCTGATCGAGCCATTGAACAAACTCTTTAAAGATGAAGTCCGCGAACTTGGTGAAGTTCTTGGCATGCCACACGATCTTGTTTGGCGCCAACCTTTCCCAGGTCCAGGTCTTGCTATCCGTATCATGGGTGAAATTACAGAACCACGCCTTGAAAAAGTCCGTGATTCAGACTTGATCCTTCGTGAAGAAATCGCAAAAGCAGGCCTCAACGAGAAAATCTGGCAATACTTCACTGTCGATACAGGTGTTAGCTCAGTTGGTGTAACTGGTGACTTCCGTAGCTATGATACAGTTATCGCCATTCGTGCCATTACATCTATTGATGGGATGACCGCTGACTTCGCTGAAATCGACTGGCAAGTCCTCGCTGAGGTTTCACGTCGTATCACCAATGAAGTTAAAGGTGTTAACCGCGTCGTCTATGATATTACGGCTAAGCCACCAGCTACTGTTGAGTGGGAATAACGAAGTCAATAAATTTGAAACTTCAACGCTGATTTAAAAGGGTTTACGAGTTGTAAAAGGCTCAAAATTGGTTAAACTGACTTAGTCCCCCGCAAAAAGTCTCGCCAAAATCTGGGTATTTCAGTAAATTTAATAATAGGAAAAATATCTCTGTTGAACTAATAGAGGTATTTTTTTCAATTTCACTAAAAATATTTTCCTAAATATCTGGAAATCATAATTGATATAAAAAATTGTTTTTTTAATATAAAATAATATAACTTGCTATTTATATTTAAAATAAGTAAAATAGAAACTATATCTAAGGAAGGAAGAAGAGTCATGAAATTCACTGTAAATCAAGAAATAGAAGAATGGGTTGAAAAGCAGGAACCATGGGTAGTAAAAATACTGATTAGAATTTTTGAAGAGAAAAAAATTGATAATGACTTTCTTGATGAGATAATGGACTCACTCATAAATGATACTATTTTTGAGAATCAAAAATTAAATATCGACCGATTTAATCTTAATGGTATAAGTGATAAAATTCTCCTATTGTAAATTAATGAAACTAAAAACGTCAATGCCCTTTATGATAAGACCCCCTTAGTGTTTTCACAAGAAAATCCGACAATCATTTATGGTTTAAACGGTGCTGGAAAATCGGGTTATGTGAGAGTTTTGAAAGGTTTTACAAACAGCCCTCATAAAGAGAAAATTTTGGGAAATGTATTTAGTACAAATTCTGAAATTCCTAGAGCCAAAGTGGAATTTTCTGTTAATGATGAAAACAATGTAATTCAAAAATCGTTTGAGGGAATAGATAAAGAAGATAAAATTCTTCCAGTTAGTATCTTTGATACATATGTTTCAGAGGGGTATATTACACAGAATAATGTTGCCTCATATCAGCCAATACTTCTAACTTATTTCACTAAATTGATTCAAGTAATGGATTTTATTAGACAAAATATTCAGGAAAAAATAAAAACCATTGAATGTGAGGAGTTATTAACTCCGAAGAATTATATGGGAATTGATATAAAGTATGTTAAAGGCATCAAAGAAGTACCGGAAGTTCTTTATACATCATATGATAAAAATGATGAAGTAAGATTGAATAAACTAAATATATTTTTTCAAGAAACTGATACTCGAAATCGAAAAAAACAACTGGATGCAATCATAATATCTTGTAATTCGTTGTTAGAATTTCTTGATAAATGTTCAACTTTTTATACTGAAGAAAGAATTGATAGTTTTATAAAACTTAGCGAAAAGCTGAAGTTTCAAAAAAATATTCAGGATAAATTGAAGAAAAGTTTTTTAAGTACAACAAAAGATATTGATGATGCAATAGTAGAAAGTAAAGAGTGGCAACTATTATGGTCATATGCAAGGAAATTTTCTATATTGCAAGAAAATCAATGTAATTGTAGTTTGTGTGGTCAAAAGTTAACGGGTGAAGTTGCGAAAAGATATCAGACTATTGATTCTTATGTGAATAGTGAAATTAATCAAGATATAATACAAACTGAAATTAATATAAAACAATGTGTGACTCTTCCCTTTGTGTTAAAGAGTGTTGAAGATTTTATATCTGATATTAAAAGAGTAGACTTTGAAAATGATACAGCCGATAAGATTTTATCTGTTTATAGATCCATTTTTGATCAAATTAGTGATTTGAAAAAAGCTAAAAAGAATGATATTACACAAATTTTTTCAATAATAGATCTGGTTAAAGACAAGAAGAAAGTTACGATTGAAGAGCTTGAATTATTAAACTTGAGTTCAAATGTTGAGGAAGTAGAAAAACTCAAGACTGAATATATTGAATTAAAAATAAAAGAATATTACAAAGAGAATTCTCACACTATTATTCAAAATAATTTGAAAATACAACGGAAAAATAAGTTGAAAATTTCGGAAAAGAAAACAAATACTATTTCTGTTACTATGTTCATGAAAAAACTTACAGAATTACTTTTAACTGAATCATTTATAGAAAGGTTTAATAGAGAACTTGAAGAATTAACTTCTGGAAAAATTAAAGTAGCAATAAAAAAAGGAAAAGCAAACAAGGGACAGGTTTCATTACGATTAGTATTAATAGCTAATAGTAAAGAAGTAATAACTCCGAAAGAAGTTCTTAGTGAAGGAGAGCAAAGAATTGTTTCAATGGCAGCATTTTTGGCAGACAACACAATTAGTGGTATAAATAATCCGTTAATATTTGATGATCCAATATCATCTTTAGATGTTGATTATGAGAGAAAGGTTGTCAAGAGATTAGCAGAATTATCAAAAAAAAGACAAGTGATTATTTTTACTCATAGACTATCTTTATTGAAACTTTTTCAAACAGAGGCTGATGATACAGAAGTCGTTGAGATTGTATCTAGGAACGATAAAAAAGGAATTGCCACTAAATCTAGAGTGGATCATCAAGAAATAGTTACTGCATTAAATACTTTAGTTAACGATAGAATCAACGAAATAAAGAAAAAAGATATACATACTGAGGCATATACTGATGCAATTTGGAAAATTTGTCAAGATTTTAGAAAATTGGCTGAAAAAAGCATAGAGGACTTGCTCATAGGAAAAATCGTTACTAGGTATAATCAAGAAATAAAAAGTTCTCAAGTAAAAAAACTTGCATTTATAACTGAAGATGATTGTGACATAATTGATAGGATTATGACAAAATATTCATTCTATGAGCATTCTCATTCGGATGAAACTCCTATTAATGAACCGGAGATTGATGAAATTGAAAAAGATATAATTGATTTTGCCAAATGGGCTAAAGAAAGGAAGAAACGATTAAACAGTCATAAATTATTTTGAAAAGCATACCATCAACATAAGGTTGTTTTAGAGCGATTCTTGAAATTTTACTATATTACAGTAGGCAAACGAAAGGAGGCAAAGTTAATAGAGAGCTAACCAAATATATCATGCACAGTGCTATCAATGTTAAAATTCTAAACAGTAGTAAAAAATCATGATGAAAAACCCAGAACAAACGATTGGCAACTTAATTGACAAACAGAGCGTATCATTTATCGGATCGATGGACCAAGATTGTTTTCCAAATATGAAAGCCATGCTGTCTCCTCGGAAACGAGAAGGCATCAGCACATTTTGGTTCACAACCAATACATCATCTATGCGAGTAACACAATATCTGGAGAACCCGAAGGCTTGTATTTATTTTTGTGACGAGCAACTATTTCGTGGTGTGTAGTTAATTGATATGATGGAAGTGCTCACCGACGATGAATCCAAAGAGATGATCTGGCGAGAAGGTGACACGATGTACTATCCAGAAGGCGTGACTGATCCAGATTATTGTGTGCTGAAGTTTACAGCGCATAAAGGACGATACTATGCGGATTTCAAGAAAGAGAATTTTGAAATCTGATCAGAGTATTTTAGTTGAGACATTGATTTTCATAAAAAAGTACTCGCCGTGACAATGGTATCTAATGAAAAATCTTAGATGGCACATACGTGCATGAGCATGGGTAAGGAAACGAAACGATTAAAAAAAATCTAGTCGTTTTTTTTGATTTAGAATGAACTTTTTTTGTCAAAAGCAAGAAAATAATATTTTTTTATGAAATATCTAGCAATTGTATAAGTAAAGTGTCAAAATAAAAGTGTAGAAATTGGTGTATCTTTAACTAAGTATTATAAAACGTATAAATATTAAGAAAAAGTAAACTTAA
>NZ_BCVN01000007.1 GCF_001591765.1 Pseudolactococcus raffinolactis NBRC 100932 | reverse complement strand
TTAATATTAAAACACCTCAGATGATTTAGCTAGCCAAATCATCTGAGGTGTTTATTTTTTTAAACTAATAAGTTATACAAACTTTCTTGTCCTTTCAAGTCTATAAATTTACTATCAAAGGCTGCTAGACGTTCAATGAGCTGAGCTTGATCTTGCTTGTTTGACAGCAAAATACCAATCAAGACTGGTCCAGTCCCTTTATTAGCACGTTTGATATATTCAAAACGCGTAATATCATCGTGGGGACCTAATACATCATTGACAAATTCACGTAGGGCGCCTGGCCTTTGCGGAAAGTTTACAACAAAGTAATGTTTGAGCCCCTCATAAATCAAACTTTTTTCTTCGATTTCCTGCATGCGATTAATATCATTGTTACCACCTGAAATGATACAAACAATTGTCTGACCTTTAATCTCATCTTTGATTAATTCTAATGCCGCTACACTAGTCGCACCTGCTGGTTCAACTACGATTCCCTGTTTAGAATAGAGATCTAAAATCGTACTCGATATTAATCCTTCATCCGTATTCACAAGCTCATCGACATTTTCCTTGGCGATTTGATAGGTTAATTGTCCTACTTTTTGAACAGCAATACCATCTGCAAATTTATCAATCGTTTCAAGTTTAATAGGACCGGCATGATCAAATGCTGCTTGCATGGACCGCGCTCCGGAAGCCTCAACGCCAATTATTTTGGTTTCTGGACTCGCGTGTTTAGCATAGACTGAAACCCCAGAAATCAAGCCACCACCACCAACTGCGGCTAGAAGCAGATCTATTTTGATGCCTTCTTGCTGTGCTGCTTCGAAAATTTCGACAGCAACCGTGCCTTGACCTGAGATGACATCTGGATTATCAAATGGGTCGATAAAAGTTTTATTTTCGCGGCGGGCATAATCAATTGCCGCTGTGGCTGATTCGTCAAACGTATCACCAACTAACGCAATGTCTGCATAGTCCCCGCCAAAAAATTTTACTTGTGTGATTTTTTGTTGAGGTGTGGTTGTCGGCATAAAAATGGTTGCAGGAATTTTTAATTCTTGACAAGTATAAGCTACACCTTGGGCATGATTGCCCGCACTGGCACATACGACGCCACATTTCAATTTATCCTGGGGCAAATTATGAATCGCATAATAAGCACCACGCAATTTGAATGAGCGAACTTTCTGGACATTTTCCTGTTTAAGGTAAATATTGGCGCCATATTTTTCAGACAAATAGCTATCACGTCTCATTGGCGTTTGAATGACGACATCTTTCAAAACATCGTTTGCAGCTAACACATCTTGATAAGTTACCATAAAATTAGATTCCTTCATTTTTAAAATCAACCGAAAAGAAAGCCGAGACTAGGCTCAGCTTTCTTCCAAGTTAAAAACGATAGACAGTTTTGTCTGTATTTTTGGCTTAGTTATAGATTTTGAAAGCTGCATCATCGTTGGCTTGCGTAAATGGCATAGCCTTACGCAATTCAGCACCAACTTTTTCAATTTCAAGATCTGCTGCAGCAGCACGGAAAGCCTTCATTTTCGGATTTCCTGCTTTGTAGTCTTCTACGAAATCTTTAGCAAAAGCACCTGTCTGAATGTCGTTAAGTACCTTCTTCATATTTGCCTTAACTTCAGCTGTGATAATTTGTGGTCCAGCGATGTAGTCACCATACTCAGCTGTATTTGAAATAGACTGACGCATTTTCTTGAAGCCACCCTCATATAAGAGGTCAACGATGAGTTTTAATTCATGTAAAACTTCAAAATAAGCCAATTCTGGTGCATAACCTGCTTCTGTTAAAGTCTCAAAACCTGCTTCAATCAAGGCAGTTGTGCCACCACAAAGAACCGCTTGTTCCCCAAACAAATCTTCTTCAGTTTCTTCTTTAAAGGTCGTCTCAAGCATTCCAACACGGGCGCCACCTGCTGCACGTCCCCAGTCCATTGCGATATCACGCGCATTTCCCGTCGCATCTTGATAAACTGCGAAAAGTGCTGGTACACCAAAACCTTCAGTGTAAGTACGACGTACTAAGTGACCTGGTCCTTTAGGAGCAAGCATGAAAACGTCAACAGTCTGTGGTGCTTTGATATAGCCAAAATGGATGTTGAAACCATGACCAAAGCCAATCGCTGCACCATCTTTAAGATTAGGCGCAATGTCTTTAGCATAAAGATCAGCTTGGATTTCATCTGGTGCCAAAATCATAATGACATCAGATTTTGCTACCGCTTCTGCCACTGGATACACATCAAAGCCGTTTTCTTTAGCGGCATCAAATGATTTCCCTGCACGCACACCAATGATGACATTCTCGCCTGAGTCACGCAAGTTTTGCGCATGGGCATGACCTTGTGATCCGTAGCCAATTACTGCAATTTGTTTACCAGCAAGTGCTGGTGTTTTTACGTCATTTTCATAATACATCGTTACTGCCATCGTTTCAAATCTCCTATAAGCTGTTAGTGTCTATCCTTTATTTTTGATATTTATCTGTCAATTAGCAAAAGATAGAAAATTCAATCAATTTTTAAATATGATACAATTGTACGATTTTTCAGACAATTTGTCAAGAACAAATGTGACGCTTTGTTTGTCCGTATCTTTTAGTCTCGCGTGAAACCTGTTACACCGGTTCTTGCAATATTTTTAATGCCATATGGCTTAACTACCCTTAAAAGCGCTTCGATTTTATCGTAGCCACCAGTCAATTGGATGGTCACAGTTTTAGGCGCAACGTCTACGACACTCGCTCGGAAAGGTTGAATCATCGCAAATAATTCTGACCGAATATTGGCTGGAGCCGAAACCTTAACGAGAATCACCTCGCGCTCAATGTGAGGCACATCCGTAATATCACGCACACGCAAGACATCCACTTGACGGTTGAGCTGCTTAATGATCTGTTCAACCTCATCAATACTATCAACATCGATAATGATCGTGATTCGTGAGATATGTGGCACATCTGTATGCCCAACTGAGATACTTTCGATATTGACTTGACGACGTGACAAGACTCCCGTGAAACGATTCAGGACACCTGTTGAGTTATTGAGTTTTGCTGTTAACATTCTACGCATTGAATTTCACCCCCAACATTTCATCATTATGCCAACCTGCTGGCACCATCGGATAGACCTGCTCTTCTCGTGAGATACCAACTTCCAGAACCATTGGCACATCTTCTGTGAGTACTTTTAAATCTTCGGCAATGGTTTTAGGATCTAAAAACTTGTCATGCTTAAGCCCATAAGCTGCAGCTAGCAACTGGAAGTCTGGTTCTAGGTCAAATACAGACTGACTCCGACGTTCTTCATAGAACTTTTCTTGCCACTGACGCACCATGCCCAAAGAATGATTGTTAAAAAGGACAACCTTTATTGGGATATGATAGCCATTCAAAATCGCTAATTCTTGATTGGTCATTTGGAAGCCACCATCTCCAACAAAGACAATAACCTCTTTATCTGGATTGGCCAACTTAGCACCAATGGCTGCAGGAATACCAAAGCCCATAGTTCCGAGGCCACCACTCGTGATGAGTTGGCGATTACTCTTATACGGATACCATTGCGCTGCCCACATTTGGTGTTGTCCAACATCGGTTACAATGATGGCGTCACCATTTGTCAACTCACCGATTAGCTTGATGACTTCTTGTGGTTTGTTAAAGTTTGGCTCTGGTTCATAGCTGTAAGGTGCTCGTTGTGCATTGTCTTGAACTTGACTCACCCATTTTGAAAAATCGGTAGCAGGCGCGTCGAACGTTAGCAAGATTTCCAAAGCTCGTTTGGCATCACCCACCACTGGCAAGTCTGTTTTAACAATTTTGCCAATCTCTGCAGGATCAATATCAATGTGTGCGACCTTCGCTTCTTTCAAGAATAAAGACGGATTTGAAGCCAAACGGTCATCAAAGCGACTACCAAAATTAATGAGGTAATCCGTTTCAGCTAGAGCCATATTAGCAGCGTAGGATCCATGCATGCCACCCATCCCTAAAAATAAGGGATTTTCGACAGGCATTGCACCTAAGCCAAGCAGGCTAGAAACGACTGGAATTTGATACTTTTCAGCAAACTGAGTTAGGGCAAGATTACCATTTGAGTAGTTAACACCGCCACCGACTAAAATCAAGGGGCGTTTTTTCTTAGCTAAAAGCTCAACAATTTTTTTCAATTGCTTGGCATTTGGCTCGACAGTCGGATGATAAGACGGCAAGTCAATCGTAGTATCATTAATATAAGCCACTTCTTGAGCTGCGATATCTTTGGGAAGGTCAATGACGACTGGACCAGGACGACCAGTCGTTGCAATATGAATCGCCTCAGTAATCACACGCGGAATGTCTTGGGTTTCACGAATTTGATAGTTGTACTTGGTAATTGGCATGGTAACACCAATAATATCAGCTTCCTGAAAAGCATCTTTACCGATACCTGGCGTTGCTACTTGACCGGTAAAGACTAGCATGGGTACCGAATCAGCATTGGCATCTGCAATCCCAGTAATGGCATTCGTTGCGCCAGGTCCTGATGTGACTAAAGCAACGCCTAATTTGCCTGATGATTTGGCATAGCCTTCAGCTTCGTGTGTTGCGCCTTGCTCATGGCGAGCAAGAATATGCTGAATACCATCGTAATTATAAATGGCATCATAGAGTGGCAAGACAGCACCACCAGGATAGCCAAAAATTGTATCAACCCCCAAATCTTTAAGGGTATCAAGGACGAGTTGCGACCCACTTTTTGGAGTCTCAAGTTTTATTTGTTTCAATATTAGCTCTCCCTTCAAGGATTTTCATATTTCGAAAGTTCTGAAAATTATGAATTATGTTTAGATTTTAACACTTTTTCAGTCTTTTTTCAAGTAATTTTGGTATAATTTAGACATGAATACTCTAACGATTATCGTCCCATGCTTCAACGAAGCGGACGTATTAGTGGACTTTATTAGTACAGTTAACCTTCAAACCCACGAACTACCTTTAATTAAAAAATACCTCCTCATTAACGATGGCTCCACAGATGATACGCTCGATATCATGAAAAATCTTTCAGAGACTTTTGATAATATCTTTTATCTCTCCTTTTCTCGAAACTTTGGTAAGGAAGCTGCGATTTTAGCAGGGCTAGAGGCCTCTGATAGTGACTTTGTGACCATTATGGATGCTGATTTACAAGATCCACCTTTCCTATTGTCTGAAATGTACAAGGACATGTTAGAAGGTCAATATGATATCGTCGGTTGTCGGAGAATTTCACGAAAAGGCGAGCCTTTTATTAGAAGCTTTTTATCTCGTAGTTTTTACTGGGTGATTAACCATCTTTCTCATACTGAAATCCCTAGTGGAGTCCGAGATTTCAGACTCATGACCCGACAGGTTGTCAATGAAATTTTAAGATTAACCGAAGTCAACCGTTTTTCTAAAGGTTTATTAGCTTGGGTTGGATTTAAAACAAAATATCTTTCTTATGAAAATATTGAGAGAAAAGCTGGCAAAACCTCATGGCGTTTTTGGCAACTCATCAGTTACTCCATTGATGGGATTGTCAATTTCTCTGATGCTCCCCTAAATTTCGCAACCTTAATGGGCTTTATCTCTTTTATTATTTCGATGCTACTTGCAGCATTCTATACGTTCAAAACGCTGATATTTGGAGATCCTGTACAAGGTTTCCCAACCTTGATTACCCTTCTACTTTTAATTGGTGGGATTCAACTTTTTTCACTTGGCATCATCGGTAAGTATATCGGTAAAATATTTTTAGAGACCAAGCATCGTCCTGTCTATATCATCAAAGAGAAACATTTAGACTAAGGTTAATTTTAGCCAACAAAATGTCTATCCTAATCAAAACAACTGGTAATTTTGACCAGTTGTTTTTCAGTTATCAATGATAAGACGACTTAAAAGTCTGTGATGCAACCATGCGCCGCATCGTCTGTTAATTTTGCAAATTTCGCAAGCACACCTCGAGTTGCTTTAGGCGCTGGTTGTTGGTATGCTGCCCGACGTTTTGCGAGCTCTTCATCCGATACTTTCAGATTGATGGTATTGTTAATGGCGTCAATTTCGATGATATCATCATCTTCAACGAGGCCAATCACACCACCTTTAACCGCTTCAGGGACGATATGTCCGACAACAAAGCCATGTGTCCCACCAGAGAAACGCCCATCTGTGATCAAAGCCACTGATTTTCCTAGACCAGCACCAATCAACGCAGACGTTGGTTTCAGCATTTCTGGCATCCCAGGCGCCCCGACTGGGCCGATATTCTTAATGACTGCAACATCACCGGCGTGTAAACGCCCAGTCTCAATCCCTTCGATGAAATGTTGCTCACCATTAAAGACACGTGCTGTTCCAGTAAACTGCTCACCTTCTTTACCCGAAATTTTAGCGACTGAACCACCTGATGCGAGGTTACCATAGAGAATTTGCAAATGACCTGTGGCTTTAATCGGTTTGTCAAAGGGTCTGATAATATCCTGAAGGTCAAAGTCTAAATCCGCAGCATTCTCGAGATTTTCTGCTAAAGTTTTACCAGTGACGGTCATTCGGTCTCCATGGATGCGACCTTCTTTCAAGAGAAACTTAAGAACAGCCGGTAGACCACCAATCCGATGCAAATCTTCTTGCATGTACTTACCGGATGGTTTGAAGTCACCAATCACAGGCGTGCGATCAGAGATGGCTTGGAAATCATCCTGTGTGAGATCAATCCCAACTGTCCGCGCCATAGCGATTAAATGTAAAACGGCATTAGTAGAGCCACCAAGTACCATGACAACTGTGATGGCATCTTCAAAGGCTTCACGTGTCATGATGTCACTCGGTTTAATATCCCGAGCTAGAAGTGTTTTCATGTATTCACCGACAGATGCCGCTTCGCGCTGCTTCTCGTCAGACTTGGCAGGGTTTGTTGATGAAAATGGTAGCGTCATCCCAAGTGTTTCAATCGCTGCAGCCATTGTATTGGCTGTATACATGCCGCCACAAGCACCTTGACCTGGAATGGCATTGGAAATGACACCATGATAGTCCTCATCAGAAATGTTACCTGTTAATTTTTCCCCTAAGGCTTCAAAGGCTGAGACGATGTTGAGGGACTGTCCGTTATATTCACCGTGCTCAATCGTCCCACCATAAACCATGATAGATGGCCGATCCAAACGCGCCATACCGATAATCGTACCTGGCATGTTTTTATCACAACCTGGAATGCCGACTATCCCATCATAATACTCACCACCTGCATTGGTCTCAATTGAGTCTGCAATAACTTCACGTGATACAAGCGAATAGCGCATGCCATCAGTCCCGTTAGCAATCCCGTCAGAGACACCGATTGTGTGAAACTGCAAACCTAAAAGGTCTTCAGTCGCATCTACTGATGCTTTGACTTTTTGACCAAGCTGGTTTAAGTGCATGTTACAGGGGTTACCATCCCAGTCCATGGACACGATCCCAACTTGCGCTTTATCGAAATCCTCATCCTTAAAACCGATGCCGTAAAACATGGCTTGTGTTGCCGGTTGTGTCGGATCTTGCGTGAGCGTTTTAGAATATTTGTTAAGCTCAACTTCTGTTGTCGTACCGTTATATGTGAATTTCATAAGTGCCTTCCTTGCTTACCTCAGTGATGAGCGATTGATTTAAAAAGACTTGTGTTGCGTTGAGGTTTAAACACGATATTAAGCTCAATTCTGATATTAAACTTAAATTATTCCTCTTTTCAAACAAATCTGTTATTACCATTCTAACACTTTTAAAAGTTACGTCAAGCAATTATCAGAAAATTTTGTCAAATAAAATACCATGCACTCGCATGGTATTTGTCTTAATCAAATACTTTCTGGAAATAAGAGCCTGATCAAACTTTCTGTCACTCGTCGCGACTGGCCAAACGCTGGAAAAAGGTGCATTTGCATCATTGGATTTTGATTGGCTTCAATGACAAAATAAGGTCCTTCCTGACTAGCATCCGCGATGATGATATCCACTCCTGTAATCGTCACGTCCAATGCGTGTGCAACTTTCACGGCGACTGCTTTATAGTAATCACTGACTTGATCTGTCCGATCTATAGAGTCACCACCAGTTGAAACATTTGAGTTCTCTCTTAGGAAGACTCGTTCTTGTGCTTTGGGGATTGAATTTTCATTAAATCCTTGCAAGCTAAGGGTTAACTGTTCAACATCACCTAATTTGATTTTTTCAAGCGGCGTTCTATGATGCTCACCTCGCCTGATGTCTGTGTTTTTAATTGCCACCAATTGTTTAATACTGTGAATGCCGTCCCCAAAGACATTAGCAGGAAAGCGTTCTAATACTGCTAACACTTCTTCATTTTGCACGTAAAATCGATATTCTGTACCATGGGCATAGGTTTCAACGATAATCGCATCATCATTTTCAAAAGCAATTTTCACGGCTTGTTCATAATCCGCTTGTGTCGCTGTTTCCTTGAAGATACTAATGCCGATACCGTAGTTGGTCGACTTGGGTTTGACCACAAAAGCTGACGGGAGTTGGTCGAAATGAGCCAAGGCATCCCTAATGTCGTGAAATTCATAGCCAGACGGCACTTGGATTCCTGCGGCATTTAAAATCTCCTTGGTGACGATTTTGTTTTCCATCAAGGCATGCGATAAGGCACTGTCAAAATGCGTGATATTGCCTTCTTTAACATACTCTGTATGTGAACCGTAGGTTAATTTGACAATCTGCTCAACTTCATCGAGAACCTGAAACTGGATACCATATTTGATGGCATCAGCGATTAAATTTTGTGTTGATAACTCTAAATTTTCGTAACCAGGTAATTGAAAATCATTGGCAGGTGCTTGGACATACTGGATTTCAATACCTTGACGGTTGAGGACGGCTAAAATAGCTGATAATTCACGATTGGATTGATACGTAATCGTGAGTAAGTCACCATTAATATACCAATAGGCATTCTGCTTATTATACTCAAGAGCTCCTGATATCTTAAATGTCTTTTCCATCTGCAAAAATCTCCGATATTTCTGATAATGTTTTACCAGCTTCAAGCAGGTGTAATGCTTTGATGGCTGGATTTTCTTTGGTCTTAACCCGTTGATAGAGTGCTGCTAAATATTTTGCTTCACCAAACCCACGTTTTTCAAGTCCTACTGTTGCTAAATCCAATAAATCTTTAGCGAATTTGGTAACATCGTCTAATTCCTCAGATGACAAATCAGGTACTGAAAATCTACGACGTAGTTTAGGATAATCTCGACCGTAGTCTTCATAAAAAGCATGATTAGCAATTAGTGCTTCAAAAGCTGACAACTCTTGCATCAAGCCTAAATGAAAGGCTGCGACAGTAAAAGAGCTAGAGATAGGTTGCGCACAACTACTTCGAAACTCAACAGTGCCACGTGTCGTGAGATTCTGATATTGATAACTCCGATGCGTCTTAAATTCAAAGGGGCTAGGCGTTAAGACAAGGTCATTGCCAACTAAATCAAAGGCTGGGATCTCATCATGATTAAAGTAATCAGTTGCTTGAATCGGCTCAAAATAATAGGCATTTGTCTCAGAAGTGCGTGTGAATAAAGCAGTCCGTGTTAGATAATCAAGAAATGTTTCTGGATCATCAAAAGTTTCTGGAAACACACCTGTATTTTCTGGAAATACACCATGCATTGACTCTTCCCAGAAAACATCACGTGAAATCAAGGTATCTAATTGTCCGTTCCAAAGATAAGAATTAGCAAACAGCCATGCTTTAATCGGTTCTATGGCATTAAAAGTATTGAGGGTTGGTAATAAATTCTCAGATGTCACATCTAACTGAATTTGACTTCCTTGAATAAAAGCCCCATAGTTGGCGTGACTAACGTGAACATCGTCTCTACCAGCTCCCAACTTTAAATAGGCCATCAGCATCTCATAGCGAGGACTTGCAACAGGCCTATTGTCATTTTTATCCCAGAATGGATTAACACCGAAACCTGTTAAAAGGTGGTCCCGATTTTTTAAAATTGGTTGCATCACTGCTAAATAGGTTAAAAAGCGTTTTTCCACTTCACCTATTGTCTCTGCTTTACCAAATGCAAATTCTAACGTATTATAACCTACCTCGAACAAAATTCGGTCATCAGTTTCATCAGAAACAAGTTGAATAGCTTGACCGTTGTCATCAGCTTTCTCAATTGACAGTGGAAGTTGTTCTACTAATTGATCAAATAAGTCAAATACAACCGAAAACTCAACTGCTTGACCTGTCAAATGAACGATGGGTAACTCTAATTCAATTCCGACAAATAAGTCGTCTGATTGTTTTAAATTTGTAAAATAGCGCTCACGTAAGAGCTCACGTGCAATATCCAATCCTTGCTCCTTCATCTAATTACTTTCTGTTTTAAGAGATAGCAACTCCTATTCTTTATTTTTGAGTTGTATTTGCTACGTTTACTGTACCATTGACTTGACGACTAGGCCACGTCAGACGTTTGACATCATTTTTAGTTTTGTATGTCTATTCTAACACAGAAAGCTTAATCACGCCTTTGAAATAATTTATGGCAAAATAAAAACCACTTATCTCAAAGGATAAGCGGCCTAGTTTTTAAGACTAGACAGTAAGAGCTAGACTAAGTGCAAGCACCACCATCATAACACTCCACAAAAGATTGATGAAGACTATCGGGTCACACTGGCAAACCGAATTTATGTCATTTTCAAAATACTTTCGAAAACACCATAAAAATCGAATGACAGGTGCCCCTTACTGCTTTATTTAATTGTTGAGTTCAACTGACTCCAATGATTAAACGAGTTCAATAATTGCCATCGGCGCAGCATCGCCACGACGTGGTTCAGTTTTAAGAATACGTGTGTATCCACCATTACGGCCTTCATAACGTGTAGCGATATCGCCAAACAATTTTTGAAGTACAGTTGGGAAAGTTTCAGTTTCTTCGTTGAAATCTTTTTCAGCGATTTCGTTACGTACGTAAGCAGCAGCTTGACGGCGTGCGTGAAGATCGCCACGTTTTCCGAGTGTAATCATTTTTTCAACAGTTTTACGAACTTCTTTAGCGCGAGCTTCAGTTGTTACGATGTATTCGTTAATGATCAAGTCAGTCGTCAAATCGCGAAGCATTGCTTTACGTTGATCAGATTTACGTCCAAGTTTACGGTAACCCATGATTCCTCCTATTTAGATTTTAATTTAGTCTTTTTTAAGTGACAAGCCTAGGCTATCAAGTTTATCTTTAACTTCCACTAAAGATTTACGACCCAAGTTTTTCACTTTGAGCATTTCTGGTTCACTCATATCAGCAAGGTCAGCGACGGTATTAATACCAGCACGTTTCAAACAGTTGTAAGAACGAACAGAAAGATCAAGTTCCTCGATGACTTTATCCAAAGCACGCTCAGGTTTGACCTCGTTTTTATCAACCAATGTGTCAGCAGCTTGCGCTACTTCAGATAAGTTAACAAAGAGACTCAAATGGTCAGTCAAGATTTTTGCAGATAATGACAAAGCATCTTCTGCTGAGATTGTGCCGTTAGTGAAGATTTCAAGTGACAATTTGTCAAAGTTATCTTTTTCACCCACACGAGCTGGTTCAACTTGGTAATTTACTTTGTTGACAGGTGTGTATGATGAATCCACAGCGATTGTCCCGATAGGTGCATCAGATTGTTTATTATCTTCAGCCAAGACATAACCACGACCAGATTTCACAGTCATACGAGCGTTCACAGAGTGACCTTCCGCAAGTGTGAAGAGATAATGATCTTTGTTGACAATCTCAATATCGCTATCTGTCAAGATATCTCCAGCTGTAACAACTGCAGGACCTGTGACGTCAAGTTCAATGATTTTTTCCGTTTCAACATATGATTTGATCGCAAGCCCTTTAATCGCAAGAATCACTTGAATCACATCTTCATGCACGCCTGGAATCGTTGTGAACTCATGGAGAACACCATCAATTTGGATGCTTGTGACAGCAGCACCAGGAAGTGACGATAGAAGAATACGACGCAATGAGTTGCCAAGGGTTGTCCCATAACCACGTTCTAACGGTTCTACGACAAACTTGCCATAGGTATTAGCTTCATCAAATTTTGTAATTTTTGGTTTTTCAAACTCAATCATGTGTATATCCTTTCAGTGCAAAATGTTAGAGTAGCAACAAGCACTCTAGAAATTATACACGACGACGTTTTGGAGGACGTGCACCATTGTGGGGTACAGGCGTCACATCGCTGATTGCTGTTACGTTAAGACCAGCAGCTGCAAGAGCGCGGATAGCCGATTCACGACCTGGTCCAGGACCTTTAACAGTAACGGCTACAGTTTTCAAACCATGTTCTTGAGCAGACTTAGCAGCAGCTTCAGATGCCATTTGAGCAGCGAAAGGAGTCGATTTTTTAGATCCTTTGAAGCCAAGAGCACCAGCAGATGACCAAGCAAGCGCGTTACCATGAACGTCTGTAATCATCACGATTGTGTTATTGAAAGTTGCATGAATGTGGACAACACCAGATTCGATATTTTTCTTCACACGACGTTTACGAGTAGGTTTAGCCAATGTTTATCTCCTTTCTTATTTTTTCTTGCCTGCGATAGATTTAGCAGGACCTTTGCGTGTACGTGCGTTGTTCTTCGTGTTTTGACCACGAGTAGGCAATCCGCGACGATGACGCATGCCACGATAGCTACCGATTTCCATGAGGCGTTTGATGTTAAGGTTGACTTCACGACGTAGGTCGCCTTCAACTTTAAGTCCATCAACTTCACGACGGATAGCATCTTCTTGGTCAGTTGTAAGATCTTTCACGCGAATATTTTCTGCAACGCCTGCGGCGGCAAGAACTTTTTGTGACGTTTTGAGACCGATTCCGTAAACGTAAGTAAGTGAAATTACTACTTGTTTATCGTTTGGAATATCAACTCCAGCAATACGAGCCATTCTTTATGTTTCCTTTCTATCCCTGACGTTGTTTGTGTTTTGGATTGACAGGGCAAATTACCATAACACGACCGTTACGACGAATTACTTTACAGTATTCGCACATTGGTTTAACCGATGGTCTTACTTTCATTGTATATACCTCCTATAAAAATGTTTGGACTACTTAAAGCGGTATGTAATACGTCCACGGGTCAAATCATACGGCGACATCTCAACAGTAACACGGTCACCAGTTAAGATGCGGATATAATTCTTTCGCATTTTGCCTGAAATAGTCGCCAAAATTTTGTGTCCATTTTCAAGTTCAACGGTGAACATCGCGTTAGGCATCGTGTCAATCACTTTGCCTTCAATTTCGATTACGTCATCTTTTGCCACGTCAACTTACCTCCTCTTTAAATTTGTCCATTTTTGATAAATATCTAAAAGTCGGACTAGGATATTATACCATACTAGTCCGACTTTTACAAGTTAATGATGCGAATTTATTTTTACTTCTGATATCACGTTTGTTTAGCCTAAAATTGCTTTGATTGCTTCTGAAACTTTGTCAATATCTTGTTGACCGTCAACATCTTTAACTAGGCCAAGTTTGCCATAATGCTCAAGGATTGGCGCACCTTGCTTGATGTTAATATCCAATCGGTTTTTAACTGTTTCAGGTTTGTCATCCTCGCGTTGGTAGAAATCATGGCCACCACATTTGTCACAAGTGCCTTCGATTTTAGTGGGGTTGAAAACTTTATGATAAGTTGCACCACATGTGCGACAGATGAAACGGCCTGACAAACGCTCAACCAAGATAGAAGGATCTACGTCAATATTCACAACTGCATCAAGTTTAATACCCAGATCCATAAGCATGGCATCAAGTGCTTCTGCTTGTTCAATCGTCCGTGGAAAGCCATCCAGCAAGAAGCCTGATGCTTGGATGTCATCTTGTGCCAAACGTTCTTTCACGATACCGTTTGTAACATCATCTGGTACCAATTCACCTTTATCGATGTAAGATTTGGCCAATTTACCCATTTCAGTTTCATTTTTCATTGCAGCACGAAACATATCTCCAGTTGAGATGTGTTGTACACCATATGTTTCAACGATTGTTTCAGCTTGTGTCCCTTTACCAGCACCTGGTAGGCCCATGATTAATAAATTCATTTGTTCTCCAATTGTCTATTTTTCTCTACCCTTCTATTTTAGCGTTTTCAAGTCCTTTTGACAACATCAAGCAGGCATTCTTTTTGAGTATCAAAAAAACCGGTCTTTCGACCAGTCTTTTATCATTTGATTGGATCGTCCATAAAGCCTTTATATTGGCGTTTAAACATGTAACCTTCCAATTGTTTCGCACCTTGAATCGCTGTAGAAATCAAGATCAAAAGGCTCGTACCACCAAGGGCTACCATTTTAGGCAGATCAAACAAGTTAGTCGCAACAATCGGAATAATCGAGATTAATCCGAGGAAGAGTGCACCAACCGTTGACAAACGAATCAACAAACGTGAGATATATTTTTCTGTCCCCTTACCAGGACGAACAGAAGGAATATACGATCCTTGTTTTTGTAAATTCTCTGCCATTTTTTCAGGATTTACCTGAACAAAAGCATAGAAGAACGTAAAGAGTGCTATCAACAAGGCGTAAAATAGCATCCCTGTCCAAGTGTTATAATCTAAGGCATTTTTGATATTTTCAACCCAAGCTATATTCTTATTAGAATGTTGCAAGAGCTGTAAAATCGTTTGTGGTGCCGTAGAAATTGAACTGGCAAAAATAACCGGAATAACCCCAGCAGGATTGACCCGCAATGGCAAGTATGAACTTGTCGGTGCACCTTGCACGAGTTTCGTATATTGGACTGGAATTTTACGCTCAGCTTGTTGAACAAAGGTTGTGATAAATACGATAGCTGCCATAGCAACAAGTAGAATCACGACAAATATGCTAGAGTTGAATATTTCTCCCGAGCGGACATTAACAAATTTATCTTGATAAACCTGGCTAATGGCACCGGGTATTGATGAGATAATCCCCGCAAAGATAATGACTGACACACCTTGACCAAACCCACGATCGGTGATTTGCTCACCCAACCAGACAACAATCATAGATCCTGTGGTTAAGATAGCACCGATAAACAGATAGGTTTGCCATGTCGGATTCGTCACGATATTTTGAGCACTCATTGCCTGAAAACCTGCAGTTATCCCAACGGATTGTAGCATAGCTAGAACCAGCGAAATGTAACGTGTGGCTTGATTGAGTTTCCGGCGACCAATCTCACCTTGTTTGCCCCATTCGACAAACTTAGGTAGGATATCCATTTGCAATAATTGGACAATGATGGAAGCCGTGATATACGGCGACACACCCATGGCAAAAACCGAAAAGCTTTGCATCGCATTCCCTGACACCATGTTCATCATTGACAAAAATGGCAGGTCACTCAAGGCATTTAAGTTATTAACGTTAATCCCAGGCACAGTGATATGCGCACCTAAACGGAAAACGAATAGAATGCCAAGCGTAAATAAGATTCGTGCTCGAATCTCCTTAACTTTGAACGCTTGAAACAAGAGTTTAAAAAACATAGAACCCCTTTATTCTGATTTAAATCAGCTTAATCTCATAGTATTTGAAAAAAGTTTTATTTCTCTAATTGTACTATAATTAAATCTGAAATTCAAACGACTGACTAAAATCACCAAAAGTCTGATGGGAATTCCCGTCAGACTGATGAGTGTTTTTAGGCTTCAGGAGTTACAACTGAACCACCGTTAGCTTCAATAGCAGATTTTGCAGAAGCAGAAATTTTTGCTACCTCAACTTTAAGGTTTTTAACTGTGAGTTCGCCGTTACCTAGTACTTTAACACCAGATTTAACATCTTTGATGATTTTAGCAGCAACTAATGTTTCAGCAGAAACAGTTGCGCCATCTTCAAGACGGTTTAATGTATCAAGGTTAACGATTGCGTAATCTTTACGGTTAACGTTCAAGAAACCACGTTTAGGCATACGACGGAACAAAGGTGTTTGACCACCCTCGAAACCAAGACGGACACCGCCGCCTGAACGAGATTTTTGACCTTTTTGACCACGACCAGATGTTTTACCATTACCAGACGAAGTACCACGACCAACACGATTACGGACTTTACGGCTACCTTCAGCAGCTTTGAGTTCATTTAATTTCATTATAAATTTCTCCTATTATAGTTACCCCTATAGAGATAACCTTTACTAAACGCCAAGACACTTTCGCGGGAAATCGCGGAAGTGTCAGGCTCGCTTTTATTTTTGATTAATAGTTAGCCTATTAAACTTTTTCAACTGTTACCAAGTGTGCGATCTTAGTGACCATACCGTTGATAGCAGGTGATTCTTCTTTGATGACTGAGCTTGACAATTTGCCAAGGCCAAGCGCTTTAACTGTTGCGCGTTGTGCAGGCAAGCGGCCAATTGGAGACTTAGTCAAAGTAATTTTAATTTGAGCCATGATATCCTCCTTACGCTAAGTCTGCTACAGATACGCCACGCAATGCGGCAACATCTTCAGCACGTTTAAGTTGTTTCAAACCATCAACTGTTGCGCGAACAACGTTGATTGGTGTGTTTGAACCAAGTGATTTTGATGTTACATCTGCAACACCAGCAAGTTCGAGGACGGCACGTACAGCACCACCGGCTGCGACTCCAGCCCCTTCGACAGCAGGTTTGATCAAGATCTTACCGCCGCCAAATTCACCAAGTACTTGATGCGGTACAGTTGTACCAACCATTGGTACTGTGATCATGTTTTTCTTAGCTGATTCAATAGCTTTACGGATAGCTTCTGGTACTTCTTGTGCTTTACCAGTCCCAAATCCAACGCGACCGTTACGGTCACCAACTACAACAAGCGCTGCAAAACGCAGACGACGTCCGCCTTTAACAACTTTAGTAACACGGTTGATACCAACAACGCGTTCTTCGAATTCTTTTACTTCTTCGTTTCTAGCCATTTTAGTGTCTACCCCTTTCCTTAGAATTTAAGTCCATTTTCACGTGCAGCCTCAGCGAGTGCTTGCACACGTCCATGGTAAAGGTATCCACCACGGTCGAAGATTACTTCTGAAACGCCAGCAGCTACTGCTGCTTTAGCTACTGCAGTACCAACTGCTTTAGCTTGTTCAGTTTTAGTACCGTTTTCTTTCAACGATGAGGCACTTGCGAGCGTTACACCTGCTATGTCATCAATTACTTGTGCATAGATGTTTGTGTTAGAACGAAAAACATTCAAACGTGGGCGCTCTGCAGTACCAGAGATTTTACCGCGTACGCGACGATGGCGTTTTTGACGCGTTTTATTTTTATCTGGTTTAGAAATCACAATATTTACCTCTTATTTTTTCTAGTCCCTCTTAGTAGCTATTAAGCCGCTTTGCGCAGCCAAATTCTCTCCAAAAGGTTATTGTTGGTTGTTTTACTCAAAACAGTAAGCAATATCAACATGTAGTCAATAACTCCGAGCTCATCCGCTGAACGCAAGATTAACCAGAGGCCAAAAACTACAAAAATTGAAAATAGCTTATTTACCTGTTTTACCTTCTTTACGTCTTACAAATTCACCAACGTAACGAATACCTTTGCCTTTATAAGGCTCTGGTGGGCGTAAGCCACGGATGTAGGCAGCAACTTCACCGACCACTTCTTTGTTAGAACCAGACACATTAATTTGTGTGTTTGATGGCACTTCAAAAGTGATACCGTCAGGTGCTACAACTTCATCTGGATGAGATTTACCTACTGACAATGTTAATTTATTGCCAGCAAGTTGTGCACGGTAACCAACCCCGCGCATTTCAAGCTCTTTTTTGAACCCTTCAGATACACCAATCACCATGTTGTTAAGGTTAGCACGAGTTGTGCCGTGGATTGTTTTCATTTCTTTTGAATCGTTTGGACGATGCAAAGTAATTTCAGTACCTTCGATTTTAATCTCGATGTTTTTAGAGAAAGTACGAGTTAACTCGCCTTTCGGTCCTTTTACTGTCGCTGTATTGTCGTCAAGTTTAACCTCAACGCCAGCAGGGATAGTAATAATTTTATTACCAATACGTGACATGTTTGTCTCCTGTTAAATTGTCAGTTAAGCAATGGCTCACACCATTGCTTAACAGTTTTCACGGGTTTCGCTAGAGAATCTAGCGAGTTTCCAGTTGCAGATAGAATTGAAAAACAATTCTTACCAAACGTAAGCGAGAACTTCGCCGCCGATGTTTTTAGCGCGAGCTGTTTTATCAGTCACAACACCTTCAGAAGTAGAAATCACAGCAGTACCAAGACCGTTAAGGACTTTAGGTACTTCACCAGATTTCACGTAAACACGCAAACCAGGTTTAGAGATACGTTTCAAGTTAGTGATAACTTTTTCGCCATCTTTACCGTATTTAAGGAAAACACGGATGATACCTTGTTTGTCATCTTCAATGAATTCTACGTCTTTAACGTAACCTTCAGTTTTGAGGATGTTTGCGATATCGCGTTTGATTTTTGATGCAGGTGCTTCAACGACTTCGAATTTACGCATGTTAGCGTTACGAATACGAGTGAGGAAATCTGCGATTGGATCTGTCATTACCATTTTAATTTTTCTCCTATTATGAATAGTTTGATGCGAACATCACTTGTTCATTAACGACTCCACTAGCAACAAAACTAGCAGATTTATAAATACCATAATTCAGCAACTTAGGAAACCTAAGCCCATCATTCAAAAAGCAAGGCCTTTACAAGCAAATGCCAAGTAAAGTTTTTGGCGTTGTCTGCGAGGCGGTGGAAACGACGCAACCTTGCGGTTGTGAGCTGAACACCAACGAAGCAGACAGCGTCAAAAATTACCAAGATGCTTTTTTAACGCCTGGGATTTGCCCTTTATATGCCAATTCACGGAAGCAAATACGGCAAAGTTGGAATTTACGGTATACTGAATGTGGACGACCACATTTTTCGCAACGTGTGTACGCTTGCGTTGTGAACTTCGCTGGACGTTTGTTCTTTGCAATCATTGATTTTTTAGCCAAGATATTTACCTCCTATATTATTTAGCGAAAGGCATGCCAAGTTTAGCAAGCAATTCACGTGATTCTTCGTCAGTGTTAGCTGTTGTTACAATAACAACATCCAAACCACGGACTTTATCTACGTTATCATACGTAATTTCTGGGAAGATGAGCTGTTCTTTCACACCTAGCGTGTAGTTACCGCGGCCGTCAAACGCTTTGTTTGAGACACCATGGAAGTCACGGACACGTGGAAGAGAGACAGATACCAATTTATCAAGAAATTCGTACATACGTTCGCCACGGAGTGTTACTTTCGCTCCGATCGCAACGCCTTCACGCAAACGGAAACCAGCAATTGATTTCTTAGCTTTAGTGATCAATGGTTTTTGACCAGAGATTAAAGCCAATTCAGCAACTGCTTTATCAAGGTTTTTTGAGTTGTTTACTGCATCACCAACACCCATGTTGAGGACGATTTTGTCAACTTTTGGCACAGCCATAACAGATGTGTAGTTGAATTTTTCAGTCAACGCTGGGATTACTTCGTTAGTGTATTTTTCTTTCAAACGATTAGTCATTATATTCTCCTTTCCGTGTCTATTAATCTAGGATTTCGCCAGATTTTTTGTTGTAACGCACTTTTTTGTCGCCTTCAACTTTATAACCAACACGGCCAGCTACACCATTTTTGTCAAGTACTTGTACGTTTGACACATGGATAGGCGCTTCTAGTTCAAGAATCGCACCGTTTGGATTTTCGTTGTTTGGTTTTTGGTGTTTTTTGATCATGTTAGCACCTTCAACAACGACTTTGTTAGCTTTTGGCAAAGCTTTAATGACTTTACCAGTCAAACCGCGGCTTTTGCCTGCGATGACTTTGACAGTATCACCTGTTTTTACAAACATTTGAATTTTCTCCTAATTTTCTTACGTCGCATCTTGCGACACCCTTAATGTATAAGGGGACTGTGTTTGTGTTTTGTTGGCTTAAGTTTTAAACCTAAGTTTAAAGCTTAAAGTACTTCTGGTGCCAATGACACGATTTTCATGAAGTTACCTTCACGCAATTCGCGAGCAACTGGGCCAAAGATACGTGTTCCACGAGGCGTTTTGTCATCTTTGATGATAACAGCAGCGTTTTCGTCGAACTTGATGTATGAACCGTCTGTACGGCGTGCGCCTGATTTAGTACGCACGATAACCGCTTTGACAACTTCACCTTTTTTAACAACTCCGCCAGGAGCTGCAGATTTTACAGATGCAACAATAACATCACCGATACCAGCAAATTTACGACCAGAGCCACCTAGGACTTTGATAGCAAGAATTTCTTTGGCACCGCTGTTATCAGCAACTTTCAAACGAGATTCTGATTGAATCACAGCAAATTCCTCCTTTTAGAATGTTAGATGATGACTGCTTCTTCAACGATTTCAACAAGACGGAAACGTTTGTCTTTAGACAAAGGACGAGTTTCCATCACGCGAACGATATCACCAGTTTTAGCTGAGTTGTTTTCGTCGTGAGCTTTCAATTTTTTAGAGTAGTTAATACGTTTACCATAGACAGGGTGGTTACGTTTTGTTTCGATGACAACAGTAATGGTTTTGTCCATTTTGTCAGAAACCACGCGGCCTTGATAAACTTTACGTTGATTACGTTCCATTTTAAAGGTTTCTCCCTATCTATTATTTCGCTTCGCGTTGAACAGTTTTCACGCGAGCAATTGTTTTCTTAACTTCGTTGAGGCGGACAGTGTTTTCAAGCTGACCAGCAGCTGCTTGGAAACGCAAGTCGAACAATTCTTTTTTCAAATCTTGTTCGCGTGTTGCGAGTTCTTCAGCTGAAAGACCACGAAGTTCTGTCAAAAGTGATTTTACTTCATTAAGCTTCATTTGTTTCCTCCTCAGCACGTTTTACAAACTTAGTTTTAACAGGAAGTTTGTGTGATGCAAGACGTAATGCTTCGCGAGCGACTTCTTCTGAAACGCCAGCGATTTCGAACATTACTTTACCGCGTTTAACTGGAGAAACCCAACCTTCAGGTGCCCCTTTACCAGAACCCATACGGACCCCGATAGCTTTTGCAGTATATGATTTATGAGGGAAGATTTTGATCCAAACTTTACCACCACGTTTCATGTAACGTGTCATGGCAATACGAGCTGCCTCGATTTGACGGTTTGTGATCCAGTGAGAAGTTGTTGCTTGGAGACCAAATTCACCAAATGCGACTTCTTTGCCGCCTTTAGCTTCCCCACGCATTTTACCACGGAATTCGCGGCGGTGTTTCACACGTTTAGGTACTAACATTATTTGTCTCCTTTCACTGATTTTTTAGTTGGCAAGATTTCACCACGGTAAATCCAAACTTTAACGCCAAGTTTACCATAAGTTGTATCTGCTTCTTCCCATGCGTAGTCGATATCAGCACGGAGTGTGTGCAATGGCACAGTTCCTTCTGAATAACCTTCAGCACGGGCGATGTCTGCACCATTCAAACGACCAGATACTTGTGTTTTGATACCTTTGGCACCAGCACGCATTGTACGTTGGATTGCTTGTTTTTGAGCACGACGGAAAGCCACACGTTGTTCAAGTTGACGCGCGATACCTTCACCTACAAGGTGAGCATCAAGGTCAGGTTTTTTGATTTCAACGATGTTGATGTGAACTTGTTTACCAGTCAAAGCGTTTAATTCTGCACGAAGTGCATCAACGCTAGCGCCTGATTTACCGATCACCATACCTGGTTTTGCTGTGTGCAAAGTCACGATGACTTTGTTAACAGCACGTTCAGTTTCGATAGTTGAAACTGAAGCATCCGCAAGTTTAGTTTGAACAAGTTTACGGATTGCAAGGTCCTCATGGAGGTAACTTGCGTATTCTTTTTCAGCATACCATTTTGCGTCCCAGTCACGAATGATTCCGACACGCATTCCAATAGGATGTACTTTTTGACCCACGATTTTACCTCCTTATTTTTCTGTCACAACCACAGTGATGTGGCTTGTGCGTTTGTTAATTGGTGAAGCTGAACCTTTAGCCCGTGGACGGAAACGTTTCATTGTTGGACCTTCATTGATGTAGGCTTCAGAAACGAAAAGGTTTGCTTTTTCAAGACCAAAGTTGTTTTCAGCGTTTGCGATTGCAGAGTTCAAAACATTCTCAATCTCATTTGCTGCTTTAGTCGGTGTGAATTTAAGTGTTGCGATAGCATCTGCAACGTTTTTTCCACGAATCAAGTCGATTACAAGACGTGATTTACGAGGTGAAACGCGGACTGTACGAGCAGTTGCTTTAGCTGAAGTAATTTCTGCCATTTTTTTCCTCCTCTATAAATTAACGACGTGTCTTTTTATCGTCTGCTGCGTGGCCACGGTAAGTACGTGTTGGTGCGAATTCGCCCAATTTGTGTCCTACCATGTCTTCTTGGATATATACTGGCACGTGTTTGCGACCATCATAAACTGCAATCGTGTAACCGATGAAGTTAGGGAAGATCGTAGAACGACGTGACCAAGTTTTAATAACTGTTTTCTTTTCGTTGCCTTCTTGAGCAACAACCTTTTTCATCAAATGATCATCGACGAAAGGGCCTTTTTTAAGACTGCGTCCCATGTGTTATGGTTTCTCCTTTAATTTTTAGTGATTCAAACTAAATATTTGAACGACTTGTATTAGAACCACTGCCGGTGCAAAGCCGGAGCTGGCGGATAGATTATTTTTGGTTTTTACGACGAACGATAAGTTTGCTAGATCTAGCTTTCTTATTACGTGTTTTAAGACCAAGCGCTGGTTTGCCCCATGGTGTAGATGGAGATTTACGACCAACTGGTTGTTTACCTTCACCACCACCGTGTGGGTGATCGTTCGGGTTCATTACTGAACCGCGGACTGTCGGACGGATACCCTTCCAACGGTTACGACCAGCTTTACCGATATTGACAAGACTGTGCTCACCATTACCGACAACACCGATTGTTGCACGTGCAGTTGAAAGAATCATGCGAACTTCACCAGATTGTAAACGCACAAGTGTGTATTTACCTTCTTGACCAAGTACTTGTGCAGATGCACCAGCTGAACGTACCAATTGTCCACCTTTACCAGGTTTCAATTCGATGTTGTGAATCAATGTACCTACTGGAATGTTTGCAAGTGGCAAAGCGTTACCAGTTTTGATGTCGGCTGTTGGGCCAGAAACGATTGTTTGACCAACAACAAGACCTTTAGGTGCAAGGATGTATGTTTTAATACCATCAGCATAAACAACCAAAGCGATGTTTGCTGAACGGTTTGGATCGTATTCGATAGTCGCAACTTTAGCAACGACGTCATCGTGATTACGTTTAAAGTCGATCACACGGTAATGACGTTTGTGTCCGCCACCTTGGTGACGTACAGTGATGCGTCCGTTGTTGTTACGGCCTGCTTTACTTTTAAGTGATACCAACAATGATTTCTCAGGTTTGTTAGTCGTAATTTCAGCAAAGTCAAGGCTTGTCATGTTACGGCGACCGTTGGTCGTCGGTTTGTATACTTTAATACCCACTGATTACTCCTTTCTTATTCCCCGAAAATTTCAATGTTTTTAGAATCAGCCGTCAGGGTCACGATAGCTTTCTTCACTTTGTTTGTGTAACCTGTGTATTTACCTACGCGTTTAGCTTTAGGTTTCACATTGACAGTGTTAACAGAAGCAACTTTAACCCCTTCAAACGCAGCTTCAACAGCTTGTTTGATAAGAAGTTTGTGGGCACGCCCGTCAACTTCAAAGGTATATTTCTTTTCATCCATTGCAAGCATAGAGCTTTCAGTGATGATTGGTTTTTTGATTACGTCGTACAATGACATTATGCAAGAACCTCCTCAATTTGAGATAGAGCTGCTTGTGTCACCAAAATTTTATCGTTGTTTACGATATCAAGAACAGATGCTGAGTTAGCAGTTGTGACTTGAACATTTGGAATGTTACGTGCAGACAATTCAGCGAATTTATTTCCTTCGTTTTCGAAGATGACAAGAACTTTACGTTCAATGGCAAGTGCTTCAAGAACTTTTACAAATTCTGCAGTTTTTGGTGCGTCGAAGTTCAGCGCATCAACTGCCACAAGTTTGTTTTCTGCAACTTTTTCAGAGTAAACTGATTTAAGTGCAAGTTGACGAACTTTTTGTGGCAATTTGTAACCGTAAGAACGTGGTGTTGGTCCGAAGACTACGCCACCACCACGCCATTGTGGTGAGCGGATAGAACCTTGACGTGCACGACCAGTTCCTTTTTGACGCCATGGTTTTTTACCACCACCGCGTACTGCTGAACGGTTTTTAACTGCGTGAGTACCTTGACGAAGGCTAGCACGTTGGCTTAGGATTACGTCGAAGACTACAGATTCGTTTGGTTCAATACCAAAGACTGCATCGTTCAATGTGATATCGCCAGCTTGCGATCCGTCTTGTTTAAATAATGATACGTTAGTCATTTTTAACTTATCTCCTTTCCTTATTATTTAGCTTTAATAGCTGATTTTACTGTGATAAGTGATTTCTTAGCACCTGGGACATTACCTTTAACGAGGATAACATTTTTTTCAGGGACAACTTGTACGATAACGAGGTTTTGAACTGTTACGCGGTTGCCACCCATGCGACCTGCAAGGTGTTTATTTTTGAATACACGGTTAGGTGCAACAGGACCCATTGACCCTGGACGACGGTGGTAACGTGAACCGTGAGCCATTGGCCCGCGTGATTGTCCGTGGCGTTTAATAACCCCTTGGAAACCTTTACCTTTAGTCGTACCAGTGACGTCAACAACATCTCCAGCTTCAAATTGTTCTACTGTCAATTCAGCGCCCACTTCCAAGCCTTCAATGTTCTTGAATTCACGAATGAAGCGCTTAGGAGCAGTGTTTGCTTTTGCAACATGGCCTTTGGCAGGTTTGTTACTCAAAACTTCACGTTTGTCATCAAAACCAACTTGAACAGCTTCGTAGCCATCAGTTGCGACTGTTTTGACTTGAAGTACAACATTAGCTGCAGCTTCAATGACAGTTACTGGGATTAATTCGCCAGTTTCGGTGAAAATTTGGGTCATTCCCACTTTTTTCCCTAAGATTCCTTTTGTCATTAGAGTTCCTTTCCTTATAATTTAATTTCGATGTTGACACCACTTGGTAAGTCGAGTTTCATCAAGCCGTCAACAGTTTTTTGTGTTGGGTTAATGATGTCGATCAAACGTTTGTGTGTACGCATTTCGAATTGTTCGCGTGAGTCTTTGTATTTATGAGTCGCACGGATGATTGTGTAAACTGAACGGTCTGTTGGAAGCGGGATTGGACCTGCTACAGATGCGTCAGTACGTTTCGCAGTTTCTACGATTTTTTCAGCCGCTTGATCAAGAATACCATGTTCGTACGCTTTCAAACGAATGCGGATTTTTTTGTTTGCCATTTTTTCTCCTCTCGTCTATTTCTTAGAATAGGCTAGCTCCACGAGAAAACTAATACAGGATGCGTGGCAACGCCTCCGGGTGTATCACAACCTCTCGCTTCACAGCTACATACTACGCTTTACGCAGTACTTATCCATGATAACAGAAAGCTTGACCATTTGCAAGCTTTTCATCTATTTTTTTCTCGAAGGCTTCACACATCCCTTTCCTACAGTGGTTATGATATAATTAGACTATATTATTTTAGGAGGAAACGTCGTGTTAAAAGAATTTAAAGCATTTATTCTGCGAGGCAATGTCCTTGACCTAGCTGTCGGTGTCATTATTGGGGGTGCTTTCACCGCTATTGTCAAATCATTAGTGGATAATCTCATCAACCCGCTCATCGGAATTTTCGTCCAAGACGGTGCACTTGCACAGCTCAGCTTCAAATTAGGCAATGCAACATTCGCCTATGGTAAGTTCTTAAATGATGTCTTGAACTTCTTGATTACAGCATTTGTGATCTTCGTTATCATTAAAACAGTTAACAAATTGTTTGCCGCTAACAAGACAGAAGAAGCCGAAGAAGTTGCTGCTATCAACGAAGAAGTCGAAACATTGAAAGAAATCCGCGATTTGTTGAAACAAAAATAAACATCTATTATATAGAAGAAAGACCCTAGATCGTCATCTGGGGTCTTTCTTCTATATAATAATAGACATTTTATTAACCAAGTACTAAATACGCTTCAACTGCTGCTCGCATGTCAGTTGCTGGAATGACCGTATCGTGTAAAACCGGTGCACCAAAGAGATCCGAAACAGCTTTCGGTAGCGGTGTGCCTGAAATCTCCTCTAGCTTTTTAACCAAATCAAAGTCATCTTCTTGCCCGGTCAATGTCGTTAGACTTTCGACAACAACTTTTGGAAACTTATAAGGACTAGCTGTCGAGACAATAACAGTTGGTGTTGTATCTTGCGTTTCAGCAAGGTATTTTTTGTATACCGCACTCGCAACCGCTGTATGTGGATCTTCAACATAGTGATCACCTTCAAAAGTCGCTGCGATCTGAGCAGAGATTTCAGCTTCATCCGCAAAATCTGCATAAAAGCCGTTAAGTTCTGCCAACATCTCATCCGTGATTTTATAGGTGCCTGTTGTATTGAGACTCGTCATCAATTCTGATGTTGCGGCATCGCTATCCCCTGTTAAATGGAAAATCAACCGTTCCAGATTAGACGAAACCAAGATATCCATTGAGGGTGAACTCGTCACAAAGAAGTCTCGATTTTTATCATAAGTCCCTGTTCGGAAGAAATCAGTCAGGACATTATTTTCATTTGAGGCACAGATGAGCTTACCTACTGGCAAACCAATTTGTTTGGCATAGTAACCCGCTAGGATATTCCCGAAATTACCTGTCGGTACTGTGAAATTGATGCCAGCACCATTTTTAATCGCACCCGAATTAACAAGTTGCGCATAAGCATAAACGTAGTAGGCAATTTGTGGTACAAGACGACCAATATTCATCGAATTGGCACTTGAAAATTGTTTGCCGTTAGCCAGCATTTTATCGCGCAAGGCTTCATTGTTAAACATGGCTTTGACATTGGTTTGGGCATTGTCAAAGTTACCATCAATAGCGATGACCTTAACGTTTTCACCCACCTGAGTCGTCATTTGATGTTCCTGAATTTTTGAGACACCATCTTTCGGATAGAAAACAACGATTTTCGTCCCAGGCACATCAGCAAAACCTGCCATGGCAGCTTTCCCAGTATCACCAGAGGTCGCCGTCAAAATGACAATTTCACGATCAACACCGTGTTTCTTAGCAGCTGTTGTCATAAGGTAAGGCAAGATAGAAAGTGCCATATCCTTGAAGGCAATCGTATTACCATGGAACAACTCTAAATTATATTGACCATCCAGCTTAACAAGTGGTGCAATAGCTGCATCATCAAATTTACTATCGTAGGCATTTTCGACGCAATAAGCAATCTCTTCAGCTGTAAAATCATCTAGAAAAGCTGATAGAACAAGTGTTGCCACTTCTTGGTAGCTTGCATTCTTAAGTGTCTCAAAATCCAAAGCAACATTTGGTACTTCAGTTGGCACGTAAAGACCTCCGTCAGTCGCAAGCCCTTGTAGAATAGCTTGACTAGCGGTTACTTGATTGGTTTTATCACGCGTTGATTGGTAGATTAAAGTCATTTTCGGCTCCTCATGATTGGCATTTCAGTTAGTCATATTGTAGCATAATTATCAGAATATTTCAAAAAAACTTCCAAATTTCGGAAGTTTTTAGTCGATCTTCTAGGCGTTAATCAGTAAGTGATTTCATCAATTTGTTGAAGATCAAGTTCAACCGGTGTTTCACGCCCAAACATGTCAACCGTTACTTTCACTTTGTCACCATTGACTTCTGTGATCGGTCCTTCAAATCCAGAGAAAGCACCGTCAATAATTTTGACACGTTTGCCTACATGGATATCAAAGGTAATTTCACGAACGACTTTGCCCATACCTTGAAGGATTTCTTGAATTTCTTCTTCAAATAAAGGCGTTGGTTTTGACCGGTTACCATGGGAACCAACGAAACCTGTTACGTTAGGCGTATTACGTACGACAAACCAAGCTTCATCCGTCATGTTCATCTCAACTAAGACATAACCCGGGAAAAGGTTTTCTTCAACTTCTTTACGCTTACCATTGACTTCTTTATCAACAGTTTCTGTCGGAATCTCAATGCGCAAGATGTTATCCGTCATATTGTAAGTTTGCGCGCGTTCAAGCAAGTTTTCCTTCACTTTGTTTTCATAACCAGAGTAGGTTTGAATCACAAACCACCCTTGGTCAAAGTTGACAACTTGTTCCTCAGCAGCTGCTTGTTCAATGTTTTCTTCGAATGCGTCTGACATGCTCGTTCTCCTTATAAATAGTAAATAGACAATTCTGAGTATCTTTTTAGTACAAGAAAAAGGCTTTCCGCCCTTTTCCCATATTATACCATATTATTTGATCATTGGTACCAATAATTTAACGGCTTGTGTGACACCGCTTTTGATCAACCAGTCAAAAATCATGATGAATACCATGAAGAATATTGAGTACTGAATGACCATACCAAAGTCTTTTACCGCTTCTGAGCGCGTTGGCCATGTGACAAGGCGCATTTCGGCAACAATTGAATTGATAAATTTAAACATTATCTAGTCTCCTTATGCAGGGTATATTTTCCACACGTTTTGCAGAATTTGTTCACTTCGAGACGTTTATCGCGTCCGTTTGAGCTGACAGTTATCGAATAGTTGCGCGATCCACAGACCGTACAAGCTAAGCTTGCTTTTTTAATCATCTAATTATCTCCAGTTTATTATTCTACCAAAATATAGCGAATTAGTCAAACCATGACTTAACACGGTCCCAGATGTTATCGCCAACTTCTTTAGCTTTTTTACCGGCTTTATCTGTGAAAGCTTTTGCCTTTTCCGTAATATCCTTAGCTTTACTCTTAGCGTCTTCAACAACATCATTGGTAGCTGGATCCTCTGATGCTGTTGTAACAGGGTCTAGTCCTGCCAAACTATAGGCATTCTCTTCTTTGAACTGCGTATTATTGGTATAAGGCAAGATGGTACTAGCCATCGTTCTGAATATTTCCGATGCTGTCCCTGCGGATGTTCCATCCAATCTGTGCAATTCGCTCTCAGGATTTTCATAGCCTAACCAGAGTGTCATCACAACATCAGGCGTGTAACCGATAACCCATTGGTCGATATCCTCATTCGTTCCTGTTTTTCCTGCCAGTGTATACCCATAAGGCGCTGCATAAATCCCTGTCCCATTGGTATAAGTCCCTAACATCATAGATGTCATTTTTTGCGCCGTTTGACTATCAATCACACGCGTTGATTTAACTTTCGCAGTCGCAATGGTCGCACCCGTTGCACTAACAATTTTTTTGATCAGATGCGCTTCGTTCATAATGCCATCATTGGCAAAAGTCGCATAGGCTTGCGCCATCTGCCAAGGGTTTGTCTCAACACCAGCACCTAGCGCCGTCGATAAGGTGTCATTTTTATCCGTCAAGTTAAGCCCGAATTGTTTACCTTTTGCTATACCGGTTTTAATACCTATAGCCTTAAAGGTATTGATCGCCGGAATATTATAGGAATTAGCAAGTGCCTGATACATTGGCATATTGCCATGCCACTGCCGATCAGCATTGAGCGGCTGCCAACCATCATAATTCATCGGCTCATCGTGGACCGTCTTATTGATCGACCATCCCGCTTCAACCGCTGGCGTATAAACAACCAAAGGTTTAATCGTTGAGCCTGGGCTACGACCAGATTGTGTCGCAAAGTTAAAACCACGGAAACTATCATTGTCCACTGTTGGTACGCGCCCAATCAGCGCTTCCACTTCACCTGTGCTAGGATTAATGGCGACAGATGCAGACTGGGCACTAACACCATCAGCAGCGACTGGAAATTGGTAGGTATTGGCATAAGTCGTCTGCATCCCTGTCTGCATATTTTGATCCAGACCGGTGTAGATTTTATAGCCATTATTTAAAATATCGTGCTCAGTTAAGCCATAGACATTGATTGCTTCCTGAATCACCGCATCAAAATAGCTCGGATAATTATAATCGTCATCTTTACCAACATAGGCATCTGCTAGATTGCTAGTAATTCCGATTTGCATGTTCGCTTCGGCGTCCGCTTGCTTAATAAACCCTGCGTTAACCATATTTTGTAGGACCGTATCCCTGCGATCCTTGGCAAACTTACCTTCCTTATACAGCGGATTATAGACCTCAGGCCATTTGAGAATCCCCGCAAGGGTCGCCGCTTCTTCAACAGACAATTCCTTAGCAGACTTGCCATAGTATTTCATGCTGGCATCTTGAATACCCCAAATCCCATTCCCAAAGTAAGAATTATTCAGGTACATGGTTAAAATGTCTTTTTTATCGTATTTTTTATTGATTTCAAGGGCTAGGAACAATTCCTTAGCCTTACGATCGACCGTTTGCTTTTGGGTTAAGAAAGCATTTTTAGCTAACTGCTGCGTGATGGTTGAGCCACCGCCAAATTTACCTAGCGTCACGACAGCTAAAAGCGTCCGCTTAAAGTTGATACCATTATTATCATAGAAAGTTCTGTCTTCTGTTGCAATCACAGCATTTTTGACATTATCTGAAATCTCATCAAATTTGACCGTTGTTCCTTTTTGACCATACATAGCACCTGCAGATTGCCCGTTTTTATCAATGATTTCCGTCCGTGCTTCCATTGATTGCTTGAGCGTTTCAACATCAGCTGTTTTGGCGAGAAAAAGGAGATAACTCGCAATCGATAGCACCAAGAAAAGGACCAAAGCAATCGTAATTTTGGTCAAATTATAACGTTTCCAAAAGCGCTTAATGGGCGCAGGAATCAATTGTCTTTTTTTTGTTTTTGCTTTTCTATCTAATTCCGGATCAGCATTTTTTTGCGATCGACTTAAACTCGATTTCTTCAATTCGTTTTCTGTCATAGCTCTATTCTACCATATTTTAGTTAGCGGACCTTAAAGAAAGGCGATAGTCAAGCAATAAACCAAGGAAAATGAAACGTGTCTCGATTTTTTTATACTAATTGAGAGAAATTTTAAAATAGTAGCGTCTATTTTTGGTATAATAGCTACATGAAATTCACGATCAAACTACCTACCGACCTAAAGGAGATGTCGGTAGAGGCACTTTTAATAAATGAGTGGCTTGTGCCTAAAAAGCAACGCCATTTTCTAAGGACTAAGCGCCACCTTCTTATCAATGGTGATATCGCTAACTTTTCTCATCAGGTTGAAGGTGACGATCAGATCACTGTGATATTTGATTCTGAAGACTTTCCCGCTAAATCATTATCCTTTGGCGATCAAATTTTAGGGAGATCTTTAATTTTGTATGAAGATGAACATCTGGTCATTGCCAATAAACCCGAAAATATGAAAACACACGGGAACGACGCAAATGAGATTGCCTTGCAAAATCATGTCGCAGCTGCTTGTAATCAAACTGTCTATGTCGTTCACCGGCTAGATTTTGAGACTTCTGGTGCCGTCTTATTTGCTAAAAATCCTTTTGTTCTACCTATTTTAGACCACATGTTGCGAGAGCGCCAAATTCACCGGACTTATCAAGCCTTGTGTGCTGGTCAGGTCAAACAAGATAAGATGATAATCGACCAACCTATCGGGACTGACCGCCATGATAAAAAACGGCGAGTCGTGGTCTCACGTGGTGGCCAACGTGCGGTGACGCATGTCCTTGTTTTGAAACGTTTGGCAACTGAAACCTTGGTCCAGTGTCAGCTTGAAACCGGGCGCACGCATCAAATCCGCGTCCACCTCAGCAGTCTAGACCATGCCATTCTAGGCGATGCTGTGTACAGAGGGCGCAAAGCCTCACGTCTTATGTTACACGCGAAACATCTCGAACTCAGACACCCATTTACCCAAGAAATAATTCGCGTGACAGCTACTTCTGAGTCATTTGAACGCATCATGAAAAAAAATCGTTACAGACTAAGCTGTAACGATTTTTATTTGAGCATTACTTTGATTTTGCTGATAGCTAACGTCAGGATAAAGACACCGACGAAGACGAGAGTGATGGTGGCACTGGCTGGTGCACCACTTTCGTAGGAAATCACCAAACCTGCTAGCATACCGATGAAACCGATGATAACAGACAGCGCAAGGACACGCTTGAAGGTCAGACCGACCCGCATGGCAATGGATGCTGGCATGACCATAATAGCTGAGACTAGGAGGGCGCCTGCGACTGGGATCATCAAGGCGATGGCGATACCTGTGACGACATTAAAGAGAGTTGACATGAGTCGGACGGGCAGGCCATCAACGAATGCTGTATCTTCGTCAAAGGTCATCACATACATAGGCCGCATGAAGAGGACAAAGACAACTAAAACCACAACCGCTAGAATGGCTAACAAGATGACTTGGGTTTGAGAAACAGTCACAATCGAGCCAAAGAGATACTGATCGAGATTGATGCCTTTGCCACGGCCTGTATTCGCAAAAATCAAGGCTAAAGATAGACCTAAGCTCATTAAAATAGCTGTCGCAACTTCCAGAAAGTTTCTGTAGAGGGTCCGCAGATACTCAAGGAGGATTGCCGCCAAAATGACCACGATTATCGTTGAAACATTTGGCGAGATCCCGATGAATAAGCCAAAAGCGACACCTGCTAATGAGACGTGGCTGAGCGTATCACTCATCAAACTTTGTCGGCGTAGCACTAGAAAGACACCTAAAAGTGGTGCAAATAACGACATGGCAACAATCGCAAAGAAGGCCCGTTGCATAAATTCATATTGAAAGAGACTAAACACTGCTCACCTCCTGATGTCTCAAGGCATCTTGATCTTGATCTTGATCTTGATCTTGATTTTGATCCTGATTTTGTTCAGTCATATCTTCATGAACACTAAAACAACGCCAATGGGTATTTTGCTTACGGGCAAGGTGGATATTGCGATCAGAGAAGGCTTTGACATCCTCTGCATCGTGCGTGATCATCAAAACCGCTTTGCCGTGTTTATGGGCAGCATGACTCATCAACCGATAAAATTCCGAACGACTAACGTCATCCATCCCAGTCGTTGGCTCATCTAAGATAAATAGATCCGGATCACTGGCAAACATTCTAGCAATAGCGACACGTTGTTTTTGACCACCAGAAAGGGCACCCATCCGTTTATCGCGCTGCTCCCACATGCCAACAGATCGCAGGGATTTTTCCACATGTTCTAGATCGTGCTGCGAGATACGTTTGAACCATCCGTTTCTTGGAAAACGACCGCTAGTCACAAATTCTTTGACTGTACTTGGAAAGCCAGCATTAAAACTCGCAATCTGTTGCGGGAGGTAAGAAATTCTCAGTTTCTTGCCTTTAATGTTTTGCTTGGCTATCGTGATCTCACCTGTCTTAGGCTTGATGATGCCTAAGGTAGCTTTGACGAGTGTTGATTTGGCTGCACCATTTTCCCCTGTCAAAGTGACAAACTCGCCAGAGCTAATCCGAAAGGCGACATTTTCCAAGACGGGTTCCGCATCGTAAACGAAGCTTAGATTTTTTACTTTAATGTAATCCACTAAAACTCCTTTTCCAATTTTTCCAGAAATCTTGCGATGATTTGCTGCTCGTTTTCTGAAAATGCGTCAGCAATACTCGCATAGGTTTCAAGCGTCGCTTGATGATGATGCGCATGTTCTTGTGCAATTGGCAAACCTGTTTGAGACAGGCGCCAAAGGACGATCCGTTCATCCGAGGTTGATTTCTCAGAGTGCGTCAACTGTAACTGCTGCAATTTTTTCAAGGCCTTAGTTACTGCAGCTGGAGAAATATTGAGTCTCTCAGCCAATTTAGCATTGGTTAGTTTTTCATGCAGGAGTAACATTAAAATATGTTCTTGTGTATTGGTCAGGCCCGCATCAGACTCACACTTGCCCAATAACACTTCCTGCTTATTTTCAGCCAGTTGCATGATTTTCGTGAATAAGACATCAATTTGCTGACTAACATCTTGGGTATTTTTTTTCATATCTCGTCATTTCCTTTACCAGTTAAGTATATCATACTGGACAAAAATGTCAATCAAAAAAAAACAGATCTCCTTTTAATCGATATCTGTTTCTTTGAAAAAGTCTTGATAGATTCTATCCTGCAGTTGCTGCAATCTTTCCGGATCTCGACCACCTACAGCTCGCCCATCAATTTCTGAGACTGGAGCACAGAGCGATCCTGAACTAGAAACGATGACTTCGTCCGCTGCTAGCATTTCTTCAACCGTGAATGGGTGTTCCAAAACATCAAAACCAAGCGCTTGACTCATCAGTAAAAGATACTTTCTTGCAATTCCCGGTAGAATCCAGTGATCTAGCGGCGCCGTTTGGAAAACACCATTTATCAAAATACTGATGTTACTATGGGCGCACTCTGTCACGCGCTGATCTCGATGATAAACCACCTCGTCCAATCCTTGTGAGGTTGCCGCTTGACTAGCTAAAACATTGGGCAAGAGATTCAAGGTCTTAATATGGCAAAATTCAAAACGATGATCCGGTGTGGTCATCAATTTAAGCCTTTTTTGACTAGAAAAATCCCCTGTCCAAGGTAGCATGTAGACGGATAAGTTAGGCTTGAGCGTTTGGGCATAGCTATGATTCCTAATGGCTGTCCCACGACTGACCTGAAAATAAACGAACAGATCACCAGTGTCTAACTTTTGGCATAAGGCTTGTAGCAACTCGCGTAACTCATCCTTTGTAAAATCCGGCTGAATATCAATCAAGGCCATGCTATTAAAAAAGCGGTCTAGATGGTCTTCAAGTTTAAAGATAATGCCATTTCTCGCAACACTGGCATCATAAACGCCATCACCGAAAAAATGTGACCGATCATTAAAGGGCACCATCATCTCTGAGAGTCGCGTAATTTTACCATTGTAGTAAGCCAAATCTTCCATGTTAAACCTTCCGTTTCTTTAGCAACATCAAATTTCAAACGCAATTGCTTTCAACTGATCAACATCTCATCAAGCTGGCATCCTTACAGCATTCTGACCAAATAGACTTCATCACAAAATCCCTTGATACTATTGCAGATGCGTTGGGCTTTTTTCTCTTGCTGACACAAGGCAAAAACAGTTGGACCACTCCCGCTCATCAGCACACCATCTGCACCACTAGCTAATAACCGTTCCTTAATCTTCGAAATCAAAGGATGCTTGGCTAATGTGACAGCTTCCAAGGAATTGCCAAGATTATCAAGCAAAGCGTTAAAATCAGAAGTGACCACCGCTTGTTCTAAGGCATCAATATTGGGATGTGGAATCTGATCCAACTTGACATGTCTGAAAATTTCAGGCGTTGACACACCAAATGATGGTTTAACCAAAACAACCCAGAATTTTTTAGGATTCTCAATTGGTCGAACATGCTCACCACGTCCCGTCACGCGCGCCGTTTGCCCATAAACGCAATAAGGGACGTCTGAGCCAATCTGCTCGCCTAATTTTGCGAGTTCTGGCGTTGTTAAATTAAGCTGCCAGAGTTGGTTGAGGGCACGTAAAGTCGCCGCGGCATCCGAAGAACCACCAGCGAGTCCTGCCGCAACCGGCGTTTTCTTATCAATATAAATCTCAACACCGGTTTTTATACCAAACGTTTTCTTTAGGACCATAGCTGCTTTGTAAGCGTGATTCTTTTTATTAAGAGGTACAAAACTTGAGTTAGATTGTAAACGAATCACATGCTCATTTTTAAGCTCTCGTACCGTAATCCGATCTGCCAAATCGATACTAGTCATAATCATATCCAGTTCATGATAGCCATCAGATCGCTTGCCTATGACGTCTAATCCTAGGTTAATCTTGGCTGGTGCTTTTTCTGTAATTTCCATACCCCTATTTTACCACATTCGGCAATTCAAAATAATAAGTTCGTTCATTTTCTAGCCGAACTGTCACTTTAAGTATGGTTTCAGTTTGTTCATACTCAGCAATACCCATGTTAAATCGAACCTGACCTGATGTTTGAGCGGCACCCCGATCCCGTGTCATTCTTGCCATGAGTTGGGCACTCAGAAATTCCTTTTGGTGTCTCAGATTTTTCTGATTGTTAACCACAGCGCTTAGGTAAAAACTTAGAATCATCCCAAAAATGGCCGTCATCACAACAGCATAGAGCATGATACCACCTTTTACTTGAGTTCTGGGAAAGCGTAGATGAATGTCCGTTCACCTCCTTTTTTAAACCTTATGCGAATCGTCACAACCTTGTCAACAGATGACATCTCAGCAGAAAATACGCCATAAATCATGGGATGATAGCCCTGACCTTGTTCGTTTGTTTTGCGAAAATCATCAGATCCTGCTTTTACCCCAAATCGTCTGATGCCCTTAGGCGTTTGCACATAAAGAAAATGATTAGATACCCTATCTAATTGTGCTTGCTCAAGTTCGCGTCTCATCAAATTTGAAAAATTTTGTCAATTTTTTTCATCCGATTGACCAATTGCTTTATATTCTTGTGAAATAAGCGCTGTCATGCTTTGAAACACAAGTAATGTTAAGCTAATCGACAAAAGTGCCACCATACATTCCAGTAAAGTAAAAGCCCTAAGGTGTTTCTTGTAAAATTTCAAGGCGCAAGACCTCCTGTCCTGAATGCTCAATCACCACTTGTTTATCTGACCTAGTCACTGAGACATCTACCCCATTTTCACTTAAGTTACTCTGCTTGCTATCAAATGCCATGAGCCCGACGTTTAAAACTTCAATGGCTTGATTTTGCTTACTTAATTGAGCGCGACTCGCTGAAATTTCGGTAAGTACAACGCTTACTAGCATCGTAAACAAGGCCATGGCCATGATACTTTCAAGTAGAATGTAAGCCTTAATGTCGTGTTTTTTTATACTGACCACTTCCTATCTGAAGCTGATAGCTAATTTTTGCGCCGCTCTCATAAGGTAACGTAATCACGATTTTTGCTTCCTTGAGAGACTGGATATTACCGTTAGCATTAAAGGTGATATCAAAATCCGAGAATTTGGTTTCATTCGGCACCTGAAGTTTGGTACCATTAAGCTTAACTATCCCATTTACCGAGGCTAACCTTCTAGACCTAGCAGTCGTGATGGCCTGTGCTTGTTGATCTTTCAAGATTGTCTCAAACTCCAAAACGAATAACTCTCCCCGTGCAACGTGAACTGTTTTCTGAAAAGCGACAGATACCACCAAAATTAGAAAGCAAGTCACCGACAATGTTAGCAAAGATTCAAGTAAAGTGAAGGCTCTAGCTTGGAATTTCACGTGATTCTGTTGTGTTCTTCTTATAATACTCATTATAAGCATCCGCCTGTTTTTGTGTGATATTGCCATTGCTGACTAGCTTGCCTAAGGTAACATCATCAGTATGGTCTAATCTATAAAGTTCCGCTTGCGAGTTAACTACCTTTACAACAGCGCCGTTTCCTGTATTCTTAACAGTCTCTTTTTGTTTGGATAGATTGGGGATAAACAATAAAATTAAGACACTAATGACAAGAAGAACAACTAGCATTTCTACTAAAGTAAAAGCACGTACTATTTTTTTCTTCATATCTTCTTTCTTCAGGTTCCTTTCTACATGCCCAGATCCATCTGAGCATAAATAGGTAGCAACATAGCTGCATAGATTAAAACAATCATCAAAGCGACAAACAAAAAAACCAATGGCTGAATGACATTCATGGCGCTTTCAACCTTTTCAAAAAATTTTGTCCAGGATTCATCCGAATAGATGAGTAATTCATCACCTAATTTGCCCTTCATTTCACCATATTCGATGATGAGGGCCAACTCCGGTGTGAAAAAGCTGTATTGCTTAATCTTGTCGTGAAATTCTTCCCCCACTTGCATAGCCCGCCTTATATCTTGACCAATTTCACGAAAAAGTAGATTCTGTTGGCTGGTCATCATCTCCAATATTTGTCGCATCTCCAAACCTTGCTTAACCAAGTTTCCCCACTCTCGCGCATAAAACGCTGTCAGATAAAGCTTTAAGTACCATCGGATCAAGGGAAGACGACCTAACCATTGGACATTAGCCAATGGTGATGTTGATTTGAAATATCGAATCAGTCCTAACGCAAAAAATGTTAACACGAGGCTCAACCCGATAAAAATCAAAGGTAAGGCATTGATCACAGTGCCCGCAAAACTATCCGTTTCAACTTGGGGTAGCAAATAGGTTTTTAATCCCAGTACGATGATGATTAGAAAAGTTAACAAGATGATGGGATAGGTCGATACAGCCACCAATTTTTTTCGAACCTTCTGAATTTTTGTTAAATTATCTATTATTAATGTCAGTGTTTGCTGGGTATCACCATGGTAATCTGCTAAAGCAACTTGTGTGACGACTAAGTTTGAAAAACGTAAATCATTTAAGATTTGTGAGAGATTTTGACCATTCGATAAGCCATCTCGCATAGTCGCAACAAATCTCTCCTCCACTAGCTTCGAGCGGCTCAAAAAATTAACAATTTCTGCTAAATGAAAACCACTCAAAAAGAGGTTATTCATCAACTGCATCAGCTTCACTTGTTGCTTAATCGCTAACCTTTTCGGCTGTCGCCTGATCAGGTGTGAGATGTCCTTCTGTAACCAATTTTTCAATTTTGGCATGCCACTTGTCGTTGGCATGCCTTTCGAATGCTTTTTCAGCACTATCTAGCACCCCCTTTCCTGCAATCAACCGTTGATAGACAACACCTGACAACGAATTATTGATTTCTTCTTTTGTTACGCCAAGCTCCAATAATCGCGCATAAACACCCGCAATCGACTTAGCATGAATCGTCGAAAAAACAGTATAGCCCGTCAGACTGGCCCTCATGACTGCTCGCGCAGTTTCCTGATCTCGAATTTCTCCGACAATCACAAGATCTGGCATATGGCGCAAGGATAATTTAATCAAGCTATCATAGGTGTTGCCAATCGCTTCATTCAGTTGGAATTGGAGCAGATCTGGTGCAACGATTTCAACTGGATCTTCAATCGTAATGACTTGCTGACCAGAAAACTTTTCTTTGGCAATGTGATGCATCAGCGTCGTTTTCCCAGAACCAACTGGCCCCGCAAATAAATAAAGACCGCGTCTAGCTACTAACTTTTTTACCTGAGGTAAATCTGCCTCAATCCAAAACTTGAGTGGTTGTTTCGTGTCATGCAAAATTCGAATCACCAAACTTTCGCGACTTTCAAAGTCACCCGCTGAGGATAGACGCAAGCGACACTTTCTATCTGCAAGCTCATACAAGCAAGATCCTAGTTGTGGCCGGCGCTTCTCACCTACATTCATCCCTGCTGTAAATTTGAAATGGGAAATGAGACTTTGACCTTCAGCATCTGACAGGAGCTGATCATATTCACGATGTGCTGACTTTCTGAAAACAACCGAAAATCCTGTTCTGGCGGGTAATATATAAATATCACTTGCCCCAAAATCGCTTGCTTTCTTTAACATCCTTTGCGCTATTTCCTTTATCATGTCATTTCCTCCTACTTTTATATACGAAAAAAATCCCCAAATGTTTGAGGATTTTTTTTGATTTATTTCGTGGGCGTTTTCTCTGCTGCTTTCAAAGCATCATTGATACACTGCGCATATAAAGCACCTCCGACATCATTACCGCCGAAGTGGGTGCCATCAGTTCCAGTAAAAGCTTCTGGATGCGCTTTTGCCAAAGTGTTCCAATCTGCCAGCGTGACATACTTATATTGATTGACTAAACTTCGTTCATAGACAGCTAATTTCTCTGAATTATAGCTTGCATCAGCACTACCGTCATGTGGCGTCATCAAAATCACGCGATGCCCTTCAGGTACAGTTTGAAGCAATAGATCTGTCTGTTCTTTATAATCATCTAAAGAGTTTGTGCCAACAGCAATCACGACATATTCACGTAAAGTTTTGCTAGCAATTTCAGCTTTCATCACTTCAATTGCTTCATTCATCTTCCGGTTACCAGCTGCATCAACAGAACTATTCGGCACATGTGCTAGTAGATATTCTCTAGTTCCCAAAGTAACACTATCACCAATCACTGAAACTCCTTTTGGAATCATATACTGGTTAGATTTGGCGGATGTCAATGGTGCCTCTAACGTACCTAAGGCATCAGCATCTTGTTGTATACCACTTAGCCATAAACTTGATTCAAGTTGACTATTTTGAGGTGCTCTAAAAATTTGGAGCGTCATGACTACTAATAAGATTCCTAAAACAGCAACCCCTGGCTTCTTAATCGCTTCGAGCGTCAATTTTGATTTGCCAAGCAATTGTTTAGATTGATCAAAAAAGAGTGGTACCGTCTTACCTCTCAACAAAGGCTCAAGATAGTAATAAGAAAGTGTTGAGAAAAGGGTCGAAAAGAGCACTGTTAAAAGGGCTGCTGGTACTTTACCTACAAATTGACCGAAAATGATGATGAATGGCCAATGATACAAATACATCGCATAGCTAATATCTGCTAGGAAAGTCAATCCCTTTGGCTCTACAATATCTAGTGTTTTCTCATGTAAGATACGAGCTTGAAAAATCATAGTTGCGGCTAAGATACTAGCCACAAGCATACCAAAAACATACGTTACCCAACTATCAAAATGAAGTTTGAAACCTAAAACCAAGAGCAAGATTAGGCTACCAATAAATATACCTATGGTTTGCTTAGTAGATTGCTGCTCGATTTTTTCTTTAAATTTACGTGGCAGACCGCGGACACCAGAAATTGAAGCTAAAATAACGCCAATAAAGAATGGGAAAATATGCGTCAAATCTGAAAAATAAAGCACAGATTTATCCATTCCGATCATCAGCCCGATAACCATGGCAAGAAAGCTGAGCAAGAATAGACTCCCTGCGACAACAAAGACTTGTCCTCTTAAAATCGCTATTTTTTGATTCACAGTACCTTCTGATTTTCTGACTCTTTTCGCCAATAAAAACAGAATTAAGCCCCAAATGATATAAAAGTGAATCTCAATTGCTAGTGACCAAGTATGGATAAATAGATGTGGTATAAACTTGTTTTCATAAGAACCACCAGAGAATATCTCATAATAATTCGTCACAAACCCCAAAGCCGCGGTGATCTGTTTACCTATTGCTGTCAAAAAATCACGATTAATGATTAAAGTAAAAGGCATAACAATTAAAATCGAAAAAACAAGTGGTGGAACAATCCGATAAAACCTACGATGAAAAAAGGATGGCAGATCAAAAGACTCAGATTTCTCAAACTCATCAAAAAAGAGACCTGTGATGAGAAAAGCTGAAAATGTAAAGAAGAGATCTACACCTATAAAACCACCAGGAAATTGATTCTCAAAGAAATGGTAATAGAGGACAAAAAAGAGACCGATTATCCGAACGATACTAAACCATTTGATTCTCATTTTTCAAATCCTCCGTTTACAAAGCGACCTGAAAAAACTTTATCTGATACGGTAATCAATTTCCCTTTGCCATTGGGTTTTCCCTTGCTAAATTCACCTTCATAGGACCATTTAGCAACTGACGTAAACTTACCTTTACCGTCAAACTGTCCATCTTTAAAATTACCTTGGTAACGATCCCCATTTTTAAAAGTTAAGGTACCATTGCCTGAAAACTTACCTTTCTTTAGCAAACCACTATAGGTTAAAGATGAGTTCGGTTTATAATTGGTCACCTTGTTGCTTGATTGTGGCCAAAAGGTAATAACGACTGCCATAAACATAACAATTAGACTAGCAATCTCGACTTTTCTACGCATCTACTTCTTATTATTCCTAACTTGTCCATTTATCATAAATTATTTAACAATAAACTAGCCCTTAAATCTATTAAACGTTATATTGTTATCTAAATAATTATATCATAAAACAAGCTTAATTTTAACAAAACGTAGAGTATTTAAAACAAATCGTCGAACAAACTCAACTGATTATCCTCAGGCATATTGCCAAGAATGCCCATCTCATCCATTTTTTCTACCAGGGTTTGAGAGACACCAGCCCGTTTTCTAAGTTCAGTTTTACTGAGGAACTCTCCTTCTTGTCTGGCCGCAACAATTTGCTTGGCCACATTGCCACCAAGACCATCCATAGCTGAAAATGGCGGGATCAATGTGTCACCTTCAATAATGAAGTCATTGGCTTCGCTCCGATAAAGATCAAGTTTGCCAAATTTAAAACCGCGCTCTAACATTTCATTACATAGTTCTAGCGTCCCAAAGAGGGCATTTTCAACATTACTAGCTTCAAAGCCCTTGGCCTTGATTTCTTGCATTTTGGCTTTCACAGCATCTAAGCCATCACCCATAACTTTAAGGTCAAAAGCATTAGCACGAATCGAGAACCAGGCACAGTAATAGTAAATCGGCATGTGCACCTTGAAGTAGGCGACACGCAAGGCCATCATAATATAGGCAGCCGCATGGGCTTTGGGGAACATATATTTGATTTTACTACATGAATCGATATACCACTCCGGCACATTATTTTCACGCATGGCAGCGATATAAGTCTCACGCTCTTCATCATCAATCTTATTCCAAAGTCCCTTACGTACACGTTCCATAATTGTAAAGGCCATTGACTCATTGAGCCCCGCATGAATCAAGTAAACCATGATGTCATCTCGACAACCAATTACATTGGCTAGATTGGCGATACCTTGCTTGATCAACTCCTGCGCATTCCCCAGCCAAACGTCCGTCCCATGGGAGAGACCGGAAATTTGGAGTAATTCTGCAAAAGTGCTAGGCTTTGTTTCCTCTAACATGCCGCGAACGAATGTTGTTCCCATTTCGGGTACACCTAGCGTGCCCGTCTTAGAAAAAATCTGCTCAGGCGTGACACCCAGAACTTCTGTTCCCGCAAAAATTTTCATGACATCTGGATCATCCATCGGAATAGTTGAGGCATCCATGCCGGATAAATCCTGTAATTTACGAATCATGGTCGGATCATCATGGCCCAGAATATCGAGTTTGAGGATATTATCATGGATGGCATGGAAATCAAAGTGGGTCGTTTTCCACTCGGCATTGATATCCTCAGCTGGATAGGCCACAGGACTGAAATCATAAACATCCATATAACCTGGAATAACGATAATACCACCCGGATGCTGACCTGTCGTTCGTTTAACACCTGTACTGCCTGCCGCAAGACGCTCGATTTCAGCGCCACGGTAGAATTTACCGTAGTCACGTTCGTAGCCTTTAACAAAACCAAAGGCTGTCTTCTCAGCCACCGTACCAATGGTTCCGGCACGAAAGGCATAGTCTTCTCCAAAGATATCTCGGACGTCCAAATGGGCGCTCGGTTGGTCAGCACCAGAAAAGTTCAAGTCGATATCGGGTACTTTATCCCCCTTGAAACCAAGGAAAGTTTCAAATGGAATATCGTGGCCATCTTTTGTGAGCCTGTGTCCACATTCTGGACAGCTTTTCTCCGGCATATCAAATCCTGAGCCATATTGCCCCTCGGTAAAGAACTCAGAGTACTGGCACTCTGGGCAGACATAATGGGGTGGCAGTGGATTAACCTCGGTAATACCGGTCATGGTCGCGACAAATGAGGAGCCGACAGACCCCCGCGAGCCAACGAGATAGCCCCGTTTGTTAGAGCGCTCAACGAGAATTTGGGAAATGAGATAGATGACGGAGAAGCCGTTACCAATAATCGAATTGAGCTCTTTTTCAATCCGCAAATCGACGATATCAGGCAAAGGATTGCCGTAGGTGGCATGCGCTTTTTCGTAGGTCAGCTTGGCCATTTTTTCCTCAGATTCAGGAATATAGGGCGTATAGAGGTCGTCACGAACTGGCGTCAAGACATCAAAAGAATCCGCCATTTTCTGTGTATTTTCAATGACAATTTGACGCGCCGTCGCTTCTCCTAAAAAGGCAAAATCGTCCAGCATTTCATTGGTCGTGCGGAAATGGACTTCTGGCAATGGTGCAGGCATGGCGTGTTCACCGCGACCGACAGGACGGTTGATGATGGCGCCGGCACCTAGGGAACGGACGATGATTTCACGGTAGATGGCATCTTCTGGATTGAGATAGTGGACATTTCCTGTCGCTAGGACTGGTTTGCCCAGTTTATCCGCAATCCGCATCAAGTCTTGCAAAATCCGTTGGAGCTCCACTTCGTCTTTGATTGTTTCTTTGGCAATCAAAGGGCGATAGATGGCTGGTGGCATGATCTCGATAAAGTCATAATAATCAGCGACTTTCAACGCATCATCAAAGGATTTATTGGTAACCGCCTCAAAAACTTCACCTTCTGAACAAGCCGACCCGATAATCAATCCCTCACGATGTGCTTCAAGGACTGATTTTGGAATTCTAGGCACGCCTGAAAAGTAATTAACGTTTGAGTAGGAGATGAGTTTAAAGAGGTTTTTCAGACCATCTTGGGTTTTAGCATAAATTGTCGCATGCTTGACCCGCGCGCGCTTGTAGGAATCCGCGTCCACGACCTTGGTATTCAAATCGCTTAGTAGCTCAATGCCAAATTTCTCCTTGGCATCATTTAAGAAGATAAAGAGCAAACGCCCCGTCGCTTCCGCATCAAAGTTGGCCAAGTGATGGCTTTCAAGGGAAACCTGGAAACGCTTAGTCAAAGGCCCCAAGCCATGTCGCTTGAATTCTGGATACAGGTTACGGGCAAACTCCAAGGTATCAATGACTGGCTGTTTAATCACAGGCAAATGATGGCGCTGATAATTCATATTCATGAAGCCAACGTCAAAGGTCGCATTATGGGCGACAAGAATACTGCCCTGACAAAAGGCTTGGAATTCTTTTAAAACTTGCTCTAGGGGTTTAGACCCTCTGACCATATCATCGGTAATCCCTGTCAACTGTGTTGTAAACTCACTCAAGGGATGACCCGGATCGATAAACTCATCGAACTGTTCGATGACATTTCCCTTGTGCATTTTAGATGCTGCGACTTGAATCAGTTTATTATATACGGCAGAAAGACCGGTCGTCTCCACGTCAAAAACAACGTAGGTCGAATCTGACAGATTGCTGTCATCTTCATCATAAGTGATCGGCACCCTGTCTTCGACTAGATTAGCTTCTATCCCATAAATAATCTTGATCCCATTTTTCTTACCGGCAGAATGGGCGTGCGGGAAACTTTGCGCCCCCGCGTGATCGGTGATGGCGATAGCCTGATGTCCCCAGCGTGCGGCTTGGGCAACGAGATCCGTCACATCAGGGATAGCATCCATGGTCGACATGTTGGTATGAGCATGGAACTCGACCCGCTTTTGATCCTCAGGCATGAGATCCTTGCGAACATTTTTGGCCTTGATTTCGACCATATCACGCGCACTTAGAACCAACTCATGCTTGTACTGGTCCATCTGAACACTACCCTTGACCTTGATCCACATACCTTTTTTGACCATATCAAACATGGCCTGCTCCTCAGGCTTACGTCCCCATTTTTGGACGATAAAAGAGCTGCTGTAGTCCGTCATCTTGACTTCCAACATGTGACTTTCCTTACCGGTCGTGCGATTCTTAAAGACCTTATGCTCCGCCGCAAAAACGTAGCCCTCAAAGACGACATTTGCCTCCTCAGTCACGACATCCTTCATTTGGAACACGGTATCAGACGCCTTGATTTCCCTGCCCAGTGCGAGTTGGTTAGGGGATGCGACCGCTTCTTTTGAAGCAGGTGCTTGATTATCAGGCTGGAAGGGGGCTTCTGGTTGGTTAGCTAAAATATCCGCTAGCGCTTCCTCAGATTTTTTTTCATACTCAGCGACCAATTTATCGGTTAACTGGTAGTCAACCTCTGGTATAATCTGTAAATCCGTGAAGCCAAAATCTTGATAGTGTTTGGCCATAACTGGAAAATAATGTTTGACAAAATATTCCAGGTTTGACAAATCACCGACTAGCAGTTTCGCTGTTGCTGCCTGGTCAGCTGTTGTGAATTTGTACTTCTTGAAAATCGCCGTGAAACTTGGTGTATCACAGCCTGGCAAGTCAAAAATGAGCGGGAGGTAGTTATTCAGCAAGGTTTCATCAAAACGACCATCTTCTGTTAAGATTGTCACTTGTGTTTTGGCGATATTTGAAAAGGCCATCTCTAGGCGATAGGCCAGTTCTCGGTATAAGTCAATCGATAAAATTGCTGGGAACTTCAAATAAAAATGCCAGACTTTACTGATGGCATGAACTTCAACCTTGTCAATATTGCCACGAAATGCCGGATTCTGACGGATTTCCGCAGGCATGTCGAGCTGATCCATGAGTTTTTCAAATAAATCGTTCATTGCACTTCTTTCTTAATTCTTTTCATTGTCATTTTCAAATTCTGAAGATGACTGATAAATTCCTTGAGTCTATCAGATATATCTCTCTTGAAATCGTATAGTCCTATTATAACAGAAAATGAAATATTGCTTTAGTTTTTCTTGGTTGTCTCTTTTGTTACACGTCCTTTAGACCATGCCCCAGACATAATGACTGGTATGCCATATACTTTCAAGTGGCAACATGTGTTTCAAAGTCACCATCCCATCCATCTAATAAATCAGCTAAACTTTCTGGTGTTATCATATGTTTTTTGATGACGAGAGCACGCGATTTTTCATCCTGCATCACATCGATTTCCCCACCAACTGTTACATCAAGAAATTCTAATAGCATCGGATCAAGTCTCATACCTACTGAATTTCCTAATCTACTAATTTTAGGTGATGTTAGCATGACCTCACCTCTTATGCTATGATAAACATGGTCAATTTATACCTTTTAACTTTCTACAATCTTAAGAATATCAAAAAAGAGCATCTCTGCTCATTTTGGAATAATCAATTTATAACATTTTTCGTGTTATATCACGACTTCTTTATGATGTATCTTAAACTTTTGATTGCCTTTATTTTAATTTTATCTGGCTAATAACCAATCTATGATATTGAGTTGTTCTATCCCTTCTTGATTGTAACGCCCATTGTCCATGGTTAGTAAAATTTTTCGGTAGTTATCTTGAATACTTTGAAATGGGCGAACTTCTCTTTGATAAGTCCTGTCATCTTCAACAGTGAGTGACACTTGATAATATTCGGTGACCCCATTTTTTTGTGCCACAAAATCAATCTTAAATTCTCCTATATTGCCAATAAAGACTTGATAGCCTCTTCGCAACAACTCCAGATAAACAACACCTTCTAAGCGATGTCCAAAATTCGGGCGTTTATTGCCCAAAAGAACTTTTCTTAGAGACTGGTCGACAGGATAGTATTTTGAATTGATCGACAGGTATTTTTTACCCGCGATATCATAGCGGTCTGCTCTAAAAAAGAGATAGGCTTCTTGAAAGCCAGATAAATATGTTGAAACGGTGTCACTTGTCGTCTTTTGTCCCATTGATGTCAGGGTATCTGCTATTTTCTTTATCGTCACTAGACTACCTGAACTATCCGTCAAATATTTGGCTAATTGTTCAACCAATGTTGCATCACTGCGCTGTTTTCTCTGCAAAACATCCTTGATCAAGACAGTATTGACGATACCTGAAATGTAATCTCGATAGGTCAACTCATCTGGAATTTCTGTTGCATAAGGAAAGCCACCAAATTCGAGATAGCGCTGAAACACGGTCGCTTTATCACCGCCCAGAGCGCTGAAAAATTCTACAAAAGATAAGGGATAAACTTTCAACTCGACATAACGTCCAGAAAGCAGAGTCGCAAGTTCACCTGATAGCATTTAAGCGTTAGAACCTGTCACGTATAAATCAACATTTTCTTTGATAAATAAGCTATCTAATACGCGCTCAAACTCAGGTACCATCTGGATCTCATCCAAGAAAATATAGTTCATCTGATCTGCTTGCAAGTTATCCGTAATTTTTTCATACAGCTTTCAATAGTCCAGATAATCAGCTAGTGCCAAATCTTCAAAATTATAGGATTGAATTTGAGTTTGACTAACCTAATCGGTGATTAGCTGTTCTTGAAATAAGGCTAAAAGCGTTGATTCCCCGCTCCGTCGCACGCCTGTCAAAACTTTGATAAATCGTTTATCTTTTAAACGTTCTAAATCAGATAGACATGTCTCTCTTCTTATCATGACAACCTCTTTCAAATTAATTCGATTTTCATCTTACATCTCTATCATAAATCAAATTAATTCGAAAGTAAATGAATTTTATTTACTTCATTCAAATTAATTCGAAACTCAGAACAAAAAAACGAGTAGTTCCCCACTCGTCAATTCAGTCTATCAAATTCACAAAGCCTTAAACGTTCCAACTACATTGTCAACCGTAAAGCCCAAAGCTTCAAAGATACGTTCAGCAGGTGCGGAAGCTCCAAAATCATCTGCTGTAATCATAGCACCTTCTGAGCCAACATATTTTGCCCATCCAAAACTACTTCCAGCTTCAATCGCTAGGCGTTTGGTCGTCGCTCTTGGTAACACACTTTCTTGATAAGTCGTATCTTGGACATCAAATAGTTCAAGGCTTGGCATGGAAACGACAGTCACACTGAATCCTTGCTCAGCTAAAATAGCTTGTGCATCTATCGCTAACTTTACTTCCGAACCTGTCGCGATGAGGATACCATCCAAGTCTTCTCTATAGCCTTTTGATAGGACATAGGCACCGCGCTCTAGATTTTCAGGTGCTAGCGCTTCTGTTCCAGCAATAACAGGAAGGTTTTGCCTTGTCAATATAAGCGCTGTTGGTCGATCTGTCGCTGATACCGCAAATTTCCAAGCTGCTACCACTTCATTGCCATCAGCAGGACGTAGGGTCACTAGATTTGGCATCGCTCACAAACTTGTCAACTGTTCTATCGGTTCATGCGTTGCCCCATCTTCACCAACAGCAATCGAGTCGTGTGTAAAGACATAGGTCACAGGTAAATGTTGAATCGCTGCCATCCGAATTGCGGGTAAAAGGTAATTTGAAAAAACAAAGAATGTCCCACCATATACTTTCGTCCCGCCATGTAAGGCAATACCGTTGATAATGGCACCCATAGCAAATTCACGCACGCCAAACCAGATATTTCTACCTCTATAATGATCAGCTTGAAAAGCTTGCTCAGCCTTAACCATGGTGTTATTTGAAGCGGAGAGATCCGCTGAACCACCCCAGAAAAAAGGGATGTTCGCTGATAACTTCTGAATCATTTCTTGCGATGAGACACGGCTAGCTACAGCACTTCCTAGCTCGAAAGTTGGCATGTCCTGCGACCATTTTTCAGGCAGATTGCCTTCAAAAGTGGCTAAAAGTGCTTGTGCCAACTCTGGATACTCCACCCGATAATCAGTAAATAACTGTTGCCAACTCGCCTCTTTTTCACGACCCGCATCATTTATAGTTATCTTGAAGCGCTTCTGTACTACTCCTGGTACAGTAAAATCAGCTTCTTGCCAACCTAGATTTTCTTTGGCAGCTTTGACACCGGCTACACCTAAAGGCGCACCATGAACTGCTGAAGTCCCTTGTTTATCTGCTCCAAAACCGATAATCGTCTTCACTTCAATTAACGTCGGTCTATCAGTTATCAACTTCGCCTGTTCAATCGCCGAGGCAATGGCTGTTAAATCATTACCATCCTCGACAAGAATATGTTGCCAGCCATAAGCTTCAAATCGTTCACCAACATTTTCAGTAAAAGCCATCGAGGTAGGGCCGTCCAAAGAAATGTCGTTGGCATCATAGAGCACGATCAATTTACCTAGTTTAAGATGTCCCGCAAGTGACGCCGCCTCAGCTGAAACACCCTCCATCAAGTCCCCATCGCCACACAAGGCATAGGTATGGTGATCTATCATCGGAAAATCAGGCTGATTAAAACGAGCAGCGAGATGCGCTTCTGCCATTGCCATTCCGACAGCGTTCGCGATTCCCTGACCCAATGGCCCCGTTGTCGCCTCAACGCCATCTGTGTAACCGACCTCTGGATGACCGGGCGTTCGTGACTGCCATTGCCGAAAGTTTTTTAGATCGCCTAGTGATACCTGATAATTTGCAAGATGGAGCAGGCTATATAAGAGTGCTGAACCATGTCCTGCGGACAAGACAAAGCGATCGCGATCTACCCATTTTCGTGAAGTCATAGGATTTATTTTTAGAAATTTTGTCCACAGGACATAAGCCATTGGTGCTGCCCCCATGGGTAACCCTGGATGACCAGAATTTGCTGCTTGGATCATATCCATTGACAGCGTACGAATCGTATTAACACCTAATTCATCTATTTTATCAAACATTCATCTCTCCATTTTTAATAAAATAGTGTAACAAAGTTTTAGCTTTGCCACACCATTTCACTTTAACCTTGGCCATAGTAAGCATTGGGCCCATGTTTTCTAAAGTAATGCTTGTCCAGCATATAACTCGGTAACACATCATGTTGAAGATTGAGCATTTCAGTAAACATCGCCATATGTGCTACTTCGTCCAAAACAATCGCATTTTCGACTGCTTTTCCAACTGTTGCACCCCAGGTAAATGGCCCATGACCAATAGTCAAAACACCTGGTACGGCAAGTGGATCAATCTGACCTTTTTCAAAGCGCTCAACAATCACCTTGCCAGTATCTCGCTCATAAGCCGTTTCAACTTCAGTCTGGGTCAATTGTCGTGTACATGGAATTGGTCCATAAAAAGTATCGGCATGCGTTGTGCCATAAGGTGGAATGTCTCGTCCAGACTGCGCCCACATCACCGCATATTTAGAATGGGTATGGACGACGGCATCAATGCCTGTAAAATGTTTGTAAAGATAAACATGGGTCGGTAAGTCTGAGGATGGCTTCAATGAATCTCCTTCTAAAAGATTACCCTCTAAATCCGTTACAACCATTTGATCAGCCGTCATGGTAGCATAAGAGACGCCACTAGGTTTGATGACGATGATGCCTAATTCACGATTAACCTCACTCGCATTTCCCCACGTCAGAACGACTAGTTTAGCTTTTTCCAGCGCTAAGTTAGCTTCCCAAACGCGATATTTCATGTCACTTAATACTTGTGGATTAATGTCCATTACATTTTCAAGCATAGCCAGCCTCCTTCAAGAAAGGTAAAACAATCCCTTTTGCTTTTTCGATTTCAGCAACTGGTGTCTCGCTCGTTTCACTCCACATTTCCATGACAAAGGATCCCGAATAATTTAGCCGTTTCAATGTTTTTAGACAGCCTACAAAATCAACACAGCCCGCACCAAATGCAACATTTTTAAATTTCCCCTCAAACTCAGAAGTCACCGCAAGCGTATCTTTTAAATGGACTTGACTAATCGCAGCAATTCCTTTTTCTAATTCATAACCTACTAGATTTTCAGGCCATGCGGATAAATTGCCAAGGTCTGGGTAAACTTGCAGATAAGGTGACGGAATTTGTGCTTTAATCTCCAGGAACTTAGAGATTGAGTTAATGAAAGGATCGTCCATAATCTCAATGGATAAGACAACTGATTTATTGGCAGCAATAGTCACACATTTCTGAAGATTTTCGATAAAGGCATTGCGACTCATTGTTGTTTTAGGTTCATAATAAACGTCATAGCCTGCCAGTTGAATCGAGCGAATTCCTAAATCACTTGCTAAATCAACCGCTTTTGTCATTAATGCCAATGCGATTTCCTGTTTGTCTGGATCAGCAGAGCCTAATGAATAGCGACGATGTGCTGATAAACACATCGACAAAATCGGCATGTCCAACTCAAAAATCGCATCACGAATAGCCTTACGTTCAGCCTTTGTCCAATCCAATCGTGCAATTCGCTCATCTGTTTCATCTACCGACATCTCAACAAAATCAAAACCAAGCTCTTTCGCCAGAGTCAAACGCTCAAACCAAGAAATATCCTTGGGAAGCGCTTTTTCGTAAATTCCTAGCATCTTAATCCCCCCAAATACGTTTTATTTCATCTAGGAAGTCAGTTGCAGCTTGTGACGGATTTCCAGCCGCCGTAATCCCTCGACCTGTGATAAAGGTGTAGACAGACATGCCTTTAAATAGTTTCAAAGTTTCAACATCTAAGCCACCTGTGACAGACACCCGAAAACCCATATCGATGAGTATTTGCACTTTGGTCAAATCCTTCTCTCCCCAAGTTTCACCTGCAAGGAGCGCATCGCGACTTTGATGATAGATAGCTTGAGAAATCCCCGCATCTAACCATAGTTGGGCCTGCTCATAAGTTCAATCGCCATAAAGCTCAACTTGAACTTCTTCTATTTTTTCAGCAGCTGCTTTCATGGTTGGAATCGTCGCACAACAGATGACCGTTGTCCAATCAGCACCAGCTTTTTGCACATTTTCAGCTAGTGTCCCACCAGCGTCTGCACACTTTGTATCCGCAACAATTTTCTTATCTGGATACATGGCACGAATACATTTAACGGCCTGATCTCCTGCCTGAAGGAGTAAAATCGTACCGACTTCAATGATATCCACGATATCACCAACATTTTTGACATCTTTAATCGCACTTGGCAAATCAGAATGATCCAAGGCAACTTGTAGATTTGGTCTTGCCATCCTAGCCTCCTAGCCACGACTAATTAAGTCGGTTTCTGTTTCAATCCGTTCTTGGATTTCTTTGGCGCTCATGACATTTTTAACACCAACAACCGTCACGCCTTTTGCTTTAGCACCGTTAAACATCTCAACGAAATTCAGAGGGGTGAAAACAACATCATAATTTCCTGCCTGTCCTTTCCCTTCGGAAATAGAGCAGTGATGAATGTTGGTAATTTTAATCCCTAGTGTTTTCATGGCTTTTTCAACGCTGCGTTTCATAATTAAACTGGTGCCTGAACCATTGGCACATGATACGAGTACTCTCATTTTGATACCTCCATTTTATGCTTTGCGTTCAGCATAAGCATCATAATCTTCAACGACCAAGAAGTAACCTTCTGGATCTCTGCGATATTGTAGTTGCGGAATAACGACTAAGATAAGAACAACGACGGCAATGCCAACATAACCCAGTAATTTCATCACGATGGTGAAACCTGGCCAAATCGTCGCCCAGTCAAACATCCCAATGTAACCACCAAATTTAGATAAACCAACCCATGACGCGATTAAGGCCGAACCGCCAACCTGGATAATTCCTGAAAGAAATGGTAGGATACAAGCTGCCTTTATCCCACCTCGATTATTGGCATAAACAGCAAAGGCTGCATTATCGAAGAAAAGCGGTATGAAGCCTGCAATGATGACAACTGGTGATTTGACTAAAATCAAAAGACCAATCATCAAAAATTGTCCCAAAGCTCCGAAAAGAAAACCAAGTGTGACAGCATTTGGTGAACCAAATGCAAATATTGCCGCAACGTCTATACCCGGTACAGCACCAGGGAGTAAAGTATTTGAAATCCCTGTAAAACTTTCTGTCAATTCTGAAACGAAGGTCCGAACACCAAGTTGTAAAATTGCCAGATTAACCGCAAATTGTAGTGATGTTGTCATGATATAGAAGAAGAAGTTTTGTGTCGATGGGATGAATTCATTTGTAACGAAGTAATCTTTCCCTAAAACAGTCATGATGATTCCAAAGAAGAAGAGCATCAGAATCGCTGTTGCCACCATATTTTCATTGAAGATAGATAAGAAACCAGGTAACTCGATATCCTCAATTTTCTTCGATTTCTTAGATTTGAACTTCTCAGCAATTGCAGAGACGATAGCAATCCCAAATCCTTGTTGGTGAGCCACCGCGAATCCTGCACCTTCTGTCAATTCTTGGGTATAGCCAACCGTCAAATTGGTGCTAACCGCCCAATAAAGACCTAGAATTAAGCCCATGACGGCAAGAATCTGAATCCGTCCCAAACTCGGAAAACAAAACAAGATGAGCCAGAAAGCTGTTGCGGCTTGTTGGACCTGAACATTCCCTGTTGTGAAAACTGCCCGCATTTTTGTATATTTTTGAAAGCGAACCAAGGCGATATTAGCGATGAAAGCGATGAGGAGTAACACCATGACATCACCAAAGGTCCGGCCAAATGTTGCCATAATCCCTGTATCGATTGCATTTTGACCAAAGTAAGGGTCGATAACAGTGGCATCCAGATTGAAACGATCCTTTAGACCTGCTAAAATCGGTCTAAAGTTATTAACCAAGCCACCTGAACCGACAGATAAGATAAAGTAACCAACCGTTGCTTTTAGAAAGCCTGCCAGACACTCATACCATGGTTTCTTCAAAAGTAAGTAACCAACTAAAACGATAACACCTATGAAATAGGCTGGCTGTGTCAGAATATTCTTAGCAAAGAAATCCCACACGACCAAAATAGCATTGAATACATTTTCCATATTGATCTTTCCCCTCTAGGACTTTCCTACGTCCAATTAACTTGGAGCAAGGCCTCAAAATCAGCTATTGACTCAATATTTTCTAGTGCTTCAATCACACCGTCTGTCATCAATAAATCTGATAAAGTCGCAATGTTCGCCATATGTTCATCAGGATTTTTGGCCGCTAAGGTGAAGAATAATTTGGCCTGCTTTTCTTCATTACCTGCTTCAAAATAAATCTTTTCCTTGAATTTTGTAAAAGCAATGGCTGTCCCGAAGACACCTTCGCTCTTATCTGTTGATTGTGGCATTGCTACGCCTGGTACAATGACAATGTAAGGACCATACTTGTGAACAGCTGCCACAACCTCATCAACATAAATTTGATTGATGATTTCTTTTTCGATTAAATTGTCACAGGAAATCCGAATCGCTTCCTCCCAATTAGCCGGCTGTTGATCAGAAATTCTGACTAAATCTTTTTCCTGAAAATAAGTTAGCATCTCTGTTCCTTCCATAATATCACCTGCTCTTTCTTACAAGAATGACGGAAATGGCGTATCATTGTCAACTGTAAAGACATCATCAAAGCCACGGTCAAAGTTATCTCATTACAGATACTTTTGCCGATCAAGATAGCTTAAAAAATATCGAAAATTGCGGTGTCAATGTCATCCAGATTCAACTATAATTGGCGCTATATTACATTAAAAAGAACTTTTTATTTTGTCATCTCCATAAAACATAGTACAATATAAAATAAGGAGATCTGACTATTATGAAAATTTTAACTTTCAAAAAAACCGTGACGGTTTTAGTGGCAACTGGGTTCGCTGTTTCTTTGGCAGCTTGTGGTAAGCAAGCAGAAGCACCTAAAAAAGCTACTGTTTCTAAGGATACAGCAACTATTACGCTGGATTTTGAAAATGACAAAAAAGTCGATAAAACGAAAAAAATCACAATTATTAAAGACCAGACTTTACTTGATGCCCTTAAAGAGAATTTTAAGATTGAGGAAAAAAGTGGTTTTATTACATCAATTGATGGCAAAGCTCAGGATCAAGCAGCTAACAAGTACTGGATGTTTGATGTTAACGGTAAGATGGCCGATAAGGGCGCTGCGGATATTCATCTAAAAAAAGGTGACACGGTTGCCTTCTATCTTGGTAGTTTTTAAGCCAAATAAAAAAGCCCACGGGCTTTTTTTATTTACTCTTTTTCTTGTCTTAAGCCACTGTAAGCATACTCGACTTTGATGCAGCGATCCATGACGATTTGATGGCGATCATGATCACGCAGTATCTGCTCCGCTTCTTGATTTTCCAGACCTTGTTGGGCCCAGAAAACGTCGGCATCTGTTTCGATAAAGTCCCGCGCAACGTCGGGTAAAAATTCTGAGCGACGGAAAACATCTACAATGTCAATGTGTTCAGGAATATCTTGAAGTCTGGCAAAAACTTTTTCACCCAGAATTTCCTGACCGGCAAGTCGTGGATTGACTGGAAAAATCCGATAGCCGTCAGCTTGTAGGGCTTGCGTGACCATAAAACTTGATGTTTCTGGACGGTTTGACAGGCCAACGACAGCTACTGTTTTAGCCTTGCGCAAATAATCAAAAATCACTTCCGGTGAACTGTTTTCAAATGTATATGTCATTTAAACTCCCTTCAATTTTCAACCGATGCCCGATGTCATCTACCATGGCATCAGGAAAATGTGGTTTTACAAAACGTCCGTGATATCCTCAACAGGCAAACGGTATGAGGCTGTACCTTGCTCGTCTGAATAACCCATGGTAATAATGAGCTCTGGCCAGAAACGGTCTTCAATGGCTAAAACTTCCTTGGCTTTAGCTTTGTCAAATCCGAGAATCATGTTAGTTTTCAAGCCTTTATTGTTGGCCGCAAGGACGAAGTTTTGAGAGACGAGGCCGATGTTGAGGGCCAAGTACTCTGCCAGCTGCTCTGATGTAAATTTTTCAAACATGCCTGGCAATTTCATTAACAAATCAGCTTTGTGATCAACTGGCAAGAAATCGGTACCGATTTCGACCATGTCACGAACACGCTCTGGCAGATCTTTATCTGAGAAGACGACTAATGTGGCACCTGCTGCTTCGTTTTGGACGGCATTTTTGCCGTGCATGGCTGTGGATAGGGCCAACCGCATCTCTTGTGAATCGACAATCACAAAGTGCCAAGGCTGGATGTTGTGGGCTGAAGGTGCAAGAACAGCTTCAGACAAAATCGCTTTGACTTCATCAACTGTGACTTTTCGGCCGTCAAACTTTGTGACCTTGTGCCGATTTTGATTAAGTTTTGAAAATTCCATGATGTTATAACACTCCTTATTTGTGAATTTCTAGCTAACTTCTTATGCTTAGGAAAAGCCTATTTTTCTACAGAAGTTTACGACTGCTATCAATATTATTTTTTACAATTTTATAGAGCAGATAAGCAAGCACCCCACCTAAGGTATTGGTGATTAAATCATCTACTTCAAATACGCGATTAAAATCGAACAATAAATCCAAGATGGCTTGCGTGGTTTCAATGGCTAGACTCATCAGAAAACTCATGAGAAGTACCTTTTTAAAGTGCCTGATACCTGGTTTCAGCAAACATAGTGCGAAAACCAAGGGGAATAGCAGAAAGATATTAGCCACATTTTGGAGAATGATAAAAAACAAATCAACCAGACTTGGGATTTTTCCAAAGTGTACCAGGGTATTAAAAGGGGTCAGAATCGCTGTGATCCGGCCGAAGTGCTGAACCCCTGGTGTTTCGACACTTTTCAAGGTTGGATAGGTGCTCTGAGGTAGAAAACACATCAAACAGATAGCAATAGTGTAGCATATCGCAAGTGCTTTTACAATTTTTTGAAATGGCGCTTGCAGATTAGCTTGTCGATCAAACAATTTCATAATTTTATTGTATCATAAAACGCCAGATATCCGTCTGACGTTTCTTTATTATTGATGGATCATATTGATGACTTTTTCAAACCACCCATCTGGTACGATTGCAACGATGACCGCAGCAACCAAGATGCCAATGGCTGATAGACGTGAGATAGTTTTTCCTATCACAGCTGTCACAATTATCCAAACCATGGCAAGCATGGAAAAGCTTTGATAAAATTTATGCAAATAATTTTTCAATTGTTTGCCTCCATTTTCTTTACTTAATTTTCGTCTCAAAGCCAACTGTTACGGCATCAAATTCTTTCGTGTCTGGTTGTTTTTTCTTATCTGCTTTCATGGTCTTACTGCGAAGTTGACCACAGGCTGCATCAATGTCTGTACCATGTTCTTGACGAATGACACAGTTAATGCCACCTTTTTTAAGGATATCATAAAACTTAAGCACGTCATCTTTTGAAGAACGGCTATACTGGTCATGTTCGCTGACCGGATTATAAGGAATCAGGTTGACGTAGACTAATTTTTTCTTGTCTTTTAAGAGGGCGACCAACTCACGCGCATGTTCAGGGCGATCATTGACACCACTGAGCATAATATATTCGAATGTGACACGACGATTGGTTACTTCGATGTAGTAATCGATGGCTTCAAATAATTTTTCGATTGAAAATTGACGGTTGATGCGCATGATGCTTGTTCTGACATCATTGTTTGGTGCATGTAGGGAAATCGCCAAGTTAATTTGGAGACCTGTCTCAGCAAATTCACGAATTTTAGGCGCTAAACCAGAAGTTGATACCGTGATATGACGCGCACCAATCGCAAGACCATTGTCATCGTTAATCGTTTTGATAAAATTGATGACATTGTTATAGTTATCAAAAGGCTCACCAATCCCCATGACCACCACATGACTAACACGTTCTTCTAAGCCACGTTCATCAAAGTATTTTTGAACGAGCATGATTTGCGCTGTTATTTCACCTGCAGTTAAGTCACGTTGTTTTTTAATGAGGCCTGAAGCGCAAAACGTGCAGCCAATATTACATCCGACCTGAGTCGTCACACAGACGGATAAGCCGTAACGTTGGCGCATGAGCACTGTCTCAACTAACATACCATCAGGTAGTTCAAAGAGATACTTAACAGTGCCATCTTTAGCTTCTTGGACTAGACGCTGTTTCAAGGGATTGAGGACAAAATTGTCTTTCAGAATTTCGATGAAATCCTTGGCAATATTAGTCATGTCATCAAAAGATTGAACTCGTTTTTTGTAAAGCCAGTCCCAAATTTGCGTTGCTCGAAATTTTTTAGCACCATGTTCAAGCGCCCAAGTAATCAGCTCGTCACGGGTTAAATCATAAATAGAGGGTTTTATCATGTCATTTTGGATAGTTTTTGTCATGCTACTAGTATAACATGTTTTGAAAACTTTATGACATGAAATTAGAACAGTTACATGGCCTGACTGTCCTAGATGCTGTTGATTTCCTGCAACTTAGGGAGAAGAAAGACTCAGATCTGAGTAATGTTATCTAGATGACCCAATCTTAACATAAGTTAATTAAAATTGGTGACACTTTGGCGCGAACGCTCGAATATTTGTACCGAACGCTCAAAAATCTTGTCGCAATATTTGAAACCTCAAAAAAAAGCATGTCAACTGGGAATGTTTTCCCTGCTGATATGCTAATTGTTTTAATATTGTTTATTTCTTGCCAATGAAGAATGAGACAACAGCAACTAGAATGACCGCACCAAGCACAGATGGGATCAAGGCCATTCCAGCTAAGCTAGGACCCCAATGGCCAAAGATTGCTTGACCGATACTAGAACCGACTAAACCAGCGACGATATTCGCAATCCAGCCCATTGATTCACCTTTTTTCGTGATACCACCAGCAATAACACCGATGAGCGCACCAACAATAAGAGACCAAATCCAACCCATAATCAATTCCTCCTTAAACAGTACAAAAAATTATAAAATCCATTAACACCTTCATTTTATAACATTAGTTTAAAAGTGTCAAAGATTCCGTTTGTTAAGGTTAGCATGATAAACAGCTGGATTACTAAAAAAAGGAGGCCTAAACTTATTTTTTTCGAGTTCTAACGACAAAAGCTGGACGCTTACTACCCTCTGTCTGACGTGGCGCTTGAGTCTTTTCAGTCTTGATAATTGGTGCCTGTTGCTTGACCGATTTTTCCTTTTGGATAAAACTTGTCTTGCTTGGCTGACGTTTTCTAGAGAACTTAGAAGACTCGCTTTGTTCTCCTTTTGTGTTAGGTGTTTTAATGCCTCTACTAGAGTCTTTTTTAACTTCTTTACGGACTTCTCTTTTTGGACTTTTAGGCACCACGACTGGCGTTTTCACTTCATAGACTTTTTCGCCAACAAAAGCTTCGTCTCGCTTGATATCTTTACTTCGCATCCGTTTCAAGACAAAAAAAGCTGCCCCAAAATTCATATATTCCTTGATATAATCTTCCAGATGGGAAATCTTTAACTCATCTGGCATTTTTTTACGAGAGCTTGAGAAAAAGCCTTTCAAGCGCAGTTGCTCATGTCCCCAATCTCCAACGAGATAGTCATATTTCGCAAAAATATCGGAATAGCGTTGCTCAAGTTTCTCTTGATTAAAACCATCTCGATAGTTATGGATCAAGTGAAACACCTTGTCACCAATCGTGACCACATCATCTAGGACAATGACATGTTCACCTGGGAATTTGTTATAATTTTTTTCTTCTTCTGGAATTACTTTCGCCATACTGTTTCTTTCTTTTAGGGTCTTGTCTCTTTTGGATCATAGGTTGTCGTGCAGTGTCAAATCATCTGCAACAATTTCCCGCATAAACCGGGGGAATTGAATCTCTGCACTGCCTGAACTTTTCAGAATCGGAAAATATGATGCAAATAGATATTGGTCAGGTACAAGGATAATATAAGTTTGATGTTCAACAACTGGGTTATTTTGATAGCTTAGCTGACCATTATCATCAGTCAGTCCAATTGTAACGATATCACCAAACTGCTTGCCACGAAATCCCATGCCGACGATGCGTTGGGTTCTAAGGTAACTGCCTACCTCATATAACTCTCCCAGGATGTCTTGGAGTTCAGCGCCCGTCACGGTCAATTTAACCATACGAATACTGTGAGGTAAAATTTCGTGCAAATCATCTAAAGTTAGCGTTTGCGGGATTTCCTCAACAATCATGCCACTATTGAGGATAACTGCTGGCACATGATAATAATCGCCCATAAGGCCTGCCACAAACTGGGTCGCCGCATATTCAGGTAACTTATTTGTAAGCGACTGAGATAGCTGCGCGACCTGACAGGCCCGAAGCAACTGATGCCCTTGATCTGCTTGATGCTGGATCCATTCTTTATCGCCAGGCAAGGGCGATAAGTGCCGAATATCCTCAGCCATAATTTCAGACTGAATACACTGAAAGTCATCATCAAATCTTAGCGTCACCTCACCAACGTACTCACCATAGCGACCAGCGGCCGCAAGCATGGTATCATTGATATACTTACCATATTCATATAAATGATGCGTGTGAGCGCCTAAGATGAGATTGAGGTTATCAAAGGTCATAGCAGCTTTCTCATCAAAGCGCCAGCCTAAATGGCTCAGGAGAATCGTAAAGTCAGCATCTGATTCGCGCAACTGCTGGGCTAAGACAGACTCAGGCTCTAAGATATCCCACCCCATTGGCGGATAGGCCAGAGGATAGGGTGCCGTCAGACCGAAAATATCAATGACCATCCCAAAAGAGGTGGTGACTCTTTTTTTCTCGACTGCCCAATTCGGTTGTCTGCCTTGATCCTTCAAGTTAGCCAAGACGACATCAAAGTTTGCGTTAGCATAAAGCATATCTAACTTCTCTTTAGGCAGACCTAGGCCTTCATTGTTACCAATCGTCGCTGCTGTTAAGTCTAGCGCATTCATCAGGGACACGTTAGCCTGACCTAGCGTCGCCTCACTAAGCGCATGTGAGCGGTCAACGTTATCTCCGATGTCAAACCGCAAAACATCCGAAAAACCCGCCGATTTATCCGCAAAAAAGCGTTTAATTTTTGGATAATTTTCAAAATGAGAGTGTAAATCATTCAAATGTAAGATTTTTAGCACATTTTCTTGAGGGGTCATAATCTCATTATATCAAAAAAAAGGGCCTATGGCCGATTTCTATCCCAGAAACTTACAGGTTCCACTCAAATGACTGATCAAAAAGTATCTTTGCTTTCGAATATTGAGTTCATCCAAAAAAAGCGACCAATGTCGCTTTTTCCGGTGTTTAGAATCATAAACCAAGTCTACTCATGAATGACGTTGCTATCTCAGATTCATCAAACCTATTCTTGCAACAGCCTTTCTTTAACAACTAAGGCTAACATCATTTTCCAATATCTGACGCGGGGTATTATTGTGTCTTTTCCCAACCAGTCACAGTCGGTCAAATCAGAAAAACATCTTGCCCCCCATCGGTTTTACACCACGGACAGCTATCTGACTTGATCCAACACGCTTACACCCTACCTCTACACTCTTATTATAGCATAGCTCTTCGAAAAAAGAAAGCGTTTTCTTTTTGGTATTTTTTCTTAATTGAGGGATTCATAAAAGAGCTCTGATCATCAGAACTCTTTTCTAGTTTATTTCAACAAAGTCTCATCTTCACCATTGCTTGCGATAACGTCTTTGTACCAGTAGTAGGAATCTTTCGGAATACGTTTTAACGAGCCATTCATGGTCTCATCTTGATCGACGTAGACGAAACCGTAACGTTTTTGGTAACCGTTGAGCCAGCTTAGGAGGTCTGTGTAGCTCCATGTGGTGTAGCCGATGACATCAACTCCATCAGAAATTGCTTCTTTGATAGCTAGGACGTGTTTTTTTAAGAAGTCGATGCGGTAATCATCGTGGATTTGACCGTCTTCAAGTTTATCGTATTCACCCAAACCGTTTTCTGTAATGAGGACTGGCAAGCGGTAACGTGAGGCGATGCGGCGTAAAGCAATGCGCAAGCCAACTGGATCAATCGTCCAATCCCAGTTTGTTGTTTCAACAAATGGATTCGTGACAGTTTTTTGTAGACCCGGAATACCTGAATCTTGTGATGTACCTTTTTTACCAGTCGTGTTCATTTGATAGCTGTCTTTATTTTCGACACCGCCATCAATTGGGTTCCAAGCGTTGGTTGCTGTTTGATAGAAGTTTAAGCCCATGAAATCTGGTTTGGCAGATTTGAGTAACTCAGCATCGCCAGGTGCGAACTCAGGCGCCAACCCTCTTTCTTTCAAGTAGTTGAGGGCAACGATTGGATATTCGCCATAAACATAGACATCCATCCAGAAGTGTGCCCCTAATTCTTCAGCGTTTTCAGCTGCTAAGACGTTGAGCGGGTTAGAATCAATCGCATACTGTGGTGTATAAGCAAACGATGGACCAATTTTGCCGTCAATACCCATGTCATGGAATTTATTAATGACTGCCGCATTAGCCAAATTCGCATGGTGATTCACTTGATAGAAAAGTTTTGGATCTTTTTTACCAGGTGGGTGTGTGGCGATTTGCCAGCCCATGTGTGTGAAGATATTTTGCTCATTCAATGACACCCAATATTTCACGCGATCGCCATAGGCTTTGAATAAAGTCTCAGCATAGTTCACGAAATCTGGAATGATTTTGCGCGATTCCCAACCACCATAGGCGTCCTGAAGGGCTTGCGGGAGATCCCAATGATAAATTGTCACCAAGGGTTCAATGCCATTGGCTAACAAATCATCGATTAAATCGCTGTAGAATTTTAGGCCAGCTTCATTCACTTCACCTGTGCCGTTTGGAAAAATACGTGTCCAAGCGATCGAAAAGCGATAGGCTTTCATGCCCATCTCAGCCATGAGTTTGACGTCTTCTTGATAACGATGGTAATGATCGACTGCGACGTCACCATTAGTCCCTTTGAAGGTTTTACCAGGGATTCTAACAAAGTTATCCCAGACTGACAAACCTTTCCCATCTTCATCGTAAGCGCCTTCAATTTGATAAGCAGCAGATGCGCTTCCCCAAAGAAAATCACTTGGAAAAGCTGCTAATTTTTTATGTTCCATGTTCAACCTCTTTACTCTTTATATATAAATTATATAGTTATTTAGAGAAAAAGTCAAATAATAGTTGGCTTTTTCTTATTCCAAACAAATAAAAGTATATAAAAATATATATATTACTTTCCATTATAAGCTGCGGAAATGTTATTTAAGATAGCTTTCATCTGGCGCTTTTTAATCCACCCCATACCGATTTGCATCATCATATCATTAAGATTTTGGAAGAAACCGTGAGATTCCAATTTTTCTGAAATAACAACTTCCGTCGTCGCATCATCAATCTTGTGCAGTTCCCAACGTGTCGTAAACGTATTTCTAATCGTCTTCGTTGTGAAAGCATAGACTGAAGGCTCTGTCACCTCGTCAATCTTAATTTTGCCTGCTTGATTTTGCTTGGCACCAAATTTTTTCTTGTATTCAAAGCCTGACAAGCTTGAAATTTTAGGATGCTTACCAGTATTTTTTTCGATATCATAAAGGCCAGATTCTAGCAATTTATCAAAAATAAATTGGCGCGGCACCTTCAAGGTTCTGATAATTTCCATTACTTCGACTCTCCGTTTTGATCTGATTTATCCTGCTTACCACCAACAATGATCATACCAAGACCAAGGGCAAACAACAAAATACTAACGATCAAGAATGCGCCTCTGCCTTGTAGCGTTGAGATAAAAATCAATAAGGCTAAACTAACAAAAGCCCATCCCCATTTTTGCATCATGATTTAGCCACCTCTACATTGAAGAATAAAGCTGCTCCCCATGGTTGAGCTTTGATGAGCGCTTTAGCTTCTGCTGCTTTTTCATTCAAATCACCATCTGTTTCGAAAAAGAGACGAATGCCTTTTTTTTCTACAAATTTGTATCCATTTTCTTCCAAGACTGCAATCACATCATCCTGTTTCATTGCCATATTCACTACAAGCATATCCTACCTCTTTCTTTTTCTTGGTATAGTATTATTTTATCATCTTTTAATAGAAAAAGACGACTTTCGCCGTCTTTTTTGAGCATAAGCTCAACAAAGTGAGACTTATAATTAAGCTTCTTCTTCCATTGAGTTTGCTGCAATAACAAATGGGAACCAGATAACGAATGATGCTGCAAATGTCACGGCTGTGACAATGATTGCACGCCAGTCAAAACCTGTCGCCATGAAAGCGTTGATGAATGGTGGTGTTACCCATGGCACTTGCAAGACAACTGGTGCAACCCAGTGCATGGCAGTCGCAAAGTAAGCAATCCCTACTGATACCATTGGTGCAAGTAACAACGGAATAAAGAAGAGTGAGTTCAATACTAACGGCATACCGAACATAACAGGTTCATTGATGTTGAAGATACCAGGCGCAACTGAAAGTTTCGCAACTGTTTTGTAGTCTTCACGTTTAGAGAACCAAAGGATAGCAATGATCAATGTGATGGTACCAGCAGTACCACCGAACCATGCAAAGGCATCCCATGAACCACGTACCCAAAGGGTTACGAAGTTACCATCGATAGCGTGTGCTTTATCTGTTGCACCTTTGGCAACGAGATCTTTAACACCTTCCAACTTAACTTTGTTGTAAACGTCCATGTTGGCAAGTTGGAGTGGACCCCAGATACCATCGAGCACAGCGCCCAAAACGTTTGTCCCATGGATACCGAAGAACCAGAAGAGTGAAACGAAGAAAGTAACGATCAATACTGAGAAGATTGATTGTGACAAGGCTTGGAAAGGTTCAGCGATGTATTTGCTGATCAAGTAGATCAAGTCGCTACCAGTCCATACTTTGATGAAGTAGTAAATGATTGACACAACATAAACCGCAACGATAGTTGGGATGATGGCCAAGAAAGCTTTAGAGACTGCTGGTGGCACTGAATCAGGCATTTTGATTGTGATATCAGCAAGCATTAATTTAGCATAAAGGATAACGGCAAGCGCACCCATGATGATAACAGTAAAGTAAGCACCCGCGTCCAATTGACCTACTGAGAGACCCATTTTCCAAGTTGCGATACCTTGTGCTGCGATGTTATCGTTAACTGTTGCCATTGCTTTTTCAGAAAGACCATTTGTTGCAATCGCAATAATGTTTGGTAGACCTGAAACTAAAGCAGCAACACCGACGATACCACCCGCGAGTTCATTGACTTTGTAAGCTTTTGAAAGGTTGTAACCCCATGAAAAGGCGAAAATAAGACCGATAATTGTCAATGTACCTTGGCTTACGAGACTTGAGATACCAGCAAGTTGTTGGAAAACTGGTTTGTCAGAAAGTGTCCAAGAGCCATCAGATGCGCTACGCTGAATAAGTTGTTGAACCGCTGCGGGTACGGTACCAATCATAACTGATACCAATGTTGCCATTGCCCCTACCATCGTCGCTGGCAACATCCCAACGAACGAATCACGAAGCGCAACTAAGTGTTTTTGCGAGCCAATTTTGGCTGCGACTGGAACGAGATGTTTCTCCATCCACTGTTGTAATGCATTCATAAAAGATTCCTTCCTTTTTACGATTGAGTGTCGGTCTGATTAAGACCCATACTCAAGCAAATTACCTCATCAAAACGATTCTAACGTCACGATTCTAAAGTCATAACAAAAGACGATCGTTTTAATTTTTAATAACCTTGTACAATTCGATGATTTCTTTTGCGAGATCAACGAAAGCAATCCCTGTCATCAAATGATCTTGGGCATGTACCATGTAAATTGATACGGGTACATCTTCACCATTTGCAGCCTTAGTCAATAATTCCGTTTGACCATGATGGGCTTCCACGATTGCTTTGCTAGCTGCTTCGATTCGTTCGTCAGCTTTTTCAAAGTCACCTGCTTTAGCTGCGCGAATTGCTTCGACAGCTGAAGACTTCGCTTCTCCACCATACATGATCAGCGGCATGATGACTGCCATCTGTGCATCGTCCATGTTTCTCCTTTCTTCGATAAGACTTCCTACAATAAAATAAATACGTGGATAACTTGTCATGACTTCTGAAATCGCATACAAATCACCTACCCCATTATATTACCACGTAACATAATAATTTGCAAGCGTTTCCTAAAATAAAAATATATAGTTATACAAAACTCTAAAAACCGAGATAAAGTCCCTATATATAAGGATTAAGTGCACATGAACAGATATCATGACCGACATCCAATAAAATTCCAGACACAATCTCATATAGTTTTATCACCATTTAATAGCCGATAAAATTAGTTTGTGTCCCGACCACAGAAAGGGAAACGCTCTCAGTGGTCTATACCAATATAGTATCATTTAATTTTCATTTTTGCAAGCGTTTTACACCATCAAACATTAATTATTTTATTCACAAAGTACCATTTTTCTATACTTCTATTTCATAGATCAAAAAAACGACGCTTCTCAAGATTTACTTCGTCGTTTATCGTTTCTTTAATTAAAGTCCAAATTAACCCATGATCGTGAGCACTACCATCAACACAGCTGAAACAAGGTAGACTATAAAAAATGTGACCTTCTGAGTCTCTGAAATCTTAGACTGCAAAATCTTCGGTGCAAAAGGCGCAGCCAGCAGAATACCACCAATTGCACCACCAATATGCCCGAAAATGCCGACATCTGGTTGGAAGATATTAATCGCTAGGTTAGCAAGAATGAGCACAGCAAATTGCTTGCCGATTGCCTGAAACGATGGATTTTTCGTGAGGTAGCCTAACATGGCCATGGCTGCAAAGATACCAAAGAGGGAGGTCGAGGCGCCAGCGGACAGGGTCTCTGGTTTAAGGAAAAAGGTTAAGATATTGCCGTATATTCCTGATAATAGATAAATGGCAAAAAACCTCTGACTGCCAAAAATATCTTCGATCTGACGACCGATAAAAATCAGTGAAAAAAAGTTGAGCAAAAAGTGTTCCCAACCGATGTGAACGAAAATAGGTGTGACCAATCGCCAAATATGGCTAGGATACTCAATAATATCTAAACCAAATAAGGCACCGAAATGAAAGAGGTTGATAGGATCTGTTGCTTGTGCACCATTGGCAAAAAACTGAGATAACCAGACTCCAAGGGTAATGGCAGCTAAGCTATAGGTCGCCCGATAACGGCGAAAATCTTTTTGAAAGTTAGTCATATATTTTATTATACCTTAAAAATGTGTCTGACAGGGATGTCGAATTTGTTTCTTTCTATAGTTGGTAAAATCTGAAAGTCATAAACAAAGCTGGCTGTCTGCCCTGTAAAATCAGCCAAATAACGGTCATAATAGCCACCACCATAGCCGACACGATAACCATCTTCTGTCCAGGCCAAACCTGGTACAATAATCAGATCTGGGATGACAGCAAAATCTGACTTGGATTCTCTGACACCAAATGGCGTCAGAAAGAGCGCGTCTTCATCATAATCCGTAAAAATCATTTTACGCTGGGGCAATGTTTTTGGGATGACAATCCGTTTGGACGTGTCATTTAAAAGTCTTATCACGTCAAATTCAAAAGACATTGGCATAAAAATCGCAATCGTTTGCGCTTGCTGATAGATGTCTGATATTAGAAATTGATCAATGATAGCCTGAGTTTGCTTCTGTCTGTCAGAAAAATCAAACGTTTTTAAGGCCAATTTCATTTTTTTACGTATTTGCGCTTTCTTTTTCATATCTTTTATGATACCATAAAGGAGTAGTTTGTATACGATTTAAAAAGTTTGGTTCATTTTGTTTCATCCTTTCTAAGCAGTTTCAGAATTACACAAAATTAAAATGCCCCCAAGGGGCGAAGGAGATTCAAAATGGCACAAGGTACAGTTAAATGGTTTAACGCTGAAAAAGGTTTCGGTTTCATCACTGGTCAAGACGGAAAAGACGTTTTCGTACATTTCTCAGCGATCCAAACTGACGGTTTCAAAACACTTGAAGAAGGTCAAGCAGTAAACTACGACGTTGAAGATGGCGCTCGCGGTTTGCAAGCTGTAAACGTAACTAAATAATTATTAGTTGCTTATAACAATGGACGATTTCTTGCGAAATCGTCTTTTTGTGTTAAACTATAACTATTAAATAGAAAACGTTTCCAAACCGTGTCTCTAACAACAAAACCAACCAAGACACCTTTATAGAGAGGATGACACAACACCGCGTCTGTAAGCTATCATAAGACGCACTTGTTGCACAACTTATCATGATTGATTTAACTAAAGGAAAACCTATAAAAGTCATTTTGCTCTTTACTTTTCCACTGCTTTTAGGAAATTTATTCCAGCTTTTTTATAATTTTATTGACGCCATTATCGTCGGGCAGACACTCGGCAAGGATGCTTTTGCTGCCGTTGGAGCGACAAGCGCATTAAATTTCTTGATTATGGGATTTGCAATCGGGATTACCAGTGGTTTCTCCATCATCATCTCCCAGCGCTTCGGTGCAAATGATGATGAAGGGGTTAAACATTCCTTTGCCATTGGACTTTTCCTAACCCTCATCACGGCACTTGTTCTAACCGTCATCGCTTTCACCATGGCACGCCCCTTGCTTGAAATCATGCAGACACCACCAGAGTTAATCAGGGACGCTCACGACTTTCTAAAAGCCATCTTTGGCGGGATGGTCTTCACAGTTCTCTTTAACTACCTGTCCAATGTCCTGCGGGCAATCGGCGACTCACGGACACCCTTGATCGCTCTCATCATCTCAACGATTCTCAATATTATTTTAGAGTTCGTCTTTATTCTGGGGCTTCATGCGGATGTCTTTGGTGCAGGGATTGCGACGATTATCGCACAAGCCTTCTCTGTACTTTACCTGGTCATCTATATCAAACTCAAAGTACCCGTGCTGCATCTGCACAAACAGCACTTCAAGTTTGACAAAAAAGAAATCAGTAAACACGCCGCGCTTGGCTATCCCATGGGCTTCCAGTCCAGCATCATCGCCATCGGCAGTTTAACCTTACAGATCGTGCTCAATAAAATGGGGACTGATGTCGTTGCCATGCAAGCCATTGGTCGCCAGATCGATCAGCTGGCCATGCTTCCCATGATCAGCCTAGGTCTTGCCGTCACAACCTTTACCGCGCAGAACTTCGGCGCCCGCCAGTACAAACGCATGCTCATCGGTCTCAAACATTCCGTGATCATCAACGTCATCTGGGGCATCGTCTTTGCTGCCGTCCTCGTCACCTTTAACCAGTTCTTCTCCAGCCTCTTCATCAGCCACAGCGAAACCAAAATCATTCATCTCGCTTTTGAGTATTACTTGGTCAATGGTCTCTTTTATTGGATCTTAGCCATTCTCTTCGTTGTGAGGTCTTTCATTCAAGGCTATGGCAACAGTTTAGTCCCTACCCTCGCAGGGATGGCAGAACTTGTCATGCGGGCAGGGGTTTCTGTGCTGAGCCTCGTAACCGTTGGTTTGATCGGCGTTCTCTTTTCAAGCCCAGCGGCCTGGATTGGGAGTGTCATCATCCTTGTGCCTAGCTACTTTAAGATTACCAAGGACTTGCGACATCGCAGTGATCAAGAACATGATGAAGCCGATGAGTTGAATGAAACGTTAGAGATAATTTAATTAATATAAAACCCACCCAGATCAAAATGG
>NZ_BCVN01000006.1 GCF_001591765.1 Pseudolactococcus raffinolactis NBRC 100932 | reverse complement strand
GTCTTTCACTCTTCATCCGCTTGATGGCAAGCCAGTGATGATCGTTGGCGCATCGTTAGATGTGCAAGGCTCTTCTCGGGCCCAACTCCATTTGCGCCAAATTTTAGATGCACCTGGGGTGAATGCAGTTGTGATGCCGGGATATGAATTTTTGCTAGGACAAGCAAATCACGCCTTTGATAAAGCAGGTCAACTCAAAAACGAAGGCACGATTGACTTCCTTGAGAGCTGTTTCCTTCGATTTATGAAGTTCACTGAAGTCGCAAATATTCTCAATATTCCTGAAGAAGTGGTCTTTGAGGCTGGTGAATATGCGGTGACAACGCCTGGACACAATGGCGATTTACCAATGGTTGTTAAATTCAGTCAAGAAAAAATCGAGAACATCGACATTGATACTTCTGGCGAGTCTCAAGGGATTGCAGATGTCGTCTTTACACGAATTCCGACACAAATTATTGAAGGCCAAACGCTCAATGTTGATATTTTGTCAGGCGCCTCTGTGACAAGTAATGGTGTGCTTGATGGTGTGGCAAAAGCTGTGAAAATGGCAGGTGCCAATCCTGATACCTTGAGAAAACGTGCAAAAGCACCAAGCGCCCAATACCATGGAGATGAAACATATGAAACAGATGTTGTGGTTGTCGGTGCTGGTGGTGCTGGATTAGCTGCGGCAGCAAGTATCTTACAACAAGGTAAGCGCGTGATTGTTGTTGAGAAATTCCCAGCAGTCGGTGGCAATACCGTTCGTACTGGCGGGCCAATGAATGCGGCAGACCCAGTTTGGCAAAATACTTTTACAGCCAATGCTGGTGAGAGCCACACACTTCAAGAAATGGCCGCAATTGACGAAAGTCAAATCGATGCAGAATACTTGGAAGACTTTAGAGTCTTTAAAACACAAGTTGCAGCTTATCTCAGTGATATCTATGGTCAAACAGGTTATTTGTTTGATTCAGCTATTTTCCATCGACTGCAAACTTATTTCGGCGGCAAACGGACAGACCAACTTGGTAATGTCATCTATGGTCAATATGATTTAGTTAAAATCTTGACCGATCGTGCTTTAGAGTCTGTGAAATGGTTGGAAGAAATCGGCGTTGAATTTGACCAAAAAGAAGTGACGATGCCAGTTGGCGCACTGTGGCGTCGTGGTCACAAGCCATTGAAAAGTGAAGGCTACGCTTTCGTTTCTGCCTTGCAAACCTTTGTTGAAAATAATGGCGGAAAAATCATTACAGATACGCCAGTTGATGCTTTAATTATTGAAAATGGTAACGTCACAGGTATCGAAGGGACAGGATTAGCAGGAGGCAAGGTAACTGTTCGCGCCCAAGCAGTTATCCTAACAACCGGAGGTTTCGGTGCCAATACGCAAATGCTTAAAGCCTACAATACCTATTGGACAGATATTGATGATGACATTAAGACATCCAATTCACCTGCGATTACAGGTGACGGGATTATCTTAGGTCAAAGTGCTGGTGCAGATTTGACCGGGATGGGCTTCTCTCAAATGATGCCAGTATCTGACCCTGAAACCGGTGCTTTATTCAGTGGGCTACAAGTGCCACCTCAAAACTTTATCATGGTGAATACATCCGGTAAGCACTTTGTCAATGAATATGGTAGCCGTGACCAATTAACTCAAGCAGCGATTGATAATGGTGGTTTATTCTATCTGATTGCGGATGAACATATCAAAAATACAGCTTATAATACCAGTCAAGAGAAAATTGATAGACAAGTTGAAAATGGCACGTTGTACAGAGCAGATACGCTTGAAGAGTTGGCTAAACAACTGTCAATTGACCCTGAAACCTTCGTGACAACGATTAACAACTATAATACCTACGTTGATCAAGGTGAAGATCCAGAATTTGGTAAAGACGTCTTTGATTTGAAAGTTGTCACAGCACCATTCTACGCGACACCAAGAAAACCAGCGGTTCACCATACCATGGGCGGTTTGAAAATTGATACTAAAACCCATGTTTTAGATCAGTCTGGCAAAATCATTTCAGGACTTTACGCAGCTGGTGAAGTAGCTGGTGGGATTCATGCCGGTAATCGCTTGGGTGGGAATTCCTTAACAGATATCTTCACCTTTGGCCGCATTGCAGGTAAAACTGTTGTTGTCGATAAGTTGACATAAGCCTTCATCGCATTATGCGATAAAAGACGGAGAAAAATATGAAACAGAATATGAACAGATGGCAAGTACTTATCGCCTCAACGGTGGTCTTACTTTGTACAGGGGCTATCTATGCCTTTAGCGTCTTTGCAGGACCACTAAGTGCGACAAAAAGTTGGGGTATGCCCGAAATTATGCTGGCTTTTACGATAAATTCAGCAGTCGCACCCATTCCCATGATTATAGGTGGCTTTTTCACAGACCGTGGTCTGGCAAAATGGTCGATTACAGTTGGTGGTCTCATGTTTGGTCTTGGCTTTTGCCTATCTGGTTTAGCAACAAGTCCAACCATGCTTTATCTGACTTATGGCCTTTTGGCAGGTATCGGTCAAGGTTTGGCTTACTCAGGTTGTCTGAGTAACACCATTAAACTTTTCCCTGATAAAAAAGGCCTTGCAGCAGGTATCATTACCGCTGGTATGGGCGGGGCTGCGATTATTGCGGCACCGATTGCCAATTTCTTTATCCAAAATTATGATGTCACTTTTGCCTTCCGAGTTTTAGGAATTGCCTATATGGTGATTATCCTCATCGCAAGTTTGTTTATCAAATCTGCATCAGGCAATCAGACACCAAAAACTGCGCAACCTGTAGCAGGGCAAGAAAAGCTTGATAAAGTCAATAAAAATTGGCTAGATATGCTGAAAACACCTACTTTTTATATCATTTTCTTAATGATGTTTACAGGCGCTTTCTCAGGCCTGATGATTGCGGCAAATGCCTCAGTTATCGGTCAGCAGATGTTTGGCTTAACCCCAACAACCGCAGCCTTTTATGTCAGTCTTTACTCCTTGAGTAACTGTCTAGGGCGCGTGATTTGGGGCACGGTCTCTGATAAATTAGGTCGAAATAATACCTTGTATATCATTCTAGGTGTGATTATACTAGCCTTTGTGTTATTACTTAGCCTATCATCAGATACAGGCTTTGCAATCAGTATCATGATTTTGGGCATCTGCTTTGGTGGTGTCATGGGGGTTTATCCACCGCTTGTGATGGAAAACTACGGCCCAATCAACCAAGGTGTCAACTATGGTATCGTCTTTTGTGGTTATTCTGTTGCGGCTTTCTTCGGCCCTAAAATTGCTGTCAGCATTGCCAAGAGTAACCATGGTGATTTTTCAAAAGCCTTTTATGTGGCGATAGCAGTCGCTGTGGTTGGTTTGATTTTAAATTTTGTTTATCAAAAAACAAAAGGTACGGCTCAAAACTAAGGCCTTGTACTAATCGTTTGATGCTGTGATAAGACGTTATGCCCTTGAGTGATTACAATCGCTTAAGGGCACAGTGTCTTATTTTTTTGCTTTAGAAGATAGGATGGCTGGGAAAGAAGCGCATTGCTAATTCACCACAAAAAAGATAGAATAAGTTAACGCCGATCAAAGTGGAGGAAAATCATGACAATACCCAAACTGCAAGTCTATTTTTTATGTACTGGCAATTCATGTCGCAGTCAAATGGCCGAAGGCTATGCTAGAAAATATCATCCCGAATGGGACATTCAGAGCGCTGGTCTTGAAAAACATGGGCTAAATCCAAGAGCAGTCCAAACGATGGCTGATGATGGTCTTGATATCAGTCATCAAGTGTCAACATTAATTGATGATGATTATTTATTTAGCTCTGACTTGATCATCACCTTGTGCGGAGATGCCAATGATAAATGCCCAGTGACACCATCTAATATTAAAAGAGTACATTGGGATTTAGAAGATCCAGCCAAAATAACGGGTACTGAAGAAGAAATCGCGCAAGCATTTGCTAAAACGCGTGATTTAATCAAAATATACGTCCAAAATCTTGAATGATAAGCTTCCAAACAATGGAATTATAATTTTTCTACCTTTAAAAACAGGATCAACTAGCTAAACCTATTATTTCTGTTATAATAGAACAGATAGTCGCATTGCCGACTTTTTATGAAGGAGAAATAAATTGAATCAAACAACCAAAGAAAAGATGTTAGAAATCATCAAGAAGAAACAAGCCGGTGGAGGTCGTTCCAATCAAGAAACGCCAACCAAAAATGACCGGAAACACATGCGTAAAGGACCAAAAATCTACAATAAATAATCAAAATTAGGGGAAAAGTAAGAGGGGGAGAAGCAATGACTAAAACAGCAGTACCACATTTTTCAGGCATACTTGGGAGTGATGCCTTTCCAATCGAAGCAGCTCGTTATCGCTTGATTTGGAGCGAGATTTGTCCTTGGAGTCAGCGCGTGGCGATCCTTCGTCGTTTGCTGGGTCTTGAAGATATCATCAGTGAAGGCAAAGTCAATCCAGTCATCACTGAAAAAGGCTGGCAGTTTTCTCTAGACGAAGGGCATCGTGATCCTATCTTAGATGTCGACTATGTCATGGCGATCTATAAGAAAACAGATCCCAACTATCCAGGACGTGCCACGATTCCAGTCATTGTTGATGTGACCACGAAAAAAATCGTCAATAACGAGTCGCAAGAAATCATGCAGCAAATCGAAACCAACTTCACGGACTTCGTAAAAACAGACGCACCTGATCTCTATCCAGAAAATCTACGTACAGAGATTGATGCGCTAAATGCCATCCTCCTTGCCGAAATCAACCAAGGTGTCTACAAAATCAAAGGCGCTAAAACACAGGCTGATTATGAAAAACACTTCCATATCTTTTTCAACCGCTTAGACCAGCTAGAAGCGCGTCTAGCAGACAGTCGCTTCCTTTTCGGTGATCAGCTGACGGATAGCGACATCCGCCTCTACGTAAGCCTAGCACGCTTTGACGTGGCCTACTATACAACCTTCCGTGCCAACCGCAATCGCTTGATAGATTTTCCAAACCTCTGGCGCTATGCGAAAGAGCTTTATCAAATGCCTGCTTTTCGGGAAACGACAAACTTCGATGCCATCAAAAAGGGATTTGCCTTGAATAACTTAGAGGAAAATCCTAATCAGATCGTGCCTTTAGGCCCGGATACCAGTATTTGGGATCAGTAAACCGAATAAAAACTCTTCAGTCTATTTTTCAAGACTGAAGAGTTTTTTCTATTGTTTATTCAAAGACGTAGTCATCATCACTCATAGCTTCAACTTGACCAAGTAGGTAACCATTACCAACTTGTGAGAAGAAGTCGTGGTTAACTGTACCAGTTGAGAGACCATTCATGACGATAGGGTTAACGTCTGACGCATTGTCAGGGAAAAGTGGATCAAATCCGAGGTTCATCAAGGCTTTGTTGGCATTATAACGTAAGAAAGTCTTAACGTCTTCAGACCAACCTAAAACGCCATAGAGATCATCGGTATAGATTTCTTCATTGGCATAGAGGTCATATAAGAGTTCGTAAGCCCAAGTTTTCAGCTTTTCTTGCTCTTCACTAGAGAGTTCCTCATAACCAAGTTGGAATTTATAACCGATATAAGTGCCATGGACTGACTCATCACGGATGATTAATTTGATAATTTCTGCGACATTAGCCAGTTTGTTATTGCCCAAGTAATACAAAGGCGTATAGAAACCGCTGTAGAAGAGGAAGGTTTCTAGAAAGACAGATGCGATTTTCTTCTCAAGTGGCGTACCACCTTTGTAGATGCTGTTGACTTTTTGGGCCTTGTATTGGAGGTTTTCGTTGGTATCGATCCAAGAGAAGATCTCGTCAATCTCCGTTTTGGTATTGAGTGTTGAGAAGATAGATGAGTAAGACTTAGCGTGGACAGATTCCATGAACTGGATGTTGTTGAGGACAGCTTCTTCGTGTTGTGTCCGCGCATCAGCACGTAGAGAGTCCATCCCAGTGTCAGATTGGACTGTATCGAGCAGTGTCAAGCCACCAAAAACATGGCTAACTAAATTACGCTCAACGTCAGACAGGCTCCGCCAGTCATCTAAGTCGTTTGAAAGTGGGATACGAGTGTCTAGCCAAAATTGCTCTGTTAATTTTTCCCAAGTTGATTTATCAATTAAATCTTCGATATTATTCCAGTTGATAGCCTTGGTAAAGTTTGGATTTATCATTAATTTTTTCCGTTTCTAATCAGATCACGTCCCAAGTTGGGCAATAATCCTATTTTAAAGATCAACGCGATAAGCAGACTACACGATATGCGGCAGTCTGCTTATTGATGATGGTCATTAAATCACACAAGATTCACATTGGTTCGCACCAACTTCATCACCGTTGTCAGTAAATGTCCGAATGTAGTAAATTGATTTAACGCCTTTATGGTGAGCGTAGTTACGTAGGATGTTCAGATCACGCGTTGTTTGCTTGGTATCTGTTTTCCATTCGTATAGACCAACAGGCATTTCGCTACGCAAGAACAGGGTCATTGACAAGCCTTGGTCGACATGTTTTGTCGCTGCAGCATAGACATCGATGACACGACGCATATCCATGTCATAAGCACTTGTATAGTAAGGAATCGTATCTGTCGCTAAATCACGCGCCGGATAGTAGATTTTTCCTGTTTTCTTTTCTTGGCGTTCTTCGATACGTTGGGTAATAGGGTGAATACTTGCAGAAACGTCGTTGATATATGAAATCGAACCATTTGGTGCCACTGCAAGTCGGTTTTGGTGGTAAAGACCGTGTGTCATGACGTTTTGACGGAGTTCACGCCAGTCTTCAGCAGTTGGAATATGGATGCCTTCAAATAAAGTAGCTACTTTATCAGAAAGTTGCTTGTCTTCGATATATTGCTCGAAATAAGTCCCGTCAGCATAGGCTGATTTGTCAAAGTCATCAAAAGTTTGACCGGTTTTACGGGCAAAATTCATAGACGATTTAAGGGTATAAAAGTTCAACAACATAAAATAGATATCTGTGAACTCAATTGACTCAGGTGACCCATAAGCGATATGGTGTTTAGCGAAGTAAGAGTGGAGCCCCATCGCACCAAGACCAATCGTATGCGCTTTACGGTTACCATTTTTAATGGTAGGCACAGCATCAATATCAGAATGGTCAGTGACAAATGTCAAAGCTTTAACCATGCTATCGATTGATTTCTCGAAGTTAGGAGATTGCATCAAGTTGACAACGTTAGTCGAGCCCAGGTTACATGAAATATCAGTTCCTAAAGTTTTATAAGTTTGGTCTTCATTAAGTTCTGAAGGGGATTGAACTTGCAGGATTTCAGAACACAAGTTACTCATGATGATTTTACCATTGATTGGGTTTGCTTTATTAGCCACGTCAATATTAATGATATAAGGATAACCAGATTCTTGTTGGAGTTTAGCAATTTCTTGCTCTAAATCACGGGCACGGATGCGATATTTTTTGACGTCGTTATTGGCAAGAAGGTTATCGTATTCAGCAGTAATATCAATATAGCTGAAAGGTTTACCATAGATACGTTCGACATCATATGGACTAAACAAGAACATATCCGCATTTTCGCGTACAAGTTCATAGTATTTATCTGGAACTGTTACACCGAGTGACAAAGTTTTTACACGGATTTTTTCATCAGCATTTTCTTTTTTAGTTGATAAAAAGGCCATGATATCAGGATGGAAAACGCTGAGATAAGTCACACCAGCCCCTTGACGCTGACCAAGTTGGTTAGAGTAGGAGAAGCTATCCTCGTAAAGTTTCATGACAGGTACAACTCCGCTAGCAGCATTTTCAATGCCTTTAATCGGCGCACCAGCTTCACGGAGGTTAGAGAGGTTAATCCCAACACCGCCACCAATGCGGGAAAGTTGTAGGGCTGAATTGACTGAACGGCCAATACTGTTCATATCGTCAGTTGCTTGAATCAAGAAACACGATACGAGCTCGCCACGACGAGAACGACCAGCATTTAAGAAGCTAGGTGTTGCGGGTTGATAACGTTGGTGAATCAACTCATCAGCTAACGACTGGGCTAATTCAGTATCGCCATCCGCAAAATACAAAGCATTCATCAAAATGCGATCTTCAATATTTTCCAGATAGAACTCACCATCATTTGTTTTCAGGGCATATTGTTGATAAAACTTATAGGCAGCCATGAAAGATTTAAACTGGAAGTTTTGCGCATAGAGCCAGTCAGAAAGTTCTGTAATAAACGCAATCGAATACTTCTTGATAAAGTCTGATTCGATATAGTCATGTTCTAATAGGTAGGCGATTTTTTCTGCAACCGTTGGAAAGGTTTTAAGATTAGGTCGCACATTTTCTTCAAAAAAAGCAAGCAAAGCTTCGTGGTCCTTGTGCAACGGAATTTGACCATTGACAGGGATATTGATTTCATTATTTAAACGGAAATAAGAAACATTTTCCAAAGTTTTTAAAGACATAGGTTTAGTAGCTTTCTAAGATAGAGTTGACAGCAGTGACATCTTCATCAGTACCATTGAACTCAAAATCATATAAAATCGGCAAGTTAAACTCGGCCGATAGATCTTTAGCAGAATAAACATAAAGCTCAGCAAAATTACGGTTCCCACTGGCGATGATGCCTTGACAAAATTCAGCATTATCAACCATAAAATCCCAAACTTCTTGGAGAATTTCTTTCTCGTAAGTTGGGATAATCAGGATAAACGGTTCAGATAAGATGAGTGTGTCAGAGACTTCGACAGCTTGATCACTGGCCAAGTTTAGCTTTTTAACAAAACGACTAACTTGTCGTGTCACACTGTAATAGGCGATCTTCATACCAATTTTGCCAATTCAGCAGGACGGAAGCCAGAGAATGAAACCTCATCTTTAACAATGATTGGTGCTGCCATGAAACCCATGGCTTTAATTTGTTCAATGTATTGTGGTTCATCATCAATGTTGATTTCTTTGAATTGAACAGCTTTATCAGCCAACCATTTTTTAACCATGTTACATTGCATACAATTATTTTTTGAAAATACGGTTACCATTTGGACACCCCTTTTATAAGTTTATTGTCTCTATATTTTAGCAATAAAAAAATATCTAGTCAACAATTTTAACTAGATATTGTGATGTTTTTTCGAATAACCCACTAGATGTTGTGTTTTTGGTGGGTTATATTTAAACCGAAGTTAAAAATATTTTCGGTTTTATTTCGAATTCTCGCGATGTTATCACGATGACGGATAATAATGAAGCAAGCCAGAAATAAAATAATACTTGTAAAGAGCCAATCATAGGAAGCAAAGATCAGATGAAAAGCAGGCAACACTAAAACAAAAATAGCTGCAACAGCCGCACTCAGCACACTTGCAAATGACACCATGCTTGTTAAGTAGAAGCTGGTAAAGAAAAAGACGGCGAGTAGTAAGATAAACCATGGATTATAACCTAAAATGACACCAGCTGTCGTTGCGACAGCCTTACCACCTTGGAAATGGTTAAAGATTGAAAAAGTATGGCCTAAGACTGCAAACAAGCCAAATAAGGCTGGCGAGATTGTCGCTATCCCAAAGAGTAGCGGTAAAACCGTCGCTAATGTGCCCTTAAGCAAGTCTATAGCAAAGACGACTGTTCCGGCTTTCTTACCTAAAATCCTGAAAGTGTTGGTCGTACCAATGTTACCAGACCCAAAGTCACGTAAGTTTTTGTGGAAAAAATAGTGACCAATCCACAGACCCGAAGGGATCGATCCTAACAAATAGGCGACTAGTAATAATAATATCGTTGTCATCTCTACATTATAACAAAAAATCTGGTGATTTGACATGGTATAAAAAAAATTATATACTAGTGTTAGTTTAAAAAACTAACAAGCTGATTGGAGGTCAGAATGACAATCGCAAGTAATTTAAAACAAATAAGGGAAGCAAAAGGGCTATCTCAACGAGAAGTATCAAAACAAATCGGTGTTGCCAATACGTCCTATTTTGCCTGGGAACGGGGTAAAACAAAACCTAAGAAGGAAAATTTAATAAAGCTTTCCAATATCTTCGGTGTTACCTATGAAGCCCTAGTCAAAGATGAGGAGACTGATTTATTATCAGCATTTCATCAATTAACAGATAAACGAAAGGAAAAAGTGATGACCTATACACAAGCACAATTAACAGAACAAAATCAAGAAGCAGCAGAAAAAATTGTTAAGCTGTTTCCTTACAAGGTCTATGAAAAGTTATCAGCCGGCACAGGATTCTCTTACATGGATGATGGCAGTTATGATACTGTTTATTTCGATACTGAATTATCCTATGACTTTGCCAGCTGGGTTTACGGCGATTCAATGGAGCCAGTTTATGCTGATGGATCTGTTGCTTTGATCAAGGATACTACTTTTGATTATGACGGGGCGATTTATGCCATTGATTGGGAGGGGCAAACCTATATCAAAAAAGTCTATAAGGAAGAAGACGGTTTAAGACTTGTTTCTATTAATGAAAAATATCAGGATAAATTTGCCCCCTATGATGAAGAACCAAGAATTGTCGGGAAAATCATAGGCAATTTTTATCCAGTTGATGTTTAATTAACTAGACCAATAAAGTGAATTTTTTAGCTTGACATTCTAAAAACTTTGGTTTATCATACATATATCAAGTTCTTAAAACGAATTATTGAACTATACCAATTTTAAAAAGGGGAATGATATGTGCGGCATCGTCGGAGTAGTAGGAAATAAACATGCGCGGGATATTTTGATGCAAGGATTAGAAAAACTTGAGTACCGAGGGTATGATAGTGCAGGAATTTTTGTAACCAATCAAGATCAAAACGCTAAACTGATCAAGTCAGTTGGTCGCATTGCTAATTTACGAGAAAAGATTGGCATCGAAATGGCAGGAACAGCAGGCATTGGTCATACACGTTGGGCAACACACGGTAAGCCATCAGAAACGAATGCTCATCCTCATACCTCAACTGACGGGCGTTTCGTACTCGTTCACAATGGTGTGATTGAAAACTACCTTGAAATCAAAAACGAATACTTAGCAGGAGATGCTTTTAATGGTCAGACTGACACAGAAGTAGCCGTTCATTTAATTGCAAAACTTGCTGAAACTGAAAACTTCAGTACACTTGAAGCCTTTAAAAAAGCCTTAGAGATTATTGAAGGCTCTTACGCCTTTGCTTTGATGGATGCGACTGAACCAGATGTCATCTATGTTGCGAAAAACAAATCACCGCTTTTGATTGGTCTTGGAGATGGTTATAACATGGTTTGTTCGGATGCCATGGCCATGATTCGTGAAACAAGTGAATTCATGGAAATTCACGACCATGAATTGGTAGTCTTGACAAAAGATGCTGTTGAAATTCATGATTTAGAAGGTAAAATTCTTTCTCGTGATAGCTATACAGCCGAGCTTGACCTATCAGATATCGGTAAAGGGACCTACCCTTTCTATATGCTCAAAGAAATCGATGAACAACCAGCTGTCATGCGTAAGCTAAGCCAAATCTATGCAGATGAAGCAGGTAAGGTTAAGATAGACGAAGCGATTGTTAATGCCTTGATTGAAGCAGACCGAATCTACATCATCGCAGCAGGAACTTCTTATAATGCTGGTTATGCCAGCAAGTATTTACTAGAAGACTTAGTCGAAAAACCAGTTGAACTTGGCATTGCATCAGAATGGGGCTATAACATGCCACGCCTTTCTGAAAAACCTTTCTTTATCTTCTTGTCACAGTCAGGTGAAACTGCTGATAGCCGTCAAGTTTTAGTGAAAGCAAATGAATTAGGCGTTCCAAGTTTGACAGTCACTAATGTGCCAGGCTCAACCCTGTCACGTGAAGCAACTTTCACCCTGCTTTTACATGCTGGCCCTGAAATTGCAGTAGCCTCTACAAAAGCCTACACTGCACAAATCGCAGCCTTGGCATTCTTGGCAAAAGCCACAGGAACTGCGATTCACAATGATAAAGCAGCAAACTTTGATGTCGTACATGAACTTTCAATTGTCGCGCAATCAATCGAAGCGACCTTGTCTGAAAAAGAGCTGATTGAAAGCAAAGTAACAGGATTGCTTGAAACAACTCGTAACGCCTTCTACATCGGACGCGGACAAGATTACTACGTGTCGATGGAAGCTAGTCTCAAACTCAAAGAGATCTCATACATCCAGTGTGAAGGCTTTGCAGCAGGCGAACTCAAACATGGTACGATTGCCTTAATCGAAGACAACACACCAGTATTAGCCCTCATCTCTAACAACCCGAAAGTTGCAGCCCACACCCGTGGCAATGTGTCTGAAGTTGCAGCACGCGGTGCAAACGTTGTGACAATAGTCGAACAAGACGCTGCTATTGAGGGCGACGATATTGTAATCAATAACGTCCACCCTTACTTATCAAGTATTTCAATGGTTATCCCAACACAATTGATTGCTTACTATGCTAGCTTACATCGTGGTTTAGATGTTGATAAACCACGTAACTTGGCGAAATCAGTGACAGTTGAATAGAGGATCTTTAAAAACAATCTTTAAGGTTGTTTTTTTTCATAATGATTAGCATTTTAATGTTGATTAATTTTTAATTTTTATTCATAATCTATTAACACATCTTGTTTTTGTCTAATTTTTATTATAAAATGATTATATAAATAAACTTAAATATTACCATTTGATTATGAAAAAAAGGGTGAGATTATGAGAACAAAATATCTAGGTACAAGTTTACTCTTATTGCTAGTCGCGAGTCAAATGACTACATCGATTGTTTCTGCGAATTCATCTAGTAGTAAATTTGATTCAAAATTCTCTGGTTTGCTACGTAGTGCAGAAAATATTGACAGTTGGATGCCTGATAAAATCTGCAAAAAGTGATCGTGGAATGTTTAGGTTTAAATAATGTCGATGAAATAACAAAAGAGCTATTAGGTAGCCAACACATCCATATATCGGATTCTAGTACAAACTTATTTGGACAGATCACAGATTTTACTGGATTAGAATATGCCAATGGCGTGAATTTTTCTCTAGGCTCAGATACCTCTAGCCGAACATTTGATTCCGTTAATGATTTATTATCATCTGATATAAAGGAAAAAGCGTCTTGGATATTCAGTGGAGATTTGAAGTCGGTCTTTCCTAATGGTATTGATTGTTCAAAGTTCAACAGTTATCTTAATGTAGGCATAGATCCACATAACACCTGGCCTATTAATAAGGTATTTTCTCTGAACCAAAATAACTATACCAGTTTCTTTTTAAGTTTTAGTGATGCTAAAATTTTTAATGCCCCATTTACTGCTACCAACTTTATGACATATGCATCTTTATATATAGGGAATCCTTATCCTAGTGTCCCTCTCCATTATAATGCGGAAGTTCAAAACAGCGGTATTAAATTCACACTTGATCCATACTATAGCGTTGACTATAGTAAATTAGTTGGACAAACTTTTGTCAATACTCCTGGACAAATTCAATTTCCAGATGGTCCGTTTTGTCAGATTCATTTTTCGTGGGAGTCTAATGTCAACAATAGCAACAACCTCAATGTTAATGCATCTTTTTCGATAACTTTTGGTTACGTCGCATCTGACCTAACAGTTAAGTATCAAGATATTTCTGGTAATAAAATTGCAGATTTTAAAACAGTTTCAGGTAATGTTGGCGACGCTTATGATGTTTCAACAGATACTTATAAACAAAACATTAACGGTTATACATTTAAAGAGGTACAAGGTCAAACTACAGGTACCCTTTCTGATCAAGGACAAACAGTTACTTACGTTTATACTAAGAATCCAGTTGAAGCAAAACCTCTAACTGTTAGATATCATGATACTGCCAGCGAAAAAATCGCAGATTCAAAAAATATTTCAGGTAATATCGGTGATATCTATGATGTGTCAACTGATGAACACAAACTAGATATTGATGGTCATACTTTCAAAGAAGTACAAGGTCAAACCATTGGTATACTAACAGATAAAGAACAGGTCGTTACTTACGTTTATACTAAGAACCCAATTAAATCGAAAGTCCTAACTGTTAAGTATCAAGATACTGCCGATAATGAGATTGCAACTGCTAAAACGATTTCTGGTAATGTTGGTGATGCCTATGATGTTTCGACAGATGCTTATAAACAAGTGATTAACGGCTATACCTTTAAAGAAGTGAAAGGTGAAACCATTGGTAAGCTTTCCGACAAAGAACAAACAGTTACTTATGTTTACGGAAAAACAAGCGAGGAACAAGCAAAAGAGGCGTTACCAAATACAGGAGACTCAAATAATATTCCAGTAATGTTAGTCGGTATTTCATTGTTTTTACTTAGTTTGAAAGCATGGTTATTCAAACAAGAATTTGAATAACCCTATTTGACTAATTTTCACACATTTGAATATAAAATTTAAGATTGACCTTTCGGGGTCTTTTCTTGTAACTTGTTACACCCTCAAAGGTATTTTTTGACCAGGGGTGAGTAATGGAAAACAAAAATAATATTTCACAAGTATAGCAGTAATTCTTAATTTTCAATCTAAATTTTTGATTAATAAAATAATTATTCGTATAATATAAATATAGTAAAATCGTTTTCATAATATAAAATGGTAAGGGAAAAATGTTAAAAAAACTTTGGGAGCAGTTCTATATTTCAGCAAATCTCGTCACATTCACGCAAATCAGTTTTAGGCTGATCATCGTCTTATATGCCTCTAGTTTGCTAACAGACGCCAAGGCAATCGGAAGCATGATGATTTTTGATACGCTACCTTTTTTAATCTTGGGACCAGTGATTGCTAAGATTGTTAATCGTCATAATCGGAAAAGTCTTCTTAAACTGACGGTACTTCTAGACTTGATGCTAACTTTGGCATTTCTTGTTATTATGGGTACTGGTTATCATCATCTGCTGGTATTTGCTCTATTATTGGGACTTAACAATGTTGTAACGTCTACTTATCAAATTGCTGAAAGTTCCTTTTTCCCCTTAATACTTGATGATATGAGACTAGCCAAATACAATTCAGCTGTGTTTTTTTCTGGCAGTTTAGCCATGATTATCGCACCTAACATTTCTGGCTTCATCCAACAGACTAGACTCATCAGTTTACTCGTCGTAGTATCTTCTGGGATATTTTTACTCGCCTTGATTAACTTATATTTCGTTGCAGAAGTTGCAGATAACCATCAAGCAGATCAAAAAACAACAGCAAGTTCCTATTCTTTAGTCAGATCTTTTACCTATATCTTTGAAGATAAGAAATTGCTGATAGCTCTGGTTTTATTGGCTTTGGGTAATTTGTTTGATGCGCCGATGGATACTTTGATGATCACCAAGTATACTGAAATGGGGCAACTTACTCGAGTTGGGTTGATCTTCTCGATGGCAGGGATTGGGAGTTTGGTAGGATCCTTCTTATTGTCTACCTTTTCAAATCATAAGATTTATTTCTAGCGGATGATGCTTTTTTCTGGTGTAGGGATTGCCTTTAGTGGTATTTTATTGTGTTTTAATGACTACCTGCTTTATTTAATTGCGACTTTTATTTTGTCTTGTTCGCTATCAATCCGAACCATCTATATCATCACCTTTAGACAGATTCAGACGCCCAAAGAAATTTTGGGGAGCGTTAATACTGCATTTAAGTATATTGCCTTCGGCATCTATCCTTTGGGGATTTGGTTGGCAACTTTTTTCCAAAAAATAGTACCGATCAATTTTATCATCGCCTTTTAAGGGTTGGGCTTTTTACTCGTAGGTCTACTTACTGCATATTTGGTGGGTAAAGAAGAAGTGACCATTCAATGAAAGTCAAGGAGTAAAAATGGACAGAGCGAAAATTATTACAATCTGTGGAAGTTTAAAATCCATGGCTGAGGTTCAAACAATTGCTGAAAGAATAGAGTTAGAGGGGAATTGTGTCCTTAGTATTACCTATCCAACTAAGGATAAGGAGGATTATACTGAGGAAGAACTCGAAATTTTAGGGAAGTTACACAAACAAAAAATTATCATGTCAGATGCGATTTATATGGTCAATATTAATGGCTATCTCGGAGAGAGCACCAAAAGTGAAATATCCTATGCTCGCTCTATCGGGAAAGAAGTACTATCACTTGTCGACTTAGGCTTTTGAAAGGAAATTGAACGGATAAACCATGTCATTTCGGCTAATTCTTTGAAAAACAATCTTTCGAGGTTGTTTTTCGTATTTCACAATTAATCGAATATTTTTTTCAAACTTTCTCTTTACAAGCCGAATGGTAAGTGTTTTTATAATAATATAACTTACTATAAAAAGGAGAACATCATGAAATTTAGTTTTGAAACGCTTACGGCACTTACACCAGAGGAAATTTGGGTCAATTATGCAACTGTTAATAATTGGTTTAAATGGGAAGATGATTTAATAGCGATTAATTTAGAAGGTGATTTTAAACAAGGTGTTTCAGGCGAGATGACCCTTCAAGGTATGCCACCACTGGCTTTTGAATTGGTTGAAGTGACAGAGAATAAGAGTTTTTGTGATGAAACAAAGATTCCTGACTTGGGCTCACTATATTTAAATCATGAGTTGATTAAAACTGAACAGGGAACGCTTGTAAGGCATAGCGTATCATGTGTTAGCCTTGATGGTGTTGATAATCAAGAACATTTAGGCTTTTTAACACAGGTTTTTGAAGATGTTCCTCAGTCAATTTTTGCTTTAATTAAGGCATCTACAACAAAATGAAAGATAATTTTCAGTCAAAATATGCCGAAAATTCAGCAGGATCTATTGGTTTTTCATTTATTAAAGCTTATAATATTTGGCATCGAAAAATTAAAAGTGAGTTACTTAATATCGGTATAACGCATCCACAGTTTGTTGTTTTAGCATCGCTCGGTTATCTAAAGCAACATCAAAATGAAGTCAAACAGATAGATGTTGCCAACAGTGCTGATATAGATGTCATGACAATTTCAACGATTATCAGAAACTTAGAAAAACTGGAGCTTGTTCATCGGACAACTTCTAAACTTGATACACGTGCAAAAGTGCTTTCGATCACGACAGAAGGTACGCAGATTTTAAATCGGGCGCTAAAAATTGTTGAGGCTATCGATACGCAGTTTTTCTCCATTCTCAAAGATGATGAAAAAACATTTAATCACTTGTTGCACACACTAATTCAGGATAATAGTTAAAATCAAAAAAAGTTGAGAAATCTCATTTCTCAACTTTTCTTTTGATATCTGTAATTTTCTGACCTTTTGTTTCGTCTGCCAAGATGCTTTCAAAGGCTGGAATGGCAACATCTGGATATTTTTGGTGAAAGGCAGTCGTCACGATGCGATAAGCAAGGCGAGCATTGCGGGATAAAATTGGACCGTGGAAGTAGGAACCGAAGACATTTTTATAGGTCATGCCTTCTGTACCATCTTCGTTGTTATTACCTTGACCAATGATGACACGTCCGAGTGGTTTTTGATTGTCTGCCAAGAATGTTCGGCCTTGGTGATTTTCAAAACCATAGTAAGTTTCATCAAATTCATCATTGTGGATTTCGATGTCACCAATAAAGCGGTTATTTTCTTGGTTCAAAGTGTAGTGGTCCATAGCTGAGATGCCATCGATCTTACGGCCACTTGCCTCAATATAATATTTACCGAGGAATTGGAAGCCGCCACAAATGGCTAACATGGTACCATCATTTTCGATGAATTTCTTGATTTCAACTGCTTTTGTCGGTAAATCTTGACTGACGATGAATTGTTCATAGTCCTGACCACCACCGAAAAAGACAAGATCATAATCGTCAGCGTTAAAGCTATCTTCAAGCGACACGATGTCGAAAGTCATGCGAGCGCCTAATTTTTCACCGACGTATTTGAGCATGAGGATATTACCATTGTCACCATAGGTGTTCATGAGATCCCCGTAGAGGTGAGCGACACGCAGGTCATAGGGGAAATCACCTTCAGATTTAATAGAAGTATAGGTCATTTCATTTCTCCATTCACATAGTGGCGATTGGCCAGTATTTCTCGCATCTCAAGCATGGCCGTATAAGTAGCCAAGATATAGACGTGTTCACTGTCCTGTTGTTCGATGAGGTCAAGCACGTCAGCGAGTTTTTCGCTATCCGTAATTTTATCAGGATCAAAGCCTGAAACACGTATGCGGCGTGCCATCTCAGTATGCCTAACACCACCCGTAATCACACTGGTAACATCTAGGTCATGGATGGTCTCGAAATTCGCATCCCAAATCCAACTGGTATCAATCCCATCCGCATAGTTGGCATTGAGTAAAGCGACTAAGGCGAATGGATATGGGGCTAATTTCATCATATCTAAGACCTGGTTAGCACCTACTGGATTTTTAATGAGGACTAGTGTACATTTTTTATCGCCAACATTGAAGCTTTCCTGACGACCAAAGACAGCATGAGAGTTGTTAAAACCTTGCGTGATCAAAGAAGATTCAAGACCGAAAAACTCAGCAACTGACACCGCAGCAAGGGCGTTGTAGATATTATAGAGACCACCGACATTGATTTGATAAGTCGCACCATCAATGACAAATTCTGATGTCGTATTGGTGATATTGGTTAACTCTGTTAAGCGATAATCAAGTTCAGGACGGTGGAAGCCGCAGTTCTGACAAATGTAATCGCCTAGATTGGCATAGGTGTTCATCGTATAGTCTAGGATATGGTGACAGTTGGGGCAGACGATGCCTTCTGTATTATAATGTGCGCGCTTAGGCGCATGATGCTCGTGGTCAAAACCATAATACTTAACAGGGTTAACCAAGGCTTTCGAGTTAAAAAGTGGGCTATCGCCATTCAGAAGAACAGTCGCATTGGGCGCTTTAGCGGCCCCTTTAATAATGAAGTCGTAGGTCGTGTAGATTTCACCATAACGGTCCATCTGATCGCGGAAAATGTTAGTGAAAACAAAGAGGCTCGGCGTGATGTATTCGGTCACTGCAGGTAGGCTAGCCTCGTCAATCTCAAGCACGGCGATATTTTTACCTGTTTTGTTTCGCTTGGCAGACAGGAAAGTCGACACAATGCCGGTGATCATGTTAGCGCCTGTCGTGTTGGTCGCGATTTGGCCAAAGGCATTTTCTAAAATCCCCACAGTCAGTGCTGTTGTGAGGGTCTTGCCGTTGGTACCGGTCACGACGACAATCTCATAATCACGCGCAATCGTGTCAAGGATCTTAGGATCTATTTTGAGCGCCAGACGGCCAGGGAAAGTCGACCCACGCTTGAAGAATTTTTGAAGTATAAATTGGCTGGATTTTCCGGCGAAAACCGCTAAACTTGATTTAAATGTCATGAGACTATTTTACCACATTTTGTGTTAAAATTTGAGTGGAGGTATCATCATGACAGAAATTAAGAAAATTGGTTTTATCGGTTTGGGCGTAATGGGGCATGCTATCGCAGCTAACCTCATCGCTGACGGTTATGAGCTCTACGTTTATAACCGCACAGCTTCAAAAGCAGATGACTTGGTAGCCAATGGTGCTAGCTACTTGACAACGCCACGTCAAGTCGCAGCAGCAAGCGACCTTGTTATCACCATGGTAGGTTATCCAACAGATGTAGAAGAAGTTTACTTTGATGACACAACAGGTATTTTCTCAGGCATTTCAGCTCAGAAGATCGTAATTGATATGACGACTTCAACACCTACCTTGGCTAAAAAGATTGCTGAAAAAGCAAGTGAACTAGATGTTTTGACACTAGACGCACCAGTTAGTGGTGGCGATATCGGTGCCAAAAATCGCACATTGACGATTATGGCAGGTGGCGACCAAGTAGCATTTGATCAAGTCACAGCGATATTCGATAAAATCTCTAAAAAAGCACAATATTTTGGCCCTGCTGGTAGTGGGCAACACGTCAAAATGGCCAATCAAATTGGGATCGCTGGCACCATGACTGCTATGTCAGAATTACTGGTCTATGCTAAAGCGGCAGGCCTAGATTTGCCAGCAGTCATTGAAACCTTGTTAGCTGGCGGCGCCAATACCTGGTCACTCGCGAATTATGGGCCTCGTATCTTAAAAGATGATTACTCTCCAGGATTTTTCGTCAAACATTTTATCAAAGACCTGAAGATTGCCTTGGATGAGTCACAAAAAATGGGCTTAGACTTACCTGCAACACAAGGTGCCCTAGCCTTATATGAAAAACTAGCAGACAAAGGCTTTAATGACGCCGGAACACAGGCTTTGATTAAGCTTTGGTGGGACTGAATTAATTTAAGATAAACATCTATTTTAAATTTGACATATTTATAATTATGTCAAATACATAATTTATTAAAAAGAGGAGCCGATAGCGATGCAAATCAGACCGTTAGAAAGAAATGACCTACCATTTATTCATCAACTCGATAATCACCAGAGTACAATGGCACTTTGGTTTGAAGAACCTTATGAATCCATTGATGAATTGAACAGTTTATATGACAAGCACATCCACGATATTAGTGAACGTCGTTTTGTCATCGATCTCGACGGTGAGTTTGCAGGTGTGATTGAATTAGTGGAAATTGATTACATTCATCGCACGACAGAAATTCAGATTATCGTGCGAAAAGCCTACCAAGGTAGAGGATTAGCAAAACAAGCCATTCGTAAAGGCTTGAATTACGCTTTTAATATGCTCAATATGCATAAAGTTTACCTTTATGTTGATGTCGATAATCATGTTGGGATTCATATCTATGATGGCGCAGGCTTTATCCAAGAAGGCCGTTTGCGTCAGCATTTTTATGCCAATGGGGAGTATCATGATAGCTTGATTATGGGGATTTTTCGAGATGAAGTTAAGATAGAGGGTTAACTAGACGATTTCAGCTATTTGGAATTTTGAGAACATCCAGAATTGGGTGTTTTTTGTATTTCTGTCATTTATATCGGCACAAATCGTTCAGATGAATCCTTAAGATTTTTCTGATACCATCAAAAGTATCAGAAAACTAATAAATTTTTGACATTATAAAACTCAAAAGTTATAATATGAAAAGAAAGCGCTTACTAATTAGTAAGAAGAATGATAATGGAGATGGAAAATGGACAAGATGATCGTTGTAGAACACCTAGATAAAACTTTCAAAAAAACTGTCAAACAGCCCGGCCTAAAAGCGGGATTCAAATCTTTATTTAAGCCACAAATTGAAACTTTTGAGGCTGTGAAAGACTTAAATTTTGAGATTCCAAAAGGTGAAATCTTTGGCTTCATCGGGGCCAATGGTGCAGGTAAATCAACAACGATTAAAATGCTGACGGGGATTTTGACACCAACCAGCGGCACTTGTCTGATCAATGGTAAAAATCCACAGAAAAATCGAACAGCATATGTCAAAGATATTGGTGTTGTTTTTGGTCAGCGGACACAACTCTGGTGGGATCTTGCCTTGCAAGAAACTTATAGCGTCCTCAAGGAAATTTATGACATCTCAGACACGGAATTCCATAAAAGAATGGCTTTTCTAAACGAAGTGTTAGACTTAAATGCCTTTATCAAAGATCCTGTCCGCACCCTTAGCTTAGGTCAGCGGATGCGAGCGGACATTGCCGCAAGCCTACTCCATAATCCAAAAGTTTTGTTTTTGGATGAGCCAACGATTGGGCTTGATGTTGCGGTTAAAGATAATATCCGCAAGGCGATTAAGCAGATCAATCAGGAGGAGCAGACGACGATTTTATTGACGACACATGATTTGAATGATATTGAGTTGCTTTGTGATCGAATTTTTATGATTGATCGGGGGCAGGAGATATTTGATGGTTCCGTGTCACAGCTCAAACAGCGTTTTGGGAAGATGCACGAAGTGAGATTTGAGATGACGCAGCAGTTAGAGGTTGAGCGGCTAGATTATCACCAGCATTTTTCTGATTTAGAGGTGATAAAAGATGGCTTACAGGTGACGATCCAGTTTGATGCGACTAAGGTGGCGATTCCTGACTTTTGGTTAAGTTTACGCTGAGTCGAGCGAATGTGAAGGATATTGCTGTCAAGGATGCGGATATTTAAGAAATAATTCGGCGCTTTTTCAGAAAGGAGATTGAGAATGTTTAAACGTTTTCGGCAGTATCGTCCTTTTATAGATGCAGGTATCCAGGGTAGCATGGCATTTCGACTTGATTTTCTGCTCTTTCGTTTAGGGGATATTTTGGGTGCTGTGGTCACTTATTTTTTGTGGCGTGCTATTTTTGATGCCTCAACACACGCAACTCTGAACGATTTTACCTTACCTGAAATGAGTTTGTATGTCTTCTTGAGTTTTTATGTAGGGACATTTACACACTCTCATAGCAACGATGACATAGGTGATGATGTGAAAAGTGGCACGATTGCCATGCGTCTCTTAAAGCCAATCAGTTTTTCGGCAACTTATTTATTTGAAGAAATCGGTCGCAAGTTGGTTCAAATATTTATGATTACTGTACCAATTTTAGGTGGGATTTTACTCTTTCAGCTTTTCCATGCCCAGTCGCTGCCTCTTAATCCTGTCAATATCTGCTTGTTTCTCATCAGTTGTCTGTTGGGTTACTTATTGAATTTCTATTTTAACTTATGCTTTGGTTTTTCTGCATTCGTTCTAAAAAATCTCTGGGGTGCGAACTTGATGAAAAACTCAATTGTTAATTTTATGTCAGGTACCTTGATCCCACTCAGTTTTTTCCCCGACATCGTCTCAAAAATCTTGTCAATCTCACCATTCGCTTCGTTGATTTACACCCCCGTCACTATCTACCTAGGCCGATATACACTAACTGTAGCACTTGAGCTCATCGCCTTACAAGTTTTTTGGGTTCTCTTTTTCTACGGTCTATCTAAACTCATTTGGCGTGTCTCAATCAAGCATTTAACCGTCCAAGGAGGCTAAACATGAAGAAATTTCTCAGATTAGAAGTCATTTTCATCAAACAATACCTCAAACAGCTCATCGAATATAAAAGCGATTTTTTCGTTGGGATTATTGGGATGTTTCTCACACAGGGCTTGGAAATTCTCTTTATTAGCATCATCTTCAGCCAAATTCCTTCTCTAAACGGCTGGACATTTAAACAAGTTGCTTTCATTTACGGGTTTTCACTGATTCCTAAAGGCATCGACCATCTCTTTTTCGACAACCTCTGGGCAGTGGGTCAGCGCCTAGTCTGGAAAGGCGAATTTGATAAATACATGACACGCCCCCTTAATCCTTTGTTCCATGTTCTAGTGGAACACTTTCAAGTGGATGCCTTCGGCGAATTGATCATCGGTATATCCCTTTTAACGCTGAATATCAGTGTGGTGCAGTGGGATTGGTTGAAAGTTTGTATTTTTATCATCTCTATCCCGTTTACAACCTTAATTTACACGAGTCTAAAAATCATCGCGGCCAGCATGGCCTTTTGGAGCAAACGAGCAGGCAGTGTCATGTATGTCTTTTATATGATTAATGATTTTTCTAAATATCCACTTAGCATCTATAACAAAGGCATTCGCGCCCTCATCACTTTTGTCCTTCCCTTTGCCTTTACCGCCTTTTATCCCGCAGATTATCTCATCACAGGACAAAACTTTGCCTTTCATATCGGTGGCCTATTTGTCATCTCAATCTTGTTGTTTTGCCTTGCCCTAAAAATCTGGGATAAGGGAATTAGCGTTTATGAATCTGCTGGGTCTTAATGCAGTCTCTCTTTTATAAGCATACAGAAGGGACGGTGAAAACTTGAAAAATGAATTAGCTCTAAGTGGTGAGAGGATATGTGAAAAGGTTTATCCAGATTTATTTGAGAATATCGGGATGATTAGAGGAGAGTATCTCATAAGAGAGCTTAATCAAAGTGTTCTGAATGTAGTGACTCAAAAAAAGATAGGTCAATATCTAGAGGAGTTATGTCAACTATACGCTGATGAATTAGTTTGGTATAGATTCTCTGAGCTAACCATAACCGAAGCTAATGTTTTACAAGGAACAAGAACACAATTAGAAGATCAGCATCCTTTGTTTGGTTTAAGAGGCCTGAGAAGACTACTTGAGTTCTCAGATGAATTTCTAGCAGAGCTAAAGGTGATGGTTTCAGTCTATCAATCCCATCACAATCTGTGTGTTTTCCTACCTTTTGTTAATGATGCCGCCCAACTTTCAGAAGCTATCAAGTTTATTAGAGGCAATGGTTTTCAAGGCGATATCGGTTGTATGATTGAATTACCTTCAGCATATTTTGACTTGGATAATATTTTACAAACCGGCATCAAAAAAATAGTCATTGGTATGAATGATTTGACTTCATTTATTTTTGGAGCTGTTCGAGAAGATCAGTGGCATCAAATGGACAGCCTTATCATGTCTCAAATTATCTCTGATATTAATGATAAAGCGACAATGATGGGGGTTGAGATAGTAGTAGCAGGGTATTTATCGAAAAACCTAGTCAAAACTTTGAATGGCAAAGGGATTAAGTGCGTGATACATTACAACTTGATTCCCGAAATATTTGGTAGGGAAATTGCTCATCCCAACCATCTAGTTGATATCAAAAAACTAACGAAAGAAAAAATCAGAGCGCATGAGCTAGATTTAAGAGCACCAGATTAACGATAGACAGATAAGAGATGTACAAAGAGGAGAAGCATGACAAAACTACTAATCAGTGATATCGACGGAACGCTCATCAGACAAGGCAAAGTTGTACTTGATCGACAAAAACTAGACAACTTCAGAAAGTCCAATACCTTTGTGCTCTGTACAGGTAGAAACTATGATAGTTTTCATCACTTTACGCAAAAGTATGCTTTTGATACCTTTGACTATGCTATTTTGTCCAATGGGGCTATGCTGATCGATCAAGAGTTTAACATTTTGTATGCGAGCGAAATCAGCTTGGCAGTTTTAAAAGCACAAGTTGCTGAACTAGCAACCATAGAAGGCATCAATCGCCTATTCTTAGTCATCAATTTAAAAGAGCGAATCTTTGACTCGGTTCAGGATCTATTAGAAGCTATAAATGACATTACAGAAAGTGATAGCTTATTAGGCTTGACAATGGCATTAACAAGCAATCAAGCCGCTCAAGCTTGCTTTGATCAGATAAAAGAAAATCCTGACCTTTCCATTCAACATAATCATAGTTACATTGATATCATTAGTCAGGGAACAAATAAGAAAAGTGGGATTGCGACCCTGCTCTCTAAATTAGAAAGCAGCAGGGTTCAAGTAATTGGCGATGGCGAAAATGACATCCCCATGTTTGAAACAACTGATGAGAGTTTTAGCTTTTATGATGCGCCAGATAGCGTTAAAGAAAAGGCAAATTATTTAGTTGACTGCTATGATGAGATTTTTGAAACTTGATTGCTATGAAAGAGGAGAGTAAATGGTAATTGGACATAATGAATGGCTAGCACTCATCATAGGTGTCATATTAATGATGACGGGTAGTCAACTTTTCAGAGGAAAATGGCTCTTCTTAATTGCTGGTTACAATACCTTAAGTCAATCAGATAAAGAGAAGCTAAATAGCAAATTCATCGGGAAAATAATAGGTATTTTACTATTGCTTTCTTCAGTTATAATAGGTGCAATGGTACTTTATTCTAAAGGGAAAACAGTCTGGTTTATCTGCCAAATTTTGCTGATTATCATTGCGATGATTTATGTAAATGGCAGAAAAAGCAAAAATCAATAAGCCACTTTAAAACTAACTATGATCATAATTAGTTTTATTGCGACTATCTTGAATTGCAACTTTGCTTTTCAATGAATTTAGCAAAGGAAAATGTTATGAATCAGATTCTATACAGAAAACTACAGACAAACGAAGCGCAGTTATTTTGGAACATGATGAATGAATTGGATCATGAAACAAAATTCATGATGTATGAACCTGGCGAAAGAGAAAATACTGCTTCAGAAATCAAAGAAATTGAAGTCTTGATACAAAGTGCAAAGGACAATAAAAACTATTTGTTTATTGCAGAAGTCAATCATCAGATTATCGGTTATATTTTAGCCTTGCGCGGCACGCCTAATCGCGTGAAACATACCGCTTATATTGTAACGGGGATAAAAAAAGACTACCGTGGAAAAGGCATCGGTAAGACATTCTTCACATCCCTAGATAATTGGGCAAAAGGGAATGGCATTAAACGTCTTGAACTAACTGTCATCCGCACCAATCTTGTGGCCAAACGATTATATGAGCAAAAAGGTTTTGTGGTCGAAGGAACTAAGAAAAATGCTATGATGATTGATGGTGACTTTGTTGATGAATTTTATATGGCTAAATTGTTATAATCTTGATTGCTTTGTATATGAGGTCTGGAACAAAAGTCAAAATCTAGAATATTTTAGTTCATTTCTAAATTCAGAATATAATTTACTATCATGCCTTTTTCGTTCATGATAGAGGGCATAAAAGTAAAAATAAAGTTAAATAATTCCAACATTGCGTAAAAGAACGCACTTCTGACATGGTTGACAAACACATCAATTATTTCATGACAAGTATAAACGGAGATCATTCAAATGAATAATATTGCAGTTGTCTATCAAACACATTATGGTACGACCCTAAAATATGCTGAGTGGATTGCTGAATCACTTGATGCTGATTTATTGAATAGGAAAAAAGTATCTGTATCTGATTTAAGTCAATATGACATGATTATTTATGGGGGTGGTTTATATGCAGGTAGCATACTTGGCGTAGATTTGGTTTCAAAAAGCAAGTTCAAACATCTTGTAATATTCACAGTTGGACTTGCTGATCCTAAAATCATGAATTATTCAGAGATTATGGCCAAAGGCTTCCCAAATCAAGCATATCAACCCAATCAAGTTTATCATTTTCGTGGAGGGATTGATTATCAAAAACTCAGTTTCCTCCATCGCGGTTTGATGGCATTACTCAAAAAGACGGTTGAGAAAAAATCTGATTCGGAGATGTCTGCTGAAGGTAAAGCGATACTAGAGACCAATGGTGAAAAGGTTGATTTCACAGATAAAAAGATGATTTCACCATTGATTAGCTATGTAAAGAATGTAAAGCTGTGAAAGTATTTTGCTAATCATTAACTATTAGCATTTTGATAACGATATGACATATCTTTTTCTACTATTATTACCTAGTAGTACCCACGAAGAAAACCCCTGAAAATAACTGAAAAATATGGTAAAATTAGTATCGAGTATCGAGATACATTTTATCATTTTTTTAATGGCTTGAACAAATTCAGTTAAAGCATGCGAAAAAATAACAAAAGAATTGGGTTTAGTGAACTAAAATTTTACCCATTAAATACAAAAAAGAGATTCTAAGGCTATCAAGCCTTGGTACACAAGGAGTTATAAGAAATGGTAGTAATCCAATGGTTTCCAGGTCACATGTCCAAAGCACGTCGACAAGTTCAGGAAAATTTAAAACATGTTGATTTGGTGATGGAGTTGGTGGATGCTAGATTGCCTCTATCAAGCCGAAATCCCATGTTAGATAAGATTATCGGCACTAAGCCACGTCTTGTCATCATCAATAAAAAAGATTTAGGCGATGATTTGGAAATTCAAAAATGGGTTCATTATTTTGAAGCACAGGGCATTTTAGCCGTTAAAATTAACGCCAAAGAGCAGCAAACTGTCAAAAAACTGACCAAGGCTGCCAAAGAAGTCCTTGCAGACAAACTCAAACGTGCTTCTGAGCGTGGCATTCAAAATAAAGCCATCAGAACCATGATCATCGGCATTCCTAATGTCGGCAAGTCAACCCTCATGAACCGCTTGGCAGGTAAAAAAATCGCCATTACAGGTAATAAGCCAGGGGTCACTAAAGGGCAGCAATGGTTGAAAACCAATGAAGAATTGGAAATCTTAGATACACCAGGTATTCTTTGGCCAAAATTTGAGGACCAAACAGTCGGCTTGAAGCTCGCCTTGACGGGTGCAATTAAGGACGACCTGATTCCCAAAGATGAGATCACGATTTTCGGTCTGGATTTCTTCAAATCTAACTACCCAACTGAACTTCAAAATCGCTTCAAATTAACAGATGAACAGATGAATTTATCTGCTGTTGATTTAATCGTCTTATTGACTCAAAAATATGGCTTCCGAGATGATTACGACCGTTTTTATGACATGTTTATCAAAGATGTCCGCGACAGCAAGCTCGGAACCTACACCCTCGACCGTGTGTCAGACCTTAACAAAGAGGACGCGCAAGATGACAACGATTAAAGCAGTGGGAGAGCTACTCCAAGCAGCGCAAACCCTGTCAGACCCTCTATTTGACGAATGGTCGCAGGATACACGCCAAGGCGTGCAAAAATTAATCGCCAAACGCCAACGTGAAATTCAAGCTGCCCTTGATGAAGCAGCCCGACTTGAAACTTTGCTAGCCTATGAACGCGAACTCTATGCCCAAAATATCTCCTTAATCGCTGGCATCGATGAAGTTGGCCGTGGCCCATTAGCAGGTCCTGTCGTCACAGCAGCCGTCATTTTACCCGAAAATTGTCAAATTCCTGGCCTCAACGATAGTAAACAGATTCCTAAAGCGCAGCATCAGGCCGTCTATGACCGCGTCATGGCTGAAGCCCTCGCAGTGGGTATCGGGATCATCGACAATCACGTCATTGATCAGGTCAACATCTACGAAGCGACCAAACTGGCCATGTTACAGGCGATTGAGCATCTTGAACTTAAGCCAGAACATCTGTTGATTGATGCCATGAGTTTAGAGAATGATATCCCGCAAACTTCTCTGATCAAAGGAGATGCTAAATCCATGTCCATTGCAGCAGCATCCATTGTTGCCAAAGTGACACGAGATCAGATGATGACAGAATACGATCAAACCTACCCTGGCTATGATTTCACCCACAATGCTGGTTATGGTACAAAAAAACATCTGGAAGGGCTTGCTAAGCAAGGCTTCACAGATATTCATCGGCAATCATTTGAACCAATCAAATCAATGGTTGGGCGTGGTTAATCGTCTAATCCGTAATACTGAGATAAAATCTGAGCTTTCTGTTCTGATATCTCACGATAGGTGCCGGTCAGTTGAGACCGCAAATACACTTTTTCATCAACTATCTGAACCCCCACAAATGCTGCGTTCGGATAGTTTTTGTTGACACTGAGCATCCGTTGTTTGACGTCTGTAACATTTTCCTCAGTAACTGGCACATCTAAGAAAATGTGGTGATCAAGTCGTGAGAGGTTGGCAAGTGCTGTAATATTTCGATTGGGTACAAACACTAAGGCACCAGCGCTAGTTTTGAGGGTGAGGGAGCGAATCCCGATGACCATGACGGTACCTGTGATATCCAGGTTCTTGAAGTTGACAGTATCGCCAACGTTAACTTGATGTTCAACGATGATGAAGAAGCCGTTGATGATGTCCGTCATCAGATCTCGTCCAGCAAAGCCAAGACCAACACCGACAATCCCAGCACCTGCAAGCAAGCTCGCGACGGGCAGACCGAAGATCCCTAGGATCGTGTAGATGTAAAGGAAGACAGTCAGGTATTGGAAGACAGACAGAGTCAGGCGTGAAAGGGTTAAAACACGCGCGCTATCGGCGATATTAATACGGCTATAGTTGTCAAATAAATGCTTGATGATCCGCTTTAAAATGCGATAGAAGATGAAAAATAGGACGCTTGCAATTATGACGTAGATGATTTTTTCTACGGCTGTATCGAATAAGGTTTCTAGGTGTAGATATTTCAAAAGAGACACTCCAAATCAATAATTTTCAGAAAATTCAAGTAAATTGTTGCAAAAAAGCACAAAAAGGGCTAAAATAAGTATAACAAATTTTTAGACGAGATGGGTTTCAAATATCCATCCTTTGTTTGCTTGATAGATGAAAGAGGTTATTTATGACGCTTAATATTGATTGGGAAAATCTTGGTTTTGAGTATATGAACTTGCCCTATCGCTTTATTGCCCGCTTTAAGGATGGTCAATGGGATGCGGGAAGTTTAACGGAAGATGCCACACTCCATCTTTCAGAGTCATCACCTGCCTTGCACTATGGCCAACAAGCTTTTGAAGGCTTGAAAGCCTACCGCACAAAAGCAGGTGAGATTCAATTGTTTCGTCCTGATCAAAATGCGGAACGTTTGCAAAAAACGGCAAGACGTTTAATGATGCCTGAAGTCCCGACTGACCTCTTTGTTGAGGCAGTTAAGGCTGTCGTAAAAGCAAATCATGAATATGTTCCACCCTATGAAAGTGGTGGTAGTCTTTACTTACGTCCACTCTTGATTGGTGTTGGTGACATCATTGGTGTGCAACCCGCCCAAGAATATATCTTTACGGTCTTTGCCATGCCTGTTGGCAATTACTTTAAAGGTGGCTTAGCGCCAACTAAGTTTATCGTCTCACGAGATTTTGACCGCGCTGCGCCCCACGGCACTGGTGCAGCCAAAGTTGGTGGTAACTACGCTGCAAGCCTCCTACCAGGCCAAGAAGCGCATGATGCTGGCTATTCTGATGTCATTTATTTAGACCCAACCACACATACAAAAATAGAAGAAGTTGGCTCAGCCAATTTCTTTGGGATTACTAAGGATGGTGAGTTTGTGACACCGCTTAGTCCATCAATTTTACCATCAATTACCAAGTATTCTCTTCTCTATTTAGCAGAACATCGTTTAGGATTGAAAGCTTCCGAAGGTGATGTCTATGTGGATGATCTAGATCGTTTTGCTGAAGCTGGAGCCTGTGGAACAGCAGCAGTTATTTCACCAATAGGTGGCATTAAAAATGGCGATGACTATCATGTATTCTATAGTGAAACAGAAGTCGGACCAGTTACTCGCCAACTCTACAATGAATTAGTCGGGATTCAAAAGGGTGATATAACAGCACCTGAAGGTTGGATTTATAAAGTTGAGATTTCGGATTAAATCACATCACAAGAAACGTTTTACATAATTAAATTTATGTAAAACGTTTCTATTTTCCCTGATCATATCATCTTCAAACCAACTGACCGAGCCTTATTGTAATTTATGTAACATTTTGATATCCTATATAAGATACAATTATTTTATAAGGGAGTTTTATGGATAAGAAACTAAAAATCAGTGATTATTTACTGATTGGTTCAATGTTATTTGGGTTATTTTTTGGGGCAGGAAATCTCATTTTCCCTGTGCATATGGGACAAGAAGCAGGAGCAGCAATCTTCCAAGCTAACCTTGGCTTTCTAGTGACGGGGATTGGCTTACCATTCTTAGGGATTATCGCTGTTGGTCTTTCTCAAAGTTCTGGTCTTTTTGATATGGCATCACGTATCAATCGCAAGTACGCTTATATTTTTACAACGCTATTATATTTAGTGATTGGTCCATTCTTTGCTTTACCACGCTTAGCGACGACATCTTTTGAGGTTGGCTTATCACCTTTCTTGTCAGCTGGTGCACAAAAACCATTGTTAGCACTTTTCAGTCTTTTATTTTTTACAGCTGCTTGGTTCTTTTCACGCAAACCATCAAAAATCCTAGATTATATCGGTAAGTTTTTGAATCCACTGTTTCTAATTTTACTAGGTCTTTTATTGGTCGTTGCCTTCTCTGGGCCGATGGGTGGTGTCAGTCATGCAAAAGTTGGGACAGCTTATCAAACCTCACCATTTATCGCTGGCTTTACTCAAGGGTATAATACACTTGACGCGCTTGCGGCGCTAGCCTTCGGGATTATCATCGTCACAACCATTCGCCAACGTGGTGTGACCAATCCTAAGGTGATTGCGATTGATACCATCAAAGCAGGTGGGATTAGTGTGCTACTCATGGGGATTATTTACACCTGTCTGTCTTACTTGGGGACGATGAGTCTTGGTAAGTTTGCGATGAGTGAAAATGGTGGGATTGCCTTATCTCAGATTTCGAATTACTATTTGGGGACTTTTGGGACGATTATCTTGGCCTTGATCATTATTATCGCTTGTTTGAAAACAGCGGTTGGCTTGATCACAGCATTCTCAGAGACATTTGTTGAACTTTACCCTAGATTCTCTTACCGTTTTTACGTAATTTTGGCGAGTGTCTTGCCGTGTTTGTTTGCCAATGTCGGGTTGACCAATCTGATTCAAATTTCGATTCCGGTTTTGATGTTCTTATATCCGCTTGCCATTACTTTGATTATTTTGGCTTTGTTGAGCCCATTATTCCATTATTCTAAACGGGTTTATCAAGTGACGACTGGCTTTACGCTGATTGCTGCGATCTTTGATGGTCTTAACGCCATTCCGATGGGAGATCATCCTAACGTCTTGATGGCAAATTTACTGGACTTCGCTAAACACACCCTTCCTTTCTTTTCGATTGGAATGGGATGGATTGTCCCTGCAGCCATTGGCTTGGTCGTGGGTTGCATTTGGCAAGTTGTCGAAAACAAGTCAACAAAATAAGGTTTATAACATAGAAAAAGTCACTTAAGTTGTCATAACTTAGGTGACTTTTAATTTGGCCTTATTTTTAGGCTTTAGCACGTGTCATTGATTTGATGAAAGCAACAAAGCTTGGAAGTAGGGTCACGACGATGATGCCTAAAATGATCACTGAAAAATGGGTTTTGACAAAAGGAATGTTACCAAACAAGTAGCCCGCGCCAGTTGCAATGAGTGACCAAGACAAAGCAGCGATGAAAGCACGCTTAATGAAGTCGCTGGCTTTGAACTGACTAATCCCTGCTACAAATGGGACAAAGGTCCGAATAATCGGGATGTACCGACCAAGAATGATGGCAAGCGAGCCATTTTTCTCGAAATAGAGTTCTGCATCCTCAATATGCTGAGGCTTGATGAGTTTACTGAAAAACTTGTGATTAATCATCTTGTAACCTGCCGTATGACCGATGAAAAAGTTACAAATATCGCCTAAAAAGGCTGCGAAGAAGAAGAGGACCAGGAAAATCCAGACGTTGAAGTGCATATCTGGGTTAGCAGCCAAAGCACCAGCCGCAAAAAGCAAGCTATCACCTGGCAAGAAAGGCATGATAACAGCGGCAGTCTCTATAAAAATGATGAGAAAGAGCAGTAGGTAAGTCCAGGCACCAACAGATTGTGCCATGGTATAGATGTGTTGATCGATATGTAAAATAAAGTTAATGAGCATGATGCGCTTTCTATTTTCAATTAAAAATTTGGTGCCGGCATCACATCTTTATAATAGAAGGAGTAGATGCCGGCAGATTTATAGCAGATAGCTTAAATTATAGCATTTTTTGAGTATTTCGCAACTTTGAAACGCACTAGTTCACAACTTATCCAAAGCATCTTTTTGTTCTTCATCGACGATATGCGTATAAAGGTCAGTCACCTGTGTAGAAGCATGACCGAGCTGATGGCTGACCAGAACCTGAGAGTTGGTCTCAGCATACAATCTTGTGGCCAAGGTATGGCGAAGTTTATGAGGCGTCACGCGGACTTTGAAGACTTTGGAGTATTTGGCAACCATTTTTTCAACACTGGAGTTGTCGATACGATTAGCTTGTTCTTTATATAAAGTCAAAAATAAAGCCACATCACGTTTACCTGCCTGATAACGTTTCTCCCGAATGTCCAAATATGCCGTTAAATAAGGCTTCGCAAAACCAGCGATATTGACAGAATCACGTTTCCCACCTTTTCGTGTCACCTCAACAACCATGGTTTTCAGGTTTAAATCATTGAGATCAATATTCACCGTTTCAGACAAGCGAATCCCTGACGCTAGAATTAACGCGATAATGGCTAAATCCCGTTCTTTATTCTTGATAAATGAAGATTTGGCGCGATTTGAAAGACTAATTTCATACTCAGTATCAATAAAGTCTAAAAATCCTTGCGTTTCATCCCCTAAAAAGAGTTTATTTTTGATATTTTCAGCACGTGAAGCCAGTGTCTCTTTTTTCTTTTGAGTTGCGACTTTCTTCATGACATTGCGATAGAAGTAGGGCTCACCATTTTCATCTTCAACCTCCTCAGTCAAGTACTTATAGAGGCTTGATAGGGCAGAAAGTGTCCGATTTATCGTCGTTTGGGACACACCATAGGTTGTCGAATAGGTATTCAGCTTAGGGCGCTCACGCAGATATAAAATATAGTTCTCAAGGTCATGCTTGGTTAATTTTTCCAAGGTTTCTAAGGAAATATCAGCCATTTTCGAGGCATTTGAGATGTCAGCATCCATGAGCCAGCTAAAAAATCGCTGATATTCTTTGAGATATTCATACAAGGTATTGAGTGAGTATGGGACGGCGGACTTAGAACGGTAGTATTCCAATACAAAGTCTGGCATCACAATTTTTAAGTCCTCAATATTTTCAATTAGGCGTTCTCGTTTCATAAGACTAGTATAAGGGATACACCGACATTTGTCAAGAAAATTACAGTTTTTCGGAAAGATGTCTATTGTTATTTACAAGGGCATCCTTGATGTCCGAATTGTAACCAGATCCTACTCTCTATTTTTTAGATAAAAATTCTGCCAAATTCGGAGACTCATTGTATTTCACAGATGCCCGTTTATCCTTTTCAATAATCGCTTTTCCTAAATCAATCCCATTGACATTGGCGATCTCGACAACATAATGAACCACATCAGCTAATTCATTTTCTAATGAGGCATCATCTGTGTTGGCTTTATTACCTTTTAATTGACTTAAGACTTCAGCAACTTCGCCAATTTCTTCAACTAATTTGATAAATAAATCACTTGTCGACGGGCTACTGATATTTTTTCTTTGACATATTGCTTCGTATTTTACATCTAAATAATCTTGTAAAGACCTAAAGGTTAATTCTATCATGTTTTCCTATTTTCCTTTATTTATTGATACCATAATATTTGCTACCAGTCTATCATATTATCTATCGATTATAAAGCTAAAACTTATCTATTAATAATCAAATAAAGAAAACGTCCATTTAAAAACGAACGTTCTTAATCGCATTAATCACTTGAAGGCTTGATCAACCAAAGTCCAGGTCACGACAGATTCAAATGTCCCTAGTTTTGCTTGATTTTGTGGTATATCTAGCGTTACATGCTCGGGATCCCATGTTAGATCACTCCAACCTTCATCTGTAAAGGGTAACGATGGATTTTTAGGCATTACAGGGCCAGCAGTGTCACGATTCTCCGAAAAATTCATGATAGCATCTGTTTCCTCAGCCTGTCCATGCACACTCAGTAAATTAGTAGCTAACAGAGATAAAAACAAAAGACCAACTTTCTTCTTCACAATACGCCTCCTTTCAAAAATAATCCTTTAAGAGGGATAGGGAGCATAACTTTTAGTGCCTATCTAAAGTTTCTCCGTATTTTTTGATCTCATGCAACTTAGCTCTAGAGCAAGTCAAGCACGTGGTACAGTAAGAGCCTTCAAAAAAATTTCGAAGGCGCTTAGTCATCACGTCATATTCTCTTAAAACAAAATAGAGGGGAAGTAATCTGTTTGTTTCAATCAAACATGAAGTAGGTCAATAGCAAGAAGCTTGCCATCAACATTTCTTATTCTATCCTATTTTATTTATTAAGTAAGGTAAATTTTTTGTTAATTAAACAAAAATAATACCCATTTAGTTCAGGGTATTATGTCAATTATCGTTTTTATGTTAAAGCCATTCGACTGCTGGAGATTGTTTTTAACGTGAAATACGCCATTTGATAATCATATTCTCTATATTCATCCAGTCTCGATAATCAAACGGTGAGTTCACAAAGCAGATAAAGGCTGGAGGGGTTTCTCGATGGGGTAACTCTAACTCGCTGATTACAATATCAGCTTCTTTAAGTGTATTGACGAAATCAATTTGGATCATTAATTGTCTATTTTTTAGATTTTCCATAGCCATTGATTGTGTGATTGCAGAATAGCACAACAGAAAAACTTTGCATGGAATCTCTCTTGAAAAAAATACAGAATTGAGGATACGCTGTAAAAAGAAAGGCATATTAGGATGTTGCAAGAATAATTCTCGATAAACAGGCGTCTCTTGTAATCTATCAACCATACGGTGCCAAAGAAATATATATTCACTTTTTTTCTCGATAAATCGTTCCTGCTCAGTCATTAAATGACGAAAACAAAACGATACATGAAATATTTGATGCCAAACAATACATTGCTTATGCGCATAGCAAATAAAACGTTTCTCTATTGCGGTAAGCGTCATACCACCCACCTTCTCAATTGTATCAATAAATAGTTGACATTCCTTTGTTTGGCAGTTGGTGGGGCCTAAGGTATTGGCCGGTTGATAGATTAGCGTACAGAATAAAAAATATAAAAAATCAATTTCTCTATTTTTTTGTTGTGCTGTCAAGTCAATGTCTAAAAATAGCAGCTCTACCTTTTGTGTAAATACAGTCAATGGTAAAACAGGACATTCAAAATGGTTTGGAAATACGATGTCATCAGGCAATAAATGCCCTTTTTTAATTCTATCTAAAACAATGCGATAAAAAATTTTTATTTTTAAGTTGGAGGATTGGAAAATATAGGGGAATTCTTCGAGTACACTATCTAAAAAGAGGTTCAGTTGTGAGTTTTCAGTTTCGAAGAAATCAATATATTTACACTGAAATTGAGAAAGAACCATACAAAAAAACATAAATCTGATTTGCTTTTCTTCTCCGGAAATCATTTTTGATGCCTTCTTCTTAGTACAAAGTTGAAGCGAAAAATGTTGCAAATATTCTCGACATTTGACGAGTTCTTTTTTACCTGTCTCATAACTCATAAATTTTGCTTCAGTTTCTTTCATCAAGTTAGAAAATCGTTCATGGTACACTTCTTGAAAAAAATGAAGAAAAAAACTATCCGCAATATAAGCATTTTTCAAGATTTGAAAAGAAATAGACTGGTTAAGCTCTAGATATACTTTATCAGTTGTTTTATAGAGTGAGTATCCCTCTTCTCCAACAACAAGGTTTAAAATATCCCTAAGTTTTAAGATGGCATAATTGATCGTCGTTCTAGATAATCCTATATCGTCGACAATCTCTTCAAAATTCATAATTCCATGTTCTTTGTTCAATAAAGCACTACATAATTTAAAAACTTGTTGCTCTTTTTCAGTTAAAATGAAACGTTCCATTTTTTCACATCCTTAAAAGATAATCTACACTATCAGTCTAATATCTTGTCACAAGGCAATATTATACCACCTTTAAGCCATTTTTCAAATTAATTTATGAAAAACAATTGATATATAATCGTAAAAAAAAATTAATTAGTTTCATAATTTAAAGAAAAAAGCAGATACATTCATATATTTTATACGCAATGTATTTTTTATTAGTCAATATAAGATAACATTAAAATAATTATATACAAAAAGGCCATTTCAAGAAAAAATGACCTTTTCAATCTTGATTAACTAAAAAAAGATACCCCGAAGAGTATCTTTATAATCAAAAGATTATTTAAGACCTGCAGAACCGCCAGCAGCGCCGATAGCTTCAACGATTGCTTCAGCTTCAGCTTTTGGAAGACCTTCTTTGATAACAACTGGAGCGCTGTCAACAAGATCTTTAGCTTCTTTAAGTCCAAGACCAGTAGCTTCGCGAACTGCTTTGATTGTAGCAACTTTTTTGTCGCCAGCTGAAGTCAACTCAACGTCAAATTCAGTTTTTTCTTCTGCTGCAGCTGCACCAGGACCTGCTATAGCTACTGGAGCTGCTGCAGATACGTCAAATTTTTCTTCGATTGCTTTTACAAGCTCAGAAAGTTCAAGAATAGTTGCTGTTTCAAGTTCAGCAACGATGTTTTCAATGTTCAATGCCATTGTTGGAATCTCCTTAGAATTTTTTATTTAATATGCAAGGTTAAGATGCGACTTGCGCGCATTTAAGTAGCAAGTATCAATTTTTTTAAAGGCTTCAATGAAGCACTTTGAAAAATTATGCTGCTTCTTCTGCTTTGTCTGCAACAGCTTTGACAGCGTATGCGACATTGCGAACTGGTGCTTGAAGTACTGAAAGGAGCATAGAAAGCAATCCTTCGCGGTTTGGAAGTGATGCGATAGCAGCAATTTCTTCTTTTGAAGAAACTTTGCCTTCGATAACTCCAGCCTTAACTTCGAGTGCGTCAGCTGTTTTAGCGAAATCAGATAAGATTTTCGCTGGAGCAATTGCGTCTTCGTTTGAAAAGGCGATAGCAGATGGTCCTACGAATTGATCCGTAAGGTCAGCATAGCCAGCTTTTTCAGCAGCACGACGCAAGATTGAGTTTTTGATGACTTTGAACTCCACACCTGCTTCACGTAATTGTTTACGCAATTCAGTATCTTGTCCAACTGTAAGTCCACGAGAATCTGCAACGACGATACCAGATGCATCGGCAAATTTTTGGGCAACAACGTCAACTAACTCAGCTTTTTTAGCGATTGTAGCTTCACTCATTGTTTGTTTTTCCTCCTCTATTATTTGATGACGTAAAAAAACTCCACGTCAACCATAGACATAGAGAGTACAAAAATTCATTATTAACTAATAAATAAATGTCCTCGGTTGGATTTACGACGAATGTCACCAACTGTCTTCGGTCATGTTGTTTTCACAACTATTTTATTATAGCAGAGTTTTTTTACTTTGACAAGTAGTTTATTTAATTTTTTTAATTTAGTGACTGACTTTTGTTTTTTTAGACATATTTTCTAAAATAGATTTGATGGCAACGAAGATAATCGCAAAACTGACTGCGAAGATGGCACCTTCTAACAAGTTAAAAGGCACAACCATAGCCAACAAGTACTTACTTGCACCAAAGATTTGATTGATATCAAAATGTGCAAACTTCGCATACAAAGGAATAGCATAAACAAAGTTAGCTACTACCATTGCTGCAGTCATCACAAGTGTCGCTAAAATACTCCCCATGACATATGCTCTTGTTCCGCTATCTTTCTTAAAGAAGATGGCAAAAATCAAAAGAAACGATCCAACTGCCACAATATTAAGTGGCAAACCAATCCAAGTACTAACACCTTCATTATTCAACAATAATTTGAGCACAGAGCGTAAAACTAAAATCAAAAAGGCAGCAGGCAAATCAAAAAGATAGAGACCTACTAAGATCGGAATAATTGAGAATTCAACTTTGAGAAAGTCCGCAGCCGGAATTAGCAGGAATTGCGGGAAAATCATCAAAATGAATGAAATAGCGGCAAGCATGGCAATCAATACCAGTTTGCGAGTACGAGTTGTGTTTGTCATTTGGGGCACCTCCTAAATTTTATTTAGAAGACTTGAAAAAGCCATAGGTAACTATGGTATTTTTTCTTGTCTCCTCTTTATCCTGACTTTAACAGTTGGTATCGGAATTTCACCGATTCGGGCTCGAGTTCTATACTCAAGCTTCATGGACTTTACCACCAGTGGGGAAACGATCCCCGCCCTGAAGACTCCTTAACTATATCAAAAAAAATTCTAAAATGCAAGTTATAAATTCCTAAACTCTTTTTTGATCTGTTCTTAACATTGAATATTTCAATAATAACAAAAAAGATGACCTCCACCATCTTGATTAATTAAAATGTGTTCATGACAACTGCGTTTTATTGACATAATTATTTTTATGTCAAATACCTTTAGCAGCGTTAACCAATTGGCTGACTTCTTTCTTAGACAATCGACGGAATTCCCCCGGTTGTAAGCCAGTCAAGTCAAGTGTCCCATATTGGACACGTGATAATTTTTGAACAGGTAAACCAACAGCTTCAAACATCTTTTTAACTTGATGATTACGTCCTTCATGGATCGTCAACTGCACAACAGATTTTTTAGTTGAAATATCTTGTTTGATAATCTGATAAATGGCAGGTTTTGTTTTACGGCCATCAATTTTAACACCTTGGGTCAATGGTCGCAGATTTTCTTTATTGGCTTGCCCTTCTACTTTTGCAATGTAGACTTTTTCAATTTCATGACGGGGGTGTGTCATCAAATTAGCAAATTCACCATCATTGGTCATTAAAATCAAGCCACTTGTATCCCAGTCAAGACGACCAACAGGATAAATCCGCTCTGGAATGTGACGGAAAAAGTCCATCACCGTCTTGCGATCTTTTTCATCAGAAACAGATGAAATCACACCACGTGGTTTATTCAACACATAGTAGACAGGTTCTTCTTTATAGATTTGCGTTTGTTTTACTTCGACTGTATCGCCAGACTTAACTTGATAGGCTAGGTCCGTCATCACATCTCCATTGACTGTGACATCACCTGCCTTAATTAATTCTTCCGCTTTACGACGACTGGCCACACCTGCATGTGCCAAATATTTATTAATTCTCATTTGTAGTGATTTCCTTTTCATTGAAAATATCGACATCATCAATATTCATTAGTGATTCTTCGTTTATTTCGGGCAATTCTTCTAGGGTATTGATACCGATATAATCCAAGAAATGGTTAGTTGTTGCATAAAGATTGGGGTTGCCGATGACTTCTTTTTTACCAATCACTTCAATCAAATCAAAAGCTTGAAGTGTTGCCATCGTCCCTGACGAATTAACACCTCGAATAGCATCAACTTCTATACGCGTCAGTGGTTGTTTATAGGCAATAATTGCCAACACCTCTAGGGCTGCTTTGGAAAGCGATTGATTCATAGGTGTTTTGGCGTAATGTTGAAGTAATTCATTAAGTTCAACTTTTGTTGCCAAACGAAATTTACCAGCCGTTTCGATAATTGTCAGAGCAGATTCAGAATCTGACTGATATTTCTGAGATAGTTTCTCGATTTGTTGTGTGATGGCACTTGGTGTGATATTTAAGAGACTGGATAAGTCTCTTAGGCTTAACCCCTCTTCACCAGTCACAAAAAGCAAGGCTTCAAGTTCCGCAGTTTTATTCAATTAGAGGACCTCACTTTCTGTTTTGGTTAGGATAATGTCGCCAAATGTTTCATCCTGTTGAAAATTAAGCGCATGATTCTTGATTAATTCTAACATAGCTAGGAAGACTGTCACCACTTCATCTAAAGAATGAGATGGCTCGAAAAATCGAGTGAAGCTAACAGACTTTTCATGCTGAAATAGGGTTAGAATATCTTTTATTTTATCTTCAACTGAAAATTCATCTGAATTGATCGTATGATGATGATCTCGAAACTCAGCTTGTTTACGTTGGATCACAGCAGAAAAGGCAAAATATAAGTCTAGTACATTTTTATCTTGAGCTAAAGCAACTTCTTCTGCTGAAATTTCAGTCTTGCCTTTAGAATAAAAATGACCACGATCAAAATGTTTATCAGCTAGAGCTAGGCTCAGGGCCTTGTATTTTCGATATTCATCAATTTGTGCTAAAATTTCTTGTTCTAAGTCAATTGTTTCTTCTTCGAAGGCTTCAGAAACAGTTGGCAAAAGCCGACGTGACTTAATCAAGACCAATTGGCTAGCAATGACGAGATATTCTGAAGCTAGATCAAGCGCCTTTTCTTTCATGACATCCAGATAAGCCAGATATTGTGTAATGACTTCAACTAAAGGGACTTCATAAATATCGACCTTGTATTGATTGACCAGGTGTAATAATAAATCTAAAGGTCCTTCAAAATCATGGATTTTGATATTAATTTCTTCTTTTACATAATTCATTTTATGTAAATCCTCTTATCTATAGTATTTATCAAGAGAATGAATGGATTTCAATCCTAGATTCTTGGCTAAATCATAGATAGAGACCCTTTCTGCCACGCGTTGTAGAATATATTGCTCTCGAAGTTGAGCGGATGTCAAGGAGCTTGTCTTTTTAAGCTCATAATGGAGAAACTGTCGGGATTTCGAAAACAATTCGTCCGCATTTTTTATCGGCCGTACCAATCTAGCAAATTTATCTCGAATAGGCAAAATACGCTTGAGCCCACCAGTAGCTACGGTTAAAATTTTAAAATCCCAATTAAACTCTGACCATTTTAAGCTTTGTATTTCTGACGGCTTCAAGCCAAACTCTAAAATCAATAAAGCAATTAAATCACCAGGCTTCTGAACTTGTTGATAGTATTGACTGACATCCAACAACTGCGGGCGTTTCTGGTCAGCATTCTGCTCATCTTGATGTTGATAAGGCACAAGGTATAGCTCATAAAAGCGAGGCAACTTACCATTTTGATACAGATATTTCAAAAAAGTATTGATATTGGTGATTTTTCGATGCTGAGAAGATGTCGCAAGTGCCTGCAATTCAAGCTGATAAAGATTTAACTGAGTTTGGGTTAAATCCTTGCCAGCTAAAAAGGTCACAAAAGCACGTAAATCATAAAAATAAGCGAGTTTTGTATTCTCAGATGCCTTTTGTCGACTATCGATAAAGGCTTTAATCGTTTGTTCGTTCAATAATCTCGTAATCCTTTGTAAAAGTATGGGCAAATGCATTAACTGCTTTTAGAATTTCTTGTCGTGGGATAATGCCGTAGAACTCAGTACCTTTCAAAACAGGTAAAAAGGGTTCTCCAACTAACAGATGTAGGATATCTTCTAGCTCGTAATCTTTTTGAACCGTAGCAATTTCTCGATTGACAATTTCTGATATGGGGGTTCTGTCTGATTTTTCATAGAAAAAGTCATGTTGCATTTCAAAGTTGATAATATCCGTCCATCCTAGGATACCGACAAATTCACGATTCTCGTTAATGACAGGGACTTTAGAATACTTATACTGGCTCAGTAAAATTTTAGCATGAGAAATGTTGTGCTCATCCAATAAAACGGCTACTTCACTTGCTGGTTTTAAAAAGGTATCACTTTGTTTCATAAAGAAACATTCGATGTTTTTGTCAATCATTTGCTTGACCTCGGTAATTCAAATTGTAGAGTTGGTATAGGCTGATGATTTATATCTAGATAACTGATACAGTAACTCTCTTGAGTTGGCTCGATGATCGCATACATTTTGATATTGTATTGACCACGAGGTTGTGAAACACTACCAGGATTTAAGCACAAGATACCTTCTTCAATAGTAGCAATCGGTGTATGAAGATGACCAAATAAAGCCATCTCACACTTATTTTCGTGAGCTACTGCTGTCAAACGTGCCAATCCAAAGTTAACACTAAACAGATGACCATGGGTCACGAAAATGTCTACCTGATCTGCACTTAAAACAGTCACGTCGGGGAAACCATCATCAAAATCACAATTGCCTTTAACAACTGTAATCCCTTCCCAAATACTGTCAGTTGCATCCAACTCCGAGTCGCCACAATGGATAATGGCACTCGCTTTGTCTTGATACTTAGTCTTTATTTCTTGAACAATTTTGGATTCACCATGGGAATCACTCATAACAATTATCATAAAAACCTCATTGTCTTAGCCATTCAGGCCATTTTTTCAACAAATTTTTCAGGGCACGAGCACGATGAGACACTTGATTCTTTTGTTCAAGCGTCATCTGAGCGGCAGTTCTGCCAGTTTCTTCATCAACAAACAAAGGATCATAGCCGAATCCATCATCTCCTTTTGGAATTGTCGCAATTGCGCCCGGCCACTCGCCTTCAACTACTAAAGAGTCTTTTTCAGGAGCTGCGACGACCAAGGTCGTATGGAATTTAGCTTTTCGTTTCTCAGGTGAGATGGCAGTGCTTGCTAGTTCATGTAAAAGTTTCGCATTATTAGCAGCATCTGTCGCATGATCTCCAGCAAATCTGGCAGACCAAACACCTGGCAGGCCACCTAAAACATCAACCATTAAGCCGCTATCATCAGCTAAAACCATTTCACCGGTCAATTCAGAAATCGTTTCAGCTTTCAGTCTCGCATTTTCTTCAAAGGTCATGCCAGTTTCAGCGACATCAGGTAGTTCAGGAAAATCATTGAGATTTTTAATCGCATACCCCAGTTGACTAAACATGGCTTTAAATTCACGTGTTTTACCTTCATTACGCGTAGCAATGAGTAACGTTTTCTGCGCTTTAGACTTAAGACTTACCGTCTCTGAATGTAGGGTTTGCCCAGACAACTCAACCGTCAACACCTGCCCAAGACTGTATTGATAATCCTGACCTGTCACATCTCGCAAAACTTGGAAAAATAAATCCATGACATCAGCAGGTGCTTCATCTACTGCGATAATTTTCAGTCCTTGTTCTGCAGGAAAATATTTGAAAAACACTGAGTACAAAGGAATTTCTATGGGTTCACCAAAAATATTTTCAATCTTCAGTACTCTTTGATCCTCTAATACAAAGGCAAAAATATCTCTTGTCGTGTGCTTATATAGTTTTTTCATAATTTCAAAGTCCTTGATTCAATAGGGATTTGCAGCCAATTTTCAGCAATTTCATCAAAAGCTTGACTACTTGCTGTTGTATAAAAGTGATGGGATTTAGTAACCATTGTGCGTTCTCGATTAATCTCAAAATAATTAAGCAAAACAGAGATATCTCGCACACACTCAGCGCCACTATCAATGAGTTTCACCCCATCGCCCATGACATTTTGAATAATGGGCCTTAATAAAGGATAGTGTGTACAACCCAAAATTAATGTGTCAACTCGACCGACGAGCGGTCTCAATGTCTCATAGACAATTTTCTTAGCAACACTCGATGTCGTTTCATTCGACTCAACAATCGGGACGAATTTTGGACATGCCAAGGAAGTCACCGTCAGATTAGGCGACAAGAGCTGCACTTTTTTTCGATAAATATCGGAAGCGACCGTCATAGCTGTACCAATGACGCCAATACGGCCACTTGTCGTTGCTTTAATCGCAGCGCTAGCCCCAGGTAAAATAACACCTAAGACAGGGATATCAAGCTTATTTTTGACCTCTTCCCATGCTACAGCAGTTGCCGTATTACAAGCAAAAACAATCATCTTGACATCTTTTGATAAAAGAAAATTGACCAATTCCCAGGTAAACTGTCGAATTTGATCCGCTGGTCTTGGACCATAAGGTGCACGTCTTGAATCTCCGATATAGATGACTTCTTCATCGGGCAATTGGCGCATTAACTCTTTGACCACTGTCAGACCGCCAACACCTGAGTCTAAAAAACCTATCGGGCGATTATCCATCCTACTTACCTCACAAAAACAAAAGCCGAGAAAATCTCAGCTTTTACGGGAATCTCTAAAAAGTATAGCTCAGTTTTGAGGAAAAGATGCAAGAACGACAAAGCGTACTAGTCTATCTCTTGCAATGAAACCCAAAATATGAGTTTTTAGAGAGCCCCTTAAACCTTATTTTTTCTTGTCAGCTTGTTTTGCAGCTGCGCGAATTTGACGCAAAACTTGTTGCACTTGTGTTTCGCTTGGTTTGCGACCCATTGAGCTCATCATCGTCCGAACAGCATCTTCGTTCAATGGTGGGTTTTCCATCAACATTTGTTTCACTTGACGACGGCTTAAAAACAAGCCTAAAGCAAAGCCGCCAAGAGCGGTAACGATCATTAATAAAATAGCAAGTAAAATTGGCATTTTTATCTCTCTTCTTTTTTGTTATTCGTCTAATTATATCAGATTTTACATAAACTGTCTATTTTCAATCAAAATCAAAACCGTATAAAGTTGCAAAATAATCTTCTGCTGTCTCCGCTCTCCGAATTTGGCGCGTGGTGCCATCTTCTTGCAGCAAAATCTCTGCGGAACGGAGTTTGGCGTTATACTGATACCCCATCGAAAAGCCATGAGCGCCGGTATCATGGATGACCAGTGTGTCACCGACATGGACCTCAGGCAGCTGTCTTTGTTTGGCGAATTTATCGTTATTTTCACAGAGTGAGCCAACGACATCATACGTGTGCGTTTGAGGCGCTGTTTCCTTACCTGCGATACTGATATGATGGTATGAGCCATACATGGCCGGTCTTAAAAGGTTGACAGCACTGGCATCGACACCCACGTAATCACGGTAAGTCTGTTTTTTGTGGATGACCTTGGTGATGAGGTGGCCGTGAGGGGCGAGCATAAAACGCCCGAGTTCCGTGAAGATTTTGACTTGACCGAGACCATTAGGTGTCAGCACTGCTTCATAGGCTTGACGCACACCGTCACCGATTTTAGCGATGTCATTTTCAACTTCATCAGGCTTGTAGTTAACACCAATACCACCAGATAAGTTGATGAAATCAAGGTCAACATCCGTCGCTTGGACCACTTCCACTGCCAGTTCAAACAATTCTTTAGCCAAAACTGGATAATAGTCATTTGTCAACGTATTAGAAGCTAAGAAAGAATGTATCCCGAATTTTTTCACGCCAAGTGATTTCAAGTCTTTAAAGGCTTGAATCAACTGATCTTTAGTCATGCCAAATTTTGATTCCTCAGGATTATCCATGATGTCTGTCCCTAAGGCAAAAACACCACCAGGATTATATCGGCAAGAAATTATCTTAGGTATGGTCGTGACATTTTTCAGGAAAGCGACATGTTCATAGGCATCCAGATTGATTGTGGCATCTAGTTTTCTAGCATACTGGAATTCTTGAGCAGGTGTATCATTAGATGAAAACATGATGTCTTGCTTTTCAAACCCAAGTTTGTGAGACATTAGTAATTCAATTTCTGAGGAACAGTCAACCCCACAGTTCTCTTCTTGGAGAATTTTTAGAATGGCTGGTGTTGGTGTTGCTTTGACTGCGAAGTATTCCTTAAATCCTGGATTCCAACTGAAAGCTTGGTTGACAGCGCGCGCTTTTTCGCGAATGCTTTTTTCATCATATAAGTGAAAAGGCGTTGGGTATGTTGCAGTAATTTGATCAAGTTGTGACGATGTAACAAAGGGTGTTTTCATGGTTGCTCCTCTTATCTTCTCTCTAACTCATATCTGGTGCTAGTCTTCATTAAATAACCGTTTTACATAATTATAATGATGTAAAATTAGACGTTTAGGTAATCCGACAAGTCTTCCAAGGCACGTTCAGCGATAGCAGTATAGCGTTCTTTCTTATCGCGAATCCGTTCACCGCCAAGTTCCTTGATAATCCCAAAGTTGACATTCATGGGTTGGAAATTTTTACTATTAGCGTGCGTCACATAGTAGGGCAGGGCACCAATAGCAGTCGTCTCAGGGAAAATAACTGGCGCTGCATCTTTGAACAATTTAGCGGCGTTAATTCCTGCCACCAAACCTGAAGCCGCTGACTCAACATAGCCTTCGACACCTGTCATTTGACCTGCAAAGAAGAGATTATCTTTCTTTTTAGACTGGAAAGTTTGGGTCAAAAGATTAGGCGAGTCCATATAAGAGTTACGGTGCATCACGCCATATCTGACAAACTCAGCATTTTCAAGACCTGGAATCATGCGGAAAATCCGTTTTTGTTCCCCCCACTTCAGATGCGTTTGGAAACCAACGATATTATAGAGACTCGCTGCTGCATCATCTTGGCGAAGTTGCACTACGGCGTAAGGGACACTTGTTTCATAAGTTGTCCCATCTCGTTTGGTCACAGTATAGGTCTCATTCAGATTTTCAAGACCAACCGGTTTCATCGGGCCAAACAACATAGTCTTAAAGCCACGCGCCGCCATAACCTCAATCGGCATACAGCCTTCGAAATATTTCTCTTTCTCAAAAGACTTAATTTCAGCAACTTCCGCATCGACCAGCGCTTCTTGGAAGGCTTGAAACTCTTCTTTAGTCATTGGGGCATTAAGATAAGCGGCCTCACCTTTGTCATAGCGTGACTTCAGATACACTTTACTCATGTCAATGCTACTGATATCGACAATCGGTGCTGCTGCATCATAGAAATAGAAACCATCCCCATCATTTAAAGCATGGATTTTAGCCGCTAAATCGTCAGATGTCAAGGGGCCTGAGGCAATGACTGTAATTGCATCATCTGGGATTTCTGTCACCTCTGCTCTGATGACCTCAATCAAGGGATGATTGCTCACCTTTGATGTCACGAGTTCAGCAAAACCTTCGCGATCAACTGCAAGTGCGCCACCAGCAGGCACGCGCGTTTCGTCTGCTGAGCTGATGATCAGGCTATCAAGCTGACGCATCTCTTCTTTCAATAGACCGACCGCGTTGGTGATTGAATCACCACGTAAAGAGTTTGAACACACAAGCTCAGCAAAGTTACTTGTTTTGTGTTGTGGCGTTGGTTTTACCCCGCGCATTTCATAGAGTTTAACGGGAATCCCACGTTTAGCAATTTGGTAGGCTGCTTCTGATCCAGCAAGGCCAGCACCGATAACATTAATATGGTTAGACATCTTATATTTCCTTTTTTAGTTGATTACTATCCATTATATCATGTTACAGTGAAATTTTTGAGGGAATACTACAAAACTACATCACACTATTAGTGTTAATTTTTTTTGACTCATCTTGACTAACATGAGTCAAGATAATTCTTGTTGCTAATACAAAAAAGACTCACAAGTTTAATGTGAGTCCTTCATGTGTTTATTCATCAACTTTTTTTGTTCATTTTTTTAAAACCTAAGAAAATCAAAATTGGTATCATTAAGAGAATGGCGCCGAGAAGACCATATTGGTTGATTTTTTCACCAAAAGTTCCAAGTTCGTGCCCTTCAGGACCTTGAGCAGGTGGTATTGAAGGACCCTCATCGTCTTTATTTTTCGTATAAACAACAATGAAATTTTGTGGCGTCGCATCTGTTCCATCGGTCAAATCATTATGATCATAAGTTGGAACAGCTTTGAGCGCTTCAGCCAATGACTGATAAACTTCTCCATTTGATGCAGTCACCTTATAAGTATAACCTGATCTATACAAATCATTATCGGTTTTATTAAACGTCAATTTAGAATCACTATCGCCTGTTACTGTGTCAAGTGTTTTCCCATCAACGATTAAGTTAGCCGTTTGTTTGACTGGTTTATAGGTAACGGTAAAGTTTTGCGGGATTGAATCGATACCCGTATCTGTCGGAATGGCATTATCATCATAAGTCGGATTATTTTTCAGTGCATCAGCCAGACTATCATAAACTTTTCTATCCGGCCCAGTAACTTGATAGATGTAACCACTACGTTTCAGATTTGAATCATTAGCATTAAGTGACACATTCGAATTACTTGGACCATGTGCGGTTTCAATCATTTGAGCACCTTTAGGGTCACTGCTGTCACTCATCACATTGACGGTTTGGAGTTGTGCAGTGTAGATGACATTAAAGACTTGATTGCTACTTGGATCATTATCAAATACATGGACGTCATTTGTTGCTGCCTGTAAACTTTGATACTCTGTACCATTTGGTGATTTAACCACATAGGTGTAGCCGTTTCTAGATAGATTTGGCAATCCTGACGCTGTTGTTTGCAACTGGGTATCAACAACATTGACGTTATAAAAGTTTGGAACTTTAGGTACCAGAGATAGCTGCATACTCGCTTGATAAAGCGGTGACGTAGTTAATATCGAATTCCCATTATCATCTAGACCTGTCAAACCAGTTACGGTTGGATAGACTTTATTGCCAGCAGGGTAATTGATCGTTTGGACGACCATGCTTTCTGGCATTGGAGTATAGCTTGCAGTAAAGACTTGTGGGACATCATCTCCTGCGATTAAGCCTGGGTTCTCAGGGTCAATGCCTGGATTCGTAGGCGCAATGCTTCTCATTAAGCCTGATTTACTGCCCATTTTCAGTGCTTGCATTGGTGGTACCGTTGTATCTATGGTAAATGTATTTGTCGGTGTACCATCGTATGTGGCATTGGCTGCTAGCGCATTGGCTAAGGTATCATACCAGACACCATCCGGCCCATAAATCTTGTAGGTGAAGCCTTTTCTGACTAGAATTTGTTCACTATTTTCTGCAAAGCTCAAAGTGCCAAAGGAATAGCCATCAGTGGTTGTCATTATGGCTTGGCCGCCCGTTACGTCAGGATCAGTCGCATCTGTCTGAAGTACAGCGACTTGTTTGAGTGGCGCATAATACAGGTTGACGTGCTGATTCACACCGTCTGCTGTATCAAATTTTGATGTAGCCGTTTGTTGCGACTCATCGATCAGCTTGTAGCCTGGATAGTCCTTTTGCAATTTTGAGTAATCAATGGTTGCATCCGATACGCCTGAGAGCGTTGTTGGATTCACTAGATTTGTCCAAGTTTTACCGCCATCACGGCTGATTTTGAAGTCAACGATGACCTGTTGCGGATTAGCTTGGTATTTCAAGACAATTTGCTGTTCCTTGTTTGGATCTGTGTCGTAGCGTTTATTTGTCGTTCTAGCATCATCAATCAAGGTATAACCTGGAATATTGGCGTCAATGGTCGCATAGTCAATCACACCATTTGACGTACCTGTCAAATCAGTCGATGGCTTCAAAGGATTGCCACCGCTATCTTGGTAGACAATTTGCGCTTTTTCTGCAAGCGGCTCATATATCATATAGACGACTTGATCAATGGCGTCGTTGCTGTCAAAAGTTGGTGTTGTTGTCCGACCATCTGTTGTCAGGGTGTAACCAGAATACTTAACTGTTAAACCACTATAATCAATCGCACCACCAGTTGTGCCTGTCAGGGGCACATCTGCAATTGCTTGACCGTTACTATCCACGATCGAATTACCAGAGGCGTCAACAAATTTAACGACTGCTTTTTGTGTGTCTGGCGTGTAGCGATATTCGATGGTTGTTTGACCACTGACCGTTGCATTTGGCGTAAAGACTGGTTTATCTGTTGTAGCAGTTTTAACACCATTAACCCACATGCTATCAAAGGTATAGCCAGCAATTGATACCGCACCACTTATTGGAATAGTCGCATCGGTTTGACCTTTTACGGTGCTGGTCACTGTCCCTGTTGGGACGTTGCCATTGAGGTCGCTGCCACCTGCGGTTGTCGTGTAATTAATCGTTGCTTGGGTCGTTTGTGCTTGATAGTAGAAATAAATATCTGGCGTTACCAGTTTACCGTTAACCGTTGTCCACATGACAGGCTGGGTATTGGTATTAGTCAGACCTGCTTCAACCAAGGCATAGCCAACTGGTGCATTGGGTGCCGTTGTCGTTGTTGCCGCTTGATTGCTGACACCATTTAGCGTGATGACACCGGGTGTTAAACCGGGCACCGTTCGATCCACGAGCCGATCATCAGCGTTTAAATAGTGAACAGTGACTTGTTGCGCATTAGCTGTATAAACAAATTTGACTTTATCAGGCGTTGTGCTACCACCACTGAATGTGAGATTTGCTAAACTAGCACTTGGGTCAGTCACACCAGCGGCTGTTGTATATTCGATATGATCAAAGGTATAGCCCGGAATGTCAACTTCACCGCTTGTCGGAATCGGCTGATCCGTCGTGCCACTCGCATTTAAAGCAACAGGCGTGCTGGCGTACTGCGAAATATCATTGCCAGCCGCATCCACATAGGACATGGTCGCGATGTTATTTTGATTTGCCGTATAGGTTACTGTGATGGTCGGTGTTACCAATGAACCATCTGCATTAATGGTAAAATTCGGCGTGACCGTGCTGACATTTGCCGTATAGCCAGAGATTGTAGGCACTGTAATGGAATCCCCTGCTGCATTTGACACCTTAGTTTGTGAAAGTTGAGCCGCAGTTGGCGCCCAGCCTGTGGTATTGGCAGTTGTGACAGCCCCATCTTTAGGGGAGCCATCATTGGCATCGTAGACATAATTGATGGCAACGGTTTGCGCTGATGGTGTATAGTTAATCGTGAGATTATTGGCACCTGCCACATAAGGCATTGCCGTATTGGGTTGCATCGGCGCATTGGTTGTTGCACTATTATAGACATAGTTGGCATAAGTATAACCCGGAATCGCAATCGCTCCACTATTGGCAAAGGTTGAACCTGCTACGCCCTGACTTGATAGAATTGGGCTTAAATTATTGGCATGAATCAGTCCCATTAAGTCATAACCATCCGTCGCGGCATACTGAATGGTCACTTGACTGGTTTCTGGTGAGATATAGTACCAATAATCTTTTTTAGCCAGACTACCATCAGTGCCGGGTGCCCAATCAATCGTTTGTGTCGCAGGACTTACTTGCCAGCCTGCCTCAACTGATGTTGGCAGAGGGGCTTCTGTCGTGACATTTGGACTCGTCGCATTGCTGTAACCATGGACTGTCACCTTATCCAATCCCGGTACTGCTTCGTCATTGTCATCAGTGAACGAAATCGCAGTACTGCCATAAGTACCACTATAGGCATCTGGCAACTGGAAGATATAATGCACCGTTACGACTTGTGGATCTGGCGCATAAACGACTTCTAATTGATCCGGATTGCCTGTTGCACTAAAGGTTGCTGTGCTAATCGATGGCACCTTACTACCATTTGATGTTTGCGAAATAATGGTATAACTCGGAATCTCAGGCGGTGTCACACCAATGGCTTGGTCTGTCACACCTGTTGCGGTTGTCGGTGCCCCATTAATTTGGCTTGAACTTGCATCTGTTAGATTACTTGTATCCACCTCACCAGAAGCATCAATACTGGCAATTTTATAGGCAATCGTGGCATTTTGGTTGTTAGCCGTGTAAGCCACATTGATATCTGGTGTGATTAGCTGACCATTTTCACTACCATCTGCTTTGATGGCGAAATCAGGTGTTACTTGATCAACGCTTGCTGTGTAACCCGGAATCGTTGGCACAAGGATTGACGCCCCTGTTGTATTAGATGGACCAGTTACCGAATTTGTCACGGTTTGCGTGCCAAAATCTTCTGATGGTACCTCCCCATCTTTCGGAGACTTATCATCACTACTATAAAGATAGTGAATGTTCACGACTTGCTCATTTGGTGTATAAACAAATTCAATCTGATCTGAATTAATCGTATAAATCGCCTGATTTAAATCAGCCAGATTAGTCTGCAGATTCCCTCCGTTATACTTGAAACCTTTCAGCGTATAGCCTGATACACTAGGGGCAGTCGTCATAATGACGCCATCTGTGTAGCCATTCTGACTGGTTGGATTAGTGCCGATATAAGGCGTGAGGGAATTGCCAGCTTCATCAACATAGGTAATCGTTGCAGAATCTGGACTAGCGCTGTAAGCCACTGTAATCAGCGGCTCAGTTGGATTGCCATTACTATCCACCGTGAATTTTGGCGTGACCGTTGTCACGTTTGGCGTATAGCCCGAAATCGTTGGGACAGGGATTGGCGTGCTGCTTGGTGTTGTGTTGACATCTGTTGTATAAGCCGTGCCATTCGTCACACCAATCGCTTGTCTTGGGACATTTTGCGGGTCGGCAAAGTCACTTGGTGGCACTGCTTCATTTTTAGGTTCCCCATAGACGTAGTTGATATGAACCGTCAGCGGGTTAGCCGTATAGCTGACCAAATAAGTCTGAGGTTCACTATCTGATGTGCTGGTGCCATTTGGCGTGGTATCGTAGATACCGTCTGCAGCTAGGGCATCAGTAAGTGTCGCGTAGCTCGTGCCATTAGGTGCTTTGACCTGATAGCTATAACCCGCTCGCGCAAGATCACTGTCCGTTTTGAGGAAAGTAATCGCCTGAGCCGTCATCCCATCTCTGGTATCGACTGTTTGCGCCCCCGCTGGATCCGTCGCATCTGTCTGCAAAATCGCCGTTTGACTACTTGGCGTATAGCTGACCGTGAAGACCTGCGGATTGGTGTCGGGTTGACTGCTGGTCACCGTGTTGTTATTGTAAGTGGCGTTGGCTGCTAGGGCTAGCGCCAATGTCGGATAACTTGCAGAAACGTTAGCACCATTTGAGTTGGTATAGCTGACGGTCACATTGTAATTGTAGCCAGATCTGACCAAATCAGTATCGGATTGGTCAAACTGAATCGTGCTAGCCGTTGGCCCTTTTGCCGTTTGATAGAGTTTACCGCCCGCATTGGCAGGGTCTGAACTATCTGTTTTGAGAATTGCCTCTTGTGTTTGTGGCGTGTAGGTTACCGTATAAATTTGCGGTGCTGTATCGCCATCTCCTGTGTTATAAATCGGGCTACTTGCATTTTTGTTGCTGGTATTATCATAAGTCCCCTCGATATTTGTTACCACCTGACCACTCGGATCCGTGATGGTGTAATCATAACCAGGTCGTGCGAAATTATCTGTTGAAACACTATAAGTCTCAGATGTTCGACCATCTTGGTAGAGGGTTGGGGTACTTTTCGGATCTTGAACGAAGTTGACCTGAACACTTTGAATATCACGCGCCAAATACACGATATAATCCGTTGTCCCCGGCACAAAGGTCAAGCGTTTCGCCGTGTCACCACCATTTAAGAGGTCGTTATCCCCTGTCAGACTAGAAAGCGCGGCGTTCATTGGGTCGAGGCTCCAACCACTTGGGACGTTGATATTGCTAGTCGTCACACCAAAGGTTTGAATGCTACCAATCGCACCGGTCACGGTTTGGGCAGGGAGACCTGGGACAGGATTGGTCGTGAAGCTGTACTTACCTGTGTCATCATAGATCGCTTCGTCATAATGAATGACGTGCGTGGCGTTGCTCGCGGCGTAGCTTACGGTATAGGTGATGTTGGTGCCATTACTTGTAAAGCTAGACGGCAAGGTGCTACTGGTGTAGCGGTTGCCATTACTGTCGGTAATGGTCCAAGTGTAGCCTGAAACGGCTGGCACAGAGAGGGCATAAGTCCCGTCCGTTTGGGTGTTAATGGTCACACTCGGCGGTAGGATTGGCGCCGTATAAGCGGCTGTGTCGACTGATAAACTAGACGAGACATTGGTATTGGTACCCGTCGCATAGGTGTAGTTGACCAAGACATTGGCGCTTCTAGGTGCATAGGTAATGGTATAATCCTGCGGTGCGCTATCTGTTGTCGCTGTCCCGTTATTAGTCGCATCGTAGGTGATGGTAAATTGACTGTTGGTCAGACTGACAACATCGCCTTTAGCGTCTGTCACAGTTGCCAGATACCCATTAATCTGAGGGACGCTGACAACTTGTGAGCCTCCCGTCACACCTGTATAGGGGGCGTTGTTCATATCCGTCAGCGTATTTTGACCGTTGGTCACACCTTGACGACTTGGCGCACCTGTGACTGTGATGTCAGCTTGTTGGACATCCTTGGTATATTGGTAGACAATGGCGGCTTGGTAATTGGGCACGAGACCGCTTGCTGTATTGGTCATATTATCCCAAGTCCAGTTGATATGGTAAGGCGGTGTTTTATCTTGTGTTGTGCCGTCCGGTTTATCACTCCAATAAAAATTTGAGACGTGATAGCCTGCTGGTACCACATTGACCGTTTGCAAATTGCTGGTTTGCACCTCACTTGTTGTGCCAAACAAAACATCAAAGCCAAATCCTGAACCACTGACTTGGTTGGCAAAACTGCCCGGTAAAGCAGTCAGGGCACCAATCGCTTGGTCATCACTATCGACTTGTTGTGAATAGTAATTGACCTGTGCTTGCCAGCCGGTGTAGGTCACCGTAATCACAATCGGCGTTGACCCAAATGAGCCCGCTGGAACCGTCGTCATGACTTGCGGGGTACTGCCATTGATTGAGACATAAGATGAATAGCCTGAAATCTGGGTAATCGGTACCGCATCATAACTGCCGTCTGTCACATAAGGTGCTCCTGTTGACGAGGTCGTAATCTGACTACTTGATGTGCTACCATTTGGATTGGTGTAGTTGACGGTGATAGATTGGTCTTCGGCAACGTAATTAACCGTTGCCGTCTGTGGTACACTATCGATTTGACTGCTACCATTGCTGGTGTTATCCGCAACGATACCTGTGATGGTATTGCTCGTTTGTGTCGAACCATCTGGATAGGTAATGACGGCTGTGTAGCCATCAATCGCAGGCACTGTCAAATCACTAAACGTCGTCCCAGTCGTCCCAAGGCGCATTTTATCCGTACTGGTTAGCTGACTTGAGAGATTATGACCGGCAGGGAAAATATAATTCACGTTTAACTGCTGGACATCTGCCGTCACCATCAAGGTGTAGTTTTGTGGGGTACCGTCACTTTGAGTTTGTAAGTTATTGGTGTCATCAAAATTGCCTGAAATAGACGCCAAAGGTAAGGACAGCGCCTGACCGTCTGGCGCTTGCCCACTAATGAAGTGATAACCTTGCGCAGGTAATCCCAGCAGGTCAAAGCTAAAGCTATCGCCGTCAAACCTGTTTGTGTCAGTTTTGTGGGTGGCTGAGCATTGTTTTCATAGGTAATCGTCACATCTGCTTCTTGATAATCTTTGGCAATCTCAAAAAGCAAGGTCGCATCATCGCTACTGTTTACATCTGAAGCTGTTAATGCAGTTGTCGGCACTGCTGCCGTCGTCGCATCACCGTCTTTACTCCAATAGACATTACCCGTTAAATGATAACCATCAGGGATGACCTTACTAGCTTGTAGTTGAGGTGTTTCCGTATCAGGAGCTGTCGTGACAGCCGTTGTCAGTCTTGACGTCAAAGTCTGACCAATCGTCGGTTGCGTTGGCGTCAAACTATCACTAGATTTGAGTGCGCTCGCCATCGACGTGTCCACATTGCCCGCTGTCGTTACCGTCCCATAATTAATCGTCACAGCATTCGCTGTATAATGAACCACAAAAGGCTGCGGCGTCGTATCACTTGTCACATTGTAGCCATTTGATGTCGCATCAAAATCAGGATTGGCCGTAACCGCAGCTGCTAAGGTTGCATAAGGCTTATTATCTGGGCCAGTAACCGTATAGGTATAGCCCGCTACCGCCAAACTCGCATCAGTCGACGTAAACGCAATCGGCTCATTCGACGCCCCATGATAGGTCGCATCACTACTTGGCAGGGTAATGGGCACAGGCACATTTGGCGTATCAGAAACAGCAGTCAAGGGCGCTGACTGAAAATCCCCTTGATATTGCACGTTCATGGTATTACCGGGCACCGTTGTCCCACTATCGTCGATCTCATCAGACCCCACCGTCACATCTGTTGTCCCATTAGGCACTAAGGAATAACCCGGGAAACTTGGCGCCGTAAAAGCATAGGTATCACTTGTCGCATTAGGCGAGCCACCCGTAATCCCGATCGTATCCGTTGTGTTGGCGATAAATGACGTCGCAGCTCGCAAAGGTTGATTATTTTGGTCAAGATAATTGACCGTTGTTGTCCCTGTTCCGAGTTCTAATGTGAAACTTGTAACATGCGTGCCCATTTGGGTATAACCACCATCATAACCCGCCATAATGCCTAGAGACATGGAAGTATGCGTCAGGTCGACAATCCGTGTAAAAGTCTGAGTTGAATTTGTGGTCACTTGAATTGTTATCGTACCAGAATTATCCCCATTATAGACATAACTAGCAGTCACTGGTGCCGTCAGATTGGGACCGCCACCTGAACCACTCCACTGATAGCTGGAATTACCAGTGGCAGCATTTGTCCCATTTAAAACAGTCGTGCCAAGTTGTTGGTCGCTGGTCGCATTAGCACTGTCTAAAAGACCATCAGCTCCAGTGTTTCGCCAGCCAATGACTTGGTTACCTGTTTTACTACCAGAAAGTAGACCACCCACAGGATTGACCCCAACTGAGGAGTCGCCAAATCCTACCGGTGTGTAACTCGCATAGTTGGAGTCTTGACCTTTGCTGTTATTATAAAAATCAATGCCCCATGTCAATGAGTTAGGCAACCCATTAATCCCTAAGCCACCACCATACTGATTACTGCCCCCAGCTGTTGCCAGTTGATTGGGTGCAGTTGGTGATAGCACAAGACCGATAAAATCACCGACATTATAAACCAAATAAGCACCACCGGCAGAGTTTAATCGTGTCAAATCAAAATTAAAATTCAACGTCCAATCCTTGGTCATGTCAATCTGTTGATTAAAAGCCAGAGCACCTGTTTTCCCAGTAGTACTTGAATTTGTTGGTGTCAAAATCGTATAGGCTGTGCCGTTAATCGTCGTATTATAAGCTAAATTACTTTGCCCAGCTGCACTAACAACAAAGGCACTTTGATAATTACTATTATCATAAGTTGCCGCATGACTTTCACCTACACCTGATTGTGCCGTATCGGTCAATTCATCAATTCTCGGCGATGTGATTGTCGCATAAGGCACGACACCCGCTACTTGTTTAGACGTTTTAGGTAACGTCAGTGATTTGCCATATAAAGTCGGAAAAGTTGGCGTAACAATACTGTCATCAGCTGCCACATTACTTTCAGCAAAGGATAGACCTGGTGCAAGCGTCGCAAAAATGATCCCAGTCACGACCCATCTTTTTTTGACTTTATGAAGCACAAAACGCTTTTTACAGTCGGCCTCATTTAATTTAAAAGTTCCTCTCTTCATATTCATACCCTCTATTCTCATAAATCTAATTAATTATAAATTATCCCTAATCGTCATACGAACTGCATTAAGTCATGTTTTAAAACAATCTGTATATTGTTATTTTAGCACATAAACTTATTTTTCTCTATTATTTAATGCTATTTTAGACAAACAAATGACATAAACAACTTAATTTAAGATAACATATTTCGCATACTTTTAATTTAACGAAAAAAACTTTAATTTTCTAATTATAAGAGATCAGATAACAAAAAAGAACTCGCGACTTCTCATCGCTAGTTCTTTTCAATACAGACTTCCGTTCCTTGCTCTACTTGGCTCGTAATGGTGACTGTCAACTCCAGTCTATCCATAATGCCTTTAGTTAGATAGAGACCAAGACCTGTTGATTTTTGATTATTGCGCCCATTATAGCCGGTAAAACCATGCTCAAAGAGCCTAGGCAAATCCTCTGGTAAAATACCAATTCCTGTATCTTTAATCGTTATGTTATCATCGAATTTAATCGTAACACTGCCCGTTTTAGTATACTTTACAGCATTATTAATAAGTTGCTCTATCGCGACTGACAACCACTTGCGGTCACTGGTAATTTCCCAGGAACCTGTGATGCTAACTGACAGGTTTTTCATGATAAATTGATTGGCATATTTTTTAATGATGTCGCGCGTGATATCTGCTACATCAAAGGTTTCAAAACGAAAATCTGTCGACGTATTTTGTAAACGCAGATAGCTCAGTAAAATATTGAGATAGTTGTCCAGTTCTAGTAATTGATTCTGAACACCTGATTTTGTCAGGTGATCTGTTTGCGCCATCAAGTCAAGCGCTGCCAACGGGACTTTCATCTGGTGCGTCCAAAGCTTGGTTAAATCTAATAAGTCCTTGTCGAATTTCAACAACTCTTGATACTTCTCCTGACTCCATTGATCAAGGTTAACAATCAGCTGCTGATAATCTTCTCCAATCAAACTTGAATCAGGAAAGTTTGGTAGATTTTCTACGCTAGTTCTAGTTAAAAATTGGTGGAGCTGGATAAAGCGATGGCAGGCGAGACTCTGATAGATCACGAAAATCAGGGCAGGCAATAAAAAGGCGACTTTAAAGGCAGTTAACTCTATTTGCTGTAAAAATAGGACGAGCGCAATCAAACTTTCTGTGAACAAAAAAATGAAGATCTCGCCGGATTTTTCCTGACAAAAGCGAGCAATAAGTCGTAAATATACCATCATTTAACCACATACCCTACGCCACGAACTGTATGGATATGATCAAAGTCTACTTGCAGAAGTTTCTTGCGTAAGCGACTCATGTTGACGTTTAAAGTATTGTCGTCTATAAAATCGTCACCTTCCCAAAGTTTTTTTAGGAGGTCATGTTTGTCAACGATATTACCTGTATGTTCAAGTAAAGTTTTTAAAATAAGCGTTTCTGTTTTGGTCAAATTGACTTTTTCTTGGCCGTCTGAAAAATTCCCGTCCAAATCCAGCGTGAATCGCTCAAAACTTAAATGGTTGACTTGCACTTTTGTCCGTCTCAAAAGAGCGTTAATTTTAGCAATTAACACCTCAACAGAAAAAGGTTTGCTGACAAAATCATCTGCTCCCATATTCATGGCCATGACAGCGCTCATCTCATCAGAGGCAGACGAAATAAAAATAATCGGAAGATCATTTGATTTTCGAATTTCAGTCGTCCAATAAAAACCGTTAAAATAAGGCAGAGTAATATCCATCAAGACCAAATCAGGCTGATATTCAGCAATCTCTGCTGCCACCGCACGAAAATTCATCACACTCGTGACATGAAATTCTTCTTGAAGTTTTTCACGTAATAATTTAACAATTGTCTCATCATCTTCAACAATAAAGATTTTATTTTTCATAGTCCTATTCTACCAGAAATCAGGCGTTTATGGCACCTCAAACTCACGGATTGATCAAAAAAAACACCTCCAAAATCTGGAGGTATCAATAGTAACAAATTATCTTTCAACGATTCGATAATAAATTTTCGATGTTTTACGATAAATCAGATAATAGATGATAGAGATAACTAAGATCGTGATCCCGCTGACAGTAGCAATCATGCCGATATCCGTAATCCCAAAGATATTGATTAGTTTAGAAATCATGACAAAGGCTGCAGCAAAGTGAATAATGCTGACGATAATTGGCATGAAGAAGACAACCATAACTTGTGAATCAATTGATTTTTTAACTTCTTTTTTCGTTAAACCAACTTCTTGTAAGATTCGGTAGCTACGTTTATCTTCAGCCCCTTCAGAAATTTGTTTGTAGTAGATAATCAAGGCAGCGCCAAGAATGAAGGTAATACCAAGCATGAACCCGATGAAGAGGAAACCGCCCGTGAATTCCATGATGCCTTCTTTGCTTTCTTTCTCAGTTGCAACAATTACGCGATTAGGTTGATTGACATCGTTAGGCGCTTTTTTGCTAAGGACTTCACGTTCTTTAGCAGACAAGTTAACTAACCATTCTGTGCTAATTTGTGTAGAAAAATCAACAGCACCTGGATTTTTCTTGATCTCTTCTTGATTATTGAGGTCGTTCAATTTTGTAAGTTCTTGCTCATCAGAGACGACGAAGACGAAGACATCAAAGACTCCTGGAAACTTAGGTAGATTTTTAAGCGACGGTACTTCTTTGACAATCTCTAATTTTTCACCAAACCAATCCACTGATTTGACATCCTTATCACCAAATGCTTTATAAAGGATAGCCTGATTAGAGGCTAACTCAGGTAAGTCATTGCCTAGTTTGACCATATCGTCACGTGTGACGAATCTTAATGCAGCATAATCATTGAGTTTTGGCGAATTAGCGGGTAGTGCTGCCTGTTTATCTGCATTAACACTAAAATTCGTCATAACTGTAAATGAAGAATAAGGTGCTGCTTTTGAGGTATCAACGTCATTTTCTTGAATGAACGTGTTGAGTGCTGCCTTATTTTCGTCGATATTTTTGCCACTGATACTAATATTGGTATTCTTTGGAAATTGTTCTGCTACAACTTTTTGAACACCGACGTAAAGCGCAACAGATGTCGCAAGTGTGACGAATGTCATGGTCACGAGAATCGTGATATTGGCAAGACCAACTGCATTGGTTTTCATGCGATAAAGCATGCTGCTGGTCGTGATGAAGTGTTCAGGTTTGTAATAGTAGCTTTTGTTGGCTTTTTGACGTTTTAAAACGAAGATAGTCACGCCAATATAGAGCAAATATGTCCCTATAATGACAAGAACCACAGCGATGAAAAATTTCAGCAAAGCTTCAATCGGTCCTTGCACGCTAAGCGCTAAGTAATAAGCAACAGCCAGCATAAGGATACTAAGGATAGACATAATCAAACGGCCACGTGGTTCACGCTCACTACGTGTATTGTCTTTTAAGAGACTAATGGCTGAGTTACGTTTGATGGTCACGATGGCAAAGAACATGAGCAAGGCAAAGATGGCTGCAAACACTAGTATTGTTAACAAAACAGCTGGAATGGAAACTGTTAAATTAAAGTAGTTGCCACCGATAAGATGGACGAATATCAGAAAGAGAAATTCTGAAAAAATCAAACCTAAGATAGTACCCGCGACCAAAGTCATGACGAAGGTCATCAACAACTCCCAGAATGAGATGGTGGCGATATTGCGCTTGTTCAAGCCTAAGATATTATAGAGTCCAAATTCTCTCGTCCGTTGTTTAAGTAAGAATCTGTAACTATAACTCACGATAATGACTGAGAACAAGACAATAATAGCAAGACCAAATTTCATCAATGTTCTGACTGCATCAGCCCCTCTTAATTGATCCAAACTTTTGGAAAAGGCAAGGTTTGACAGAATTAATGTAATGGCAAACATAGAAGTTGTTGCTAATAAAAACGGAGAAAAATTTGAGAAAGATTTTCGAATGTTTTGAAAAGCGAGTTTGAGATAAAACATTATTCTCCTCCTAACAGACTCGTGATAGCTGTCGTGATATCACGATTAAACTCGTTGTTGGACTTACCAGCACGATAAAGTTGATGGAAGATTTGACCATCTTTGATAAATAGAACACGACTGGCATGGCTAGCAGCAAGACTTGAGTGGGTTACCATGAGAATGGTTTGACCTTCATTGTTAATCTGTTCAAATAATTCAAGCAAACCATCTGAATTTTTTGAGTCAAGTGCTGCTGTTGGTTCATCCGCTAAAATCAATTTAGGGTTGGTAATCAAGGCACGGGCAACCGCCACACGTTGTTTTTGACCGCCAGACAATTCAAAAGGTTGTTTATTTAGTAAATCCTCAATATTCAACTTAGGTGCTAAGGCTTTCAAACGTTTTGCCATTTCACCATATTTATAACGACCTAAAACAAGTGGCAAGAAAATATTATCACGCACACTCAAGGTGTCAAGCAAGTTAAAATCTTGAAAGACAAAACCTAGATGATCACGACGGAATTCCGCTAATTGTTGCTCTTTAATTGTGCTTATTTTTTTGCCTTCTAAGACAACTTCACCACTGCTTGGTTTTTCTAAGGTTGCTAAAATGTTCAGCAAGGTTGTTTTACCACTCCCACTTTCACCCATGATGGCGATGAATTCACCTTCTTCAGCGATAAAATTTACATCACGCAAGGCTTGTGTTTTTTCTTTTGAAAAACGTGTTTGGAATGATTTTTCTAAATGATTGACTTCTAAGAACATTATTTGATCTCCTTTAAGATATTCGCTTTGATTTCTGATTTTTTGACTTCTTTATAACTCGTCACACCTTTTGTCTTGTGAACCGTTAATGCTAAGTAGGCATCTTTTCTAAGGTTATGATCAGCCGTAAATTTAACCGTCTTTTTATCAAGTTTTTTGTTAACAGCTGGTAGCTCATAATTATAGGTAGTGTAAATATGTCCACTACTATCTGTATCTGCTGTAGTTCTACCATCTTGTGTGATTTTAACATAGTAAGTATCGCCACCATAGCTCTTTTGATAAACCATGTAAAGGCCTACACCTATAACGGCAAGCACTGCAAGCACTGCAAGCACCGAAAGTAATTTTTTCATTGTATCTCCTTTGATTCTAAGTTACTGAAACTTTTTGTTTTCGTATTGACACTCTTATTATCGCATACGACGTAGCTATCATTCTTACAGCTCAAACCTTGTTTCTTACGAAAATGTAAGCAAGTAGATGAATGGCCGTAGGTACAAAAAAACCAACAGATTATCAAGGCTCTGTTAGTTTAATTGACTGTTTTTACATCTTATAAACCTTATATTTCCCCAAACGCTTGACCGTTATACCAAGTTTTTCGAGCGCATGAATCAAATAGAGATAGTTCTCAGAAAACTGGGCATCAATGAGAAAGAAATACTCCCCCAGAAAGGTTTTCAGTGGCCGTGATTCAATTTTGGTTAAGTTAATTCCGAAATCTGCAAAAATTTGTAAGGCTTTATATAAGGCACCAGGTAAATTATCTGGAAGTGTCAACGCTAACGTCATCTTCTCCGTCACAACTGGTAGAGGAATATGTGGTGTCGTTTGCCCTAATAACCAGAAGCGCGTGAAATTTTCATCAATTTCTTGAATATCCTGAGCGATAATCGTCAACCCATACTCCAAACTACTGGCAACTGGCGCAATCGCCGCAAAATTTTTCTCAGGATGCTCTGCAACAAATTTTGCTGCGTAAGCCGTGCTATCTGTACTCTCAATTTTAGCGTCAGGAAAATGGCGCTGCACATATTTCAGCGATTGGGCAATGGCTTGGGGATGAGAAAAGATTTTCTCGATTTCTTTATCAGCACGCGTTGCCATGAGCTGTTGTTTGATAGGCTGAACAATTTCAGCCTGAGCTCGAATCTGCTCAGCCTGTAAAAAGAGATAATCTACAGTCTGATGGACACTTCCTTCAATCGAATTTTCGACTGGGACAATAGCATAGTCAACCAGATCCTGCTCATAACTTCTAATGACTTCAGTAATCGAATCAAAAGCGACAAGTTGATGACTGCTATCTGGAAAGGCAGCTCGGGCTGTCGCATAAGTAAAGGACGCTTTAGGACCCAAATAACCAATTTTCATCGTCGAATTTCCTTTACTATCTCCTTAGGTGTCTTACCTGAAGTCTTGATGACTTGAGTTGCGATAGCTTCATATAATGGCGCACGTGTTTCAAATAGAACCTGAAGTTCCTCGCGAGACTTATCGACAAATAGCGGTCTCACATTGGTCGTATCGTCTGAAATTTGCTGATAGAGAGTATCAAAATCCGACTTGAGATAAATGATCTCTGCCTCGGATTCACTTAAAATGCGGCGATTGTCATCGGACGTAACGACACCGCCACCAGTTGCAATCACGCCATCGCTTTTTGACAACTCCTCTAAGACCTGTGATTCAATTTCTCGGAAGGCCACTTCCCCTGACATTTCAAAAAATGTTGAAATCGGCATGCCAATACGATTAACGATCACCTGATCCATATCAACAAAATCAGTGGCTAATAATTGGGCAATGGTTGTCTTTCCTGACCCCATAAAGCCTATCAAAAATGTCGTCATTTATCTCTGTTTCCGTTCTGTCTCAGCCATCTCACAGTTTTGGTATCAAGCATACACAAAATCAGGTATTGATCGCTTATTTTTTCTTCTTCTTGCCTTTTTTCATTTTCTTCTGGGCGCGTTTCATAGCAGCAGTCATAGCCATCTTACCGACTTTACCTTTGAGGCCGCCACCAAACATAGCGCTCATATCAGGCATGCCAGCGCCCCCCATATCACCGAGCGCACTCATATCAGGCATACCACCTGGCATATTGGGCATTTGACCGCCCATACCACCAAGCATGGCTCCCATATCACCATTCATCAAGCCACTCATCATTTTTTTAGACTCGTTAAACTGTTTAATGAGTTTGTTAACTTCAATAAATGTATTCCCTGATCCCGCAGCGATACGACGACGACGTGACGGTGATAAAATATCCGGATTAGCACGTTCTTCAGGGGTCATTGACAAGACAATGGCACGTTTTCTAGCAATATCTTTTTCGTCAACCTTGATATTGGCAGCACCTGGAATTTCAGACATACCGGGAATCATCTTCATGATTTCATCCAATGGTCCCATAGACTGAACTTGGTCTAACTGCTCTATGAAGTCGTTAAAATCGAAAGTATTTTCACGCATTTTTTCTGCCATTTTGGCAGATTGCACTTCATCGTATTGGCTTTGCGCTTTTTCGATCAAGGTCAACATATCACCCATACCAAGAATGCGTGAACTCATCCGGTCAGGATAGAAAACTTCTAAGTCGGTTAACTTTTCACCTGTTCCGACAAATTTAATCGGTTTACCTGTGATTTCTCGGATTGATAATGCAGCACCACCACGTGTATCACCATCTAATTTAGTGATGATGACACCTGTAATCTCCAATGTTTCATTGAATTTCTTAGCGACATCAGCTGCGACTTGACCAGTCATAGCATCGACAACCAAGAGAATTTCAGTTGGTTGTGCCAAATCTTTGATTTGTACCAACTCATTCATCAATTTTTCATCGATTTCGAGTCGACCAGCCGTATCAATCAAGACATAGTCATGACGCTTTTCAGTTGCTAAAGCCAAACCGTTACGGACAATCTCTACTGGATTAACGTCAGTGCCTTCGTCATAAACCGGCACATCAATCTGACTACCTACTGTTTTCAACTGCTCTATGGCCGCAGGCCGATAGACGTCGGCTGCAATCATCAAAGGTCGTGCGTTTTCAGTTTCTTTTAAACGTTTGGCTAGTTTACCTGCAAAGGTTGTTTTACCTGCCCCTTGAAGACCTGCCATCATGATGATGGTTGGGATTTTTGGTGACTTCGCCAGTTCTGCTTCGCCACCACCTAAGATGGCTGTTAATTCTTCGTCAACGATTTTGATGACTTGTTGCGCCGGTTGCAAAGCTTCAGAAACTTCAACACCAATCGCACGTGTGCGAATATTTCGGATGAATTTCTTAACGACAGGTAGCGCGACATCGGCTTCCAGCAGCGCGACACGAATTTCTTTGGTAATTTCTAAAACATCATTTTCAGTGATTTTTTTCTTACCTCGTAAGTTTTTAAAAACGCCTTGTAATCGTTCAGTTAAATTTTCAAATGCCATAATTTTTATGATGAGTTATACTCAATTAAGCAAATAAAGCGAACATTTTTGGCTATTTCTCGTCGCCTCAAATTGACAAAAAATATCTCAAAAATATTGTACACTTTCTTTACTTAAATGAGTATAAAACTCCCTATCTCCTATTCATTTTCTAAACTTTGTAAAATCGTGATTTGCTCAACCAGATAAGTATCCTCTGCATATTTCGCCAAAAGATCAGCAAAAATTTGCTCGCGCACAATGTAATCCGAATACATGTGAAGCTTGGTTTCGTATGTTTCCAAGACTTTTTCAGTCCGCTTGATATTATCATAAACAGCTTGACGACTAATCTTATATTCTTCAGCAATTTCCGCTAAAGAATAATCATCTGCGTAGTAAAGCTCGACATAATTCATCTGCTTTTCTGTCAGCAAAGTCGCGTAAAACTCGAACAATGCATTCATCCGGTTGGTTTTTTCAATTTCCATTCTTCTATTATACCAAAAAAACTGAGATAAACTCAGCTTTCTTGTGTCTAAATGTACATCAGGTGCAAATTTTACTTGTGCTATCATTTGGTACTGCTTAAGCAATCATCTTTTTAAAATGATAGAAAAGAAATGGTAAACTTAACAATCAGAAAAACAAAGATAACTAGAATGACAAGATTGATAAAGGTACTGAACATAAAGTCATGGCGATTTGATTTCATGGCTTCAGCTCGCGTTGCCTCATCTTCATCTCCTTAACATCACTTATCAGGTGTGCACGTAAAACAGTTTCAAATATTTTTCTAAACGAACGCAGAAAAGGTTGACACCAAACCATGTGTAAAAATAAATAGGGGATTAAAAATAACAGTGCAGTGATCATGAGTACCCCAACCACTCGTGGTCCTAAAACGGCAAATGTTTTAACCTCAAATATACTGACCTTTGATGTTAATAAATAAATCCAAACAATCACCGGTAAAATCAAAGCTAGCGCTGCAGCAACAATCGCCTGCCTCGCATGAACTTTTTCATGAAATTGTCTTAGTCGCTCATTTCTAGCATACGAGACTTTTTCTAATTCCTCCAAAAGTACAATAGAGGCATAACAGTAATCCAAATCATTCAGTTTTCCCAAAACAACCTCCTTAATCATTTGTCAATGCATCACGGTTACTAAAAGGGCCGTCCGTCTAATCTATCAAACGTAACCCCTTTAATTAAGATAGGCATCTTTTAATATAGTTTTTCTATTTTTTCTTGTTGGCGAACTTTATCAGCAACCAACTTCATGAAGCTTTTCGGATTTTTAAAGCCATGTTTATAATAGAAATCAATATATTCAATGTCATCAATCGTTGTTCCGTTTTGAATTGCCAATGAAATGATATCTGCTTGGGCTGCAATTTCAGGGGAAACACCTTTACTTTGCAAACCTAAAATTTTGTGCGTCCCTTTCTCATAGATGACCCATGTTTCGTAGTAGCCATCACTGTTCACATAGTCATTTCTGACATAAACAGATTTACAATCAAATCCTTGTTCTTTTGCTTTTTCAAGACTCAAACCTGTCATACAAAGTGTCATTTCTTCATCGAAATTTAGCTTATAAGTCCCTTGAGATTTGTTCAATTTAATCTTAGGTCCCATCAAGTTAATGGCTGCTACATCACCTTCACGAATGGCATCACTGACGTGGGGCACATAAGTTGGATTTTTCATATTTGTAACATTGGTTGTCGCACAATCACCAACAGCAAAGACATCTGGATGGCTGGTTTGCATGTAGTCATCAACAAGAATTGCACCTTTATCACCTAGCTCTAATTGTTCAGCAGCTAGGAAAGTATTGGGACGGAAGCCAGTCGCATAAATGACACCGTCTGCCACAAATTCTCGACCATCACGTGTGAAAACACGGCTGATGATTTTACCGACATTACCTTCGTGAGCATTGGTATTTTCAATTTTTTCTTCTTTGATATCTGTTACAACAGAGTTTGTCACAATATCAATGCCTCTCAGAGCCAAGGTTTTTTGCACGTCTTCTGCCACGTCTTGGTCTAAATAACGATTTAAAATATTATCAGAAGCATGGATGAGGGTGGTTTCAATCTTAGCGTTGTTCATCAACTGCGCAATCTCAACACCGATGGCGCCTCCACCAATGATAATGACACTACGAGATACGCGCATGAAGCGCTTGATTCTTTCGGCATCCACATAATTTTTGATGATAAACAATTTCTCACGAAATTCACCTTGTACAAGTGGGAGAGATGGATAAGAGCCCATTGCTAAGATGAGCTTGTCATAACGATCTTCGCTCTCGCTGTTTTCGACCAAATCGACGACTTTAAACACTTTTTTAGTCATATCGATATCAGTCACAGAAAATTGTGTGCGAACTAAAATGCCAAGGTTTTCAAGTTCGGAAACAGTGGTATAGCTCGACATTTTCAAGAAATTTGTATTCCCTGATAAATAAAGCGGAATACTTTGGGCAATAAAGCCGATATTTTTATTTTTTTCGTAAATAACAATCCGAGCATTCGGATATTCTTCACGGGCTCTTGTCGCACAAGCAATTGCAGCATGCGATCCACCAATAATTCTAATTTCCATACAGTTCCTCTTTTCTGACATCTCAATTCAAGACACTAACACTCAATAACTTCCGATTATTAAAATTATAAGATAATTTTAGAAAATAAAGTTTAATCTGAGTTTATAGCGATAATTTATTACAATTTAATTATATCAAAAAAATATAAAAAGGTGTTCTTAAGCTCAAGTATAAAATAGGTAGAGGTTGACAAGGTTCTTGTATACTTATCTCCATCTTCTATAAGTCAAGATTTTTAAGTATTTTTATCCTCGTTTTTTGGGGCATTTAGAGTTCTCATTTCTCTCTCTTATAACTTTTCCAATCAGTCATTCAAAAAAGTGTCACAATTTAAAAGACTCAGTAACTTAATGTCAAAAATTGCCAATTTTTTGTTATAATTTAAGGTATGAAAACAATTATGATTGCAGATGATGACAGCGCCATCTTGGCTCTCTTATCTTATACATTTGAATCCGACGGCTTCAAAGTATCTCTGGTTAAAAATGGTCTGGAGGCACTAGGCCTCGCTTCAAAGCGAGACTTTGATGTCATTTTACTCGATATGATGATGCCTGAGTTATCCGGTCTAGCGGTGACTGAAGCATTGCGCCAACGAGCCAATTACACCCCCATTATCATCTTGACGGCACGTGATGATGATGATTTGAAAATTACTGGGATTAATTCTGGGGTGGATGATTATCTGGATAAGACGACGCCACAGAGAGAAATCGTGGCGCGCGCCAATGCTCTGATTCGACGGAATCAAATCTACCAAAAGCCTGGGCAGGTAGCCGAATCGCTAGACCACTATAGCTTTGATGGCTTGGAAATTGATCTCAAGACTAAATCAGCAATGCTAGCAGATGATAGAATTGATCTGTCAAAACGAGAGTTCAATCTTCTGGTCTTTTTAATTCAAAATCGGGATCAAATTGTCAGTCGTGAGGCGATTTTAACTGAATTTTGGGGCGAAACGCAGGATTATGAAACTCGTGTCGTCGATGTAACAATTAGTAACTTACGCAAAAAACTACATAACCAATTTATCAAAACAAAAAGAGGGTTCGGGTACCAATTTAGTGAACATCATACCAAAGACATTTTATAAGAAAAAGAAACGATCAAAACTTAGACTGGTTTTGATTTGTTCTTGTCTCTATTTTTTAACGACAATTTTAGTGATTTTGCTCCTCAATACACATACGGTCACAACTGACACCAATCATTTATCTGATCGTGCCTATACGATTTGTGATATTTTGAATAAATCACCTGAGACCAAATTTGGTGAGACAGTCAAAATTTTAGCGAAAAATAATCAAGCTGAGGCGGTTCAAAACATCAAAAAAGGCGCAACCTTTTCGAGAACCATGACCGCGAAAAAAATGACGATCACGGTTCCCAATTATGAAAAGGCAGTCTTGAAAAACTATATTCAAGTGACCAGTCAGCGCTCTTCGACGCTATTTGAGACAGTTGTCGTGATTATTTTCGCTGGCTTGATTTATGTGATTGGCTTAGGTCAATTTTACCTTGCTAATAAAAAACGTCTAACCTTTGAAGCGGATACCATTGCCAAAATCAAGAATATCAGACGTAGCCCGCTGACACAAAGCTATTTGATTTCCGAAGATGATAATAAAATTACGACAGAGCTCAATCACTTGGGCGAGACGATTCAGCATCAGGCCGAGAGTTCGACGCCTGCCAAGAAAAATCTCTACGCTTTCATCGAGTTTTTCGAGTTTCCTATTTTCATCTATGACTTGAAAGGGACGATTCGACGGAGTAATGCTAGCTTTCAAAATGAATTCATGGCGACAAAAAATCTAGATATTTTCAGTCCTTACAGTGATGTCCTTCAGTTTTTGGTCAATAAAATGTTGAAACCGACGCGGCAAGAACAAACTTTCTACTTCGAGAAAATCAACGCCTACTACGCGGTCACGGTCCAGCCCATCGAGGCCTTAGAGCGCCGCCTCATGGTGACCATGATCGATGTGACGGCCTATAAAGTCACGACACGCGCTCACAACGACTTCATCGCCAATGTCTCACATGACCTCAAAACACCGCTCGCAGCTATCGCTGGCTTTGCCGATATCTTGGCCAATGACTCTGCCAAACTGCCACCTGAGAAAATAACAGGCTTCGCCAAACATATCGTTAAAGAAACGAAACGCCTGTCAAGTTTAGTGACAGATACACTAGAGATGACTCGTCAACCAATCCATCTCAAAAAGAAAAAACTTAATCTGACGGCATTGACCCGAGACGTGCTTGAAAATTTCAAGCTGGTCATTCAGGACAAAGCGCTGCATGTCACAACACAATTTGATGAGGTCAATGTCAAATCCAATGACAAGCATCTCTATGCTGTCCTTAAAAATTTGATTGAAAATGCCATCCATTATACACCAACTGGTGGTAAAATCTATATCTGTGTGACTAAAATCGCAGGCAAAGCGACCTTTTCTATCTCTGATAACGGTCCTGGTTTAACAGAAATCGAAAAAACACGAATTTTTGAGCGTTTCTATCGCGCTGATCAAACCCGTGATGCAGACGGTACGGGACTTGGACTTGCCATTGTCAAGAAAAATCTAACTGAGCTGGACGGACAGATTGATGTCGTCAGTATTGTTGGCAAAGGCACGACTTTCACTGTGACTTTGTAGTAATTTGAATCAACACATATAAAAACGTGATGACATCAATGATGTCATCACGTTTTTTTCTATGATCTATCACATGAATTTGAACAAACCAACGGCTAATAGACCACCAATGATTGGTGCTACAACCGGTACCCAACTGTAAGCCCAGTCAGAATCCCCTTTATTTTTCATCGGTAAGATGAAGTGAGCAATACGAGGTCCTAAATCTCTGGCTGGATTGATGGCATAACCTGTAGGTCCACCAAGTGATAGACCAATAGCTAAGATTAAACCACCGACTGCAAAGACGTTTGTGCCATCTGCAAATTTATTTGCGCCGAAGGCAAGAAGACCTAAGACAAGGACAAATGTACCAATCACTTCGGTTACCACGTTTGATGGGTAGTTACGAATCGCAGGTCCTGTAGCAAAGGTACCAAGGATAGCCCCTTTATCTGTTGTGGCATCAAAGTGTGGCAAATATGCTAGCCAAACTAGGACTGCCCCAACGATGGCACCAAGCAATTGCGCGATAATGAAGGGAAAGACTAGACTCATCTTAAGGCTTCCATTTACTGCCATGGCAATGGTGACAGCCGGATTAAGATGGGCTGGACCATTGATCCCTGCAACATAAACGGCGATTGTCACGGCAAGTGCCCAACCAAAGGCAATGACGATCCAACCGGAGTTTTGCGCCTTACTTTTGTTAAGGTTAACGGCTGCACAGACCCCGTCCCCCAACAAAATAAGGATGAGTGTGCCGATGAATTCACTAAAAATTTGTACCATATCTGCTGACATTAGTTTGCCCCCACTTTCAAATCTTTCAAGTCTGATGCATTAATGACTTGGTTTAATTCAACTAATTGTTCTGCTTTCTCATCTTGTGACCAATCATAGTAAGCCGCCATGGCATCAACAACTGGATGTTTAATGGCATCTAGTCGATCACGTTGGAAGAGAATGTGATTCGTCCGACGCATGAGGTAATCACTTGGTGTTAGCGTCATTTCACCTGCCATTGCATAGCGCAGCATGGCTGATTCTGCCAATGTCAAATCAACATATGGCGACATTTCTTTAGCCATTTCAAAGATGATCAAAGCATTCATACCGTAGAAATCAGCGATATAAGTTGCTTCTGCTTCTGTTAAACCGGCTACAACACCAAGCTTAGCATTAGCTTCGACTGTTTCACTGACTTTCGCTGGATCAAACTCACCACCAGATACGGCATATTCTTTAGAATTGATAGCTTCATAGGTTTGATCAAATTCATCTGACAAGATATTCTTGATTAACTCAAGCGCCCCCTCAGCCATCTTACGATAATCTGTAATTTTACCGCCTGCTAGTGTCACTAAGTTATCTGACTCGCGTTCCAGAGCACTACCACGTGAAATCTGAGATGGTGACAACTCCTTTTCACCACGAGAATTTTCAAGGTGATTTAAAACGTCCTCAACATCACCACGACTGGCTTGATCTTGTTTGTAGGCACTAATAATGTTTAAGACTTTATCAAAACTTGTATCAGACAAGCTACCATTATCACCACCATTGTAGTCAGATCCTGAGTTGCCTAGTAAGAGTGGCCGTAAACCAGCCCATGAACTTTCAATATCGTTGATGGTCAAGTTGGCATCTGGATAACGTTTGTTGATGACTTCCAGGAGATAGTCAACATCTTCTTGTGTGACTTTAGGATCTGTATAGTCACCTTGATAGTCTGTATCCGTTGTCCCAAAATAGGTTTTATCTTCACGTGGGATAGCAAAGACCATACGGCCGTCATGCTTTTGTGTGTCAAAATAAGTTGGTTGTGGGACAGGTAATTTCTTAGCATCTACAACCAGGTGCACCCCTTTTGTAGGACGCATGTGTGGAATGACAGCGCGTGTGTAGTTCAAGTTACGAATTTTGTCGACCCATGGCCCACTAGTATTGATCACAACTTTCGCATGCACTTCAAAGGTTTGACCTGAAAGCAAGTCACGCGCTTTAACACCGTTGATCTTACCATCTTCATACAAGAAGCCAACCACTTTAACTTTGCTGGCAATATATGCGCCATCTTCTGCCGCTTTTTTGATATTCTCAATCACTAAACGAGCATCGTTATTACGGAAGTCGAGGTAGACTCCAGCGCCTTTTAATCCTTCTTTTTTGATGTAAGGCTCGCGTTCCAGCACTTCTTTGGCAGTCAAGGTATAATTTTCATATTTCGTGCCTTTGACACCTGCTAGCTGATCATAAAGATCCATAGCAATTTTGACTGAGAACATGTCAAATGTCGTTGGTCCTTCATCGTCATAAATCGGTAACAACATTGGATCTGGTTTTGGAATATGTGGGGCAATTTGTTGGACAATAGCCCGTTCTTTGACGGTATCTGAGACAACTTCAACATCAAATGTTTTGAGGTAGCGAATCCCACCATGGACTAGTTTTGTTGAGCGTGAAGATGTCCCTTCAGCAAAGTCCTGCATTTCAAGCAAACCAGTTTTGATCCCTGAGGCAGCAGCTTGAATCGCCACCCCTGCACCTGAAATCCCGCCGCCGATGATCAGTAAATCTAGGGTTTCAGCTTGCATTTGGTCAATACTTTTTTGACGCGTTTCTTTTGAAAAATTTATCATTTTTTCTTCCTCTTCAATATCAGCTTCCATTACTTAAATGTCCGAGTTGCAATCACAGCTTTTTTCCAGCCTTCGTACAACTTCTCACGACGTTCTGGTGCCATATTGGCTTCGAATATTTTACCTGCTTCATAGAATTCACGAATTTCATCTGTATCTTGCCAGAAACCTACAGCTAGTCCAGCTAAGAACGCAGCACCAAGCGCTGTTGTTTCAGCATTTTTAGACCGTTGAATGGGTGTATCGAGTAAGTCAGATTGGAACTGCATGAGGTAGTTGTTAGCGGTTCCACCACCATCAACTTTTAGCACTGGAATATCAATTCCTGTATCATCATGCATGGTATCAATAATATCTCGAACTTGATAAGCAATTGACTGTAAAGTTGCTTTGATAATATCATTTTTCGTTGTCCCACGTGTCAGACCAAACATGGCGCCACGCGCATCTTGATCCCAGTATGGCGCGCCCAAACCGACAAAAGCTGGAACGAGATAGACTTCATCGTCATTTTGTGAGGCACGTGCTGCTTCTTCGGAATCACTAGCATTTTCAATAAACTGCAAACCATCTCGGATCCACTGAATTGCAGAACCTGCAACAAATATACTCCCTTCAAGCGCATAGTTGACTTGACCGTTGATGCTATAACCAACCGTCGTCAGCAAATTATTTTTTGAAAAGCTGGGGTTATGCCCTGTATTCATGACAATAAAGGAACCTGTCCCATATGTGTTTTTAACCATACCGGCTTCGAATGCCATTTGTCCAAATAGCGCCGCTTGTTGGTCACCCGCCATACCAGAAATTGGCACTTCACTGCCATAGAAATGGAAGCCTTGTGTTTGACCATAAATTTCTGAATTAGAGACCAATTTTGGTAACATTTTGCGTGGAATGTTCAGTAAATCCAAGATTTCTTGATCCCAGTCAAGCGTTGTCAGATTGAAGAGCATAGTCCGGCTTGCGTTTGACAAGTCCGTCACATGAGATTGACCGTCAGTCAATTTCCAGACCAACCAAGTGTCAATCGTTCCGAATAATAACTCCCCTTTTTCAGCTCTTTCCTGCGCCCCTTCAACATGATCAAGAATCCAACAGATTTTAGTTGCTGAGAAATAGGCATCAATGACAAGACCAGTTTTCTTGTGGAACCACTCGCTCTTACCATCCTCCTTTAACTTATCTGCAATACCAGAGCTTTGACGTGATTGCCAAACAATGGCATGGTAGATTGGTTTACCTGTGTCTTTTTCCCAGATGACAGTTGTTTCACGTTGATTGGTGATCCCAATACCAGCAATTTGAGATGGTTTAATTCCCGATTCAATAAAAGCACCTGCAATCACAGACTGAACGGAATTCCATATTTCATTGGCATCGTGTTCTACCCAACCCTCTTGTGGAAAGTGTTGGGTAAATTCTTTTTGAGAACTTCCAATCTTCAAGCCCATCTTGTTAAAAATAATAGCACGGGAACTTGTCGTCCCTTGATCAATCGCCATAATAAATTGTTCTTCTACCACTGTATCTCCTCCTTTATGTAAGCGCTTCCCTTTTGACTACATCCTTATCTTATCATGACAAATGAAAAATAGCCTATCAAGAATCGGCCATTTTTTAACGATTTATGACAGGCTAGTTTTTGA
>NZ_BCVN01000005.1 GCF_001591765.1 Pseudolactococcus raffinolactis NBRC 100932 | reverse complement strand
TTTGATCTAATGTAAATTAAATAATTTGGAAGGGTAGCGAAGTGGCTAAACGCGGCGGACTGTAAATCCGCTCCTTCGGGTTCGGGGGTTCGAATCCCTCCCCTTCCATATTACCTTTACGGGCATAGTTTAAAGGTAGAACAAAGGTCTCCAAAACCTTTGGTGTGGGTTCAATTCCTGCTGCCCGTGTTTGAAATATGGCGGTCGTGGTGAAGTGGTTAACACATCAGCTTGTGGCGCTGACACTCGCGGGTTCGATTCCCGTCGACCGCCTTTCATTAGTATTATTGGGGTATAGCCAAGCGGTAAGGCAAGGGACTTTGACTCCCTCATGCGTTGGTTCGAATCCAGCTACCCCAGTTTATTGGAAACTTCCATAAAAGAATTTGCCGGCGTGGCGGAATTGGCAGACGCGCTGGACTCAAAATCCAGTGTCTTCACGGACGTGCCGGTTCGACCCCGGCCGCCGGTATCGCAAATTCAAGTAAAACCACTGAAATTAGATTTCAGTGGTTTTTTGTTGCTCTATCGGAGATTCACTTTGGCAAACTTTTGAACCAAGTTTTCTTTGTTCTCAATTTTATATCTGATTATTAATCGGTTTTTAGGATAAGTCAGATTTTATGGGCGTTTTTTGCTATAATGAAATAAAGATAAAAAATCAATGGAGAAATATGAATGAAAAATATGACTGTGACGGAATTGTCAGAAGCATTTGGTGTGACGCGCCAAGCAATGAACAACCGTATTAAAAAATTAGAGGAAGAATTTTTATCAAAAAATGATCGAGGTGTTACGGTTGTTAATGAAGCGGGTATTAAACGATTAGAATCTCATTACGGGAAAGTTATTTTAGAAGATGAGACTGCTAGTGATCAGGCATCAGATAAGAATGCTATCAATATTGATTTTGACAAAATTATTTCACAGTTAATACAGGATAAGAATACGGAAATTGCAAGGTTATCAGAGCAGATTGCGATGAAGGACCACCAGATTGCTGAGAAAGACAAACAGTTGGATCAGCAACAGCAACTTACTGCTAAAGCCTTAACTGAGCGGGAGCAGACCTTGATTGAGTTAGAGCAGGAAAAATCAAAAGGTTTTTTTGCAAAATTGTTTAGAAAGTAATCTAGTACAGTTTTATAATAAATTCTAAAAGCGCTTGAAATGCGCTTTTTTTAAAATCTGTTATAAAACAAGTCTGTGGTAAAATTGGTGTTTCTTCTTGCATAAATGTGATAAAAAAGGTATGATTATAATGTAAGTTAAAAGTTTAACTTTCAGTTGTTATAGGTGTTTAACACCTAATAAAAAATTACTGAATTCCATAAGGAGGATTTCTACAAAATGGTAGTTAAAGTTGGTATTAACGGTTTCGGCCGTATTGGTCGTCTTGCACTTCGTCGTATCGAAAATGTTGAGGGTGTTGAAGTTGCACGTATCAATGATTTGACAAACCCTGCTATGCTTGCACACTTGTTGAAATACGATACTACTCAAGGTCGTTTCAACGGTACTGTTGAAGTTGAAGAAAACGGTTTTGACGTTAACGGTAAATTCATCAAAGTTTCTCAAGAAGCTGATCCTGCAAACATCGATTGGGCTGCTGATGGCGTAGAAATCGTTCTTGAAGCAACTGGTTTCTTTGCAACTAAAGAAGCTGCTGAAAAACATTTACATGCTAACGGTGCTAAAAAAGTTGTTATCACTGCACCTGGTGGATCAGATGTTAAAACAGTTGTTTTCAACACTAACCATGACATTCTTGACGGTACTGAAACAGTAATTTCTGCTGGTTCATGTACTACTAACTGTCTTGCACCAATGGCTGATGCTTTGAACAAAAACTTTGGTCTTAAAGTTGGTACAATGACAACAGTTCACGGTTTCACTGGTGACCAAATGACTCTTGATGGTCCTCACCGTGGTGGCGACCTTCGTCGTGCACGTACTGCTTCAGAAAACATCGTGCCTAACTCTACTGGTGCTGCTAAAGCTATCGGTCTTGTTATCCCAGAATTGAACGGTAAACTTAAAGGTCATGCACAACGTGTTCCAGTTCCAACTGGTTCATTGACTGAACTTGTAACTGTTCTTGACAAAAAAGTAACTGCTGAAGAAGTAAACGCTGCTATGAAAGCTGCTGCTACTGAATCATACGGTTACAACACAGATGAAATTGTTTCATCTGATATCGTTGGTATCTCATTCGGTTCATTGTTTGACGCAACTCAAACAGAAGTTTCTGAAGCTGCTGACGGTACACAATTGGTTAAAACTGTATCATGGTACGACAACGAAATGTCATACACTTCACAACTTGTTCGTACACTTGAATACTTTGCATCAATCGCTAAATAATTACATTTAGTTATTGGGAAAACGAGGAATGCAAATTCCCCGTTTTTTTGTACCAAGAGAAAGAAAAGGTGTTAAACGACATTAAGCTATGGTTGATACACTAGATTGAGGAATAAAAATGACTTTACCTAAGTGCCCGCATTGTGGCAGTGAGTTTACTTATGAGTTATCTGATACTACCTTTGGTTGTTCAGAATGTGGCAATGAATTTACACAAGCAGATATTGACAATGCAAGTGACAAGTTTGTTGTCTTAGATTCGGTTGGGACTGAATTGTCGGATGGCGATGATGTCATTATCGTACAAGATTTACCTGTTAAAGGGATGCCTAAACCAATTAAAAAGGGCACAAAAGCTAAGAACATCAGAATCAATGAAAACGGCAAGAATGGTCATTTCATTGATGCTAAGATTGATGGTTTTGGGGCGATTGGCTTGAAAGGCTCTGTTGTCAAAAAAGGTTAGAATTTGAAAGCGTGCAGAAATTGACGCTTTTTTGGTATAATAAGAGATAAGAAAAGGAGACATTTATGAACATCTATGACACTATGAATCAATTAGAACGTGAATTCCGTGCTTTGCCTGAATATCAAGCAGTTGTCACAGCGCTTGCTGCTGTTAAAGCTGATGAAGCAGCGAGTGTTTTGTATGCGAAATTTATCGACATCCAAACCAAAATGCAAATGGGGCAACTCATAGAGCCAGAACAACAAAACGAAGCACAAGCACTTTTCGCTGAATTACAAGCTAATTCAATCATGTCAGAGTTGCTAGCTAAAGAACAAGCACTGCAAACAATCACAAGTGATTTACAAGATATTGTCTTTAAACCACTTCAAGAGTTATACGGTCAATAATAAGTAGTTAGAGTGAGAAATCTATTTTCTCGCTTTTTTATATAAGAAGGGATTTGTCATGAGTTTAATTGTTTTAATTGGCGCGCAAGCGGTAGGAAAAATGACAGTTGGTCGTGAACTAGAAAAACAGCTTGATGGTAAATTGCTTTATAACCATCAAACAATTGATTTATTTGCTGATTTTCTAGGGTATACACCGACGACCTTTCAGCTATCAGATAGTTTGCGAAAAATGATATTTAAAGCCTTTGTTGCCAATCTTAAAACCAATCCAATTAAGCATGTGATTTTCACGGTTATGATTGATTTTTCATCGACCGATGATTTGGCTTTTCTTTCTGATATCGCTAGTATTTTTTCAGACGCAGGTGAGTCAGTCTATTTCATTGAATTGGTAGCTGATATTGCTAAACGGCGCGAACGCAATCGCCATCCAGAACGCTTAGCTGCGAAACCTTCTAAACGAGATTTGGCATTTTCGATGCAAGATTTAGAAGATTCAGTTGTTAAGTATCAGTTAGAGTCGCAAGCTCATCAACTAGCGGAATATTTTCCAGATGTTCAGACATTGAAGATTAATAATACCGAACTGTCACCTGAAATGATCGTCAAGCAACTTTTACAGGTATTTCCAAGGCTAAAATGCTAAAATAGAGATATGAAACTAACGGATTCAATTCAATTCTTAAAAGGTGTAGGACCAAAATCAGCCGAGCGATATCATCAACTGGGGATTTTTACTGTGCAAGATTTATTGTTCTACTTTCCTTTTCGTTATGATGATTTTTCGTCAAAATCTATTTTTGAGTTGATGGATGGGGAAAAGACAACGATTGTGGGGCGTGTGGTGACCCCGCCCAATGTCAGTTACTATGGGGCACGTCGTAATCGCCTTACCTTTAAAATCAAGCAGGATGAAGCTGTCATTTCAGTCAGTTTTTTTAATCAGCCTTATTTACTGGATAAGGTTGAAGTGGATGCTGAGATTGCCATTTATGGTAAATGGGATGCCAAGAAATTAAGTATCAATGGAATGAAGATTTTGGCGCAGGTTGACAATAGTTTTCAGCCGGTCTACCATATCATGCAAGGTGTCAAACAGTCGGTCCTAGTCAATCTTTTACAGTCTGTTTTTGAAACGGGTGTGGGTGAGTTAATCACTGAGAATTTACCGGCTGAATTGATTCATAAATATCGGTTAGTCGCTCGTAAGACGGCAGTTCACGACATGCATTTTCCGATTGATAAAGCGGCGCATCAACAAGCCTTACGCCGTATGAAATTTGAGGAATTGTTTTATTTCCAAATGAAATTACAGGCCTTGCGTTATAAAGAGAAGTCGCTGATACAAGGCTTAGCAATCACGTTCAACGCTGCGCAGCTAGCTGACAAAATCACGCAACTGCCCTACCATTTGACAGGGGCGCAGGATCAATCCTTGCGTGAGATCTTGGCGGATATGGCGAGTCCTTATCATATGAACCGGCTACTGCAAGGCGATGTGGGGAGCGGGAAGACGGCGGTGGCGAGTCTTGCCATGTACGCAGCGGTCACAGCGGGCTACCAGGCGGCCATGATGGTACCGACGGAGATTCTGGCACACCAACACTATGAAAGCCTCCAGAGCCTCTTTCCTGAGCTGACAGTGGGCTTGCTGACGAGTGGGATGAAAGTTGCGGCGCGGCGCGAGGTGCTTGCGGGTCTTGAAAATGGTCGTATCCAGATGATCACGGGCACGCATGCGCTGATACAAGAAGCGGTAGACTATCATAATCTAGGTCTTGTGATTACGGATGAACAGCATCGTTTCGGTGTTAACCAACGGAAGGTCTTTCGTGAGAAAGGGCAAAATCCTGATGTGCTGATGATGACGGCAACACCGATTCCACGGACACTTGCGATTACGGCTTTTGGTGATATGGATGTGTCGATCATCGACGAGCTACCTGCTGGACGCCAGCCGATTACAACGCGATGGGTCAAGCATGAACAATTAACACCAAAGATTTTGCCATGGATTGCAGATGAGATTACAAAAGGGGCGCAGGTTTATTTTATTTCGCCCTTGATTGAAGAAAGTGAAGCGCTAGATCTGAAAAATGCCACGGAGCTCTTTATGGAGTTGCAAGACTTTTTTGGTTTGACAGCAAATGTGGCCTTACTTCATGGTAAGATGAAGAATGCTGAAAAAGATCAGGTCATGACGGATTTTAAGACGCAAAAATATGATATTTTAGTCTCAACAACGGTCATTGAAGTCGGGGTTAATGTGCCCAATGCAACGATCATGGTGATCATTGATGCTGATCGCTTTGGCTTATCACAATTGCATCAATTACGTGGCCGTGTCGGGCGTGGTGAGAAAAAATCTTACACAATTTTAGTCGCCAATCCCAAATCGGAAACTGGCAAACGTCGCATGCAAATCATGACAGAAACACAAAATGGTTTTGTCTTAGCAGAAGAAGATCTCAAATTGCGTGGCAGTGGTGAAATCTTTGGGACGCGCCAATCGGGCTTGCCAGAATTTTCGGTTGCTGATATTGTCAATGATTACAATATTTTAGAAGTTGCTAGGCAAGAGGCAGTGGCTATCTTCAAGGATGCCCACTGGAGAGAAAATCCTAATTATCAGATGATGCTGACAGATTTAGCTGATGTTGCGGGCTTTGACTAGCGGATAATAGAGGAGAAAAAATGACAAAAGTAGTCGCTATTTCAGGCGCTAGTAATGGCATGGGGTTTGCAGCGGCAGAGTTATTTGCAAAAAAGGGATGGATCGTGTACGGCGGTGCCCGTCGTGTTGAGAAAATCCCTACTGCCGAGCACATCCATGCCCTCAAACTAGACGTTACAGATCATGCGTCTAACCAAGCTTTTATCGAGACTATTTTTCAGCAAGAAAAGCAGATTGATGTCCTGATTAACAATGCAGGTTATGGTGAGTATGGACCAGTTGAAGATATTTCGTTGGACAATGCTAGACAGCAGTTCGAGACCAACTTTTTTGGCGCAGCAGATTTGGCACAGCTTGTGTTACCTATTATGCGCGCACAAAAATCTGGACGGATTATTAATATTTCATCGATTGGTGGGGATGTTTACATGCCACTGGGCGCTTATTACCACGCCACAAAAGCGGCGCTGCAGCAATGGAGTGACTCACTTGACATTGAGATTGCACCTTTTGGCGTGCGCTCCCTTGTTGTCCAACCTGGTGGCACACAGTCGGCCTGGAGCGATATCGCCATGAAGAATGCCAATAAAAATCTGAAGGCTGATTCTGTGTATTTAACAATGGTGCAAAAGGTTTCAACTTTATTGATGGCGAATGAAGGCGCGATTAGTGCCAGCTCTGAAGATTTAGCACAAGTTTTTTATAAAGCGGCAACTGATGCACGACCAAAACGGCGTTACTTCCATGCCTTTAGCGACCGCGCCATGGTTTGGTTAGCTAGAAGCTGCCCACGTGTCTTCAAAAAACTATTTATGACAGCTTTAAATTACTTGGGTAATCGTGCCCTGAAAAAGAGAAAATAAGAAAACGCCAGCGACGGCGTTTTTTTATTTTCCTAAACAGAATTGGCTAAACAACTGCGTGATTAACTCATCAGGTGCAGCATCCCCAGTAATTTCTCCGAGAATCTCCCAAGTTCGTGTCATATCGACTTGCACCAAATCAACAGGCATCCCCGCATCAAGCCCATCATTAACTGCGGTCAAAGCTTCGAGCGCTTGTTCGATTAAGGCAATGTGACGAGAATTGGATAGATAAGTCGCATCTTGCTCAACAATCCCAGCATTCTCAAAGAAAAGGTCGTTAATTTTTGCTTCGATTTTGTCAATGTTGGTGTCTTCAAGAACAGAAATTTTAATGACATCGTCAGGCAGGTCAGCCGTTTCAATGTTTTCAGGCAGATCCGTCTTATTGAGTAAGATGATGCGGTTACTGCCCTCGCTGAGCGCCAATAACTGACGGTCTTGATCAGTTAGGGCTTCATTGGCACTCAAGACAAGCAGGACGAGATCAGCTTCTTCTAGCGCTTTGTGTGAGCGTTCAACACCGATGCGTTCCACAACATCATCTGTCTCACGAATCCCAGCCGTATCCACAAGTTTTAAAGGCACGCCATTGATATTGACGTATTCTTCAATGACATCGCGCGTGGTGCCGGCAATATCTGTGACAATGGCCTTTTCTTCACGCAAGAGATGATTCAATAAACTTGATTTGCCAACGTTTGGTCGACCAATGATAGCTGTTGATAGACCTTCACGGAGAATTTTCCCGCGCTTAGCTGTTTTCAGTAAATTTTCGAGTAGCGTTTGAAAGGCTGCTGTTTTTTCACGCAGCATTCTTGTCGTCATTTCTTCGACATCATCATACTCTGGATAGTCGATATTAACTTCGACTTGTGCTAGTGTTTCGAGAATTTCTTGCCGCGTCTTGTTGATGAGGTTTGAAAGGCTTCCGTCGAGTTGTTTAACAGCGATATTCATTGCTTGGTCAGTTTTAGCACGGATAATATCCATGACAGCTTCAGCCTGTGATAAATCCATACGACCATTTAAGAAGGCACGTTTGGTAAATTCACCGGGTTCTGCCATTCTAGCGCCATTGCGGAGCAAGAGTTGGAGGATTTCGTTCATAACGGCAATGCCACCGTGGGTGTTGATTTCGATAACATCTTCGCGCGTGAAAGTTTTCGGCGCTTTCATGACACCGACCATGACCTCATCGAGGACGCGCGTGTTTTCGGTAATGTGCCCGTAATTGAGCGTGTGGCTGTCGCAGTTAGCCAGAGATTTTCCTGTAAAAACTTTGTCAGCAATAGCAATGGCTTCACTGCCTGAGAGCCGGACGATGCCGATAGCCCCTTCACCAAGTGGTGTTGAGATGGCTGCGATTGTATCAAATTCTTTTGTGATCATCTTGTTCCTATTTCTATTTTGAGGCTAAATAAGGTCTGGTTTTATCAAAAGCCATTTCATATTCTTTTATTTTGGTAATTTTTCCGTTATCTGAAAAAGTGACTTGTGATAGCCCTTCAAAAACACTAGCCTTGTTTTGATAAACATAACGAAAACGCCAGTTGAAAAAGTCGGTATTTTTGAGACTATCTTCAAATTTAGCGAGAATCTCCCAATTCACCACCTGGTTTTCAGTAGGCGCTGTCCAATGCTGGAACCATTTTTGTGCTTCAGTTTTACCGATATAAGTGGCACCGTAGCATTCCGTAATTGTAACATCGTCAGTTAAGCAAGCCAGAAATTGAGTTATGTCTTTGTTTTCCCAGCTTTGCGTATATAGCGCAAATAGCGCATCATGTTGGCTAGTCATACCCTTATTTTAACGCAAAATTAGTAAAACAGCAATTGTGGGTGCTTAGGATGGAAGATAGCTAAAAAAGCCCGAACAGGCTTTTTTCATTTAATCTAAAATTTGTGCGCCAATCCCAATCAAACCTGGTCCGGTGTGAACAACAAGAGCGGGGGAGATTTGACCATATAAGACTTCAATGGCTTGAGGGATAGCGGCTTTTAAGGCGTCAACCAAAATCAAAGCTTCTTTGGCAGCATTGCCGTGGGCGACAAACAAGCGAACCTTTTGGTGATTGCCAACGTAGGCTTTGACTAATTTGACAGCTTTCTCAAGGCTTTTTTTACGACCACGTGATTTGGCAACGGTGTAGTAAATGCCATCATCATTACAAGAGATAATCGGGTTGAGGTTGAGCATGTTGCCGACAATAGAGCTGACGAGGCCAATACGCCCACCTTTTTGGAGGTATTCAAGTGTTGCAACGCTGAAGAAAATTTTGCTATTTTTAACTTCGCTAGCAAGTACCTTTGTAATCGCGTCAAAACTTGAGCCAGAAGCGATCAATTCAGCAGCGCGAATGGCATGAACGCCTGCGCCAATTCCGATGTTTTTTGTATCAAACATGAAGGTTTCGAGCATTGGAAAATCTTGCGCGACTAATCTAACAGAGTTAAAAGTTCCTGATAAGCCGCTTGAAATAGTAATCGCTAATACTTTTTCATAGCCATCAGCCACGATTTGTTCAAAGATTTTTTGAATGTAAGCACCTTCTGGTAAAGAGGTTTTAGGAATCTCGATAGGGAGTCGGTCGTAGATTTCTTCGGCAGTGATATCTAGTTTATCTGTATACTCGGCATCTTTATAGATGATCTTGAGTGGAATGACATAGAGGTTTTCTGCTTGTGCAATTGTTTCAGGGACGTCACAACCAGAGTCAACAAGAATTGCGATTTTTTCAGATGTCATTTGAGATCTCCTTATTTTCCATAATGCTTAAACCTTCAGCAAGTTCAATGTTTTTTTGGGCGAGTAATTTTGCGGCAAGTGAAGAGGTTGCTGCTGTCACGATAAAATATTCTGGCGAAATTTGTTTCGAAAATAAGCCAGGCGTGCTAATGCCTTGTACTTGTTTACCAACAACATTTAAAGTTTCTTCTAGCGCGTGACAAAAAATATTATAGGCTTCGTGGGTGCCGCTAATACGGCCTTGGTAGACGATGCCTGTTTTAATTTCAGGAATGGTCAGGACTTGTTTGAGCAGGGTAATGGCAATGAGAAACGCCAGGTGAACACGGGAGTATTTTTTCTTAACGGGTGCAGGGATGAGCTCCAACTTAACGTAGTTGTTAACCATGGATTTGGTGAGGAGCGCCTGTTCTTGTTTAGGTAAAATTGGGGTTAAATACTTACCGACCAAGCTGATAACCTGATCCATATATAACTCGATATCGGGCAATTCTTCCCAGCGTGGTAGGGTGGCAGTCTCGATTTCTTTTCCCCAATTAATGAGTGATTCAGACATAATTGTTTATCTTTCTAATGCGTCATTTTAATACGTTGTTTTGGTTACATCTAGTTTTAGATACTAGATATAGTTTACTACAAAATTATAAAAAAGTAAATGCTAGAAGTCGCTAACATAAAAATGCGAAAAAAGAGAGAAATGTGCTTTATTTTGTGATTCCTATTTCAAAGGGGGGGCTAAGTCTTTCTAATGGCTAATTTTATATTTTCAATGTTATAATACAGTATCAATTTGAAAGAAGAGAACTGATGAAAAACTTCAAGTTAAATCTGGTAGCCTTACCAATTGCCCTTCTTAGTTTTAGTGTCGTTTTAAGTGCTTGCCAGACAGAGCCAAAACAAGTAAAAACTTCTCAGTCTTCAACACAGGAAAAAATACAACCACCTACTACAGAAAGCACAAAAGAAAGCACAAAATCGGAGGAAAAAGTTCAGATGACATTTACGACAGGAAGCCTTATTCAAGCTGTTTCTGAGGGGGATTTTGATCAAACAAAGGAAATTCTCAACTCGCCTGCTTATCTGATTGATGAGGTGAACGAGAAGTCTGAAACGCCTTTATTAATAGCAGTCCATCAAAACCAAATCCCTATCACCAAACTATTAATTGATGCGGGTGCTAATATTAATCAACAAGATGTCATTCAAGACAGTCCTTATCTTTATGCTGGGGCGCAAGGGCGAACGGAGATTCTAGCTTATATGTTAGCCCATACCACGCCTGATCAGTCAGTCTATAATCGATTTGGTGGCAATGCCTTGATACCTGCCGTTGAAAAAGGGCATCTTGACAATGTGAAATTGCTTTTGGCCGACAAACGCGTTGCGATTGATCACCAAAATAAATTTGGTTACACAGCCTTAATCGAAGCCGTTGGCTTAAGAGATGGTTCACAGATATATCAAGAGATTGTCGCTGAATTGTTAAGGAATGGTGCTAATTCATCGCTAAGGGATAATAGCGGAAGAACTGCGTTAGATTATGCTAACCAATTGGGATATGGCAATATTGCCCAAATGCTTAGAACAGCAAATAGCTGATTATCATCAATATGTTGATGGTTTTAATAAATGATAGTAAAAAAGAGCGAACTTTCCCTTTAAAAATATGGCTTTTAGTCTTGTTTGGGCTAGTATGAATTAGGGTTTAATGCTATAATAAATCTATGAATAATCTAAAAAAACTGGTTGGTATTGAGGCGGCGAAATTTGTTAAAGATGGCATGGTTGTTGGTCTAGGAACAGGATCAACAGCAGCTTTTTTTGTGGCGGAACTGGGGCGCCGAGTTGCAGAAGAAAATCTTAAAATTGTCGGTGTGACAACATCAAGCGTGACGAGTGCACAAGCGCGTGAATTAGGTATTCCACTCAAAAACATTGATGAGGTGGACGCCATTGACTTGACCGTAGATGGTGCTGATGAAGTAGATTTGGACTTAAACGGTATTAAAGGTGGTGGCGCAGCCCTGTTGATGGAGAAAATTGTTGCAACTTATAGTAAGGACTATATTTGGATTGCGGACGAATCAAAAATGGTGACACATCTAGGAGCTTTTCCACTACCGGTTGAGGTTGTCTCGTTTGGTTGCGGGCAGTTATACCGCTTGTTTGATAAACTAGGTTTTCAACCAACTTTTCGTCTGGATGACGCTGGTGGACGCTTAGTCACAGATATGGGCAACCATATCATTGACCTGCATCTAGAGAAGATAGAAGACACGACGCGCTTGATCAAGTTACTTGATGAAACAGTGGGTGTAGTTGAACATGGTTTGTTTAAAGACATGGCCAAAACGGTCATCATTGGTAGCGAACATAATGGTGTGAAAATCATCACAAAATAACTTGAAATCGTTTCCAAATTAAGGTAAAATTGAGCTTAACGGTTGTAAAAAAACTCACAAACATGGTGAGAGTCGCAACACAAATTTAGAAAAGGTTAAGTTTAATAGATGTATACTCCAGAAGAAATACTTGAGCAAACGGCAGCAACTGCTGTTATCAAGGTTAATAAGCCACTTCTCACGAAACTTATTTTAGGGTTTATCGGTGGCGCCATGATTTCCCTAGGCTACTTAGCGTATTTACGTGTAGGGGGTGGCTTTGTCGGGGCAGCTGTTTTCCCCGTTGGACTAATTGTCATTTTGCAAGCCGGTGGTGAGTTGATAACTGGTAATATGATGGCCGTAGCCGTGGGCTATTTTAAGCAACGTGTGACGCTGAAAGAGCTTTTGAATAATTGGGTAGTCATTACATTGGCTAATCTGGTTGGTGCGATTTTTGTGGCTTATGTATTCGGCGTTCTAGCGGGCACATTGACGACTGGTGATGCCTTAAAAGAAGCGCTTCATGTTACGCAAGCGAAGTTAAATGCGAACTTTCTAACAGCCTTTTGCTCAGGCATGGGCTGTAACTGGTTCGTTGGCCTAGCAGTCTGGCTAAGTTATGGCGCCAAAGATTTCTCAGGCAAAATCCTCGCCATCTGGTTTCCGGTCATGACATTTGTCGTCATCGGCTTCCAGCATAGTGTCGCCAACAGCTTTTTAATCCCTTTCGCCATTTTTGTCGGCCATGCCACATGGTGGGATTTCTTAAACAACTTTGTTCCCGTTTATCTGGGCAATGTCGTAGGTGGTGCGATATTGATTGCTTTATTTTATAGCTTAGCGTATCGAAAACACTGAAAAATGAAACAAAAAATAAAAGCCTGTCGTCGGACAGGTTTTTATTATAGGGCGTTCAGATAGTCTTGCCAAGCAGCAACGCCCCACTTATGACTACCTCGTTTTAGTTTTTTGATGGCTGTTTCAACAGGAAACCAATCGATATGATTGAAATCTTCTAATGGGGCACCCAATACTTCATAGCCAACCGTTTCATAGATATAGGCTGGATTATAATAGTAAGTATCACGATGAGATGAATAGAAGTATTCATCTGCTTGCCCAAGGAATTTGCCAAGCTTAGCTTTAGCACCTAGTTCTTCATGTAACTCACGAACGAGTGCTTTTTTATGATCTTCACCCGATTCAATTTCACCGCCTGGTAGGAAATAAGCGCCATTCGGTGCTTGAACGAGACAAATTTCGGTGTTGTCCTTGCGAGCGACGATACCATAGACACCGTAGCGCGCTTGATAGTCTTTGCTGTCAATTTTTTTGCCAAAAGTTGGAATCATATTTTTCTCCGTTAATTTTCTTAAGTCTATTCTATCAAATTTCCTTAAAATTTGATAAAATAAAACAGTAGAAAATAAACGGTAAACATAAAGAGGCGGCTAACACGCAAATCAGAAGTGTTGCCCCTCGCTCAGACTTGGAGATAGTTACACCATTGAAAAAAATAAATATTAGTAAAATCATTATCATTGCACTCATCATGATGATTACAGCTTGTGTCACGATTATCATTTCGACACGTCATTTTAAAGATAATCGGAGACCGTCAGAAATGACGCTTGTTGTCAATGACACTGTTGGGGGATTAGATGGTATTATCGCTGCGCCATTTAACTTTTTTGAGAATAAGGTAGCTGAGGTTGGTAATTTGCTGTCAACTTATCAACAAAACGCTAAATTAAGTAAAAAAATTACAAGTTTAACGGATAATGCAGCTGAATTGGATAGCTTAAAAGCTGAAAATAAAGAGTTAAAAGCAGCACTCGATTTGCAAAATACGCTGACAAACTATGAAAAAGTAGCTTCAAATGTTGTTGTTCGTAATCCCAATGCTTGGGGAGACACGATGACAATTGATAAAGGATCAGCTGATGGTCTTAAAGATGATATGATTATCATGAGCAATGGTGGCGTTGTCGGTCGGATTACACAGGTAAATACAACAACTTCTAAGGTTGCACTCTTAACATCGGATAAAGTATTGGAAAATAAAATCCCAGTCAGACTGGGTTCGGCAGAAAATCCTGCTTATGGCCTGATTACAGGTTATGATGCGCAGCAAAATGCCTTTATCATCACACAGATTTCATCAGATAATCAGTTCGCCAAAGGTGATCAAGTTGTGACATCTGGACTTGGTGGTAATTCACCTTCCGACCTGTTGGTAGGTGACATTATCGGTGAAAAGAAAAATCAAAAAGGAATGGATCGGGAAGTCTATGTGAAGCCCGCTAGTCAATTTGATAATATCCGCTTTGTTTTCGCAGTCAAACGCGGCTTGAGTGAAGCAAGTAATTAAACTATTTTAAAATCAAAAAGCTTCAGAAGAGATTGAGATCTTTTCGGAAGCTTTTCTTGTATTGACTAATTGATATCTTTTATCTGTTCTTGTAAATCTTTGATTTCTTTTTTTGTTTCATCTTGTGCCTTGTTAACAATCTGTTTGATATCATTTCGTTTGACAGACCAACCAGTGATCACGCCTAGGACATATAAGGCAACAATCAAGATTAATAAGGGCATATTGAGCGAGAAAAAGACAAGATTAAGGGAAACAGTATTGAGGTTTTGAAAGGCAAAAATTAAAACTAGAATCAGAATAATCAGTGCTAAAATACGTTTTGGTGTCGCAATCTTTTTAAATTTTTCCATCATTCCTCCATTATATGTAAGGCTGCGTATTGATAGGGATTAAAATAGAACAGCCAAAGACTTAAGAATCATCTACCTATATCATTATAATACAGCGTATATTATAATTTGTCAATTTAATTACATTTCGAGAGAGGGTTTAGAACAGATAGAAAAAGAAAGCAAGTAGTGATATAATGAAGATATTAATGTTTTCCTGTTTCTTGGCTTAATCAACTCTAGGTACGTGAAAGAAGATAGGGAATATGGAGGAAAAAAGAGATGTTAAACAGTTATCACCACCAAAAATATGATAATAGTAGATATAATAGTAGTTTTCGAAAGGATGATCAAAAATGAGTCGTTTCTCCTTTCAATTTTTTACGCCCTTCATTTTATTAGTCGTGATGCTATTAGATGGCCAGCTGACGCACTTGCTTAGTACAAATGTCACAACTGTGACATCTTGTTTACTCCTGATTTTTCTGACTTATAGTATCTTGCAGCATAGCTATCATTATGTTGTTATCGTTGCTTTTGTCATCGGACTAATCTATGACAGCTACTATATCGGTGTTTATGGTATCGCAAGCTTATTGTTTCCTTTGATTGCACTTTTTGTGTATAATATTCGACAAACAGTCTTTGCAAATCGCTTAACGCGGATTTTTACTGTGATTATTATTGTAACAGCTTTTGAGTTCTTGTCGGGCGCCATTATCTTAGGGTTTCAAATTTCGAGCTTTAATTTTGTAGACTATGTGATCTATGAAATAGCGCCAAGTTTGTTCCTTAACATTTTCTTTGCCATTGTTTTGCAGTCGCCTCTAGAAAAATTTTATGGGATAACAAAAGCAAAGAAAGCGTTACAAATGAAAACTAAACTGTAACATGATTGTAACATTAATCGTACTTTGAAAGCGTATAATTAAAATTGAACCGAAAACGCGATAGCCTTTGGAGGAAAAGAAAACTATATGAAGAAAAAATTGATATCAGCTCTTTTATTATCTACAGTTGTTTTAACATCAGCTTCAACAGCATTCGTTGCTGTAGCCGATGAAACCGATGATAAAATCGCGAGTCAGGATGCAAAAATTGCCTCGACAAAATCTGCCGAAGCAACTGCTCAGACAGAAGTGACAAATATTCAGTCACAAGTTGATACATTATCGTCGAAACAAAGCGCTCTTAAAAAAGAGACTGACGATTTGCTTAAAGAATCTGAAAAACTACAAGTCAAAATTGGCGACTTAACAAAAGAAATTAAAGAACGTGATGAAGCGCTCAAAGCACAAGCACGTTCAGCACAAACAGATGGTTCAGCAACATCATACGTGGATGCTGTCATCAACTCTAAATCTTTATCAGATGTCGTAACACGCGTCTCAGCAATGAGAACTGTTGTAAAAGCAAACAACGACATGATGAAACAACAAGAAACTGCTAAAGCTAATTTAGACAAAGCAGTAAAAACAAACCAAGCGAAATCAAATGAAGGCTACAAACTGCTAGCTCAAATGGATGATCAAGCTAAAACACTTGAAACACAACAAGCACAGCTTAAAGTTGCTCAATTGAACTTAGCAGCAGAACGTGCAACAGCAGAAGGTGATAAAGCTTCATTGCTTGAACAAAAAGCTGCTGCTCAAGCAGCCGCTTCAGAAGCAGCTGCTCGTGAAAAAGCTTACAGCGATCAAGTTGCTGATGCCGCTGCTAAAGCAAAAGAACAAACTGATAATGGTGCTTCCATTGACAATAACGTGCCTAATCCTGGTGGTGGCGGTGGTGGTTATACGCCAGCACCAACACCTACGCCAACACCTACGCCAACACCTACGCCTCCAGGTGGCGGTGGTGGTGCCAACACTTATCCAGTAGGTGAGTGTACATGGGGGGCTAAAGTATTAGCACCTTGGGCAGGCGATTACTGGGGTAATGGTGGCGACTGGGCTGCCTCTGCAGCTAGAGCTGGTTTACGTACAGGTTCAGTACCACAAGTTGGTGCTATCGCTGTATGGCAAGGTGGTTATGGTCACGTTGCCGTTGTTTACCAAGTAAGTGGTAATCAAATTGCCGTTCAAGAATCAAACTATGCAGGTAAACGTTATATTGCAGATCACCGTGGCGGCTTGTTCGATCCAGGTGCTGTGACTTATATCTATCCAAATTGATGCATCTATCAAAAATCGCCTCAGGGCGATTTTTTTTATAATTGAAATTTAGGTTATAAAATGGTAAAATTGTTGAGAGTATATTGTTTTAAGACAATGACTAAGACTCTTTGGGAGATAAAATGGCTAACATTATTCAAAAACTAATTGAAAATGATAAAAAACAATTAAAAAAATTGCATAAAATGGCAGAAAAGGTAGAAAGCTATGAGGCAGCTTATGCGGCTATGTCTGATGCTGAACTTCAAGCCAAAACACCTGAGTTTAAACAGCGTTATCAAAATGGCGAAACACTAGATGATTTACTCTATGAAGCATTTGCGGTCGCTCGTGAAGGTGCTAAACGGATTCTAGGTCTTTTTCCTTATCACGTTCAAATTATGGGTGGTATTGTCCTTCATAATGGTGACGTCCCTGAAATGCGTACTGGTGAAGGTAAAACCTTAACGGCGACAATGCCAGTTTACCTGAACGCTTTGGCGGGTGAAGGTGTCCACGTTGTCACGGTCAATGAGTACCTGTCAGCGCGTGATGCGACTGAAATGGGAGAACTCTATAACTGGCTAGGATTAACTGTTGGGATTAACTCATCAACCAAGTCAGCAGTTGAGAAACGTGAAGCATATGCTTGCGATATCACTTATTCAACCAACTCTGAGTTAGGTTTTGACTATCTGCGTGATAATATGGTAACGACATTTGAAGAAATGTCACAACGCCCTTTGAACTTTGCTTTAGTCGATGAAGTGGATTCGATTTTGATCGATGAAGCCCGGACACCGTTGATTATTTCCGGTCAGGCAGAAAGCTCAAGTGCACTTTACTATCGTGCAGACCAATTTGTCAAATCTTTGAATGGTCGTGAAGACTATGAAGAAGGCGATGATTATAAAATTGATGTCCAGTCTAAAACGATTAGCTTGACAGAAGAAGGGATTGATAAAGCAGAGAAGTTCTTTGCGATTGACAATCTTTATGATCTTGAAAATGCGGCCTTGACGCACTTTGTAGATAATTCTTTGCGTGCTAACTATATCATGTCTCTTGACTTTGATTACATGGTTGATGAAAATCAAGAAGTGTTGATTGTCGATCAATTTACCGGTCGTGCCATGGAAGGACGTCGTTTCTCTGATGGCCTCCACCAAGCGATTGAAGCCAAAGAAGGCGTGCCAATCCAAGATGAGTCTAAGACAATGGCGTCTATCACTTATCAAAACTATTTCCGGATGTACAAAAAACTGGCAGGGATGTCAGGGACTGCAAAAACAGAAGCGGAAGAATTCCGTGAAATTTATAATATGCAAATCATCCCAATCCCGACTAATATGCCAGTCATTCGTGTCGATCATCCAGATTTGCTCTATCCAACGATTGAATCAAAATTTGCAGCAGTCGTGCGTGATGTCAAAGACCGTCATGATAAGGGTCAACCCATCTTGATCGGGACAGTCGGTGTGGAAACATCGGAGATCATTTCTCAAAAACTTGTCCAATCAGGTATTCCACACGAAGTTTTGAATGCTAAGAATCACTTTAAAGAAGCTCAAATCATCATGAATGCCGGCCAAAAGGGTGCAGTAACCATTGCGACCAATATGGCGGGTCGTGGTACCGATATTAAATTAGGTGCTGGTGTTGTCGATCATCCAGAAGCGGAATATCGTGGGCTGGCTGTTATCGGGACTGAACGTCATGAATCTCGTCGGATTGATAATCAGTTGCGTGGTCGTTCTGGTCGTCAAGGTGACCCAGGTGTGTCACAATTCTATCTGTCGCTTGAAGATGATTTGATGCGTCGTTTTGGTAGTGAACGTGTAGCGGCAGTCCTTGAGCGTTTCAAAATTGAAGGTGAAGATGCGGTGATTAAATCTCGCATGATCACCAATCAGATTGAAGCGTCACAAAAACGTGTTGAGGGGAATAACTACGATTCTCGGAAACAAGTCTTGCAATATGATGACGTCATTCGCGAACAACGTGAAGTGATTTATAAACAACGCTATGAAGTAATTACAGCCAAAGAGAGTTTAACACCAGAACTTTTTGGTATGTTTGATCGGACGATTGAACGCAGCATTGCAGGGCAAGCGCCTTTAGGAAAGCTAGATGAAACAGGGACGCAAGATTTAATCGTCCAAGTGGAAAGTAGCTTCCTTCCTGACGGTGCAATCAAAGCTACTGATCTGGATGGCTTGAGTTTATCTGCTATTAAAGACTTGATTTTAGACAAAATCAAGGTGATCTATGCTGATCAAATGGCAAAATTAGCTGATCCAGAACGTCAATTAAGTTTCCAACAAGCTGTTATTCTTAGAACTGTTGACACAAACTGGTCAGATCATATTGACCAACTAGATCAAATGCGACAAAGTGTTGGCTTGCGTGGTTACGCCCAAAATAATCCACTTGTTGAATATCAACAAGAAGCCTTCAACATGTTTAATAACATGGTTGGTGCGATCGAGTTTGAAGTGACACGTTTGATGATGAAAGCACAAATTCATCCACAAACAACGATTCAGCAAGATAATGGACCTAAAGTCGTGACAACGGCTTCACTAGAAAATCTGACAAATGTTGCTTCAGCAGAAGCAGCAACGAATGTTGAGACATCAGGTATAGACTTTTCAAAAGTGAAACGTAATGATCCATGTCCATGTGGTTCAGGCAAGAAATTTAAAAATTGTCATGGCCGCGCTAGAATCGTCTAATCATACGAAAAAATTAGTTGCAAGTTCTTCAAAGTACTTGAGTGCCTTGAGGACGATTCCATGAAAGTAGCCGTCGCAAGACGGTTACTTAGCTAAAGATTGAAAGTAAATAAATGACATTTAAAGAAATTTCTAAAAAACTAGAGATAGAAGAAATCAAAGAATTAGGCAAACTTTCAGCGGCAACTAAAGCTTTGAAAGAAGCCCGTGACCGTGAGTTAGAAGCTATCATCAAAGGCGAAGATGACCGTATCTTATTGGTTATTGGTCCTTGTTCATCTGATAATGAAGAAGCGGCGCTTGAATATGCCCGTCGTTTAGCTAAGTTACAAGAAACAGTTAAAGATAAAATTTTCATGGTCATGCGCGTTTATACAGCAAAACCACGGACCAATGGAGATGGCTACAAAGGCTTGATCCACCAACCAGATGCGACAGCGCAACCTAATCTGTTAAATGGTATCAAAGCTGTTCGTGAATTGCATTATAAAGTCATCACTGAGACTGGTTTGACAACTGCTGATGAGATGCTTTATCCTGAAAATCTGCGGATTATTGATGACCTAGTCAGCTATATTGCAGTTGGGGCACGCTCGGTTGAGAACCAACAGCACCGTTTTGTGGCTTCAGGCATTGATGTACCTGTTGGTTTGAAAAATCCAACGTCAGGTAATCTGAATGTTATGTTTAATGGGATATATGCTGCTCAAGCACCGCAAAACTTCCTCTTTAACCGAACAGAAGTTGAAACTGAAGGCAACCCATTAGCACATGCGATTCTTCGAGGTGCCTTGAATGAATATGGCAAAAATATTCCTAACTTCTATACAGATGATTTGTTAGAAGCGATCGCGACTTATGAAAAAATGGGTCTTGAAAATCCTTTCATCATGATTGATACCAACCATGATAATTCAGGAAAACGTTATTTGGAACAAATCCGAATTATCCGTCAAACCTTGATCAATCATCAATGGAATCCACTCATTCATAAATATGTTCGTGGTTTCATGATTGAGTCTTACTTGGAAGATGGTCGTCAAGACGAGCCGGTCGTTTTCGGTAAATCAATCACAGACCCATGTCTCGGTTGGGATAAAACGGAAAACTTGATTAACGAAATATATCAAGAACTTTAATAAGGGACGCTGCTCGATTTAGGAGCCTTGTACCAGTCAGAAATTTGGCGACGAAACTGGAGCTTGCTTCAGTTTTTGTTTAAATAATTTTGTCAGAATTTTGTAATAATTAGAAAGAAAATGAAAAATGGGAATACATCAAAAAGGTGCGACAATTGATATCGCAACAGTTAAGTCACACGCCAAACTAGAAGGCGATATTTTAGCTAAAAAAGAAGCGCGTGATGCCGAGTTAGAACGCATTATCAAAGGTGAAGACGACCGTATCTTGCTCGTTATTGGCCCTTGTTCATCAGATAATGAAGCTGCGGTTCTGGAATACGCCCACCGTTTAGCCAAGTTACAAGAGCAAGTGAAGGATAAGGTCTTTATGGTCATGCGTGTCTACACGGCTAAACCTCGGACCAATGGTGATGGCTACAAAGGCCTGATGCATCAACCAGATACGTCTAAATTACCGGATCTCATCAATGGGATTCAGGCTGTTCGTGACCTGCATTATAAAGTGATCACGCAGACTGGTTTGACAACCGCTGACGAAATGCTCTACCCTTCTAATTTGCGCATGGTCGACGATTTGGTTAGCTACCATGCGATTGGTGCACGGTCAGTTGAGGATCAGGAGCACCGTTTTGTGGCATCAGGTATTGATGCACCAACAGGTATGAAAAATCCAACTTCTGGTAACTTGAGCGTGATGTTTAATGCGATTCATGCAGCGCAAAACAAACAAAACTTCTTGTTTGGTAATGCGGAAGTGGACACAGACGGCAATCCTTTGGCGCACGTGATTTTACGTGGTGCGACAAACGAGTACGGTGAAAATGAACCAAATTACTACTACGATAACCTCCTCAAAGCGATTGCGACTTATGACAAAATGGGACTTAAAAATCCTTTCATTATGGTGGACACTAACCACGATAACTCAGGGAAACAATTCTTAGAGCAGATCCGCATCGTGCGTCAGACCCTAATTAATCGTGACTGGAACGAGCAGATCAAGCAAACTGTCCGTGGCTTTATGATTGAGTCTTACTTAGAAGATGGACGCCAGGATACACCAGAAGTATTTGGCCAGTCCATTACAGACCCATGTCTCGGTTGGGATAAAACAGAAGCCCTAGTTAACGAAATTTATGAAACTTTGGATTAATCCAGAATAATGGAGGCGAAAGCCTCTTTTTTATTGCGTGTTTCGAGATATTATGAAACAGATGGCGGATCGAAAAGAAAGAGAAAATAAGAAGTGTGAGATTTCTTCATAAAGAATTTGCGTGAAAAAGCCCATGATCTGTTGAAAAGTAGCAGCTGTCATCATAAGCTGGTATAGCACACATGATAAATAATTGTTGCATTTTTATTGCAAACCTTTTCATTTTGTGATAAAATATTCTTGTGATGGCTTTGAAATATAACTAAAAGTCAAAAATTATCGAAAAAACTAAGGAGAATGCAATCATGGCATCTAAAGATTTTCACATCGTAGCTGAAACAGGTATCCACGCACGTCCTGCAACTTTGCTTGTACAAGCAGCTTCAAAATTCACTTCTGACATCAACCTTGAATATAAAGGTAAATCAGTTAACCTTAAATCAATCATGGGTGTTATGTCACTTGGTGTTGGTCAAGGTGCTGACGTTACAATCTCTGCTGAAGGCGCAGACGCAGACGACGCAATCGCTGCAATCACTGAAACAATGACAAAAGAAGGATTGGCTGGGGAATAATCATGGCAGAAAAGCTTACAGGTATTGCCGCGTCTAGCGGTGTTGCAGTTGCCAAAGCTTATCTACTTGTTCAACCGGATTTGTCATTTGAGACAGTTACTGTCGAAAATACAGACAACGAGGAAGCTCGCTTGGATGCTGCTCTTGAAGCAAGCACAGGCGAGCTTAACGTTATCCGTGAGAAAGCTGTAGAAAGCCTAGGAAACGAAGCGGCAGCGGTATTTGACGCGCATTTGATGGTTCTTGCAGATCCAGAAATGATCGGTCAAATGAAAGAAACGATTCGCGCTAAGAAAACAAACGCAGAAACAGCACTTAAAGAAGTGACAGATATGTTTATCGCGATTTTCGAAGGTATGGAAGATAATCCATACATGCAAGAACGTGCTGCTGACATCAAAGACGTTACAAAACGTGTGCTTGCAAATCTACTTGGCAAGAAATTGCCAAGTCCTGCAACAATCGATCAAGAAGTGATCGTCGTTGCACATGATTTGACACCATCTGATACAGCGCAACTTGACAAAAAATTCGTTAAAGCCTTTATTACAAATATCGGCGGACGTACAAGTCACTCAGCTATCATGGCACGGACACTTGAAATCCCTGCTGTTCTTGGTACAAATAACATCACAACACTTGTGACAGACGGTCAACTCTTGGCTGTCAACGGGATCACTGGTGATGTCATTATCGAACCAACAGAAGCTGAACAAGCAGAGTTTCTTGCTGCAGGTAAAGCTTATGCTGATCAAAAAGCAGAATGGGCTTTGCTTAAAGATGCTGAAACAATGACTGCTGATGGCAAACACTTTGAATTGGCTGCCAATATTGGTACACCTAAAGACGTTGTCGGCGTGAATGAAAATGGTGGGGAAGCAGTTGGTTTATACCGTACTGAGTTCCTTTACATGGATTCACAAGACTTCCCAACTGAAGATGAACAATATGAAGCCTATAAAGCAGTGCTTGAAGGCATGAATGGTAAACCAGTTGTTGTCCGTACGATGGACATCGGTGGTGACAAGGAATTGCCTTATTTCGATCTTCCGAAAGAAATGAACCCATTCCTTGGTTACCGTGCGCTTCGTATCAGCTTGTCTGAAGGTGGCGATGCCATGTTCCGCACACAATTGCGTGCTTTGCTTCGTTCATCTGTTCACGGTAAACTTCGCATCATGTTCCCAATGGTTGCACTCGTGACTGAATTCCGTGCAGCTAAAAAACTTTTCGATGAAGAAAAAGCAAACTTGCTCGCTGAAGGCGTAGCAGTTGCTGACGACATCCAAGTAGGTATCATGATCGAAATCCCAGCAGCAGCAATGCTTGCTGACCAATTCGCTAAAGAAGTAGACTTCTTCTCAATCGGTACTAACGACCTCATCCAATACACGATGGCGGCTGACCGTATGAACGAACAAGTTTCTTACCTCTACCAACCTTATAACCCATCAATCTTGCGCTTAATCAACAACGTGATTAAAGCAGCGCATGCTGAAGGTAAATGGGCTGGTATGTGTGGCGAAATGGCCGGTGACCAAACTGCTGTACCACTTTTAGTTGGTATGGGACTTGACGAATTCTCAATGTCAGCGACATCAATCCTACAAACACGTAGCTTGATGAAACGTCTTGACACTGCGAAAATGCAAGAATTGGCTAACAAAGCCTTGACTGAATGTGCGACAATGGAAGAAGTTTTTGCCTTGGTTGAAGACTACACAAAATAAGCAATAAATAATTAGAAAATCGCTAGTTACGAAAGTGGCTAGTGTTTTTTTATATATTAAAATGGTATGGAATGATTAAAAGATAGGCCTAGTTATAAAAAAGCGAAGCTAGAATAGTTATATATTGGCATTAAAATTAATTTGTGTTAGAATAAAGGTGAAATATCTGAGGAAACGGTTTCTCGGATATAGAAATGGTCATTATATTGTATTTTATTTTGTCATTATATGACTATTTAGGGGAAGGAAACCCACCATGTGGTGGACATTGCAAGTCGCAAATATCTAGAAAAAAGTACTCCCTCTAGATCCATCAATTCAGGAGAAATGAAATATGAGTGACGTAATTCCTAAAGTTAAAAATGCAGAGATGTTGCCTAATAATTTTATCATGCTTGATTTTGATAATGGCGATCGGCGTTACCTGCCCTCTCATTTTATACAGCAGTACGAAAATGCCTTGGCCGGAGATGAAAAGGTAGCCAAAGGGACACGTAGAAAGTTTGCTGTTCCTCCTACACTTACTTTTTTAGGAAATGAGTTTGCCATTCAAGATGACGGCACGCTCATGGTTAATGACAAAGATTGCTATACAAGAGAAGAGCTATGGCGAAACAGTGTGACGTCATTTAAAGATGTTCAGAGGGTCATACCAGATGCGACGCATTGGAAGAGAAATGTCGTCATTGCCCTTATCATAGCTTTACCGTTACTTATCATAGCTGTAGCTGCTTTCTTGGACGGTTTGTAAAAGTTAGATGTGAAACTAGTCGATGATGTCTAGTTTTTATTTTGTATTAGTTTGAAAGTTTTGACAAGGCCTGTTCTAAAAAATAATGCTAGTATTTGTCAACGCTTACAAAATAACGTAAAATAGAGATAGGAAAACTATAAAAAATGTATTACCTGATGTGGATCAGGGCAAATGCTGGTTTAGGGATCTGATTAAGAAAGTGGAGATGATGATGGAAAACATAGGAAACGTAACGGGATTGATCCATTCAACAGAAAGTTTTGGAAGTGTAGATGGACCTGGTGTTCGCTTTGTCATTTTTATGCAGGGTTGTAAAATGCGTTGTAAGTTTTGCCACAATCCAGATACCTGGGCGATGACTAATGGTAAGGCAAAAGAACGAACAGTTGATGATGTCCTTGCAGAAGCTATCAAATTTAAATCATTTTGGGGCAGTCGTGGTGGCATTACAGTCTCTGGTGGTGAAGCTATGTTACAGATGGAATTTGTAACAGCTCTGTTTACGAAGGCCAAAACTCTTGGCATTCACTGCACACTAGATACGTGTGGGCAACCTTTTTCAACCAAGCCTGAAACCTTAGAAAAAATCGATCGACTGCTTGCCGTGACCGATTTGGTTTTGTTAGATATTAAAGAAATCAATGGGATTCGACATCGTGATTTGACAGGTCATCAAAATGACAATATTATCGCATTTTCACAGTATTTGTCAGATAAAGGCACGCCTGTATGGATTCGCCATGTCCTTGTACCGGGTGAGACAGATTTTGATGAAGACTTACAGGCACTAGGTGATTATGTTAAGACATTGTCAAATGTTCAGAAGTTTGAAGTCTTGCCATATCACACCATGGGAGAATTCAAGTGGAGAGAGCTGGGCTGGGATTATCCATTAACTGGTGTGAAACCACCGACTAGCGAGCGTGTTGCAAATGCAAATTCACTCTTGCATACAGAAGATTATAAAAAATATTTGGAACGTGTGAATAAATAAACATCAAAAAATGATTGAAACCGAAGTTTTATCTGCTTCGGTTTTTTAGATGAACGAGGTCACGATTAGTCTCCTCAAGTAAAGCATGATATAATGAAAATAGACAGTTTTTAAAATCAATGAAAGAAAGACAGAAAAGCAATGACAAAAATAATTTTCATGGGCACACCAGACTTCTCAGTGCCGGTTTTAGATGGGCTGATTGAGCAAGGCTATGAGGTGTTGGCCGTTGTCACCCAACCAGATCGTGCAGTGGGCCGAAAAAAAGAAATCAAAATGACGCCTGTCAAGGAAGCGGCACTACGTCATAACTTGCCGGTTTATCAACCTGAAAAAATCTCGGGCTCTGATGAGATGGAAGAGATTATGGCGTTGGGAGCAGACATCATAGTGACTGCAGCCTTTGGTCAGTTTTTACCAGAAAGCTTGCTCAAGTCAGTTAAGCATGCGGTTAATGTTCATGCCAGTCTATTGCCGAAATACCGTGGTGGTGCGCCAGTCCATTATGCCATTATCAACGGGGATGCTGAGGCAGGTGTGACGATTATGAAAATGGTCAAAAAAATGGATGCTGGTGATATGATTTCACAGCGTGCCATTCCAATCACGGATACTGATAATGTTGGGACTATGTTTGAAAAACTTAGTCTCGTTGGACGAGAGCTTTTACTGGATACTTTACCGGACTATCTGGCAGGCAAAATCACGCCGCAGCCACAGGACGAAACGCAAGTAACCTTTTCGCCTAACATCACACCTGAAGAAGAACGGATTGATTGGCAGCTTTCTGCGCGCGATATTTTCAATCAAGTGCGCGGCATGTCTCCATGGCCAGTTGCCCATGCGATTTGGCAAGGGACGCGCTTTAAGCTTCACGAGGTCGCATTGGTTGAGGGTGAAGGTATCCCAGGTCAAGTGATCGAGAAGACGAAAAAAAATCTGGTCATTGCCACAAAAGAAGGGGCGATTAGCCTAGTTATGGTACAACCAGCAGGTAAGCCAAAAATGCCTATCCAAGATTTTCTAAATGGCTTAGGGAAAACTATCAATATCGGAGATCAATTTGAGTAATAATCCGCGCCGAGTGGCGCTTTCTGTCATCAATGACGTATTAAACAACGATGCCTATGCAAATATCGCACTTAATGAAAAAATTAAGTCTGAAAATTTGACCGAGCTGGATAAGAAGCTAGTGACACAGCTTGTTTACGGCACGATTTCTAAAAAAATCACGCTGGACTGGTATACTAAGCCTTATGTCAAGAAGGCTAAAAAATGGGTCAAAAACCTGCTAGCCATGACGGTTTATCAGATCATTTATATGGATCGGATTCCGACATCAGCTGCGGTGGATGAAGCGGTTAAGATTGCGAAAAAGCAAGGTGATCAACGTTTATCAGGTTTTGTCAATGGCGTGCTCCGCAATTTTACGCGCGCTGAGCTTCGCACTTTCGACGAAATTTCAGATTCAACTGAAAAGTTAGGAATTCAATATTCAATGCCAGCTGATTTGACACAAAAATTTGTCAAACAGTTTGGCTTTGGAAAAACGCTCAAGATTTTTCAAAGTTTGGAAGAACCGGGTCGGGCGAGCCTGCGCGTAAATACGACGTTAACAGATGTTGAGACAGAATTTAATAAGCTATCGCAAGAATTTGATGTCGAGAGATCAGAATTATCTCCGACAGGAATTGTCGCTAAGTCAGGTCATTTTGCTGACTTACTTGATTTCAATGATGGGCTGATTACGATTCAAGATGAATCAAGTCAATTGGTTGCTGTGGCACTAGATGCTCAACCGACAGACAAGATTTTGGATGCCTGTGCAGCGCCTGGCGGCAAGACCGTCCACATCGCTGAATACTTGTCAGAGCAAGGGCACATCGAAGCACTAGACTTGTATGATCATAAGCTGCGTTTGATCAAACAAAATGCTGAACGTCTCCACCAAGCAGAAAAAATCAGCTTGACCAAGTTAGATGCGCGTCAAAGTTTTGAGACATTCGGAGCAGACCGTTTTGATAAAATTCTAGTCGATGCACCCTGCTCTGGGCTTGGCCTAATTCGTCGTAAACCGGATATTAAATATAGAAAAGAAACAACCGATTTTGAAAACTTGCAGAAAGTTCAGCTTGAAATTCTAGAAAATACTTGCAAAACCCTTGTAAATAGTGGTATTATAGTGTATAGTACATGTACTATTTTCGACGAAGAAAATTTCCAAGTCATTGAAAAATTCTTGGCTAAACATCCAGAATTTGTGCAAGTGCCTCTGACACATGAAAAAGCCGACATTGTAAAAAATGGCTGCCTCATGATCACGCCAGATGCTTATCATACGGATGGTTTCTTTATCGCAAAATTGTGCAAAAAATAAGGTGCTTTGGACTTTGATCAAAATCCTTCGGGAAAATGTGGTCAGTCCAGATGCGCTTAATCTCAAATGAAATTGTGTAAAGACGATAGTAGATGAAGCCGTTGTATTTATAACTTGAATGAGGACTTAGATGAAGTACAGTATTTTGTCAGACGTTGGGCAAAAACGCGTGAATAATCAGGATTATGCCGACACCTATGAAAATCAACAGGGTGAGCGGATTTTTCTGCTTGCAGATGGTATGGGTGGTCATAAGGCTGGTAATGTTGCCAGTAAATTGACAGTTGAAGATCTAGGCAAAGCCTGGGCGACGACTGATTTTACAAATGACAGTCATTCTGATGAGATTGAAGCATGGCTTCGAGCTCAAATTCGCGCTGAAAACGAAAATATCGCAAACCTTGGGAAGCTAGATGATTACAAGGGGATGGGGACAACGCTTGAAGCGGTCGTCGTTCAAAAACATCAAATCATCAGTGCCCATGTTGGCGATTCTCGGACACAAGTGATTAAAAACGGAGAATTGATCCGAATCACACGTGACCATTCACTCGTCCAAGAGCTGGTAGATGCTGGTGAAATCACAGCAGATGAAGCTGAAAAGCACCCGAATAAAAATATCATCACGCGTTCTTTAGGTCAACCAACAGACATTGATGTCGATACGTTGACGCTAGAAATTGACGCTGATGATATCATTATTATGAGTTCTGATGGGTTAACGAATATGGTGCCAGCTGAGGCAATCATCGAAACGGTAGACAATGATCAAGATGTGACTAGTCAAGCGCAAGCCCTAGTTAGCCTTGCCAATACCAATGGTGGTCTGGATAATATCACGGTGATTTTAGTCAAGTTTGATAAAGGAGATCTGTAAGATGATACAAATTGGAAAAATCTATGCAGATCGTTATCACGTCATCAGAGAAATCGGCCGTGGCGGCATGGCTAATGTTTATTTGGCAGAAGATACTTATTTGGATAACCGTCAGGTTGCCATCAAGATCTTACGGTCAAACTTTGAAAATGATAGTCTAGCGATTGCACGTTTTCAGCGTGAAGCTTATGCCATGGCAGAGCTGAATCATCCGAATATCGTCGGTATCTCTGATGTCGGTGATGCAGATGACCAGCAATACATCGTCATGGAATATATTGATGGCTTGACCTTAAAACAATATATCAATGAACATGCACCGCTTGCTAACGAAGAAGCGATTCGGATTGGTGATGAAATTTTAGCTGCAATGGCTTTGGCGCATAGTAGCGGAATTATTCACCGTGATTTGAAACCGCAAAATATTCTGATCACCAAAGATGGTACGGCTAAAGTAACGGACTTCGGGATTGCTAAGGCGCTTTCTGAAACGTCTTTAACACAGACCAACTCAATGTTTGGTTCCGTCCATTACCTCAGCCCTGAGCAAGCACGTGGCGGTAATGCAACACCTCAGAGTGATCTCTATGCGATAGGGATTATCATTTATGAGATGTTGACAGGGGCGATTCCTTTCGATGGCGATAGTGCTGTTACCATTGCCCTCAAGCATTTTCAAGAAAACCTGCCTAGCATTATTAATCAAAATAAAAATGTGCCACAGGCTTTGGAAAATGTTGTGATTAAGGCAACAGCTAAAAAATTGTCGGATCGTTATGCGAACGTGACGGATATGCGTCGTGATTTGAACCTTGCCTTGAGCTTGGACCATGCGCATGATCCTAAGTTGACCTTTACCGAAGATGCTGACGCGACAAAAATTTTGCCTAAAATGTTGATTCCGGATAATGGCAATACAGATAAATTGGTTACGAAAGTGACGCAAGACACCGCATCTCATGGCGCGGCAGGTGGCATTGAGCCACTTGTTGGCACGAGTAAGAAAAAACGTGTCCCTAAAGGTTTGATTATTGGTGGTGTGGTAGCACTTATCTTAGTAATTGCGGTTGCAGCACTTATCTGGACGACACCTAAGGAAGTAAAAGTACCAGACGTGACCAATATGACGGTTGCTCAGGCTAAAACGGTTCTTGAAAATAACAAGTTGAAGGTTGGTCGTGAGATCAAAGAGATCAGTGACTTGCCTGAAGGTAAAGTGACACGGACGAATCCAGAAGCCAAGACGGTTAAAAAAGAAGGCGCTAGTGTCAACCTTTATGTATCAAAAGGTGGCAATGTTATCAAGTTGACCAACTATGTCGGTTGGGATGTTGATAAAGCCATTGACGATTTGATTCTTAAGCATAATGTGGATGAAAGTCGAATCAAGAAAGAATCAGTTAAGTCAGATAGCATTGATGCTGGTAAAATCATCAAGCAAACGCCTAAAAAAGGTGCCTTGTTTGACCTAGATGGCACAGACGACATCGTCTTCCAAGTTTCTGAAGGCAATCAAGCGGTGATGCCAACATATATGACCAATGGTCTAAGCACTAAGACAGTGGCCGCAGTCAAAGCTGAGTTGCAGAATATGGGTGTACCAGATGCCAATATTACGGTTGAATACACGAAAACAACAGACCAAAATTCAGATGGTTATGTGATTGGGTCAACACCTGCACAAGGCGAATCTTTCAAGTTAAAAGATACGAAGATTGTTTTGACGGTGCTGCAATTTGATTCTGCATCTGCTAGCAAAGAAGCGTCTGAGTCAGAATCTAAATCTAAGTCAGAAAGTGAAGCAAGTGCTTCTAAATCAGCCGAAGATTCGAGATCTAAAAGTGAAGCGGATGCTAATGCTTCAAAATCTTCAAGCTCGACACCTGCCAATTCAACGACACAATCTAAATCACAGTAATCGGTTTAGGGAATATCTCAGTGAGTTGACAGCGCTAAAAAAAGCTGTATAATAGATAAAGTACCAACTGGTTCTGAGCTTAGCGAACGCCAAACGTTTAGCACGGAAGCAGCAATAAAATCAATTGAGCACTAGCTCAAGACTAAAAGGAGAAACACAATGGCAATCTCAAAAGAGAAAAAAACTGAAATCATCAAGCAATACGCGCGTACTGAAGGCGACACTGGTTCACCAGAAGTTCAAATCGCTGTTTTGACTTGGGAAATTAACCACCTTAACGATCACATCCAAAACCATAAAAAAGACCACGCGACTTACCGTGGTTTGATGAAAAAAATCGGTCACCGTCGTAACTTGTTGGCGTACTTGCGTCAAAAAGATATTCCACGTTACCGCGAATTGATCTCATCACTTGGTCTTCGTCGTTAATCATCAGAAAAATCCTAACTTGCTTGGGATTTTTTTGTTACCACAAGATTGTGACGCTGAAAGCCTCCTAAAAATATGATAAAATAGGACTAGTTGAAACAAAAAAACGGGATAGCTATCATCACCACTAGTTACCCCCAAAAAGGAGCAGTCGTGGGTCAAATACAAATTACAAATATGCGTTTTTACACGCACAATGGCGTTTTTGCAGAAGAAAAGACGTTAGGTCAACAAATTTCAGTCGATGTTGCAGTCGATTATGACATCGAGCATCAGGTCAAGGACGACGACCTCACCACGACAATCTCCTATGCGGACGTTTACGACGTCATCCGAGATTATGTGACGCAACATGATTTTAACCTCATGGAATCAGTGGCCAATGGTGCATTAACAGCATTACTGACTGCTTTTCCTATGGCCGAAAAAATTCGACTCTCAGTCAAAAAATATTCGGTTCCGATTGCGGGTGTCTTTGATGATATTATCATCACTGTGGAGGGCAGCCATGCCTAAGGTTTATTTGAGTATCGGGACAAATCTTGGGGATCGACACGCTAATTTACAGACTGCAGTTGATAAATTAACCGAGCTATATCCTGTGTTAGGTGTATCCAAGATTTATGAGACACAGCCGGTCGGTGAGGTGGTTCAGGACGATTTTTATAATATTGCTCTAGCTCTAGATGTCCCCGAGTCTTTAAAGCCTGAGGCTTTATTAACACAGACCCAGCAAATCGAAAAAGAGATGAAAAGAGTCAAGACCATTCACTGGGGACCAAGGACGATTGATCTGGATATTTTACTTTTCGGTGAGCTCAGCATGGTGAGTGAGCAACTCACCATTCCACATGCTGAAATGGCCAATCGTCGCTTTGTCTTGCAACCTTTGCTTGAAGTGGCTGAACGTATTTCAGATGTCACGGTGGTCAAACAAACGCAGGCATTACTAGACAAGACTGCTGACCAAAACTGGGTACAGCCAACACCTTATGACATCACCTACTAGCCTGAACCAATGGCTTAGATTAGAAAGTAATTCATGAAAAAATTTTCTCAGGAACATCAAGAAACTCTTGAAACAGGTACAAAAAATCTGCTACAAGCGATTGGGGATGACCCTAACCGCGATGGCTTGCTCGAAACACCTAAACGGGTGGCTAAGGCCTATGCTGAAATCTTTTCGGCAACTGGCGAGACGCAGTTTGATAATTATAAACTCTTTCCGACAGATCAGGATTCAGATATGGTCATCGTAGCAGATATTCCTTTTTATGCCATGTGTGAGCACCATTTGCTACCGTTTTTTGGAACAGTCACCGTTGGGTACGTTCCCGATGGCGAAATTATTGGCTTGAGTAAGATTCCGCGTTTAGTCGATTGGGCAGCGCGTAGACCTAGCGTCCAAGAAAACCTGACAGCCTTGATTTGCTCAGAGATGCAACGCATTGTGCATCCTAAAGGTGTGGCTGTTCACGTTCAGTCTCGGCATATGTGTATGGAAATGCGCGGGATTAATCGTCCAGGCACTTATACGACAACTAGTCTTTATAAAGGTCTACTGAAAACAGATGCCTTTTTACGCCAAGAATTTATGATGAAAGTGAGTGGCAAATGACCTTACCATCTCGGATTGTCTTTGCGTCTAACAACACGGCTAAGACCGCTGATGTTGCCAAGTTTTTCAAACTCTATGGCATTGAACTGGTTAATTATCGTGAGCTGATACCGGCCCAAGATTTCCCACCAGAGTCAACTGATGATCAAGCCCTCAACGCACGGATTAAGGCTCAATTTATCCATACCTTGCTCCCGACGGAATATGTCTTAGCGGACGACTCGGGCATGTTTTTGCGTGCCTTTCCAGAGCGATTTGGTTTGACGACTGCTCGGGAGTTTAAAGCCTTAGGGCTAGCGACAGTTGCGGCAGAAAATCAGTATGTTCAAGATTTATACGCTACAAGGGATGATCATACGGCCTACATGGCAGCAATTTTCGTCCTCATTACTCCAGATCAGCAAACCTTGACTGTTGAAGGCCGCGGTGGCGTTGCTGTCTCGCCTGAAAGTCGGGGCCAATTTGGCAAAGGTTTAGATACGATCTTCTTGATAGAGACAGGTAAAACGATTGCCGAGTTGACCGTAGCTGAACAGCTTAATTATCACCATCGAGGTCGCGCCACCAAACGCCTACTTGCCAAACTACAGGATGAAGATATTATTTGGCAGGCCAATGGTCATGACTTGACGCAAGAGACTGGTATCATTTATGGTGTCTTGAATGTCAGTCCCGAGTCTTTCTATAATGGTGAACACGTTGGAGGCGTTACAGTATCAATAGCGCAGGCGACGCAACAGTTAGCTGATGGGGCTGATGTGGTTGAGGTTGGTGGTCAGACGACACGGCCAGGCTTTGTTCCGCTCACACCAGAAGCAGAGATTGAACGAATCGTTCCAGTGATTCAAGGCATCAAAAAAGTGCACCCCTATGCCGTGGTGGCTGTCGATACTTATAAGTATGAGGTCATGGTCGCAGCCATAGAGGCTGGCGCTGATATTATCAATGACGTCAATGGTTTTACAGATGATCCAAGGAAGTTGTCTTTAATGGCAGCAACGAATGTCGGGTTATTAACCATGTTTAACCCGAGGGATCAAGAGCTGTCAGTGGATATCGCGGCAGACATGGTGGCTTGGTTTAGAGAAAATTTGGCAAGCCTTGAAGCAGCTGGGATTCAGCGAGAACGCATCGCGCTAGATCCAGGTGTGGGCTACTCGAAAAATTCTGATGTTTATCAAGATCTAGCCATGATGCAAGCTGTTGCTAGTTTAACAACTTTTAAGCGTCCAGTTATGACAGCAGTTTCTAATAAAGGCTGGGCGAAATTCCTATTTGATTTACCAAAAGACGAGAGATCTGATTTATCGCTAGTTGCCGCGACAGAGATGTACCGCTTAGGCGCTAAAGTCTTGCGGGTTCACGATGTTAAATCCGCCCGTCAAATGACAAGTTTTGTTGAGCTATTAAAAAACGCACATTAAGCCGAAATAGGCTCGATGCGCGTTTTTTTATCGAAATAGACCAGCCCACCAGGTGCTACCGGCAGTGTTAAGTAACTCTCGCCAATGGGGGATTTTCTGGAAGATTTGATTCAATGCTTTTAATAACGTTGTTGCTTCAGCACTAACAGAAAGATGATCAAATGCAATTTTCGTGACGATTTCTTGATACATTTTTGATAAGTCGCCCCCTGAGTGATCATCAGGTAGATTGACTGCATGTTTTTCGATGATTTTTTGAAGTTCAGGGAAAGGTTTGACTGCTGTGTATAGCTCTGAAACTAGCGTTTGAATTGCTGCTTTATCCATCGTGGTATTCTCCTATTTTTTATTTCAGTGTCCAACCACCATCAATTTTAACGATTTCACCGTGCATATAACTTGCCTTGCCTGAAGCCAGAAAAGCTGTCAGGTCAGCAACTTCAGAAGGTTGTGCCCATCGACCAATCGGTGTTTCACTTGCCACCCAATCCGCCATCTGACCATTATCGACTTCAAAATCTTGTTTGGTCATGCCAGTTTGAACGGCACCTGGTGCAATGCCGAAAATCTGTAGGCCTGTCCGTGCATAATCGAGGGCCAGTTGCTTGGTAAACCCAGCCAAGGCGTGCTTGCTTGTCGTATAAGCGGCACCTCCGCCGCCAGCGACAAAACTAGCGATTGAACACATGGTGATGATGATACCAGATTTTTGAGCGATCATCTGCGGTAAAAAGTGGCGCGTGAGCTTGATCACAGGCGTGAGATTAGTAGCCCAGAGTTGGCGAAAGTCTTCATCAGAAGTTTCAAGCAAAGGCTTGTAGTCGTCTAAAATACCTGCGGTATGGCAAATCACATCAAAGGTTTGTGGCAGTTGTGCGAGTAAATCAGTTAAGTCTCCTGTTAAATCTGCCTTGAAAAAGAAAAAATTGGGATGACTAAATGCTTGTGGTGTTTGCTTATCAACCCCGTATACCTTGTCGCCACTTTCTAAAAAGCATTTGGCCTGAGCCAGACCGATGCCAGAGGCACAGCCAGTCACCAAAATTTTTCGGGGTGTATCTTGTCGGTTTTGAGTCATTAAATTTTACCTCATTTGGCTACGAAAAAACACCTCATCAACTCTAACAGTAACATGATGTGTTAAACTGTCGCTAGAGGTGTTTGCATGCAAGTTTAGGACGAAGGAAAAGATCAGTCAACAACCTGCCAGTCGTTAGCAAGGACATCACAGGGCGTTGGACTCCACATAGAGTAGCCTTCGCCTTCTCCTGAGACGTTTATCAAAAAATAAGGCGTAACATCCAACTTCTGACCATCTGCTAATTGGATGGTGTCATAGAGTTTGACGAAATTTTCAGCGCCACCCCAGCCTTGAGTTCGAACGGCTTTTCCGCCGTTTTTGAGGATTGGTAATATTTGTTCAAAATTCATGTCTACATTATACCAAAATTTTGGTATAATGTAGACACTACTAACTTATAATATTAGTAATATTAGTGAAGTGAGATGATTATGATTAATTTATACTTGTCACCTAGTTGTACGTCTTGTCGTAAGGCACGCGCGTGGCTTGATAGTTACGGGGTGGCTTATGAAGAACACAATATATTAACGCAACCGATGACATCTGATGATCTGAAAGCTATTTTGTCTAAAACAGAGAATGGCACAGAAGATATTATCTCGACTCGAAGTAAAGTCTTCCAAAAACTAAATGTTGATGTAGATGATTTAACCATTAATCAGCTCCTTGTCCTCATTTCAGAGCATCCGAGTCTCTTACGCAGACCCATTATTATGGATGATAAGCGGATGCAAATTGGCTTTAACGAAGATGAAATTCGTGCTTTTTTACCGCGCTCTTATCGCCAGGCCGAATTAAGAGATGTCATGAGTTCAGGAGCTTAATATATGTCAGCTAATAACAGCTATCAATACCCCTTAGATTTGACATGGACAGGTGAGGAAATGGCTGCAGTCATCTCTTTTTTTAATCAAGTCGAGGATTTTTATGAATCTAAAGTATCGCGTGAGGCATTTTTAATAGCTTATCGTCAGTTTAAAGAGGTTGTGCCATCTAAAATGGCAGAAAAACAACTGGATCGGGAGTTTGAAAAAGCCTCAGGCTATTCAAGCTATCGTGCCCTTCAGGAGGTGACCAAAAGTGAGCGCCAATTTGTTAAACACCAAGCTTGAGTTTGCTAAAACGGTCGTCCAAAAAGCAGGTGTGTTTATCAAACAACATCTGTCAGATGACCTTGAAATTTCTGAAAAAACGCATTTCGATGACTTAGTGACCAATGTCGATCGAGAAGTCCAAGATCAGATCTTGACACAAATCCAGTCAACATTTCCCGGAGACTCTGTTTTAGCGGAAGAAAATGACGTGCGACATGATATTTCTGACGGTAATGTCTGGGTGCTAGATCCAATTGATGGGACAACGAATTTCATCGTCCAAAGAGATAATTTTGCGGTTATGCTGGCTTATTATGAAGACGGTGTGGGTAAAATTGGTGTCATTTTGGATGTCATGAATGACAATCTTTACTGGGGTGACGGCACAAGCGCTTATAAAAATGAGACGCAGATTCACTTGACGGTCAAACCTTTGCGCCAAAGTCTTATCGGTGTCAATACCTATATGTACCGGACTAATGCGGGTGGCTTGTTAGACTTGAGTCATGAAAGCTTGGGTGTGCGGGCGATTGGTAGCGCGGGTATCGAGTATGTGAATATCTTAGATGGCAAGATCTGGGGATACTTCAGCAATCTATCTCCTTGGGATTATGCGGCTGGTGCGGTCTTGATTGCACCTTTTGGGTATGTCACGCAGCAGATTGATGGCAGCCCCCTTGCTTTTGAGGGACGTCAGATGATGATGTCTGTTCCTAGCGATCAGTTAGACAAAATCAAGGCTTATCTTAAATAAGTTCAAACCATAGTGATAACGTTAGCTTAGTCTAGCGTTTTTTGGCTTTGTCCGTGTTTTAAACATGAAAATAAGAAATATGATATAATTTTGTATAAGATAAAATGTGAAAGTGAAATGATGGATAAAATAATAGTAAACGGTGGTCACACACGATTAACAGGTCAAATCGAAATTGAAGGCGCTAAAAACGCTGTATTGCCACTTTTAGCGGCGACAATTTTGCCTTCTGAAGGAGAAACGGTGCTTAATAACGTGCCGATTCTTAGCGATGTTTACACGATGAATGCCGTGGTGAAACATCTGAATATCCCATTGGTTTTCGACGAAAATGAGAAACGCGTCGTGACACAAGCTGCGACAGATATCGCGATTGAAGCACCTTACGAGTATGTTAGCCAAATGCGTGCGTCTATCGTTGTATTAGGGCCGATTCTTGCTCGAAATGGTCATGCCCGGGTTTCTATGCCAGGTGGTTGTACCATTGGCTCACGCCCGATTGATTTGCACATTCGTGGTTTGCAAGCCATGGGTGCAGAAATTACACAAAACGGTGGCTTTATTGAAGCAAAAGCAGATGAGCTCCATGGCGCGCATTTTTATATGGATTTCCCATCAGTCGGTGCAACGCAAAATATTATGATGGCAGCGACCCTTGCCAAAGGGACGATGATTTTGGAAAACGCTGCGCGTGAACCTGAAATCGTTGACCTTGCCAATTTACTTAACAAAATGGGTGCTAATGTCAAAGGTGCAGGAACTGATACGATCATCATTAAAGGTGTTACACAGATGCATGGCGCACAACATAATGTCGTGCAAGACCGTATCGAAGCAGGAACGTTCATGGTCGCAGCAGCCATTACCCAAGGCAATGTCTTAATTTTGGATGCTGTTCGTGAACATAACCGGCCTTTGCTTTCAAAACTTTCAGAAATGGGCGTGGATATTATCCAAGAAGAGGATGGGATTCGAATTATCGGTCCTAAAACCCTGAAACCTGTAACCGTTAAAACTTTACCACATCCAGGTTTCCCAACGGATATGCAGGCGCAAATGACAGTAGCTCAGGCCATTGCTGAGGGTGAGTCAATCATGATCGAAACGGTTTTTGAAAATCGTTTTCAACACCTAGAAGAAATGCGTCGGATGGGGCTTTTTGTCGACATTTCGAGAAATACAGCTTTAATTCAAGGTGGTAGCAGCCTGTCTGGTGCTGAAGTACGTTCAACAGACTTACGTGCTAGTGCTGCGCTTATTTTGTTAGGCATGGTAGCTGAAGGGACGACAACGGTTGGTAACTTACAACATTTAGACCGCGGGTATTATCAATTCCATGAAAAATTAGCCAGTCTAGGTGCGGATATCAAACGGATCAACTATAAGGAGACTGCCTATGTTTAAGCGGACCGTTAAATTTTTGGGACTGCGCATTTCATTGATCTTGCTCGTCGTTATTTTAGTGATTTTGGCGATTGTGTTAGGTCTCATGCTAGGTTATGGGGGACTTGGTGGTAAAAATCCAACCGACATCTTCAAACCAAGTGTTTGGCACGACTTTATCACTAAATTGAGTGGAAAATAACGGAAATCATCAAAAACGTCTAAAAATAGCGAAATGACGGGGATGATTCTTGATTTTTAAGCCTGATTATGCTAAAATGAACAAGTTGAAATAAAATAGATTATAAATTTAGGAGAAATACAAATGACTGCAAGTTTTGAAAAAACTGGTGTAAATAACGGGACTTTGACTTTCACAATTGGTCAAGACACAATCGCTAAAGGCCTTAACATTGCATTTGACAAAGTTAAAAAGAACCTTAACGTACCTGGTTTCCGTAAAGGTAAAGTATCACGTACTGTTTTCAACAAAATGTATGGTGAAGAAGCACTTTACGAAGAAGCTTTGAACGCTGTATTGCCTGAAAGCTATGAAGCAGCTGTTGCTGAAAGTGGTATTGATCCAGTTGCACAACCAAAAATTGATATCAAATCAATGAACAAAGGTGAAGACTGGGAAATCACAGCTGACGTTATCGTAAAACCAGAAGTAAAACTTGGTGACTACAAAAACCTTGAAGTCTCAGTTGATGTTGAAAAAGACGTAACAGATGCTGATGTTGATGCTAAAATCGAAGCAGCTCAAAAAAATCTTGCTGAATTAGTAATCAAAGAAGACGCTGCTGAAAACGGCGACACTGTTGTTATTGACTTCGAAGGTAAAGTTGACGGCGTTGCTTTTGATGGTGGTACTGCACAAAACCACAGCCTTGAATTAGGTTCAGGTTCATTCATCCCTGGTTATGAAGAACAATTGGTTGGTCACAAAGCTGGTGAAACTGTTGAAGTAACAGTAACATTCCCAGAAGATTACCAAGCTGAAGATTTAGCTGGTAAAGAAGCTGTCTTCACAACAACTATCCATGAAGTGAAAGCAAAAGAAGTGCCTGAACTTGACGATGAATTAGCAAAAGATATCGACGAAGAAGTTGAAACTTTGGCTGAACTCAAAGCAAAATACAAAGCACAATTGACTGAAGAAAAAGAAGCGCAATACACTGATGCTGTTGAAACTGCTGCGATTGAAGCTGCAGTTGCTAACGCTGAAATCGTTGAATTGCCAGGCGAAATGGTTCACGATGAAGTTCACCGTGCCATGAATGAGTTCCTTGGTAACATGCAACAACAAGGTATCTCAGCTGACATGTACTACCAATTGACTGGTACATCAGAAGAACAACTTCACACACAATTTGAAGGCGATGCTGACAAACGCGTTCGCACAAACTTGGTGATCGAAGCTGTTGCAGCTGCTGAAAACTTTGAAACAACTCAAGACGAGATTGATACTGAAGTTGCTGAATTGGCTGAAACTTACAACATGCCTAAAGAGCAAGTTGAAAAACTCTTGCCAGCTGACATGCTCAAACATGACATCGCAGCTAAAAAAGCAGTTGAAGTCATCACATCTACTGCAGTTGTGAAATAAGTCTTAGACTGATTAAAACGAGCCTTCGCGCTCGTTTTTTTTTGTACACATTTTCTTATATCCCAAAAAATTGTAAATCCTACAAGATAAGGTTACAATGGTTTCAGGATAAAAAGAAAGGGCTTACCATGACAAAAGAAAAGACAAGTTTATCTACTAGAAAGGCGTTTGAGGAGCAGCTGGCATTACCAGCTGACTTTCTATGGGGAGGTGCCATCTCAGCCAATCAGTCTGAAGGTGCTTATCGAGCAGACGGAAAAGGCTTATCAACGGTCGATGTCATCCCGCACGGTTCTAATCGCCTCAAAGTCAAGTTAGGCCTAGAAGAAAATCTAGCACTAGATCCTGAGGCTTACTATCCCAGTCATGAGGCCATTGATTTTTACCATACTTACAAATCAGACATTAAACTTATGGCAGAAATGGACTTTAAAGTCTTCAGAACATCCATCGCCTGGACACGCATCTTTCCTAAGGGTGATGAAGCAGCGCCAAACCAAAAAGGACTAGAATTTTACCGATCTGTCTTTGAAGAATGTCGCAAGTATGACATAGAACCCTTAGTGACACTTTGCCATTTTGATACTCCCATGCACTTGGTTGACACGATAGGCTCATGGGGTAGTCGTGAGATGATCAACCACTTCGTCAATTATGCTAAAACATGTTTTGAGGCTTTTGATGGGCTAGTCAAGTATTGGCTGACCTTTAACGAAATTAATATTTTACTCCACAGTCCATTTTCAGTCGCAGGCTTGGTGTTCAAGCCAGGTGAAAATCATGACTTGGTTAAATATCAAGCGGCACATCATGTCTTAGTTGCAAGCAGTCTCGCGACGAAACTTGCCCATGAGATTAATCCAGAAAATCAAATTGGCTGTATGTTAGCAGGTGGGGATTTTTATCCTGAAACTTGCCGACCAGATGATGTTTGGGCAGCTTTAAATAAAGATCGTGAAAACTTATTTTTCATCGATGTGCAGGTTCGTGGCTACTATCCAAGGTATACCAAGCGTCTCTTTCGTGAAAAAAAGATTGACTTGAAAACTGAAGCGGCTGACTTTGAGATATTGAAGCATACCGTTGATTTCGTGTCCTTTAGCTATTACGCTTCACGTTGTGCCAGTCATCAGATGACACAGTCAAGTGAAGCGAATGTTGTCAAGTCATTGCCAAATCCTTATTTGCAAAAAAGTGAATGGGGCTGGGCGATTGATCCTCTAGGACTTAGAATTACGATGAATACCCTATATGACCGTTACCAAAAGCCTTTATTCTTAGTTGAAAATGGTTTAGGCGCGAAGGATACGGTTGATAAAGATGGGCAAGTTCAGGATGATTATCGCATTGCCTACTTGCGTGATCATATTAAAGCGATGAAAGAAGCTATTGCAGATGGTGTTGAGTTGCTTGGTTATACGACTTGGTCAGCGATTGATTTGGTATCAGCCTCTACTGGTGAAATGAGCAAACGCTATGGTTTCATTTACGTAGACAAGGATGATACCAATCAAGGCACACTGAAACGAATTAAGAAAAAATCCTTCGCTTGGTACAAGCAAGTCATCGCTAGTCATGGGGAAGATTTGGATTAAAGCAAGAGATCTGAGAATAGAAATAGAAGCACAAACCGGTTGTGATGGTTTGTGCTTCTATTTTATTTGTTCATAGTATTATTTTTCTCGATTGTCGCTGTAATAGCGTCAATTACTGTGGCAACAAAGTTATTTTTTTCCAAACTCACAACGCCAGCAACGGTTGTACCACCGGGACTTGAGACATTGTCAACCAAGGTCCAAGGGTTTTCGTCAGATTTAAGGATCATTTCAGCACTGGCGAGGACAGTTTCAGCGACGATTTTGGTGCTGACATCTTTTGGCATACCATGTAGGACACCAGCACGACTAATGGCGTCAATAAACATATAGATGTAGGCAGGTGAGCTACCAGCTAGGGCTGTGAAAGTCCCGAAGTCTTTTTCTGCCAGTTCATGGACGCTGCCGACGCTTTCAAAGATCGCTTTGACAGTGTTGAAAACATCGTCTGAAACATAGGCATTTCTGACAATACCAGTGGTTGATTTTTGAATGGTCGCGTTGATATTGGGCATAATTCTGACGATAGGTTGCGTGTCAGTTGTCATGGCGCTGAGGTCAGCTAGCGTGATACCTGCTGCGATAGAGACAATAGGTTTCTCGGTCTTGTGTTCAGTTAAAATATCTACAACAACATAAGGCTTGACTGCTAGGACGATGATGTCTGAGGCTTGAATCAGGTCAGCATGACTGGGTGCTGCATTAACGCCAAGTGCTTGGGCAGTTTTCTGGGTCTCCTCAATATTGCGGCCAGAGATGTGAACGCTGAATTTGTCTTTATTTAGGCCTTTAATAATCGCTGATGCCATTTTCCCTGCGCCGATAAAACCAATATTTGTCATGAGTAGCTCCTTATGTCTTTTCGTTTATTTGTTTCATTTTACCACAAATCTGATTCCTGTCGGGATATAGTTTTTGGAAAAAATGAAAAGTGAGGGGTGTTTAGTATCTTAAACAGGTATAAAAAGGGGTTGGAACCGCATCATTTAAGACAAAATTAAAGTTTATTGGTATAATAGCTTTAAGGATTTTGTTATTTTGGCGACTTTGCGTCATCAAAACGAAAAACATAGAAAAGCATAGAGGTTCTGCCTATTAAAGCAGTCGTCTTATTAGCTTATGAAGGAGTAATATCAAAATGAACAAATACGCCATTATTTTAGCTGCCGGAAAAGGGACGCGGATGAAATCCGATCGACCAAAGGTTCTACATGAAGTTGCTGGGAAAACAATGCTCGCGCACGTAGTTTCAGCGACGAGTGCTGTTGCACCTGAAAAAACGATTGCCATTGTTGGTCATGGGGCGGCAGATGTCTTGGGTACTTTGCCTGAACATGTCGCTTATGTCAAACAAGAGGAACAGTTAGGAACTGGTCATGCGGTTAAAATCGCAGAGCCTTTGCTGAAAAATCTGCATGGTATGACGCTCGTCATCGCAGGTGATACGCCCTTAATCCGTCCTGAAACTTTGGAAGAGTTATTTGCTTATCATCAAGCTGAGAAAGCAACAGCGACGATTTTGACAGCCATTGCGGAAGATCCGACTGGTTATGGTCGGATTATCAGAGAAGATGGTCATGTGGCTAAAATTGTTGAGCAAAAAGATGCCAACGACTTTGAAAAATCTGTTCAGGAAATCAATACTGGAACCTATATCTTTGATAATCGTGCACTTTTTGAAGCCCTAAGCAATATCACAACAGATAATGCGCAAGGTGAGTATTATTTGACAGATGTCATTGAAATTTTCAAAGATGATGCTAAAAAAGTTTCAGCTTTTGTTCTGGATGATTTTAATGAATCTATCGGGGTCAATGATCGTGTGGCATTGTCACAGGCTGAAAAAATCATGCGTGATCGGATTAATACCAAGCACATGCTAAATGGTGTGACCTTGATTGATCCAGAAACGACGTATATTGATGCAGATGTCAAGATCGGTGAAGATTCAGTCATTGAGCCTAATGTTGTGATTAAGGGTCAAACGGTCATTAGTAAGGGCGTACATATCACTTCAGGTAGCCGGATTGAAAGTTCTAGATTACATCACAATACAGAAGTGCGTAACTCAACAATTGAGTATTCAGTGCTTGAACCAGGCGCTAATGTTGGTCCATACGCTCACTTGCGCCCAGAAACCATTCTGCATGAAAATGTCCATATTGGTAATTTCGTTGAAGTCAAAGCTTCTACACTTGGTGTTGGGACTAAGGCTGGCCATTTGACTTATATCGGTAATGCCATGGTCGGTGAACACGTTAATTTTGGTGCGGGGACCATCACAGTCAATTTCGATGGTGTTAATAAATTTAAGACAGAGATTGAAGACTATGCCTTTATTGGCAGTAACTCGTCTTTGATTGCACCGATTGCTATCGGTAGTAATGCCATTACCACTGCGGGCTCTGTTATCACAGATGATGTTCATGAAGATGAGATGGCTTTTGGACGTGCACGTCAAGTTAATAAAGTTGGACGGGCAAAGCTCATGCCAAGTTATCATGAAAGTTGATGTCCTTAATTTTGAGAGATGTTAAACGAGTTTAATAATGTAAACGGGGAAAATAAAGCCAATAGGGGATAACACAAATGATGAATTTTGAAGATTTCGAAGAAAAAACATTAAGTCGGGAAACTATTTTTAATGGACAGGTAATCAATGTCAAATTGGACACTGTTGCTTTACCAGGGGACTTGGGACTTGCGAAGCGAGAAATCATTTTTCATAATGGAGGCGTTGCTGTATTAGCAATCACCCCAGAGCAAAAAATGATTCTGGTTCGTCAATTTCGCAAAGCTTTGGAAGAAGTTATTTATGAAATTCCTGCAGGCAAACTTGAAAAAGGTGAAAATGCCAATCCAGAAGCGGCCATGTTACGTGAATTAGAAGAAGAAACTGGGATGACGACTAAGTCTGTTAAAAAAATCGCTGAGTTTTATACAGCGCCTGGTTTTTGTAGTGAGAAGATTTACCTTTATAAGGCCGATAATTTAAGAAAAGTCGATCAACCAAGGCCTCATGACGATAATGAAGTTTTGGAACGCCATGAAGTGACTTTGGCTGAAGCAAAAGCACTCATCCATAATGGTGAGATTCAGGATGCCAAAACGATTATGGCTATTCAGTATTGGGAGCTAGAAACGAATGCCTAAACCCTTATTAACAGATGAGATGATTCAGCAGGCGGCACGAGAGAAAGAACGTCTGGAGCGAGAAATCGCACAAGCCAGACAAGATGATACCCAGCTGATCAAACAATTTGCGCCGCAAAAAGCGAAATTGGAAAAGAATTCAGTATATAAAAGCCGCCGCATCGAATCTCAAAAAAGAGAAGAGCGGGGGAAAAAAATCACGAAATATATCGTGATTTTAGTCGTTTTATTGATTATTATCACGGTGATAGTTTTTAAATTTTAACAAAGTTGTCTAATCCTAATAGATAAGATCAAGTCATTAGTTTTGCAGACGAGAAAGTGAGAGAAGATGAAAATAGGCATTATTGCAGCCATGGATGAGGAGTTAAAAATCCTAGCAGAAACGCTGCAACATTCCGAAAAAGCCAGTCATCATGGGTTTATATTTTATACAGGAGTTATCGGACGACATGATGTTGTCTTAGTTAAGTCAGGGATTGGGAAAGTCATGAGCGCGATTGCTGTTAGCTTATTGGTTGACTTATTTGCAGTCGATGGCATCATTAACAGTGGCTCAGCTGGTGGTGTTGGTGAGGGTCTAGCAGTTGGTGATGTTGTAGTAGCAGATAAACTAGCCTATCATGATGTTGATGTGACGGCCTTTGGTTATGCCTTTGGGCAGATGGCGGGGCAGGAACTTTACTATCACAGTAGCGCCTACTTTGTCTCAGAGCTGAAGAAAGCGGCCCCTGAAGCACGGGTTGGTTTGATTACCTCATCTGACTCATTTATCTCGTCTAAAACGCAACAGCTAGCGATTAAAGGGCATTTTCCAGATGTTCTTGCTGTTGAGATGGAAGGGGCATCGATTGCCCAAGCTGCAACAGCACTCGGCAAACCATTTGTTGTGATTCGGAGCCTTTCGGATACAGCGGATGGTCAAGCGGCAGATAGTTTTGACGAATTTATTGTCCAAGCAGGTGAAAAATCTGCTGCGACATTGATCAAAATGTTGGAAACAATGGTGTAAAACATGACAGATAATTTAGTATTACATACCGATCTCTACCAGATCAACATGATGCAAGTCTATTTCGAACAAGGGATTTCTGAACGCAATTCAGTATTCGAAGTTTACTTCCGAGATATGCCTTTTAAGAATGGCTATGCCGTTTTCGCAGGTTTAGAACGTGTCGTAGGCTATTTGCGAGACCTCCATTTCGACGCTGATGATATCGCTTATTTGCGGGAGCTAGGCTACCCTGAAAACTTTTTAGCTTACCTCGCTGACTTACGTTTTACTTGTGACGTGAGATCGGCGCTGGAGGGTGATCTCGTTTTCGCTAACGAGCCGATTCTTCAAGTTGAAGGTCCATTGGCACAGTGCCAGTTGGTCGAAACAGCCATCCTCAACATCGTCAACTTCCAAACCTTGATTGCTACCAAAGCGGCGCGGATCAAGTCGGTGATTGGTGATGAGCCTTTACTTGAGTTCGGTACACGTCGAGCTCAGGAAATGGATGCTGCGATTTGGGGGACGCGTGCTGCTGTGATCGGCGGTGCGGATGCGACCTCTAACGTTCGGGCAGGGAAGCTTTTTGGTATTCCGGTATCAGGCACACATGCCCACTCGCTGGTCCAAGCGTATGGTAATGACTATGATGCTTTTAAAGCTTATGCGACAACGCATCGAGATTGTGTTTTCCTAGTGGATACTTATGACACGCTGAAAATCGGTGTGCCTGCAGCCATTAAAGTCGCAAAAGAAATGGGTGATCAGATTAATTTCCAAGGCGTCCGTATCGACTCTGGTGACATGGCTTATATTTCTAAGAAAGTCCGTGAACAGCTTGATGACGCAGGGTTTACTGAGGCGAGAATCTATGCGTCTAATGACTTAGATGAGAATACCATTCTTAATCTCAAGATGCAGAAGGCTAAAATTGATGTCTGGGGTGTGGGAACAAAGCTCATCACGGCTTATGATCAGCCTGCACTTGGTGCCGTGTATAAAATCGTTGCGATTGAAACGGAGACTGGTGACATGCGTGATACGATTAAGCTCTCAAGTAATGCTGAGAAGGTCTCAACGCCAGGTAAAAAACAAGTCTGGCGGATTCGCAGTTTGGATAAGAACAAATCTGAGGGAGACTATATCACGTTTGCTAATGTCGATCCAAATGCATCAGATGAGATTTTCATGTTCCACCCAACCTACACTTATATTAATAAAAAATTGACCAACTTCACAGCGAGACCTTTGTTGGTTCCTGTCTTTGAAAAAGGTCGGTTGATTTATGATTTGCCAGCATTGCAAGAAATCAAGGCTTATTTTAAAGAGAAGTTAGATGATCTATGGGATGAGTATAAACGTGATTTAAATCCGCAAGATTACCCTGTCGATTTGGCGCAGGATGTCTGGGATAATAAAATGAAACTGATTGACCAAGTGAGAAAGGATGTTTATAAATGACCTTACAAGATGACATTATCGCAACATTAGGGGTAAAACCTGAGATTTCACCAGCAGAGGAAGTGCGACGCTCTGTAGATTTTTTGAAGGATTATCTCAAACAATATCCGTTTTTGAAAAGTCTCGTTTTAGGCATTTCAGGTGGTCAGGATTCGAGCTTGGCTGGTCGTTTGGCACAGCTTGCTATCGAAGAGTTGCGTGCTGAGACAGGTGATGCTGCCTATCAATTCATCGCTGTTCGTTTGCCTTATGGCGTGCAACATGATGAAGATGATGCTCAAAAAGCATTGGCTTTCATCCAACCAGATGTCAGTTTGACGGTCAATATCAAAAGCGCTGTCGACGGTGAAATTGAGGCCTTGACTGAGGCTGGTCTTGACATTACAGACTTTAACAAAGGCAATATTAAGGCACGCCAACGCATGATCACTCAGTATGCCATTGCTGGTGCCCATTCGGGTGCTGTACTTGGGACGGACCATGCAGCTGAAAACATCACAGGCTTCTTCACCAAATTTGGTGATGGTGGTGCGGATATTTTACCGCTTTTCCGCCTCAACAAACGTCAAGGCAAGCAGTTATTAGCTTATCTAGAAGCAGATCCAACGATCTATGAAAAAATCCCAACAGCGGATTTAGAAGATGGCAAACCAGGCTTAGCTGATGAAGTGGCACTAGGTGTGACTTACGATAACATCGACGATTACTTGGAAGGCCGTGAGATTGCTACGGACGCGCGTGCTGTCATCGAGAACTGGTGGCTGAAAACGGAGCATAAACGTCATCTACCAATCACGATATTTGACGATTTCTGGCGCGCATGAGAATCGGCATTTTAGGGGGGAACTTTAATCCGGTTCATCACGCCCACCTCTTCATTGCAGATCAAATCCAGCAACTATTGAACTTGGATGAAGTTCAATTGATGCCTGAAAATGAGCCACCGCACGTTGATACCAAAACGACAATTTCAGCCAAACACCGGGTAGAGATGCTACGACTTGCCTTGCAGGACTATCCCAAGTTGACGCTTAACTTGTCAGAGATTAAGCGGGGTGGCAAGTCTTATACTTACGATACCATGGCGAAACTGACCGCTGAGCATCCTGAAAACGAGTATTTTTTCATCATCGGTGGCGATATGGTGGATTATTTAGAAAAATGGTACAGGATTGATGACCTGATGCAAATGGTACAATTCGTGGCTGTTAGACGTGACCAAACTGTTTTGACTGCGCCGAAATATCCCGTTCAAATGATGGATTTACCCTTGCTGAATATCTCCTCAAGTTATATCCGAGAGAGCTTACAAGCCAATCATCGGCCCAATTTTTTATTGCCAGCTGAGGTGCTGGCCTACATTGATCAAAACGGATTATACCGGTAAGGTCAGGAGAAAATCGACTTGTGCTATCTTAGCGTGAGTCGATTTTTATGACATGAATTATATAAAGTAAATTTATGAGATACGCTTAGAAAAGTGTTATACTATTCTTTGGAGGATTAAAATGACAGAACTAACATCAGAATTTACACAATCTTTATTTGATAACTATCAAAAAAATGCCAAATTTAGTGCAGTGGAAAATGCAGCGACTAAAAATGGCTTGCTCAATGCGCTTGAAAATCGTGCATCACATGCAGCGAATTTGCCTGTTTTCTCAGTTGACTTGACAAATGATCCCGTCAGCAACCAAAAACAATCAGGTCGTTGTTGGATGTTTGCAGCTTTGAACACTTTCCGTCATAAAATTTTGACAGAGTTCAAGTTGGAAAACTTCGAGTTGTCACAAGCTTATACCTTCTTCTGGGACAAATATGAAAAATCAAACTGGTTCCTTGAACAAATCATCGGTACAAGTGATCTTGAAATCGGCGATCGCAAGTTGAAATTCTTGCTTGATGTGCCCCAACAAGATGGCGGACAATGGGACATGGTCGTGGCCTTGTTCCAAAAATATGGTGTCGTGCCAAAAGACATCTATCCTGAGTCTATCTCATCAAGTGCCAGCCGTGAGTTGGATCAATATCTTAACAAAATCTTGCGCCAAGATGCACAAATCTTGCGTGACTTGATCCAAAATGGTGTCGATGTGGCTGCGAAAAAAGCTGAACTCTTGCAAGAAATCTTCAACTATCTTGCCATGACACTTGGCTTGCCACCACAAAAATTTGACTTTGAATACCGGGATAAAGATGACCAATTCCACAAATTCGAAGATATCACACCACAAGCTTTTTACGAAAAATTTGTTGACATCAAGTTGGATGACTACGTGAGTGTGATCAATGCACCAACTGCTGACAAACCTTATAACAAATCTTACACGGTTGAGTTTTTAGGAAATGTCATTGGTGCGCGTGATGTCCGTCACCTGAATGTTGAAATGGACCGTTTCAAAAAATTGGCAATCGCACAAATGCAAGCTGGTGAAACAGTTTGGTTTGGCTGTGATGTTGGTCAAGTTTCCAACCGTCAAGATGGTCTTTTGACCATGGATGCCTATGACTTCTCAGCCATGGATTTGGACTTTACACAAGATAAAGCTAGCCGTTTGGACTACTCTGAGTCATTGATGACGCATGCCATGGTCTTGACTGGTGTTGACTTGGACGCTGCTGGCAATTCCCTTAAATGGAAAGTCGAAAACTCTTGGGGCGAAAAAGTTGGTAAAAAAGGTTACTTCACAGCATCTGATGCTTGGATGGACGAATATACTTACCAAATCGTTGTCAGAAAAGAATTCTTGACTGCTGAAGAGTTGGCTGCCTATGAGGCTGAGCCGGAGGTTCTTCTCCCGTGGGATCCTATGGGCGCTTTGGCTTAAATTTTCTGGCGAACTTCTTCGTTACATCATAGCTCACGTACCTAAGTACGCTTCGCCATGCTGTGCCTCGAATTTCTTGAAAATTTAACCCAAAGTTTGGCTAAATTTCTTGGTGAACCTCTTGGTTACATCATAGCTCACGTACCTAAGTACGTTTCGCCATGCTGTGCCTCGAATTTCTTGAAAATTTAAGCCAAAGTTTGGCTAAATTTTTTGGCGAATTGCTTCGTTACATCGTAGCTCACGTATCTAAGTACGCTTCGTCATGCCGTGCCTCGAATTTCTTGAAAATTTAAGCCAAAGTTGATTCGCTTCGCTATACTCTATAACTTTGAAGAGAGACTTCGTAACTAAATACGTAAGCCTCTCTTTTCCTTGTCTAGCTTTGTAGCTTATAGCCAAAGCTTAGTTGAATTTTCTGGTGAACTGCTAACGGAATTGAAACGAGGCTGAGATAAAAGTTCTCTAAAAAATGGACTGTGACCGATTTTTCGTGTTAATGGAAATTGGTCACAGTCTATTATTGTGTCGTTTTGGATGAATTACCAAGCAAGCAGGATTCGCCATTATAAAAAATACCAATTTCGTATTGTTTCTGGGAAACAATTCGAAATTGGTAAAGTGTTTGCTTTTCTCTTTTAGTGGCTGAACACTTTGTACCTGCTTTGCTTTTTGGTAGGGATACAACGATATCATGATCAAATAGGGACGGACAATTAAAGTTTTATGTGTTAAAATATATGTATATAATAACAGAATTGGGAGAATGATGAAAAGTGTAAAGATACTAGGATGGAAGGTCTTTTTGTTGGCAATTGCTAGTGGGATATTATTAGTAGCCTTGTTAAAAATTTATCCGATGCTAGCTTATTATTTTCCAGAATCTCAGCGTGGTATTTATAAGGGAACAGATGAGAAAACTGGAGAATCGATTGTGCTTGATAGCCGAAAGGCTAACGTCATTAAGCAAATTCGTGTTTCTGATGATGAACGTGAGATCTGGTTCAGATATGATTATGCGAGCCATAATCATACAATCAGTAAAGGTAAAGATGATAAGATGCGTTGGCTTGGATTTAAATTAAATAAAGAAGATAGACATCTCAGATATATTTGGATTTATCCTGCACATCAAAATAAATTGGCCTCACTCGTTGTGTGTGATTGGCAGACAGGTAAGACGGTTAGAACTTATCATCTTGTGAGGGAAAAATCATGACAGTTAATTATGATCGAGGAGACTTATTTTCGCGTGTTGCGATAGTTTTATTTTTGGGGAGTATTCTTTTCGTACTCCTATTCTTTGCGTCACCTATTTTGGATACGTTAGGTCAAGATGGGGTGGGGATTGTCCTGCCAATTATCTGTGCTATTTTAGTTATCATTCTCGCAATCGGTTTGTCTTTACGCTTGCTAGCTCATCCGTATGCTCTTAAATTTGAGCAAGAGACATTAATGTTTTCCGAACAAGCTTTAAAGTCTGTCAGACTTGATGATTTAGACTTTTTGGCTTACGACGAAACCTTTGAGGATAATGGGAACGGCTATCAAATTTTACTAGGTTTTTCAGATGTCTTAGCAGCCACATTGCCTGAGAAAGTTCAGAAAAACTTACTTGAAACGAGGGCGGGTCAAAAGTTACTAATTTTAAATTTTTCAGTCTTAGAGGACAAGTCTTGGGATGAATTTTGGAAAATTTTGTCCGAAAAAGTGCCATACGTTGATTCAATTTTACTAGATAGACAAGGTCTACTAGATAATTATAAAGCACAGATTGCGACACGAAAAGTCCAAAAGCAAAAAATTCTGGCATTTATCTCAGTTGTCATTGCCATACAATTTATCCTACAGCTGTTTGGGGTTGACCGGTTGATTCAGTTTGATCTATTCCATTAAATATTTGAAAGAAGATGATCTTCTTTTTTATTTTACAGTGAATGCGAGCCGTCAGTAGTCCTTTTTTATGGTATAATCAGGCAATATGGAAAATACATTTGAAGCACTACAGATTAGTGCAGAAACGCAGAAGGCTCTGACGGCCTTAAACTATACGACACCTACTCAGGTGCAAGAAGCAGTGATTACAACATTCGCCAAAGGCCAAGATTTGCTAGTCAAATCACAAACAGGGAGCGGCAAAACAGCGGCTTTTGCCATTCCTTTGGTTGAAAACATCGTCTGGGAAGAGCGTCGCCCGCAGGCTATTGTCCTAGCACCAACACGCGAGTTGGCGCTACAAATTGGCGAGGAAATCTTTAACATTGGACGTTTTAAGCGGATTAAAGTCGAAACTTTAATCGGTCATTCTTCTTTTCAAGCGCAGGCGCGTAACCTCAAAGAGCGGACGCACGTCGTTGTCGCGACACCTGGACGACTGCTGGATCATATCGACCAGGGCACGATTCAGCTTGATCAAGTCAAGTTCGTCGTCCTAGATGAAGTCGATGAGATGCTCAGCATGGGCTTTATGGAGCAGGTAGATGCGATTTTTGAGCAGTTGCCAGTCAAGCGTCAAGTTGCGCTATTTTCTGCGACCCTACCGCAAGCGGTCATGGATGTGTCGGACTTTTATATCAAGCAACCTGCTTTGATTGAAGTAAAGGCGACAAATACCGTGGCTAAACGGATTGATCAGACTTTCTACTTGGTGGATAAAGCAGATAAGTTAGAGAACCTCTATCAACTCTTAGTGCTTGGTAATCCTGACTCAGCCATCATCTTTGCCAATACTCGGGCAGCAGTTGATGCCATCGCAGATTTCTTGGCTCAGAAAAATGTTAAGGCAGAGACCTTGCATGGCGGGATGGAACAGCGCGATAGAACGCGTGTCATTAACGACTTTAAACACAACTATTTTAGATTTTTGATTGCAACTGATGTTGCGGCGCGTGGGATTGATGTGGCCGATATCGCAGCAGTTTATAACTATGATTTGCCTGATAACCCTGAAAGTTATACACATCGTATCGGACGGACAGCACGCTTTGAAAAAACGGGACAGGCTGTTTCTTTGGTCAGCAGTGCCCAAAGAAGTGATTTTGCTAAAATTGAGTCTGAGCAGCTGGCTATCGATGCAGAAATCGCTGAGATGCAACTGCCAAGTATCAGCCTATTCGAGAAGCGCTTACCTACATTTACCGCTAAGCAAAAACGTGAAATGATCGTCAAAACAGCGAAAAGTGCTGTTTTTAAGGATGATATCATGAAACTGCATATCAATGCCGGTAAGAAAACGAAGTTGCGAGCAGGTGATGTGGTTGGCGCGATTACCAATATCCCGGGGATTACTGGCGATGATATCGGGGTTATCTCGATTATTGATGTGTCGACTTTTGTTGAGATTTTGAACGGTAAAGGCAAGCAAGTTCTCAAGGCTTTGCAGGCTGAGAAGATTAAAGGGCGCGTGCGCAAGGTCTCCCGTGCTAATGCTGGTAAATATGAGTGATAATCGGTAATATTTTTTGAAACTAGACAAACAGTTAGATGTAAAGCTTGTCTGTTAAGCAAGTAAAATGAAGGGAAGAGCTTTAGGAGCGCTTCTTTTTTTATAATATAGGTGCCAGTCTAGTTGGGATTATTCAATCAAAAAAATCGTCTAGGAAAAATTTCTCAGACGATTCATTTTAGGATTTGGAAAGCTCAGGCTTTTTGAGATGGTTGTGTCGCCATGGTTGATTTAATGTGGTATTGACGTTTGAGTAAGTAACGAATACCCAGTGCCAACGCACCGATAATTGCTGTAACATAGCCGACTGGCGAAATGTTGATTTCTTTTGGAATCAACATGGTTAAACTAAAGACGGTAATCCAGCCTAGAAAGGCAAGCGTTAAAGTGGCAAAAGTTTTGAAGTTCGTTGTTTTTTTGCCTTCGCTCTGTGGTTTATAGATGAGGCGGAACATGAGATACATCACGAAACCAGCCGCTAAACTCATGGTTATGAGTGTAATCAAACCATAGGTCTTAGCATTTTTACTAAAGATGGCCATAAGCCCATTCATTAAGGCCAAAACCCCAAGCATGAGTAGAGAACTGTCTAACCACATGAGGACAGGTGTCTCGTTGTCGTTTTGACTCGCCGTTGTTTTACCAGATTTGCCTCCAACAACCGCAGGCGCATATTTGGCAGTGAATTCGGACGGTGTGCCTAAAATATCCTTAGCCAACACACGTTGATCTTGAGCGGCAACAATTTGTGGCAGAATATCTGATAAAATGGCTTTGATTTCTTCATCAGACTTGTCGATTTTGACAAGTTCACGCGTCACCACGTGAATGTATTCGCTATTTTTAGCTGTTAATTGTTCAATATAATTTTCCATAGTCCTATTTTAACAGAAAATGCTTGATTTTACATCTGATTTTAAAAAAATGATACCGTTATCAAAAAATGGGGAAGTAAACCAGATAAGAACTGATAGGGCTTGTAAAAATAATTCAACAATATCTCTTGCTTTTAAGTCAAAACATGGTATAATATTCTAGTATGTTATGAATTTGACTAACAAAAAAATCATCGAGGAGAGATATATCATGGCTAAAGTATGTTACTTTACAGGTCGTAAGACTTCATCAGCTAACAACCGTTCACACGCAATGAACAAAACGAAAAAACAAGTTAAACCTAACTTGCAAAAAATTAAAATCGTTGAAAATGGTAAAGTGAAATCAGTATGGGCTTCAGCTCGTGCACTTAAAAACCTTTCAGTTGAACGCGTTTAAGACGTGTGTTTGATCAAATGAAAAACAAAAGAAAAGCTTTTGCGTTAATTTGAGTCTACGATACGTTGGGCCAAATGATTCAAAAGCTCTTTGTTTGGTTAGATCTATTTTACCGTGAAAAGACTTCACGGTTTTTTTATTAGCCGGATTGTGATAAAATGAGAGAAAAGGTGTTGATTGGTAGGAAATAGCGACCAAGTGTTGTCAGTAGACATCAAGACACAAAGCATGCCTAGTCGAAAGATTTAGGTCCACTCATAACAAGCTAGATTGTAAAGCGAGGAAAAAATTATGGCTGTGACAATTAATACAAAAAATGGGACAGTTGACATCGAAAATGATGTGATTGCAACAATTGTTGGCGCATCAACGACAGAAATTTTTGGTGTGGTCGGCATGACCAGTAAAAATGCTGTAAAAGATAATTTTAAAACACTTCTGCGTCAAGAGAACTATGCCAAAGGTGTTGTGATTTCAGCTCATGACAACGGTGTTGATGTTGATATTTATGTGATTGTTTCATTTGGTGTGAAAATCTCTGAAGTTGCTAAAAATGTGCAAGAACGTGTTAAATTTAATTTAGAAAACCAACTGGGCATTACAGCGAATTCAGTTAATGTTTTCGTACAAAATGTGAAAGTGGTGGCTGAATAAGATGACAAATACAATCAATGCAAGTCTGTTTCAGGAGATGATCCAAGCAGCGAGCACACGTTTAAATAACCAAGCGGAGTATGTCAACTCGCTTAACGTCTTTCCCGTACCCGATGGTGATACAGGAACAAATATGGGCATGACGATTACCAATGGTGCTAAAGCAGTTTCGGACAACACTGGTGAGACAGTCGGTCAAGTTGCAGCTATTTTGTCTAAAGGCTTACTTATGGGCGCCCGAGGGAACTCTGGTGTTATCTTGTCACAGATTTTCCGTGGCTTTGGTCAAGCAATTAAAGATGAGGATGTTTTTACCGCTGAAAATTTAGCTAAAGCCTTCCAAAATGGGGTCGAAGTTGCCTATAAAGCAGTGATGAAGCCCGTCGAAGGAACAATTTTAACTGTTTCTCGTGGTGCTGCAGCATTTGCGGGCAAAAAAGCAGCAAACTCTGATGATGCGGTTGACGTGCTGAAAGCGGCGCTTGAAGGTGCGAAAGTTGCCTTGGCTAAAACGCCAGATATGTTGCCAGTACTGAAAGAAGTCGGCGTTGTCGATTCTGGTGGTCAAGGTTTAGTCTATATCTTAGAAGGCTTTGTCGCAGCAGCTACGGGCGAGTATTTAACCTCTGAAGAATTCCAAGCGACACCAGCTGTCATGGATGAAATGGTTAATGCTGAGCACCACAAGTCAGTGGCAGGTTATGTTGCAACAGAAGATATCAAATTCGGTTATTGTACTGAAATCATGGTTGGCATCGGTCAAGGACCAACTGTGTCTAAATCTTTTGATTATGATGAATTCCGTAATTACTTAAATGAAATTGGTGATTCATTACTCGTTGTTAATGATGATGAGATTGTTAAAGTTCATGTCCATACAGAAGATCCTGGTATTGTCATGCAAGAAGGTCTGAAATATGGTGCGCTTGTCAAAGTTAAAGTTGATAATATGCGTGAGCAACACGATGCGCAAGTCATCAAGGAAGCCAATAGCGCTACGCCTAAAGCATCAACTGCCCCTAAAGCATTCGCAGTGATTGCGATTGCTGCTGGAGATGGCTTAGCTAAAATCTTTAAGGATATGGGTGCAGACTACGTGATTTCTGGTGGGCAAACGATGAACCCATCAACTGAAGATATTGTCAAAGCGATTGAGACAGTGAATGCGCACAATGTGATTATCTTACCGAATAATAAAAATATTTTCATGGCTGCACAATCAGCTGCAGATGTTGTTGATATCCCTGCTAAAGTTGTTGAATCTAAGACAGTATCACAAGGTTTGACAGCTCTACTAGCTTTTGAAGCAAGTAAAACGTTAGAAGAAAATGTAGCGGATATGACAGATAATCTGTCAGAAGTCATCAGCGGTCAAGTGACCAATGCCGTCAGAGATACATCCATTGATGGTCTAGAAATTCATGAGAATGACTGGCTTGGTATGATCGATAACAAAATCGTCGTATCAGACAAAGACATGCACGGCGTCTTGACAGAGACCTTTGATAAAATGTTAGCCGATAATGAAGATGCTGAGATTATCAGCATCTATATCGGAGCTGATGGTAACCGCCAAATGGTTGAAACCTTGACAGAAGAACTTGAGGACAAGTATCCAGATGTTGAAGTTGAGATTTTTGAAGGTGGACAACCTGTTTATCCATATCTTTTCTCAGTTGAATAATATTAAACTAAAAAATCGTCGTCAGGCGGTTTTTTTGTAGCTTTTTCGGACAAACCGTCTGGCATTGATCGCTCTAAAGCACTAATAAGCATCAGAAGTAACAAAAATAATACAAATATGTGAAAACGGTTACATTTTGTGATATAATTGCCTTAAAAGATAGGTAAAGAATGGCTGGTCAAATGAAGCAACAACTCGAGACTTTTGATGGTACATCTAACAGATCAGCTTATGCACCGTCTGAAAGCCTTGTTGGCAAAGGAGAAAGAGCATGGTTACAACAGATTACAGACTTGAACCGCATACAAGTATCCCCTACCACACAGGGGTTACTATACCTGTGTTTTCACTGCGTAGTGCGCAATCATTTGGTGTAGGCGATTTTTCGGATTTAAAAAGTTTTGCCGATTTTGCAGCTAAATCAGACATGGATTTAATTCAAATTCTGCCGATCAATGATACAACAACCTTTATGGACTGGCGAGATAGTTATCCTTACCGGGCGATATCTGTTTTTGCCTTGCATCCGATTTATTTCGACATGGCTGCTGTTCGTGACGTATTAACGGCTGCAGAAAAAGTGGACTTTGATGCCCAGCAAAAAACGCTGAATGCCCTAGATGCCATTGATTATGAAGCTGTTTTGGCTGCCAAATGGCATTATATCAAGATTGGCTATGAAAAAATGAGCAAAACTGTTTTTGCCAGTATGGCTTTTTTGGACTTTTTTGCGAAAAATCGTAACTGGTTAGAGCCCTACGCAGCTTTTTGCTACCTAAGAGACTTGAATCAGACAGCTGACTTCTCACAATGGGGTGAGTTTGCCAAGTTTTCTAAGGATAAGCTGAAAAAATTATCAACATCCGGTCTTAACCTCCATTACTTTGTCCAATTCTTACTCCATGAGCAGCTCAAATCCGCCTCAGATTACGCGCACACACTAGGGGTAGGCCTCAAAGGTGATATCGCCATTGGTATCGCCCACGATTCTGCAGATGCCTGGTCCGACGAAAGCTTGTATCACATGGATAAGCAAACCGGTGCACCACCAGATGCTTTTTCGGCAACCGGTCAAAACTGGGGCTTTCCGACTTATAACTGGGATAAAATGGCAGAAACAAACTTTACCTGGTGGCAACAACGCCTAACCGTCATGCGTGAGTATTTTGATGCCTATCGCTTGGACCATATTCTAGGCTTCTTTAGAATCTGGGAGATTCCTAATCACAGTGTTCGAGCGCTTTTGGGGCAATTCTCACCCGCGCTTGGTCTAACGATTGAAGAAATTGAAAATAATTATCATATTCCTTTCAGCAGTTGGGGTGGGGAAGAGCGGTTTGTCCAGCCTTTCATCAGAGACTGGGTCGTGAGGGAGCTAGCAGGAGTTTATAACGACCAAATCTTCGCTGAGTTTTTAGAGTCTCGTGGCAATGGTAATTATCAATTTAAAGCGCAATACAACACGCAGAAAAAAATAGAAGCACAAGTCTCAGATGAGTCTTTACGAAATATCTTATTTACCCTGCAAGAAAATGTTTTGTTCCTAGCAGATCATCGAACACCTGGCCTTTATCATCCGCGGATCAAATTCATGGACACCTTGAGCTTCCGTGAGTTTGGCGATGAGCAAGTCAAGCAAAACTTGATGGGACTACATAACGATTATTTCTATACACGCCATAATGAATTTTGGAAGGAAAAAGCCTACCAAAAATTACCCGTGATTAAAAACGCAACAGATATGCTGGCCTGCGGAGAAGACCTAGGCATGGTCCCTGATAATGTACCAGATGTCATGTGGCATTTGCAAATTTTACGCCTAATGATTGAGCGGATGTCGTCAGATAGTGCACATGCTGTCAATAATCTAGACTGGGCACCGTATTTGTCCGTTGTCTCTACCTCATCACATGACACATCAACCTTGCGTCAATGGTGGAAAGAAGATGCGGGCTTCACGCAAAGATACTATAACGATGTCATGCACTGGTGGGGGTCTGCACCAGGCTATATGACGCAAGAGATTGCGACTGAAATTATCCAGCGCCACATGAATTCTGATGCCATGCTAGCTATCTTCCCGCTTCAAGATCTGCTTGCCATGACCTCACAATGTCTACCAGACGAGAGTCTAGAGAGGATTAACCAGCCAGAAAATCCTTTCCATTACTGGCGTTTCCGGAATCACTTATCTAATGAAGCGCTCCTAGCTTCTGATGAGATCACCTCAAAAATTAAGGGACTAATTAATAACACACGTCGTCATATCGGTAGATAATCTGATCAAAATTTATAAACAAAATAATAGTAAAAAGGCTTTCATTTTTGTATCCTAAAGATGGAAAGCCTTTTCTCTATTCACTGAATTCGTGATTTTCAGTCTTTAGAGTTGTCATAAAATCACACAAGGAGAACAACATGAAAGTTATTATCATTGGCGCAAGCCACGGTGGACACCAATCAGCATTGGAACTTTTGGATAAGTACCCAGACGCTGATGTGACGATTTATGAAAAAGGAGATTTCGTCTCTTTCTTGTCATGCGGGATGCAGTTGTTTTTAGAAGACAAAGTCTCAGGTGTTGATGATGTTCGAAATTTCAAACCAGAAGACATCGAAAAACGTGGTGGCAAAGTCAAATCTCAACATGAAGTTTTAAGTTTTGATGCCGATAAAAAAGAAGTCACAGTTAAAAACTTGGCAACTGGTGACGTCCTGACAGATACTTACGATAAACTCATTCTGTCTTCCGGTGTCACACCAGCTGCTTTACCAGTTCCGGGCGCAGACAAGGCAAACATTTTCTTCATGCGCGGTCGTGATTGGGCCCTTAAAATCAAAGAAAAAATGCAAGACCCGACAGTCAAAAACGTCGCAGTCATCGGCTCTGGTTATATCGGTGTCGAAGCCGCAGAAGTTTTCGCCAAAGCAGGTAAAAAAGTGACAATCATCGACATGATCGATGACGTTCTTGGTAACTACCTCGACAAAGATTTAACAGACATCCTAGCTCCCGTTTTTGAGGGGAATGGGATTGCCTTAGCACTCGGTGCTAGCATCACAGGTTTTGCCGGTGATGATGCAGTCACTGGCGTTGAGACGGCGACTGGTACTATTGATGCGGATCTCGTCATTGTTGCAGCAGGTGTCACACCAAATACAGCATGGCTTAAAGGTCTAGTTGATCTAGAACCTCGTGGTCAAATCAAAGTGGATGATTACTTGCGGACCTCAGCAAAAGATGTCTACGCAGTCGGAGATGCTATCTTGCCGTTGAATATTGCAAGCGGTAAACATGCGCCTGTTGCTTTGGCATCAACAGCACGTCGTGAAGCGCGTTATGTCATTCGCAATATTGAAGCAGACACACCAACTGAAAAATTCCGTGGTGTATTGGGCACAAGTGCCCTTTCAGTCTTTGACTATAAATTCGCCATGACAGGGCTCAATGATTTCTCAGCTGCCCGCTCTGACGTTGCCGTAACAGGTAGCTTCTTCAAAGATACCTTGCGCCCAAGTTTTGTGGAAAACGATGGCAACACAGATGTTTACGTTAAATTAAACTATGACCAAGATACGCACAAAATTCTTGGCGGTCAAGTCATGTCCACTTATGACGTGACAGCACAGATTAATGCACTAGCACTAGCCATTACAACTGGTTTAACCCTAGAAGATCTAGCAGAAGCAGATTTCTTCTTCCAACCCGGTTTCGACCGTCAATGGTCACTCTTGAACTTAGCAGCGCAAGCCGCTTTAGGTGAAACCAAGTTTTAAGCTGTGATAGTAAAAATCCTTCTGGTTTTGATTAGCCAGAGGGATTTTATTTTTATTTGATTAGATAATGAAAAAGCAAGTTATTTTAAAATGTGATAGAATAATGATAACAATTCAAATAAAAACAAGTATTGAAAATGTCTGATTGAGTAAAGATCAAGTCATTTCGCTGATAAGGATGATAAGAGATGGATAGACTGATTTTAGTTTTAGTAACATTAGGTGCCTGGTTACTTTTTGGTGCACCTTTACTACAAGCAACAACTGAACTACATGAAGAAGTAGCAGGCTGGGAGAAAATCAGAAGCAAACATGCTGCTGCTAAAAAAATTGACATCGGTAAGGTGACTTTTTGGTGGTGGCTTTTACCGCCTCTCAAAGTCTTGTTTGAAAAACGTCGCATAAGAAAAATTCAAAGGACCTATGCCGATATCAAATTATCGGATGAAACCCAAGAAAGATTATATAAGTATGCTTTGAAGGTCAACGGTTGGAGTGGTGTCACATTAGGCGGGTGGCTAGTTGCCATCAGCACCACTTGGACCTTAGTTGGCAACTTGGAATTAAGTCTAGGTGCTTGGATTGGGTTAGTGATTTTTTTCAGTTATGTGAGCATTATCATTAATATAAAATTACTCATCAAAAATTAAGTTTAAACAGACTAGAAATTCGAAAATGAATTTGATGAAACAAATTGACCATTATCATCCTTTGCTATGTAGTGAAAGGGATAATGGTAAAGAATTAAAAAATGGCGTCAACATCGGCAAGTGGTGAGAGCGTCATTTTTTATCCCCTCATCCCCTCAAAAATATGGTAAAATGTAATAAATACACTATTTTAAGGACTTGACTAAAACTATGAATGATAAACAATTAGTATCCCAAGCACTAGCAGCTGTTTTGGGTGATGCATTAAGTAATGAAGCCATCAGTAATTTACTTGAAACACCTAAAAAATCTGAAATGGGTGACTTGGCTTTCCCTGCTTTTTCCTTGGCGAAAAGCTTGCGTAAGGCACCTAACATGATCGCAGCTGACATCGCTGAAAAGATTTCGTCAGAAGGGTTTGAAAAAGTCGTAGCAATGGGCCCATATGTCAACTTTTTCTTAGATAAATCAGCGACAGCGACAGCAGTCTTGTCAGAAATTTTATCAGAAGGCACAGCTTATGCGACTTTAGACCAAACAGGTGATAATGTTGCCATTGATATGTCATCACCCAACATCGCCAAACCTTTTTCAATCGGCCATTTGCGTTCGACTGTGATTGGGGATGCCTTGGCTAAGATTTATCAAAAAATAGGCTACAATCCAGTCAAGATCAACCATTTGGGCGACTGGGGTAAGCAGTTTGGCATGCTCATCGTGGCTTATAAAAAATACGGTAACGAAGCAGCTATCCGTCAAAATCCGATTTCTGAGTTGCTCAAACTCTACGTGCAAATTAATGCTGAAGCGGCAGATGATCCGACAGTTGATGTTGAAGCGCGTGATTGGTTCCTTAAACTTGAAAACGGAGATGCGGAAGCCTTGGCATTGTGGCAATGGTTCCGTGATGAATCTCTGGTTGAGTTCGACCGCATCTATACAGAATTAGGTGTTGAATTTGACAGCATGAACGGTGAAGCCTTCTATAATGACAAGATGGATGAAATCATTGATATCCTATCTGAAAAAGGCTTACTAACAGAATCTGAAGGGGCAACTGTGATTGAGCTTGAAGGTTTTGAAAACCCAGCTTTAATCAAGAAATCAGATGGCGCAACGCTTTATATCACGCGTGATTTGGCTGCGGCCCTTTACCGCAAACGGACTTATAAATTTGCTAAATCACTCTATGTTGTTGGTCAAGAACAGTCAGGACATTTCAAACAGCTCAAAGCTGTTCTTAAGAAAATGGACTATGACTGGGCGGACGACATCTACCACGTGCCATTTGGCTTAGTGACAAAAGAAGGTAAGAAATTATCAACCCGTAAGGGCAATGTCATCTTACTAGAACCAACGCTACATGAAGCAGTCAAACGCGCTCAAGCGCAAATCGATGCGAAAAATCCTGATCTACCTAACAAAGCCGCAGTCGCCCACGCTGTCGGTGTTGGTGCCATCAAATTCTACGATTTGAAAAACGAGCGCCTCAACGGTTACGACTTCAACTTAGAGGAAATGGTCTCATTTGAAGGTGAAACTGGCCCTTACGTCCAATATGCTCATGCGCGGATTCAATCAATTTTGCGCAAGGCAAACTTTCAACCAGATGCGGTGGCAGGCAAAACCCTTGCCCTAACGGACGATGAAAGCTGGGAAATCATCAAGTTATTGCAAGCATTCCCTGACGTTATCGCAAGAGCAGCACGCACTTTCGAGCCATCTGCCATTGCCAAATACGCCATCAACCTCGCCCAAGCCTTCAACAAGTACTACGCCCACACGCGGATTTTGGATGAGAATGCGGAGAAGGACGCGCGTCTCGCTTTGGCTTACGCCACTGGCATCGTCTTGAGAGAAAGTCTCAGACTTTTGGGTGTTGATGCACCTGAAGAAATGTAAGGCTTGTTGCTAGAAATGATAAAAGCATAAATATTCATCTTATGCTATAATATACATTATGAAGAAATTAGAACGTCAAAAGATTATTCGACAGTTAATCCAAAATAACAAAATAGAAACACAAGAAGAGCTCTCCCAACATCTTTTAGAAAAAGGGATTACTACGACCCAAGCGACTTTGTCACGAGATATTCGAGAGCTTGGGATCATTAAAAATCGTTATGAAGAAGGCAGTTTCTATACCGTTTTCGATTATGAGGGTGAGCCTGAAAATAGTGGTTTGATTCGCACGGCCATGAGCTTAATGGATACCATGTCAGCCTATGTCATTAGTGTGAGTCGCGCTATGTTCATCCTTGTCGTTCGTACCGGTCTAGGTGAAGCAGACTTAGTTGCAGATGCCATTGACACGTCTAATCGCTCAGATGTCTTGGGTACGATTGCTGGTGCAGATACCTTATTGATCACCTGTCAAGATGAAGCAAGTGCCGCAAACTTTGAAAGAGAAATCCAAAATGCCATCCAACCTCACTGATACCCAAAGTGCTGAATATGATCAAGCCCTTGCGGCGCTCTTAGCCCAAGTCTCTCAACATCCAGCAGTCCTAGCCTTTCAAGCAGCAGAAGAACGCTTGAAAGCAGCTGAGGATCTCTATGCGCTTGAAGTTGAGATGAAAGTCCTGGCTAAAGAAGCCGTCTTGTATAAAAAAATTGACAAGGTCAAGGCATATCAAGAAACTATGGCACGTTCCAAAATCATCGAAGCGCAACTTAATGAATCACCCTTGATTATGGACTACCGCCGCAAGTTGGTTGTCGCAAACGATCTCTTGCAGCATCTCCTACAAACCTTAGAATCACAAATTAACGAGGAACTTTATCGTGACAAGTAAAGCAGCACAAAAACCTGAAAAAATCTCACCGGGCATGCAGCAGTATCTGGATATTAAGCAAGATTATCCAGATGCTTTTTTGCTATTTCGGATGGGAGACTTTTATGAACTCTTTTATGATGATGCCGTTAAAGCAGCGCAAATTTTAGAGCTTACTTTGACATCGCGCAATAAAAATGCCGATAATCCCATTCCTATGGCGGGTGTGCCCCATCACAGCGTTCAGCAATACATTGATATCCTGATCGACTTGGGCTACAAGGTGGCGATTGCGGAGCAAATGGAAGATCCCAAAAAAGCTGTCGGCGTGGTCAAACGCGATGTCGTGCAAATCGTTACACCAGGGACAGCTGTTGATGCCCTCAACACCGGCAAGGAGAATAATTTCCTCGTCGCTATTGATCGGGATCAAACAATCTACGCCCTCAGTTACTTGGACTTGGCAACGGGGGAGTTCTTTGTCACATCACTTTCTGATTTTGAAGCCGTAGTCGATGAAATCTCTGCCCTTAAAGCTCGGGAAGTGGTTACAGGCTACGCTTTGTCATCTGAGGATGTGCAAGGCAAAATCCTTGAAACACAGCTCAACGTCCTCGTCTCACAAGAGTTGATAGGCTTTGATAATGCCGACTTGATTGATTACAGTTTAGCTGATCTAGAAATTGCTGTGGCTTCAAAACTTTTGAATTATGTGATGACAACGCAGAAACGTCATCTGACGCATTTGCAGGCGGTTCAACATTATGAAATCAAGGATTTCTTGCTCATGGATGTAGCCAGCAAAAAAAGTCTGGATTTGCTCCAAAATGCGCGAACAGGTAAAAAACACGGCAGTCTTTACTGGTTGCTAGACGAGACCAAGACGGCCATGGGAACGCGGATGCTGCGGATTTGGATCGACAGACCTTTGGTCAGTGCTTCAGCTATCCAGACACGTCAAGCGATTATTCAGACCTTTTTGGACCACTTTTTTGAGCGCTCTGACTTGACGGAAACACTCAAAGGGGTTTACGATATTGAACGTCTGGCCTCACGCGTTTCCTTTGGCAAGGCTAATCCTAAGGACTTGTTGCAGCTGGCTCAAACGCTGTCCAATGTCCCTGCGATTAAGGGTGTCTTGACGGATATGCAGGCGGAAGTTTTGAACCATCTCATTAATCAGTTGGATCCTATGCCTGATTTACATGAATTGATCACAAGTGCCATTGATCTGGATGCCGCTGCCACGATTACAGAAGGTAATATCATCAAAAATGGCTTTAATGCAACGCTTGATGACTATCGTGTTATTATGCGTGATGGTACGACTTGGATTGCGGAGCTTGAAGCCAAGGAACGTGAGAACTCTGGGATTAATAATCTCAAAATTGATTACAATAAAAAAGATGGTTACTATTTCCATGTAACCAATTCAAACCGCGAGCAAGTGCCTGACCATTTCTTTCGGAAGGCAACTCTGAAAAATTCTGAGCGCTATGGTACTGAAGCCTTATCACGATTAGAAAGTCAGATGTTGGATGCACGGGAAAACTCTGCTAGTCTAGAGTATGACCTCTTTTTACAGGTTCGAGATCAGACCGAAACCTTTATCGCTCGCATCCAGAAATTGGCAAAAACCATCGCTGAAATAGATGTGTTACAATCCCTAGCCGTTGTCGCCGAAAACAACCATTATATCCAGCCTGACATCATTAAAAATGGGCAAGAAATCCATATCATCAATGGTCGCCATGCGGTGGTTGAAAAGGTGATGGGCGCTCAGGAATATGTGCCAAATTCGATTGAATTTGATGCGGAGACGATGATTCAGTTGATTACCGGCCCAAATATGTCAGGTAAATCGACCTATATGCGGGAGCTTGCTTTGACTGTTGTCATGACGCAGATCGGCAGCTTTATTCCAGCAGAAAAGGTGCAGTTACCGATTTTTGATGCCATTTTCACCCGAATCGGTGCGGCGGATGACTTGATCAGTGGTCAGTCGACCTTCATGGTTGAGATGATGGAGGCCAATCACGCCATTCGTCGTGCGACGAAAAATTCGCTGATTCTATTTGACGAACTCGGTCGTGGCACTGCGACTTATGACGGGATTGCGCTGGCTCAGGCGATTGTCGAGTACATTCATGAGCATGTCGGCGCTAAAACCTTGTTTGCGACACATTATCATGAACTTGTTACACTGGAAAATAGCCTGCAGCACTTGAAGAACGTGCATGTCGCGACGCTCGAAGCGAATGGTGAGGTGACCTTCCTCCATAAAATAGAGCCAGGACCAGCCGATAAATCTTACGGTATCCATGTGGCGAAGATTGCTGGCTTGCCTAGTCCGCTATTAAAACGTGCCAAGGTTATCTTGTCAGAATTAGAAGCAGATACACCGAAATTGCAGACTAAGACGGTTGTTCAAGAAACACCAACTGAGATGCAGCAACTTGATTTGTTTGCTGGGACAGATGAGTTGGCAGAGGCTGTCCGAAATCTTGATATCATGAATCTAACACCGATGGAAGCCATGAACCAGCTTTATGAGTTGAAGAAGATGGTGTAAGGTAGTTGTAACAGATTAAAAAAGTAGCTTAGAATTATATGGCTAAGCTACTTTTTTGTGTGATAAGGTGAGGCGTGGGCTTATCCTATGATTCTTTTATGAAATTATTCATCAAAAATGAAGCGAAATGATAAAAAATAACAAAAGGATTGTTTTTATCTTCTTGACTTAAGGGAAAAAAAGAATAAAATAAATTATATAAAGCGTTTTCAATTTAAAAGGAGCATGATGCAACTCAAAACAAGAGTGGTGGTTCACGAGGTACGATATGCCTGCTAGTGTTAAAGGTTTAGGGAAATCAGGTACCATTCGTCAATAAAATGGAAATGATTTAAGTTCTTAAATATAAGGAGATGTGAAATGAACACTTTATTAAAGAAAATAACAATTGGTGTAATAATAACTCTAGCCAGTGGTTTATTATTGAGTAGCTCAGTAAATGCTGCCACCCTAGAAGATGCGAAAGAAGCGGTAGCAAGCGGAAAAGGGAAAGTTGTGCATCCTAAAATGGGGAGAAAATTAACAGACGAAGAAAAAAATCATATAAAAATTCGCCTGATGAAATAAGTCGAGAAATGACACAAGAAGAAGCCTCTGAATATTTCTCATATATTGACAAATATCAATCTGAAAATCATACCGATATTGTCCCAGCAGAAGCATATGATTATATTCAATACATTGCTGAAAAATTAGATGCGTCCAAAACAACAGTCATCACAGATGAACTTCGTGCAGATGCTGAAAAATATGTAAACGAATCTAAACAAAATGATTCAAATAAAGAAGTCGTTAAAGTAAAAAAAGAGAAGAAAACGACACACAAAAAAAGGTCATTGTGGGCTAAAATCATCAGTTTCAAATGGTTCTAATATTCAGATTGTAAAAAGTAGTTTAGAATTGAACATCTAAGCTACTTTTTTGGCGTGATAGGATGAAGATTTGGCTATCTAAACTTCAAATTGATCGCTATAATTCTGGTTGTCTCTCTTATTCCTAAGTATTGTCGTTTTTGCCAAAAAAGGTTGAATTTGCCTTTTGGAACTTGTCGTTGCCCATTTTAGCATCTTGCTTAACATGGCTACGGTTGGTTTATAATTTGAGGCTTCGATACCAACTCCTTGTTTCAACCATCTAAAAATAACGCGTTTATAGAGTTGGTAAACTGGAAAATCAAGAAACAGGATGTGATCTACTTCGTGTAACCCCTTGGTAAACTGAGGGCGGCCAACATCTTCAATGATGTAACGGTCTTGCTGTAAAATATGGGCAAAAAGTTGTGCTTGTTCTGTGACAGAGCGCTTGGTATTACCTGTTGGTGATTGGGCATCGGGTAGATGGACGACATTGTCTAGTGAATAGTAAGGGACATCCAATCTGTCCGATAGTGTTTTGGCTAAAGTGGTCTTACCACTAGCAACAGCACCGATGATATAGATTTTCATGTTTAGCTCAACAAGCCTTTCGTTTTCTAGGATGAATCCAGACCAATAAAATATAGCAACTTTTCAATAGCTTATTTTATCATATTTTGTAGTGCATCATTCATCTCAATAGGTTTATCTTTTATGCAGAACTTCAGTTCACTTTATAAAAATTCAGAAAAATAAGCCGTATCTTTTGTGTCACATCACAAAACATGGTTTAATGGTTTAAAAATATAAACGAACAAAAAAGGGAGAAAAAGTGAACAAGTATCATCATATGAAAAAAGAGCTAACAGACGTGAGCGATTTTCTCATCGCATTAGGGGATGAGAAAAGGCAAGCCATCATTATTAGGTTACTGGAGGAGGAGACGTGTCAGGGAATACAAGTAGGAGAAATGATTGAAGCGACTGGTTTATCGCGTCCAGCAATTTCACACCATTTAAAAATTTTGAGACAAGCTAAAATTGTGGCCTATCGCTCAGAAGGCACCAAGAATTTTTACTATCTGAATCATGACACCACCGAAATTTCGAAATTACAACACTTCTTAACCCAAGTCACAACGATCATGACACAAGAAAGTAGAAACGCATGATAAAAGTATTGATCGTAGAAACAAATGTCAGCCGCTACCAAAGCACAAATGAAGCAACAGGATTGTGGTTAGGTGAGAGCGCAGAATTTGTAGCGGAACTTCAAAAGCAAGGTATTGCTTATGATTTTGTCAGTCCAAAAGGTGGCTTAGTCCCGCTTGACCCACGAAGCATGACATATATGGATGCGTCAATCTGGAAAATCTATGAAAGTCAGGATTTCTTAGACAGAGGACTCCGAAATACCTTGAAACCAGATCAAATCAACCCTACTGATTATTCTGCTATCTACTTTACAGGTGGGCATGGCGTGATGTGGGATTTTCCAGAAAACTCAGAGATCCAAGCCATTGCCCGCTCGATTTACAAGGCTGGTGGTTATCTAACCTCTATCTGCCACGGCATTGCAGGTCTACTGAACCTTAAAGATGAGCAAGGCCATTATCTCATTGCAGGCAAAAAGATAACAGGCTTTACAACATCAGAAGAAATCATTGCGGGCAAGAAAAAAGTCGTCCCTTTTTTAAATCGAACCTTAGCAAGAACACACGGTGCTAACTTCCAGAAAAAACGATTTTACAAATCCCACGCACTACAGGATGGCCAGTTCATCACAGGTCAAAACCCATTTTCAGTCCGTGCTGTCGCTAAATTACTCATAGAGGAGTTGAACGCATATAAACCATCCTAGGCAGCAACAGTCAGATTGGCCAAGAACTGGCGAAAGCCTTACATCAAATCTACACAAAAGATATCCGCTTGGTCAGTCGTAAACCCATACGGGTCAATGCTACTGATGAGCTAGTATCAGCTGACTTACTGAAGTACGAAGAGGCAAACAAGGCCATCGCCGGCAGTGATATCGTCTACTTGACAGCTGGATTGCCCATGGATTCAGAGCTGTGGGAAGCACAATTTCTATTAATGATGGCCAATGTCATCAAAGCCTGTCAAGTGAACCAAAGTAAACTTGTATTCTTTGATAACACCTATATGTACGCCAAAACAGCAGCAATTCAAGATGAAAATAGCCCATTTGAACCTGTAGGCAGGAAATCAGCAGTACGTGCCCAATTGGCAGAAATGGTCTTGCAAGCAATGGCAACAAGTGACTTACAGGCGCTTATCTGTCGCGCACCTGAATTTTATGGACCTGGAAAAACACAGAGTATCACCAACACCATGATCTTTAACCCAATAAAAAACAAAAAAGCATTAAAGTGCCAGTCAGTGCGTTAACGCTAAGAACCTTGATTTGGACACCAGATGCTAGTCGTGCTATGGCCTTGCTTGGTAATACGGAAAGCGCCTATGGTCAAACCTGGCATCTTCCCTGTGAGGATAGCTTAACCTATCAAGAGATGATCGGCCTAGCACAGTCTATAACAGACGAAAAGCTGGAGTATTCAGTCATTAAGCTGTGGCAATTCAAATTAGGTAGCTATGTCAATCATAACCTAAAAGAACTTCAAGAACTATTGCCACGCTATCAGGTTGACAATCACTTTAGTTCTGATAAATTTAAAGCAGTCTTTCCAGAATTTACGATCACACCGATTGATTCTGGTATCCGACAAATTTTAGGTGAGGCTGATTAAAGACTTTGTCTGTGGTATCAAGCAGTCAATAGATTTGTGATATAATAAACCTATGACAAAACAGGAGAAACATCAAAAAATCATTGAGTTAGATGATAATTTAGCCAATAAAATCGCAGCAGGTGAAGTGATTGAGCGGCCGGCTAGTGTGGTGAAAGAATTACTAGAAAACGCCATTGATGCCAAGTCAACACAAATCACGGTCAAGATTGAAGAATCAGGTCTGAAATCAATCGAAATCATCGATAATGGTGAAGGGATTGCCCACGATGAAGTGGCGCTCGCCCTCAAGCGCCACGCCACAAGTAAAATCAAAGATGTCGATGACCTCTTTCGTATTCGGACGCTTGGGTTTAGGGGCGAGGCTTTGCCTTCTATCGCTAGTGTGAGTGAGCTAACGATTAATACATCCGTAGCTGATAATGGAGATGAGAGTGGGACTTTGCTTGTCGCTAAAGGTGGCGAGATCATCCAAAACAGTCCAGCCCCCAAACGCATCGGAACACGGATAAAAGTTGAAAATCTCTTCTATAATACACCCGCCCGCCTCAAGTACATCAAGAGTTTACAAGCGGAGCTTGGCCATATCACGGACATTATCAACCGCCTGAGTCTTGCCCATCCTGAGGTGGCTTTTACGCTGATTAACGACGGACGTGAGATGATGAAAACAGCTGGAACGGGCGAGTTGAAGCAAGCACTGGCTGGTGTTTACGGCATTTCGACTGCCAAAAAAATGATTGCGATTTCGGCTCAAGACCTGGACTTTGATGTGACGGGCTATGTCAGCCTACCTGAGCTGACTCGCGCCAATCGAAATTACATCACCGTTTTGCTCAATGGTCGCTACATCAAAAACTTTTTGATCAACCGCGCAATTGTCGATGGCTACGGCTCGAAACTCATGGTGGGTCGCTTTCCGATTGCGGTCATCGACATTAAAATTGATCCATTTTTGGCCGACGTCAATGTCCACCCAACCAAGCAAGAAGTCAGAATCTCAAAAGAGCGCGAGTTAATGGTCTTGATTTCTAAAGCCATTAGCCAAGCTTTGCAGCCGCAAACCTTGATTCCAGATGCTTTGGAGAATTTAACGAAGCAGACTAAGCCAGTCTTTCCAACACCAAAACATGAGCAGACACAGTTGCCACTGCAAAACAAAACGCTATATTATGATACGGATCGCCAGGATTTCTATGTGAAAGAAAAGGCGACCTTTGAAAAAGTACCAGAAACCTTGTCGGAGTTAGAGACATCGACAATCGTAACAGCGCAGTCTGATCCTGAGCCGGTACAAGCAGAAGTTTTGCTGACAGAAACGGTTGCCCTAGCACCTGAAGCAGACGAGAAAGCCAACCAGACTTTCCCAGAGTTCGAATTTCTATCGCAAATGCATGGCACCTATTTATTATGTCAGTCGCCAGAAGGACTGTATATTGTCGATCAGCACGCCGCACAAGAACGTGTGAAGTACGAATACTACCGCGATAAAATCGGTCAAGTCAACTATGACCAACAACAACTTTTAGCGCCGATTTTTATCAACCTGCCGCAAAATGACTTGTTGACTGTTCTTGAGAAAAAAGACTTGCTTGCTGAAGCAGGCGTCTTCTTGGATGCCTATGGCGACAATCAGTTGATTTTACGGGAACATCCGATTTGGATGCAGGATGACGAGATTGAGTCTGCCACTTATGAATTGATTGATCTCCTGCTAGATGGGCGTGAAGTTTCGGTTAAAAAGTATCGGGAAGATTTGGCCATTATGATTGCCTGTAAAAGCTCGATTAAAGCCAATATGTATATTGATGCCGCTAGTGCGCGTGATTTATTACAGCAACTTTCACAATGTGAAAATCCCTATAACTGTCCCCACGGCAGACCAGCCCTCGTCGCCTTTTCAAATACAGATCTAGAAAAAATGTTCAGACGCATTCAACAGACTCACAAAGGTGGTTGGAATACTCAGTTCTAAAAATCAGCATAATCTTTATGTCGTTCCAAATTAACTTATGACCTGCGAGCTTGCGAGTTGGTAAACACACAAAAGTGGTTGGAATACCCAGTTTTAAATCAACCTCATATTTATAGAAGGAAATTATGTACGAATATCTTAAGGGCACCTTGGTCAAGATCACACCGACCTATATTGTGCTTGACGTCTCAGGCATTGGCTACTTGCTCCATGTCGCCAACCCCTATGTCTTTTCAAACCTCGTGAACGCTGACATCGAAGTCTATGTCCACCAAGTCATCCGTGACGATGCCCACACGCTTTATGGCTTTACGGATGAAACAGAAAAACGCCTATTTTTACAGCTGATTTCTGTTTCAGGCATCGGCCCCAAATCAGCGCTCGCCATCATCGCAGCCGATGATAATATCGGCCTCGTCACCGCCATTGACAGCGGTGATATCAAATATCTGACCAAATTTCCAGGCGTCGGCAAGAAAACAGCCAGTCAAATGGTCTTAGACCTCGAAGGCAAGTTTGAAAATGTTGCAGCTGATGTCGCAAGACCACAGCTTCCAGCAAGTACAGAGTTGGACGATGCTTTAGAAGCCTTAGTCGCCTTGGGCTACAAAGCGACTGAACTCAAGAAAGTCCAAAAAAAGCTGGAAGGCACACAAGATACAACCGAAGGTTTTATCAAAACAGCTTTAAAATTAATGATGAAATGACTAATCGCAAGATTAGTTTTTTATTTTGATAGCACAAGTAAAGAGTTGAGGTCAACTTAAATCTGTGCTACAATCGAATCATGTTAGATTAAGGGTAGCTCCCTTGATCAGGCTGATAAGCTATAAGGAGTATCCGACGTGATTAAGTTTGCGATAGCAAGTGCGATGATTATCACGGCGCTTGGCAAGTATTGTATCAATTTTGCCTGTGCGTTCAAGATAATAAAAAACGCCTCTAAAAAGAGACGTTAATCAAAAAATACTCCAAAGCTTATCAAACGTCGAGAGTGGTACTCTCGGCGTTTTTTTATACGTCCATATTATCAAATTCTTGTAGAAAGGGCAAGTTCTTCGTCACGCTAATAGAGTTGGAGTTGTGTGGTACGTATATGACAAGGTGTAACCATGTCATATGGCTAATGATTAACGACTTAATCGCTATTTTTTGATACAATAAAGATATGGAAAACGACAAATTAACATCAGGGGAGTTACAGGACTACGATCTGGAACAAGACGGGAACTTAGTCGAACGCACCCTCAGACCGCAATACCTCAATCAGTATATCGGTCAAGACAAAATCAAAGAACAGCTGGATATTTTCATCAAGGCAGCCAAAATGCGCGAAGAATCATTGGACCACGTTTTACTCTTTGGTCCCCCAGGCTTGGGTAAAACGACCATGGCATTCGTGATCGCAAATGAACTTGGCGTCAATATTAAACAGACGTCTGGACCTGCCATCGAAAAAGCGGGCGACTTAGTCGCGATTTTGAATGAGCTAGAAGCTGGTGACGTCCTCTTCATTGACGAAATTCACCGCCTGCCTATGTCCGTCGAGGAAGTGCTCTACAGCGCGATGGAAGATTTCTACATTGACATCATGATTGGAGGCTCGGACAGCTCTCGCAGCGTTCATTTGGAGTTGCCACCTTTCACCTTGATTGGTGCAACGACGCGCGCAGGCATGCTCTCAAATCCCTTGAGGGCGCGTTTCGGGATCAATGCCCATATGGCCTATTACGATCTGGAAGATTTGACCGAAATCATCGAGCGTACCGCTGATATCTTTGAAGTTGACATCACAGGGGATGGCGCTTTTGAAATGGCCCGTCGGAGTCGTGGGACACCGCGTATCGCTAACCGCCTGCTCAAACGTGTCAGAGACTATGCGCAAATTAAGGGAACAGGTCTCATCGACGATGACATCACCCGCCAAGCCTTGACCATGTTAGATGTAGATGCCTCAGGCCTTGATTATGTTGACCAAAAAATTATTAAAACGATGATCGAGATGTACAATGGTGGACCAGTTGGTCTAGGAACGCTTGCGGTTAACATATCGGAAGAACGCGAAACACTGGAAGATATGTACGAACCATATTTGATCCAGTCCGGCTTTTTGGTTCGGACCCGTCAAGGACGCTGTGCGACTGCCAAGGCCTATGAGCATTTTGGTTATGAATATAAAGGAGACTGAGTGATGACCTTTAACCTGATACCATTAGAAGCGTTTGAAAAACTTGATATTCCCAACTTAAACGTTTTGGATGTTCGCCCACGTGAGCAATTTGAGAGTTTTCATATTCCAACAGCCGTCAACATTCCGATTGATGATGTGGAAGATTGTAAGTTTGAGCTGGATCCTGAAAAATCTTATTATGTCATTTGTCGGACGACCAATAAAGCCTATCGTGCCAGTCATGTTTTTGAAGATGCTGGTCTAAATATCCAATGGTCGCACCTGGTATGATTGATTATCAGGGTGACATTATTCGGAATAATGACGATTATTAGACCAAGAAAACGTCATCATAAAACGGTCAATGTAAGATGTGATTTTATCTTACATTAGCCGTTGACTTTTCTGACAAGTCTTTATATAATGAGAAGGTAAAGGAGGTATCTATTAGTGAAAGAACGTGAACTACGACGGTCAATGGCTGTTTTTCCAATTGGCACAGTTATGCAGTTAACAGATCTGACAGCGCGTCAAATTCGTTATTACGAGGATCAAGGTTTGATTTTTCCAGCAAGAAATGATGGCAACCGCCGCATGTATTCGCTTAACGATATGGATGTCCTGCTTGAAATTAAGGACTACCTCAATGACGGCTTAAACATAGCAGGTATTAAACGTGTTTATGAACAGAGTAAGGAAGACCTGGCTAAAGTCAAAAGTCAGTCCATTTCTGACGCAGAAGTACGCAGAATCTTAGAACAAGAAATCATGCAACAATCAAGATTTAACAAACCCAATACAAACTTAAGATAATGACCCATAAGGCAACTGAGTGAAATAAAAAAGGCGGCGTGTTCAGCACGCTTTTCTTACAGATTTACAAAGACTCAAAATAGCGTTTTGGGGTAAAGGAGAACAATATGACTATCACACCTGCAGACATTCTTAGCGAAGTCAAAGAGAAAAATGTCACTTTTTTGCGCCTGATGTTTACAGACATCTTAGGGACACTTAAAAATGTCGAAGTCCCTGCAACAGAAGAACAGCTAGAGAAAATTTTAGACAACAAAATGATGTTCGACGGTTCTTCCATTGAAGGTTTCGTCCGCATTAATGAATCAGACATGTATCTTTACCCCGACCTTGATACTTGGATTATCTTCCCTTGGGGCGATGAGAACGGCAAAGTCGCAGGCTTGATTTGTGATGTCTACAATCCCGATGGGACGCCATTTGCAGGAGATCCTCGTGGTAACCTCAAACGTGCTTTAACGCACATGGAAGCGACTGGTTTCAAGTCATTTAACTTGGGTCCTGAACCTGAATTTTTCCTATTCAAACTTGACGAAAAAGGCAATCCAACACTTGAAGTCAATGACCAAGGTGGTTACTTTGACCTTGCACCAACGGATACAGCGGATAATACCCGCCGTGAAATCGTCAATGTCCTAACTGACCTTGGTTTCGAAGTCGAAGCCAGTCACCATGAAGTAGCCGTTGGTCAGCACGAAATCGACTTCAAATATACCAACGTCCTGGAAGCCTGCGACAACATCCAAATCTTTAAACTGGTCGTCAAAACGATTGCCCGTGAGCATGGTCTTTACGCGACCTTCATGGCCAAGCCAAAATTTGGCATCAATGGCAGTGGCATGCATTGTAACATGTCCCTTTTTGACCAAGAAGGCAACAATGCCTTTTACGATCCAAAAGGTGAGTTGGAGTTATCAGAGACTGCCTACCATTTCTTGGGTGGTATCTTAGACCATGCCTATAATTTCACTGCCATTACTAACCCGACGGTGAATTCCTATAAGCGCCTCGTCCCAGGCTACGAAGCCCCTGTTTATATCGCATGGGCAGGCCGTAATCGTTCACCGCTAGTTCGTGTTCCTGCTTCACGTGGGAAAGGAACTCGCCTTGAGCTTCGAGCAGTTGATCCAACAGCGAATCCTTACTTGGCATTAGCTGTTTTGCTAGAATGTGGTCTGGACGGAATTGAGCGGAAACTTGAAGCACCAGCACCAGTTGAAAATAATATCTATATGATGTCAGGTGATGAGCGTAAAGCAGTCGGCATCACAGACCTACCGTCAACCTTGCATAATGCAGTGAAAGCCCTACGTGAAGATGACGTGGTAAAGGCTGCCTTAGGTCAACATATTTACACCAACTTTGTAGAAACGAAAAAAGTAGAGTGGGCCTCTTACGCCCAATTCGTCTCTCAATGGGAGATCGACAACTATCTCTATCTTTATTAAATAGACCGTAGCACATCAGTACTCAGTATATGAGAACTGGTGTGCTTTTTTATAAATTGTTAAAAATGAACATTAGTAAAAAGAAAATTCTAAAAATTACAACTATTGTTGCAATCAATAAAAAAATAATGTATAATGATGGTGTTAGAAGTTATAACATATAAAATGTCAGGAGAACTTAACGATGGAGAAAGTCAATATTCCGGAAATCTTTGCTGAAGATGTTTTCACGGATGCGGTCATGCAGCAACGTTTGCCAAAGAGCATTTACAAACAATTTAAAAAATCAATTGAAGAAGGCAAAGATCTTGATCTTGCGACAGCAGATGTCATTGCAAATGAGATCAGAGAATGGGCGATTGGCAAAGGTGCAACTCACTTTGCGCATTTGTTCCAGCCATTGACAGGCGTAACAGCTGAAAAACAAGATTCGTTTATCACAGCACCAAAAGCTGACGGTAGTGTCTTGACTGCCTTTTCTGGTAAAGAATTGATCAAAGGTGAACCAGATGGGTCATCATTCCCATCAGGCGGTTTGCGTGCGACCTTTGAAGCGCGTGGTTACACAGTTTGGGATACGACTTCTCCAGTATTCGTTCGCCACGATGCGGCTGGTACAACGCTTTTGATTCCAACGGCATTTTATTCTTATAACGGTGAAGCATTGGATCAAAAAGCACCATTGCTCCGCTCTATGCAAGTTATCTCAGATTCATCTATTAAATTACTTCGCTTGTTTGGTAATACGTCTGCAAGTCGTGTAGCACCTTCTGTTGGTGCGGAACAAGAATATTTCTTGGTCGATGAAGAGACTTTCCTAAAACGTAAAGACTTGATCTACGCTGGCCGTACCTTGTTTGGTGCTGCTGCGCCTAAAGGTCAAGAATTGGATGACCATTACTTTGGGACTATCCGCCAACGTGTTGCTGGCTTCATGAAAGATGTTAACGAAGAACTTTGGAAAGCTGGCGTGACATCCAAAACACAACATAACGAAGTGGCACCTGCTCAACATGAAATTGCGCCAATCTATGCCAATGCCAATGTTGCCGTAGACCAAAACCAAGTGGTGATGCAAACCTTGAAACGCATTGCTTGTCGTCATGACATGAAATGTCTCTTGCACGAAAAACCATTTGCCGGTGTCAATGGTTCTGGTAAACATAACAACTGGTCACTCGTGACGGATAAAGGCGAAAACTTGCTTGAACCAGGCTCACGACCACATGAAAACAAACAGTTCTTGTTAGTTCTTGCGTGTATCATTAAAGCAGTGGATAAATACGCTGGCTTGCTCCGTGAATCAGCTGCTGATCCAGGTAATGACCATCGTTTAGGTGCCAATGAAGCGCCACCAGCTATCATCTCAATCTTCCTTGGTTCGCAATTAGAAGATATCATGGATCAGTACGTGGCGAGTGGATCAGCTGCAACCTCTATTAAGGGTGGCGTGTTGGCGACGGGGTCTTCTGCACTTCGTGATATCTCGAAAGATGCGACTGACCGTAACCGGACATCACCATTTGCCTTCACAGGTAATAAGTTTGAGTTTCGTATGGTTGGCTCACGTGATTCTATTGCCTCACCAAATATTGTTTTGAATACGATTGTCGCTGAAGCCTTTGATGATGCATCAGAACGTTTGGCACAAGCAGAAGATTTTGATGCTGCAGTTGATGCTTTGATTGCGGAATACGCCAAAGAACACAAACGTATCATTTTCAATGGTGATGGCTACTCTGATGAGTGGGTTGTAGAAGCTGAAAAACGTGGCTTGCCAAATCTCAAAAACATGGTTGATGCAACCGAAGTCTTGGGTGAAGCCGATGTTGTTGCCTTGTTCAACAAATATGGCGTCTTGACACCAACTGAATTAAAAGCGCGTGAAGAAGTTAAATATGAAAATTACAGTAAGGTCATCAATATCGAAGCCCTTACCATGATTGACATGGCGACAAAACAAATCATCCCAGCTGTCATCAAATATACGAAATCATTGGCAGACACGGTCCTTGCTGTTAAAGCAGCTGGCTGTGATGCAGATGTTCAAGCAGGTATCTTGGCTCAAGTTTCTGATTTGTTGAAAGAAGCGAAAGCAGCCCTTTCTGAACTTGAAAAAGTTGCAGCAGAAGCAGCACAACAAGAAGAAGGTAAAGTACAAGCCCGCTTCTTTAATGAAGTTGTCTTTAAAGCCATGGATGCCCTTCGTGCACCGGTTGACAAATTGGAAATGATCGTTGACAAAGAAGCATGGCCAATGCCATCTTATGGCGACTTGTTGTTTGAAGTCTAAGGAAGTCATTAAATAAAAGGATTTCATAAGTTTAAACTTTTGAGATCCTTTTGGTTTGGTAGGAGAATTGAAATGAAAATTAATCACTTGGCATTGTGGACGCGTAACCTAGAGGCAATGCGTGACTTTTATACGACTTATTTCGGAGCTAAAAGCATTGACCTTTATCATAACAAGAAAACAGAGTTTAAGTCCTATTTCCTTAGCTTTGATGATGAGACGCGTTTAGAGATTATGACACGTCCAGATATTGCAGAAAGAACAGCAAAAGATGATTTTGGCTATGCCCACCTAGCCATGTCAGTTGGTACAAAAGAGCAGGTAGATGATTTGACAAATCTCCTAGCTCAAGAAGGTTTTGAAATTGTCGGAAAACCCCGTACAACGGGTGATGGTTATTATGAATCTGTCGTCCTTGATCCTGATGGGAATAAGGTGGAGATTACTGTTTAGTTCCCCAAATTAGAAAAAGACTGTCAACACCCCCAATAAGTGG
>NZ_BCVN01000004.1 GCF_001591765.1 Pseudolactococcus raffinolactis NBRC 100932 | reverse complement strand
ACCTAACAGCTTAGGTTTTTTGATGGTTGGTCAGAAGCCTTAATTTTTGATATAATAAAACTAATGTTGATAATTGATGAAAAAATAATTGAATTAGATGACTTGGCAGATCAGGTGGCAGCTGCTTTCATGTCCTTAGCTGTTGTTACTGATTTTAAGGCCCGAAAGTTAGCCTTTGAATCAGATGCTGAGCTACAGCAAAAATTACAGACCTTAGAGGAAAATAGAGCCTATATCACCTATCGGCCCGAAATTCGTGTTTTGCAGCAGGAAATCTTGATGACTGACACCATTTACCAGCTTAAAATCGCGGAAAATGATGTGCAGTCGGTGCTTTCGGAGTTAGCTAAGGCCATTTCGGGTGTGATTTCCGACGCGATTGTTGTCGATGAAAATGTTCCCCTAAAGAAAGGAGGTCACCATGGCAAACATCATCACTGAACTTGAAAAAACGGCAATTCCGTCACTTGATATTGTGGGTCGGACGGCGATTTATGTTTTTTATAGTAGTTATAAATATGTGCGCCAGTTGAGCCGATTTGGCGATTTGGGTTACAGTAGTAAAAAAGCACGCTATGCACTCCTATATGTGGACACGGCAACATTAGAGACTGTTGTACCAAAGTTGATGGATTTGCATTTTGTTAAAGCTGTTAAGGTATCAGAATTTGATCACCTGGACATGGATTTCTCAAGTGCTTTCCAAGAAACTATTCAAGAAGCTAAAAACCAAGAAGCAAAAAAAGCAGTTGAACTTTAAAGTTCAACTGCTTTTTGATCTAAATAAGTAAAGATTTGACTTTGAGGAAAGTCATCGATTTTGATGGCGTCATCTTTTAAATAAATGAATGTTACTGGTAGTGTTTTCGTTCCTTCCAAGTGGAAATTACGCTGGCTGCGAATCAAACTTGCTCGAGCAAAGGGAAAATGTTTAACAAAGTCAGAGACATTAAAGTTGAGTTTGTGGAGGATGCTAATAAGGACTTGATTATTATAGTCAAGCGGTGTTTTACCCACCATTTCATCTTGAAGTGCTAGTAGAAAACGGCGACCTGTATGACGGCCTGCAAAACTGACAGTCATAAAATCTAAGGTAGCCTTATAAACCCGATCAAGGACGGCGTTATATGTTGTTGCATCTTTGGTCAGTTGGTAAGCTTCTCGAATATCTTTCACAGCTGTAGGTGTTACGACTGGATTTAGGAACCAGTCGTGTACTTCGGTATCAAAATAGCTGAAGTCATCATTAAAAAGCGTAAAGTAGTGTTGGATTTCACTAGTCATGATCATACCTGAATTTCTTAATAGTCTGTCATCTGAAAAAGAATAAAATTCCAATAAATTGTTTAAGCTAGTTTTTCGATAAGAAGGATGAACTTGTCTTAATCATTGATATAGCGTGTCAAAGCGATGGAAATAAAAAGTTTTTTCGATGTGTTCTTTACTATTATTTTACCAAAATAATGAAAAAAACTAAAGCGATTAGGTATAGAAAAGAATAGTGAGAACGTTTACCACCTTGTTATTAAAAGTTTTAAGGGTGAAAATATAGCATGAAGGTGTTATTTAAAAAATTAAGGCATTTTTCCGATAGATTCTAGGAATCTGACCACTTTGCTACGCGCATAACGGTATTCAATCTGATTATCTTTTAGGAAATAATTGAAGTTCTTTTCACCGCTACGTGCATCAGCTACCTCTAATTCTAGTTCATAGTCCAATCTACCAGAATACTCATTTTTATCCAGTGCCATGAGGCCAATAGAGGTTTCGTATTCTCGACGCGTTGTCGTCAAGGAGCCAAGGACACGAACAGCAGAAAGATCAATTGCATAGCCTTTTAAAAGTTCAAGGATATTTTGAATATTGATACAATTTTGTGGAAGTGTTTTCGTCGCCAGAATAGCATTGGCTTCTTCGGAAGTTAAGGCAATGTTATGTTCTAAATTCCCCACCTTTTGTGGGATTTTGAGTGTCATTTCAGCGGCATCATCAAAAGTTCGGATGCGTAAGGATAGCTTATTAGCCCGGAGTTTAAGATCTGGTGTATCAAAGTAATGATTGGTTTGACGAACAGGTGCAACGTGGCTAAACCGTTTACCTAGTTGATCAAATTCAGACAGGCTGAGTAGGGTTTTATATTCAATTTCAAGATTGGTTTGCATAGGAAATCCTCATTTTTATAGTCAAATTTGCTGTTTTTTAAAAAAGCCCTGTTAAATAACGGTTTAGAGCTATTTTAAAATTTGTTAGCTTTTTTGTCAACTCCCGTCACAGTTTGTATCATGTAAAATGGTGCATTGTGCTAGTCGTAAAGATTAAAGCCAGCAAACGATTGCTGACTTTAATCTCAATTTGCATTTAGATGCTCTCAAATACTAGTGTTACCATTAAGCGCCCTCCAAGACTAAGTCCTTTACTGCCACCATTTGCAGAGGTAATTGTGTGTAAACGGTAGCCTTTAGAACACTGTTCATTGATGATAACTTCAAGTTCAGGTAGATTTTTAGAACCTTTTCCGACAAATCGTTCATCCAAGACGACTTCTAAAACAACATAATTAGGGATCATGATTGCCTCCTTTACCGACTTCTTATGTAGATGATATAGCAATGACTTATTTTCACTTATATTTTAGCATAAAATGACAGAAAATAACATATATTAAAATAAAAATAATTAAATATTGATAAAAATTAAGCATTAGTAACTGAGATGTTCGATAGAATAAAGCGATGACAGGCATAGCTTTTTTGAGAATTTAGGTCTACATTAGCCTATCAATTAGCTATGATGTATTAATCTGATGCGATTACAGACATTGGCGCTTGTATTTATTTTATGGTAAAATAAGTAGTAATTATTGATTTTATTGTACTGAAAAAGGAGAGATAGCAAAGTTTTACTGCCGGTGATGCTCAAGGTACTTTGAGGACTAGTTATTCGTGGTATTGGTTAAGAAATAGGCTGTAACGTCTGTTGAGCTGATACGACGAGTCAGAAACACTCGCTTAATACTGCTTGACAAAAAGCGGATAGACCTCAAGCGGTACCCAGTAAAAATGCGCTATCCAGACTATATTATGACAGATAAATTTAATTGGGAAGCTTTTCTTGATCCTTATATTCAAGCGGTCGGGGAGCTGAAAATCAAGCTACGCGGTGCGCGTAAACAATATCAAAAGCAAAATCGCCATTCGCCGATTGAGTTTGTGACAGGTCGTGTAAAACCTGCCGAATCGATCAAAAACAAGGCACGCTTGCGTGGATTTACGCCTGAAAATATCGCAGAAATGCAGGATATTGCCGGTGTGCGCGTGATGGTGCAGTTTGTTGAAGACGTGGAAGAAGTTTTGAACTTACTTCGTCAACGCAAGGATTTTAAAATAGTTCAGGAACGGGATTATATCAATCATCAAAAGGAATCTGGCTATCGCAGTTATCATGTGATTATTGAGTATCCAGTTGAGATGGTTGATGGCAGAAAAAATATCTTGGCAGAAATTCAGATTCGGACCTTGGCTATGAATTTTTGGGCGACGATTGAACATTCGCTCAATTATAAGTATCAGGGTGCTTTTCCTGATGAACTACGGAAACGTTTGGCTGTCACGGCTAAAATTGCCTATGCCTTGGATGAAGAAATGAGCACTATTCGTGAAGAAATTCAAGAAGCTCAACTTTTGTTTAATCCATCACGGCATAAAGTTGATGATGGTGTAGAAAATCGGGATGATTTTGATGAAGAACACAACTGGTAAAAAGATTTGGATTGTTAAAAATACCTATAAGAAAACCCAGGCCATTGTATCAGCTTTAGAAGCGCTGTGCTTAGAGGCTGGTTTTGTTTTCGATGAAGAAAATCCAGAGATCATTATCTCTGTCGGTGGTGATGGCACTTTACTTGCTGCCCTCCATTATTATGAGACACAGTTAGAGACTGTCAGATTTATTGGGGTTCATACGGGGCATTTGGGTTTCTATGCTGATTTTCAAGAGCATGAATTGGAACAGGTTGTTGAAGCAATTCAGAATGAGAAACCTGATGAAGCCTTTAAATATCAGCTCTTGAAGGTGCAAATCCATTTTACAGATGGTCGCATTAAGACACATTTAGCTTTGAACGAGTCCGTTATTAAACGCGCATCGAAAACCTTAGTCGCTGATGTCAAGATTTCAGATTTTCTATTTGAAAAATTCCGTGGGGATGGTCTTTCGGTCTCAACACCGACAGGTTCGACTGCTTATAATAAATCAATCGGGGGAGCAGTCATGCATCCACGTGTGCATGCCTTTCAAGTGACTGAAGTTGCGTCCTTGAATAATCTGGTCTATCGAACACTCGGCGCACCGATGATTATCGCTGAAAAAGATACAGTCACGATTGAACTGGAAAATGCTGATGATTATTTATTAACGGTGGATCAGCTTGAATATTTTTATGATCAAATCGCTTCTGTGACCTATAGTCTTGACGGTGGTGTAATTTCCTTTGTCAATGGTGGTCATACAGGCTTTTGGCACCGCGTCAAAAATTCATTCATCGGTGAGGTCAAATGAGATTCGATTTTATGGCGACGAAAACGCAAGATGATATCTTATTAAAAACCCTGCTCAAGCAACACGGCATTTCGAAAAATTTGCTGGCTAAGATAAAGTTTGATGGTGGTGATTTACTGGTCAACGGTAGTAAACAAAATGCTATTCATCGCGTCTCTGAGGGAGATCAAGTGACGATTTTGATCCCGTCAGAAACAGCTACAGTGACCTTGAAGCAGCAAGAGGTGCCTTTGGCCGTTGTCTATGAAGATGACCATCTGCTCGTGCTAGATAAGCCAGCAGGCATTGCCAGTGTCACTGGGGTGAATTATCCAGATAGCACCATGAGTAATTATGTGGCGGGCTATTTAAAAGCACAAGACTATGAGAATCAAAAAGTCCATGTGGTTACGCGGTTAGACAAAGATACGTCAGGACTCATGCTCTTTGCAAAGCACGGCTATGCCCATAGTTTATTGGATAAGATGTTGCAAAAAAAAAGGGTGACCAAACGGTATTTTGCCCTAGTCCACACATCAGATCAACTCAAACAGTCCGCTGAAATTCAGGTGCCAATTGGTCGTAAAGACGGGTCGATTATTGAACGTGCAGTCGTAGATGCAGAACATCCAACGGCTAAATTTGCGCATACATCTTATGAGATTGTTAAAACTCAGGCGCACTTTACTTTAGTGGATATTCAACTCCATACAGGTCGAACGCACCAGATTAGAGTCCACTTTGCTCATTTAGGAGCTCCTTTATTAGGAGATGACTTATATGGTGGTAAACGCGAGAAAATCTCACGTCAAGCCTTACATTGCCATTTTCTAAGCTTCAAACATCCAATTACAGAGCAGGAAATCATGCTAGAATCTCCTTTGCCACAGGATATGCAGGCGCTTTTAGAAAATGCGTAAAAAATTAAGCTTAAGGGTTTACATGAGTCGCGCTTTACGTTATAATAGCGTTGCAAAGTGATAATGACTTAGATAATCATTGTTAGATGAGGCTCCTATACTGGAAATATGCTACAGCCGCGAAATGTCGAGAGACGCCAAGCAGGTTAAACAGACGTGATCGTCAAGGTCAAGGTCAATGTAGCTAGAATTTTTCTTACGCCGTATAGTGCTAAAGTTCAACGATAGGCCAATGTACAAAGTAAGTAACAGCTGTACATCAACTTATGGTTGGTGTACAGTTTTATTTTTGTCCAATAGTATCACATAATAAATAGGAAAGACTTTGAGCAGACCAAAGTTTGCGAATGACCTCGCTTGGCCGGAGTGCTAGCGGAGGTCAAGGGTTAAGATTTCACAGAAAGTGAAAATCGTAGAAAGGAGTCCTTAAAACCAAATGAATAATGAAGATGTGACAACACAGGATGTTTTCGAAAATTTGCAGGAACTCCTAGACCATAATGCAATTAGAGAATTTCGAGAAGCTTTTCTGGATCACCATATCTACGATCAAACGCAATTTTATCTGGACTTTACAGATGAAGAGCGTTTAGAGCTTTATAGCATCTTATCACCTCAGGAATTGTCAGAGATTTTTGAGAATATTGATTTTGATGCGGTCGATATAAAACCTTATCTCAAAGAAATTTCACCGGAATATCTCTCAGCCATGTTTGATGAGATGTCATCAGATAATGCTGCCGATATCTTAACGAATCTAAACAAACGCGAACGTAGAGCTATCTTCTCACAGATGGCGCCTGAAAATGTGACCGAGATTCGAAACCTCATGCATTATGATGAGGAAACAGCTGGTTCCTTGATGACAACGGAATTCGTCTCTGTTGTCGCCAATCAAACCGTTAGTTCAGCGATGACGGTCATCAAAGCCACAGCCGAAGATGCCGAAACAATTTACTATGTCTACGTGTTGGATAACGACAAACAACTTTTAGGTGTGATTTCTCTGCGTAGCCTTTTGATTTCTCATGATGACACACTGATTTCGGATATCGTGAATGAGCATATCATCAAGGTTGATGTTGATGAGCCACAAGAGCGGGTTGCCCGTTACTTTAGGGACTATGACTTGCTTGCACTACCAGTCGTTAGTCATGATAATATCATGTTAGGGATTGTTACCGTCGATGATATCATCGACGTAATCGATGATGAAGCACAAAGTGATTACTCGGGTCTGGCCGGCGTTAACACCGATAATGTCAACCAAAATCCAATCCAGTCAGCAGCTAAACGGCTGCCTTGGCTTGTTGCCCTCCTCTTTTTGGGAATGGGAACAGCGAGTTTGATTGACCATTTTGACGGTCTGGTGAGTAAAGCCTCTGTTCTGGCAATCTTTATAAGTCTGATTACCGGAACAGCCGGAAATGCTGGGACGCAGTCCCTTGCGGTATCTGTCCGTAGAATTTCACTCAATGATGAAGAAAATCGATCTTTCTTTGGCTTGATTTTGGCTGAAATTGCAACTGGTTTGGTGACCGGTGCAGTGACTGGCTTGACTATTTTTATCGTGGTCAGTCTGTGGAAAGGCAATATGATCCTGGGTCTCGCAGTTGGTGTCGCCATGTTCTGTGCCATTACAGTGGCGAATCTAGCAGGGTCTTTGATCCCAGTTGCTATGGACCGGTTAGGCTTTGACCCTGCTGTTGCTTCTGGCCCATTCATCTCAACCATGTCAGATTTAACCAGTGTCTTTATCTACTTTTCGATTGCTGGTATTTTCATTCATTTCTTCTGACGAAGGCTTCGTGTGGCATTGTTTATCTTTTATGATTGAAATATTTTAAAGAACACTGAGATGAACTTTCTTTCAGTGTTTTTTTATATCGTTAAAACATAATTGATAACAAGCTCTAAAAACAGTATAATTTAAAGGGGGAAATGTTTTTAATTGTTATTTTATTTGCTTTTACACACTGTTGAACTTATAAAGGTAGGGAAAAGATGTCAAAAAAGGTGTTAGAAACACAAGAAATTGGCGCATATTATAAGCAAGTTCGAGAAAAACGAGGCTATACGCTTTCTGATGTTGCAATGTCTAGTAGTTATCTTGATAAATCGCAGTTATCTCGTTTTGAAAGTGGGGAAAATATGCTTTCAGCTGACAGATTTTTAGCAGCGATAAATGGGCTTAATATGACCGCAAGTGAATTTGTTGCTTTGATGTCAATAGAGCCAAGCCAATATTGTGTATTTAATAAAAAGATAAGAGCATATGTCATGGTAGGCGATATAGAGGGCTTAAAAACTTTGATAAAGCCAAACGCTAGATTGAAAATGGAAAAAATCTTCAATATCCTAGCTAAATCAGCCATACTTGATATATCTCAGGAGAATTTGATAACAACTGCTGAGAAAAAATTTCTCGAAAAATATTTATTAAGCATACCGCAATGGACATTTTTCGAAGTCAAAATTTTGGGTAGATGCTTAGAGATTTTAGATGATGACGAAATTTATGATTTAGGACAAGATATGTTAGCAAGCCAGGAATTATCTCAGATCATTGCTTTCAATGGAAAAATTGTAAAAAAAACAGCGATAAATCTCTATGTTTATCTGATTTTTAAAGGCTATTACATACGAGCTGAGCGAATTGAAAAAGAAATTAATAAGCTATTAACAGAATGGGATATCGAGGAAAAAATTTCGCTACATATTTTTAAGAAATTTGCGCAATATAAAAAAGAAAAAAACTCTGAGCTTTTGAAAGAAGTTCAGAGTGATATTGACATGTTGAAAAAATTAGGTGCAACTGGCATGGCTAATCGATTTGCCATGGAGATTGAAAAATATTGCTAATTAATTCGTAATGATCAACTGACTAGAGAAATGTGATACACTAATGAAAATGTAGCATAGTTTTCTCGTTCTTTCTCTTTAAAATATTAGAGCGAAGTTGTGAATTCGCAACACTTGGAACTAAAGTGTTGCAGATTCACAACTTTTTAAATTTAGTGTTTTTGGTATGATAAAATTGATTTTATAAGTTAGTTCGAACGACTTATACTTATATGAGGAACAAGAAAAATTTTTAAAAATAACTAGTTTTTGTTTCGAATCTATTGCAGTAAGTGAGAGCTTATGAGTGGCATTTTATGTAATTAGTAAGAAAAGGAAGGACAAACTATATCAAAAGTCAAGAATAAAGTAAGATTTCAAGCGATACGAATGTTAGGTGTTGGTTGATTGAGTTGCTCTAAATGTTCTTTCAAGGCTTCGAATCTTTGATACGAGTTACGAATTGGAAGTATCAGGTTATAATTTCACCACGTTCTCCCAAGATAGCTAAGTCATGTTTGTTTTTAGCAACGTCAATCCCAACGTAAAGTGTCATAATGATAGTCTCCATATCTCTTTTGATTGTGTAGCTGTTGTTAGACCCACTCGCTTTTTGTCTTGTATTCTTATTCGATATAAAACGTCTGAGCGTTATCAAACTGATTACCAATTTAACAAAAAGCTGTAGTTAGAGTCTTTCCGAAATCGTCTAGGCGATTAGAGGTAAGTACTAATCCACAGTATACATTTCAAGTTTAACACTTGGGCTTTGGCAGTAGCTAACTGTACTAATTGTAAATATAAGAAGGTATTATTCGTTTATGGAAACTCAAAATTTAAAGTATTCTAAGTTTATTTACTTAGCTGTAGCTCTTGTTATGACTTTGGGGGTTTTTCTTTACACAGGAACAGATGTACATGCCGATGATGTTATCTCCAACGATACTCAAGTACAAATAACATTAACAGACATTGAAGAAGAAAATGCTGTTCAATACGATAGCAACTACCTTATTCAATTAAGAAGAGTCATTCTTGGTGGGAATGGTTTAAATTGCGATAAAAATCATTGTTGGGTCAATTGGGGACAGACTGCTACTGCTATTGGTCATAACTTAGTTAATGGCATTGCAGGTGGAATTGGCGGAATAGCTAATCCTGGTGGGTATAGAGGATAAAAGATTATGTACACAAATTTACCAATTGGACCTAAAGATGCTATACTGGCTATTTGTCTTTTCATCATATTGGGGCTCACTGTATTTTGCAAATGGACTTGGTGGGAATGCTGCATTTCTTTATGCGTTGTATGTCTAGCATACTTTGCGGGTAGTATGAAACAGGTTAAAAGGTTGGAATAATATTTAAGGATATCTCTAAAAACTAGCTCTGGTTGATGGTTTGATTATAACTTCTTCTGTCGTACTGTAACGCACTACGGAAGACAGTAGAACGGGAAAATATCATGGAAAAACACCTGTTAGCAAAGCAGTTATTCTGCTAATAATCATTTTGATAACTGTTTTTATATCCAGACATATCAACTATCCATCAGATTTTTGGAAGATTGTATTTTTGATAGTCGTCATATTTATAGAGGCTTATACCGCAGATAAGGTTGTTAATGGCATAAACAAAAAAGAGGATAATCCAATTTCTGCATCCTCTGATTTTAAAGCTCTATCATTATTTGTTGGCAGGGATTTGTTTAGGAGTGGCTTTAATACGAATAGTTGATAAATTAAAAAATTCAGAAATTCTTGTCATCCCAACTACTAAAAAGAAATCAGTTTTATTGAAAGAAAATAAGATCATAAAATGTTACCTGCTTGTTGAAAGTAAGTGATGCGAACAAAAAATCTCCTAGCAATTCAGCCTTGCTAGGAGATTTTTTAGTTTTGATTTGAAATACATCAGTCCTTATTTTTTAGAAATGATTTCGACAACGAATTCAAGTGGACCAGAAGAGTCAGCTGTTGGCGCTTGATTACCATAGGCCATGTCTGCAGGGATTGTCAATTTGTAGATGCCCCCCACTTTTTTGCCAGCCAAACCTTTAGTCCAACCAGGAATAACACCGCTTAATTGAAACTCAATCGGCGCTAAAGGTGCATCTGCAGATTTTTTAGTCGAATCAAAGATCACACCTTTGGCATTCCAACCAGTATAGTTGGCTTTGATCGTGTCTGTTTCAGCGACAACGTCACCATTTCCAGCTTTCAATTCTTCAACTTTTAGCTCTTTCACTTTTGCTGCGTCAAATTTCTTAGCTTTGGCAAGTTTTGTAAAGACTTGCATGCCGTTTTTTGCTTGACTAGTAGCTGCTTCTTTGCTTGGTTTGTTTGCGATGAAGGCAAGTCCGATCGTAATAACTGCAAAAGCAGCCACGATGAGAACAAGCCATAAAGAATTATTTTTAGTTTTCATACTCATCATTCTACCATAATTCAAAAAAAATTTCTAAAGAAAAAGTGATTTAATGGATAAATCAGAAAATCTGTCACAATTTTCAGAAATCATGCTATAATTGAATATATTACAAAATGGAGAGAATATGTCCTATATTATAGAAATTTTACCACAATTATTGGATGGCCTAAAATTAACGGTCCTAGTCTTTGTTTTAACGCTCATCTTGTCAATTCCTTTAGGCATGGTCTTGGCCTTCCTACTGCGGATCCCAGTTGTCAAATGGTTCGTTAATGTCTACGTCTGGATCATGCGTGGCACCCCACTCTTAGTTCAGCTGATCATCATTTTCTACGCCCTCCCAATGGTAGGGCCAACACTCCCGCGTTTCCCCGCAGCCTTGCTGGCCTTTTCATTGAACTATGCCGCATATTTTGCTGAGATCTTCCGTGGCGGGATTAAGGCCGTGCCCAATGGTCAATTGGAAGCAGCAAAGGTGTTGAAATTGAGCAAGTGGCAGACGATTCGATACATTCAAATGCCACAAGTCGTAAAAATTGTTTTACCGTCAGTCTTTAACGAAATCATCACCCTCGTCAAAGATTCTTCCCTGATTTATGTCGTCGGACTTGGTGATTTATTGCGGGCAGGTAAAATTGCCATGAGCCGTGATGTATCGCTTGTACCGATCATGATGGCTGCTTTGATTTATTTGATTTTCATTGGTATCTTGACAGTTCTATCGAAGAAAATTGAACAACGGTTTGATTACTACAAATAGGAGGTCAAATGTTAGAATTAAAAAATATTACCAAAAAATTTGGTGACAAGGTGATTTTTGATGGTTTTGATTTGACCATCAAAAGTGGCGAAGTGGTTGCTATTGCAGGTCCCTCAGGTGGCGGTAAGACAACCTTGCTCAGAATGCTTGCTGGCCTAGAAACGATAGATGCAGGACAAGTGATTTTTGATGGTGAAACAGTTGCGCTAAATGATCTGATTACGCGTAATCTACTAGGTTTTGTCTTCCAAGATTTCCAACTTTTTCCACACATGACGGTGCTTGAAAATCTCGTGCTCTCGCCAATGAAAACGATGCAAGTCTCAAAAGATATAGCGATTGCTAAAGCTGAAGAGTTACTGACCAATCTGGAAGTCATTGAGCAAAAGGATGCTTATCCTTTTAGTTTATCAGGTGGCCAAAAACAACGGGTAGCGCTGGCTCGTGCCATGATGATTGACCCTAAAATTATCGGTTATGATGAGCCAACTTCAGCACTTGATCCAGCCTTGCGAGATCAAGTTGCCAATCTCATTTTGGAAAATAAAAAACTGGGGATGACACAAATCGTCGTGACCCACGATATGGATTTTGCCGAAAAAATCGCAGATACCATCATCAAGGTCAATGCTAAAGTAGACTGATAGAGTCCGATCAAACAGATCATAGGAGAGATGAGAGATATGAAATTGAAAAAAGTTTTAGGAATGGTTGCTGTTTTAACAGCTTTTGTGACTTTAGCGGCTTGTGGTCAAAAGTCTGAAAAAGATAGCTGGCCAGATATCCAAAAGAAAAAAGAAGTGGTCATTGGGTTTGACAATACCTTTGTGCCCATGGGCTTCAAAGACGAAAATGGGAAGAATGTCGGCTTTGACATTGATCTTGCAGATGCTGTTTTCAAAAAGTATGATGTTAAGGTTAAAATGCAACCGATTGACTGGGATATGAAAGAAACTGAGCTAAAAAATGGCTCGATTGATCTCATTTGGAATGGCTATTCAGTCACTAAAGAACGTGAGAAAAAAGTGCTATTCACCAATCCTTACATGAAAAATGAACAAGTACTCGTCACTAAAAAATCAAGTAAAATTGACGACGTTGCGGGAATGAAGAACAAAGCCTTGGGGGCCCAACAAGGCTCTTCAGGCTACGATGCCTTTACCAAGCAACCTAAGATTCTCATGGACATTGTCAAAGACAATGATGCGACGCTATACGATGATTTCAACTCAGCTTTACTAGACTTAAAGGCTGACCGCATTGACGGCTTGTTGATTGACAATGTTTATGCCAACTATTATCTAACTAAAAATGGCGAGATCAATGACTATCATATCCTGACGACGGGTTATGACTCAGAAAATTTCGCAGTTGGTGCTCGCAAGTCAGATAAAAAATTGGTTGATAACATCAATAAAGCTTTTAAAGAGCTCCATGCAGACGGAGAATTTCAAAAGATCTCTGAAAAATGGTTCTCTGAAGATGTTTATCCAGGAAAATAATGCCAATAAATATCTCCTATTAACGTACCAGTTAGTAGGAGTTTTTATATTCTTGCGTTTGTCATGAGAAATTGTTAAACTTTAGTCAATAGTTGGTGACGCCTACCTTCTTTCTATTTTAGAAATCAAAAAAGGATAATCTATGAAAAAATTTTTAGTGCTATTAACTTTATTTGTTGCTTCTTTTAGTGTGACGGTTGCTCATGCTGAGGCTAACTATGTTAAAGATGATGCGAAAGTCTTAAGTCAATCACAAGTTCAAAATCTAAATGAGATGCTAAACGAGCTTGCGACGAGTCAAACAAAATCTGGTGAATCGGTGCATTTGGAGTATGCCATCTTGACAGTAAAATCGCTCAATAGGGATGATATTGAAGATTATGCGCGTGATATTTTCAATAAAAAACAGATTGGTGACAGTCAACATAATTTGGGTGTCTTGTTTGTGATTGCCATTAAAGATCATGAATACCGGATTCAACTAGGGGATGGTTGGAACAAGACCAAGTATGTCAATGAAAAACACATCAAAAAATGGGTCTATACGGATAATGTGACGACAATGCTGCGTTCAGATAACTATGGTGAAGCAATTGAGACGATAACAGAAAACATGATTGCGCTCCTTGGTCAGGATGTTGTGTTACCACAGTCACAAGAAGCGTTTGCTAAGTCATTAGGCGTGAGAATTGTCAAGTCAGAATTAGCAGATGTTAAGCGTTTGAAAATTCTGAAGACATTTGGAATAGGATCAGTCATCGCTTTATTAGGTGGTGCCATCAGCTTTTTTAGTGTGAGCAGTTGGCGGAAATTTGCTAAAAAACGTTATCTCAAAAAGCACCGTGCCCTAGTCTTATCGATTTTGGAGTTAGAACTTGGCTTTTACGCTGAGAAAGAACGCTTATCTATTTCAGATGAGAGTTTAGCAGATGCCTTTAATGAAACAAAATTACCACCGACGATTGAAAATGTTCAGATGTTTCTTGACAATTTTAAATGGCATGATGCTTTGATCAAGCAAGGAGATGCACAATACAAGGAAGACCGCAAACCTCGTGAACAAGAGGAGATGGCGCTTAGAATCACGAAAAAGAAGCCTAGCAGACGCTATCATGATTTTAATGACATGAATGATAACTTCAGACATGATAGATTCTGGCGCGGTTATTATTATGGCACCCTACTCTATCCAGTAGCTGCACCTCAAACAGCTTTTGCTGATCATGATAACTCCGATTCAAATTCTGGTAATGATACTTGGACAGGTTTTGGTGGCGGTGGCGGCTTTTCGTCAGGTGGCGGAGCTTCTGGCGGTTGGTAATCGCATCGAAATAAGTCGGAAATTATCTAACAATTCAAAATTTTTCTGCTTTTTCCTTGACAAGTGTCTTATAAAACGATAAACTATAATAAAAATAAGAAAGGTTCTACGGTTGATCGAATGAAAACGTCAAACACAAACTTGCGATTGTTGGTGAAGGGCACACACTAAGAGATTACTCTTACTGTTGTGTCCTGTTTGGCGTTCATTCATCAAGTAGGACAGGTTCAGCGTCTTGCTTAATAAGTGAGACGCTTTTCTTTTATCAACTATTATTAGACAATTCAATTTATTTTCGGCTCCTTGGTGTTAGGAAAATAGATAAAAGGACGCACGAACGTTGTTCGTTTACGCCTTTTCCTAATTTTCTACACACCAGAGCAGTCGCCTCAACATCTTAACTAAGGAGAATATTATGCGGAAAATAGAATTTTTAGACACTAGCCTTCGGGATGGGGAACAAACTCCGGGCGTCAACTTTTCAATCAAAGAAAAAGTTGCCATTGCCAAACAACTTGAAAAATGGGGTATCTCAGCCATTGAAGCAGGTTTTCCTGCTGCTAGTCCTGACTCATTTGAAGCAGTTAAGCAGATCGCGGAGACACTCACGAAAACGTCAGTTACGGGTCTTGCACGGGCTGTCAAATCAGATATTGATGCAGCTTATGACGCCCTGAAAAATGCTAAGTATCCACAGATTCATGTCTTTATCGCGACCAGTCCAGTCCATATGCAGTACAAGCTTAAAAAGACACCGGATGAAGTTATTGCGTCAATCACGGAACATGTGGCTTACGCTAGAAGTCTCGTTGAGATTGTTGAATTTTCACCAGAAGATGCGACGAGGACGGAAAAAGCCTTCCTCCTCAAAGCAGTTCAGACTGCGGTGGATGCGGGGGCAACCTACATCAATATCCCAGATACGGTCGGCTACACAACGCCTTCGGAGTACTATGAGACCTTCAAATTCTTGATTGAAAATGTCACATCTGACCGAGACATTATCTTCAGCCCCCATTGTCACGATGACCTTGGGATGGCAACTGCCAATACTTTGGCGGCAATCAAAGGTGGTGCGGGACGGGTCGAAGGTACGATCAATGGGATCGGAGAGCGTGCAGGAAATGTAGCACTTGAAGAAGTTGCAGTTGCGCTTAAAATCCGTGAGGATTACTACCAAGCGACGTCGGATATCGTTCTCAATGAAACCTTCGCAACGTCTGAGCTCGTCTCACGCTTCTCAGGGATTCCAGTACCTAAAAATAAGGCTGTTATTGGTGGGAACGCCTTTGCCCATGAGTCAGGGATTCATCAGGATGGTGTCCTCAAAAATCCTGAGACCTATGAAATCATCACACCAGAACTGGTTGGGGTTAAGAAAAACTCTCTGCCACTCGGTAAACTGTCAGGTCGTCATGCCTTTGTCACGAAACTTCAGGATCTTGGTTTCGATGAGGTGACAGAAGATGACATGAAAGAGCTCTTCTCTAAATTTAAGGTTCTGGCTGACAAGAAACATGAGATTACAGATGCCGATATTCGTGCATTAGTTGCAGGAACGACCGTTGAAAATCCAGAAGGCTTCCAATTTGATAACATGGTCATTAGCTCTAATGATGACGGTACTCAAACGGTGACTATTAGCTTGAAAAATGAAGGTCACGAAGTTATCGAAACAACTGCCAATGGTAGTGGGTCAGTAGAAGCGACCTTTAATGCCATCGACCAATTCTTCAATCAGTCTGTTAAACTCGATAGTTATAACATTATCGCCATAACCGAAGGGATTGATGCCCAGGCAGAAGTACATGTCACCGTTGAAAATAATGATACAGGCACAATCTTCAATGCCAACGGTCTTGACTTTGACGTCCTACGGGCGAGTGCTATTGCCTATGCCAATGCCAACACTTTGGTTCAACGTGAAAATGCAGGGATTATTACTAGAAAAATTTCTGAAAAAGCAAACCCAGAAGATTAAGCAGAGACACTAGAAGCGAAAAGGAATGAAAACATGACGAAAAAAATCGTAACCTTAGCAGGTGATGGGATTGGGCCAGAAATTATGGCAGCAGGTCTTCAAGTTTTAGCAGCCGTTGCACCCAAAATTAACTTTGCGTATGAAGTCGAAGCCAAACACTTTGGCGGGGCAGCCATTGATGCTGAAGGTCATCCGCTGCCAGAAGCAACCTTAACGGCTGCAAAAGCAGCAGATGCCATCTTGCTAGCGGCCATTGGTGGTCCGCAATACAACGATGCAGCTGTTCGGCCAGAGCAAGGCTTGCTTGGCTTGCGCAAAGAGCTAGGTCTGTTTGCCAACATCCGACCTGTACAAATTTTTGAAGCCCTCAAACACTTGTCACCCCTGAAACCTGAAATCATCGAAGGGGTTGACTTTGTGGTCGTCCGTGAACTGACTGGCGGTATCTACTTTGGTGAACACACCTTGAACGAACGCAAAGCGCGTGATGTCAATGACTACACCTATGAAGAAATCGAGCGCATTATCAAGATTGCCTTTGAGATTGCGCGTGGTCGTGGTAAGAAAGTGACCTCAGTTGATAAACAAAACGTGCTTGCGACCTCGAAGCTCTGGCGCATTGTTGCTGAAGATGTCGCAAAAAACTATCCAGATGTAGTCCTAGAGCATGCACTTGTAGACAGCCTAGCAATGAAGATGATTACCAATCCGAACGACTTTGACGTCATCGTCACAGAAAATCTCTTCGGCGACATCTTGTCAGATGAATCGAGCGTTCTCCCAGGTACCTTAGGTGTCATGCCTTCAGCCTCTCATGCGGCTAATGGTCCTAGTCTTTATGAACCGATCCACGGCTCAGCGCCTGATATTGCAGGGTTAGGCATTGCCAACCCCATCTCGATGATTTTGTCAGTGGCCATGATGTTACGGGAAAGTTTTGAAGAAACAGCTGGTGCCCAGTACATCGAAAATGCGGTCAATAAAACCTTGCTAGAGGGTGTTTTAACAAAAGATTTGGGAGGCACAGCGAGCTTGTCAGAAATGACAGCTGCAATTATTGATAATCTATGATGAAAGAAGTATTATTTGGGCTATTAGTCTTTTGGAATCTGGTGGTTTTCGGGCTCTATGCTGAAGATAAACGTCGTGCCACGCGTGGGCTCTGGCGGATTAGCGAAAAGACTTTGTTGCTTTCGGCATTTGGTTTGGGGGGCATCGGTGCTATTATTTCAGCACACATTTTCCACCATAAAACGAGAAAATGGTATTTTCAAGTCGTTTGGTGGCTGGGTGTGATACTGGATGTTTCGGTCATCGTGTTCATTTTAAAAAAAGTAAATGATGTTGCGTTAGTTAGATAGAAAGAAGTATTTTATGGGACAAACAATATTTGATAAACTGTGGGATCGCCACGTGATTACGGGTGAGGTTGGCGAGCCGCAACTCCTTTATGTAGATTTTCATATGATTCATGAAGTAACAAGTCCGCAAGCCTTTCAAGGTTTACGCGAGGCTGGGCGAAAAGTTCGTCGACCGGATTTAACTTTCGGTACAACTGACCATAATGTACCGACTGTCGACATCTTCAATATCTCAGATTTGATTTCTAAAAATCAGATTGATACACTAGCACGAAATGTTCAAGAATTTGGCATTGATGCGGCGACCCATGGATCAGACCGTCAAGGAATTGTGCACATGGTGGGACCAGAAACAGGCAATGCGCAGCCAGGTAAGATTATCGTTTGTGGCGACTCTCACACGGCAACAAATGGCGCATTTGGTGCCATTGCTTTTGGGATTGGGACGAGTGAAGTTGAACACGTTTTTGCAACGCAAACCTTATGGCAAGTGAAACCAAAACTCATGAAAGTAGAGTTTATCGGCAAACCTGCCAAAGGTGTTTATTCCAAAGATTTCATCCTTGCGCTGATTGCCAAGTACGGTGTAGATGCAGGTGTTGGTTATGCGGTTGAATTTACTGGTGAAGCCATCGCTGCACTTGAGATGGAAGAACGGATGACCATTTGTAACATGGCCATTGAATTTGGCTCAAAAATTGGGCTCATGAATCCAGACCAAAAAACCTATGATTATGTTAACGGTCGTGAATTTGCGCCGAAAGATATGGCAGCTGCTATTGCAGACTGGCAGACTTTACCATCTGATGCGGATGCTGTATATGATAAAGTCATTACCATTGATGTTTCGAAACTTGCACCGATGGTGACTTGGGGTACCAACCCTGAAATGGGTATTGAGTTTACGGAAAGCTTCCCAGAAATCAAAGACTTCAATGATGAGCGTGCTTATCAATATATGGATTTAACACCGGGTGGCAAGCCGAGCGACATTGACCTAGGTTATGTCTTTATCGGATCTTGTACCAATGCCCGTCTCAGCGACTTACAATTGGCTGCTGAGATCGTTAAAGGCCACAAAATTTCTGACAAACTAACAGCCATCGTCGTACCAGGAAGTCGACCAGTTAAAAAAGCAGCAGAAGCACTTGGTCTGGATAAAATCTTTACGGATGCTGGCTTTGAATGGCGTGAGCCTGGTTGTTCGATGTGTCTGGGGATGAACCCTGACCATGTGCCAGAAGGCGTTCATTGTGCGTCAACGTCAAACCGTAACTTTGAGGGACGTCAAGGCCATGGCGCGCGGACACACCTTTGTAGTCCAGTCATGGCAGCTCTAGCTGCCATCAATGGCAAATTTGTAGATGCACGGGAGGTGCTTGCCTAATGGAAAAATTTACAGTCTATAAAGGCACAACCGTGCCACTGATGAATGATAATATTGATACCGACCAAATCATTCCCAAACAGTTTTTGAAGGCAACAGATAAAACAGGTTTTGGGAAAAATATGTTTTTTGAGTGGCGCTATCTAAGCGATGGTGAAGCGGAAAATCCTGACTTTATCCTCAATCATCCAGAGTATCGTCAAGCAACGATTTTAATTTCAGGCGATAACTTTGGCTCAGGTTCATCTCGTGAACACGCAGCTTGGGCGATTAAGGATTATGGTTTCCGTGCAGTGATTGCAGGGTCGTTTTCAGATATTCATTATAATAATGAGCTGAAAAATGGCATTCTGCCCATCGTGCAACCTTTAGAAACGCGTGAAATTCTGGCAGCATTATCGCCAGATGAAACGATTGAAATTGATTTGCCTCATCAAGTCATCAAAACTTCAAAAGGTGACTTTACATTTGAAATTGATGCCGAATGGAAACGAAAACTTGTCAATGGACTTGATGACATCGGTATCACGTTACAATATGAAGATTTAATCACAGCCTACGAAAAACAAAGACCCGCTTATTGGCAATAATTTGGACTAAAACTCTCTGTCTATTGATAGAGAGTTTTTTGTTATTTTTTTGAAATATTTTTAATAAAAAACACACAGTAACATGAACTTAAAATGTAAAACATGTTCGACAAAACCTGCTGTTAAGGTAATCTAGGATATTATTTTTTAAAATAAAAACATTTTTTATAATAGAAAAGTGGCAAAAAAGTGATATAATTAACGTATAACAAAAATATGTAAGCGTTTGCCTATCTTTTTAATTTGTAGAAGGTGAGTGATACATGAGATTAATTGATGAAGGGAGCGACGGTAGTGATTGAAAAAAAGGTTGTTCAAGCTGATTTTGTAGAAACAGAAAGTCAAAAAGAAGAATTCGAAGTGGCGCTATCACGTTTAGCAAATCAACGAGGGGCACAGATGCCCTTATTGCAGGAAACGCAAAGGATTTATGGCTATCTACCAAAAGAACCGTTAGAACGAATGGCAAAGGCTTTAGATGTTCCATTAGAAGAACTCTATAGTACCGCAACATTCTATTCTCAATTCTCTTTTGTACCAAAAGGAGAATACACGATTAGTATTTGTATGGGGACGGCTTGCTACGTCAAAGGTGCTGGAGATATATTGGATGATTTGTCCGATATCTTAAAAATCAAATCGGGTGAAACGACGGAGGATAAAAAGTTTACTTTAGAATCTTGTCGTTGTATCGGTGCTTGCGGCTTAGCGCCCGTCTTGAAGGTCAATGAAGAAGTCTATGGCCGATTGAACAAAAAGAAAAGTGAAAAGGTACTTGCGACTTATCAAAAAGAAGCGTAGGTCATGTTTCAAGATTTCACAGTGTGAAATCGCAGAAAGGAGTGAGTGAAGTTGATCAAAAATTGGAAGCAATTATCTGACTTGCGAAATGTCAATCGGCAATCTGTTGCCATGCGTATGGAAGAAACAGGTGAACACCCTTTTGATTTTGAAATTATGGTGTGTGCTGGAACTGGTTGCCTTTCTTCAAAAAGTGATGATTTTGTTGCATCAATAAAAGAAGAGTTGGCTAAAAATGACATGACAGACAAGGTTAATGTGGTTCGGACAGGCTGTTTCGGTCTTTGTGCACAAGGGCCGATTGTTATTGTCTACCCAGATGGCGTTTTCTACCATCAAGTAAAACCAAAAGATGCGAAAAAAATTGTCAGTCAGCATTTGATAAAGGGTGAATATGTTGAAAAACTCTTGTATCATGACCATAAAACAAAAGAGGTTGTGAACAAGCTTATGGATACACCGTTTTACCACAAGCAAAAGCGGGTTGCGCTTGATAATTGTGGCCGCATCGATCCAGAAAAAATTTCTGATTATATCGCCTTTGATGGCTATCAAGCCTTGGCAAAAGTTGTGAACGACTATTCGGCAGATGATGTGATTAAGATTTTAGAAACATCTGGTTTGCGTGGTCGTGGTGGCGGTGGTTTTCCAACCTTTCGCAAATGGTCATTTGCAAAGGCAAGTGTCTCAGATCAAAAATATGTCATTTGTAATGCCGATGAAGGTGACCCAGGTGCCTTTATGGACCGCTCAGTCTTGGAAGGTAATCCACATGCCGTTCTTGAAGCCATGGCCATTGCAGGCTATACGATTGGTGCTAATCAAGGCTATATCTATGTCCGTGCAGAATATCCAACAGCAGTTGAGCGTTTAGAGATTGCGATTGAGCAGGCTCGTGCTTTAGGCCTGCTTGGCAAAGATATCTTTGGCACTGGCTTTGATTTCGACATTGACTTACGTTTAGGCGCTGGTGCCTTTGTCTGTGGTGAAGAAACAGCCCTGCTTGAAAGTATCGAGGGACGTCGCGGCGAGCCTAGACCAAAACCACCGTTTCCAGCGGTAAAAGGCTTGTTTGGCCAACCAACGATTGTCAACAATGTTGAAACCTACGCCAATGTACCGAAAATCATCCTCGAAGGCCCAGAGTGGTTCGCGAGCATGGGAACTGAAAAATCTAAAGGTACAAAAGTCTTCGCGCTTGGTGGCAAGATTGAAAATACAGGCTTGGTGGAAATTCCATTAGGCACAACCCTAAGAGAAATCGTTGAGGATATCGGCGGTGGGATTCCAGATGGTAAACAATTTAAGGCAGCCCAAACAGGTGGTCCTTCAGGCGGTTGTATTCCGATTGAACACTATGACATCCCAATTGACTATGATAATCTAATCGAAATCGGCTCGATGATGGGCTCAGGTGGTTTGATTGTCATGGATGAAGGCAACTGTATGGTTGACATCGCCAAATTCTTCCTTGAATTTACAGTTGAGGAAAGTTGTGGCAAGTGTGTCCCTTGTCGTATCGGTACCAAACGGCTACTTGAAATTCTTGACAAGATTACGATGGGCAAAGCGACACTTGAAGATTTGGATAAAATGGAAGAGCTTTGCGACCACATCAAAGGTAATTCCTTGTGTGGTTTAGGACAAACCGCTCCGAATCCAGTACTATCAACGCTCCGCTATTTCCGTGACGAGTATGTCGCACACGTTGTGGACAAACGATGTCCAGCAGGCGTTTGTAAGAATCTTATTCGCTATGAGATTATCCCTGATAAATGTACGGACTGTACGGCTTGTGCTAGAAATTGTCCAGTAGCGGCGATTAATGGTGAAATCAAAAAAGTGCATGAGATTGACCAAGAAATCTGTATTAAATGTGGCGTTTGTTATGACACGTGTCGCTTTGATGCGATTAACATTGTCTAGAAGGAGGTGTGTCAGTGAAAGAAGTAACAATTAAAATCAATGGCAGAACTTACACGGCGCCAGAAGGGTCAACGATTCTTGAGGCCGCGCGCCTGAATAATATTGATATTCCAACACTTTGTTTTTTGAAAGAAATCAATGAAATCGGTGCCTGTCGTATTTGTCTGACAGAAGTTGAAGGGGTGAATAACCTTGTAACTTCATGTGTTTACCCGATTGCTGAGTGCATGTCGATAAAGACCAACTCTGATCGTGTTTTCAAATCAAGAAAAACAAATCTGGAGCTCATCTTATCAACACATGAACGTAAGTGTCTATCGTATATCCGCAATGGCAACTGTGAACTTCAAAAGCTTTGTAAAGAGTTCAACGTTGATGATGAAGACATTTACAATGGTGACAACTGTGAATACGAGTTTGATGATAGCTCAGTTCATATGTATCGCAACAATAATAAATGTATTTTGTGTCGCCGTTGTGTCTCTGTTTGTAAAAAAGTACAAGCAGTTGGCGTCATCGGTGCTAACGACCGTGGGTTCAATACACACATCGGCAGTGCCTACGAACAAGACTTGGGTGATGTTGATTGTATCTCTTGTGGCCAATGTATCGTGGTGTGTCCAACGGGCGCAATTGCAGAAAAAGATCAGACCCAAGAAGTCTGGGAAGCTTTACAAGATCCAACCAAACACGTCGTCGTGCAAACTGCACCGAGTGTGCGCGTGACCTTAGGTGAAGCCTTCGGCTTACCAGTTGGCACAAATGTTGAAGGTAAAATGGTTGCAGCCCTACGTCGTATTGGTTTTGACAGAGTCTTTGATACCAACGTCGCGGCTGACTTTACCATCATGGAAGAAGCAACAGAATTCTTGCAGCGTGTCGAAAATAACGGACCGTTCCCGATGTTCACCTCTTGCTCGCCAGGCTGGGTCAAATACTGTGAAGCCTACCATCCAGAGCTCATTCCAAACCTGTCAAGCTGTAAATCACCGCAACAAATGTTTGGTGCCCTGATTAAAACTTGGTACGCACAAAAAAATAATATCGACCCCAAAGATATTTTCGTTGTAGGCATCATGCCATGTACCGCGAAGAAATTCGAAGTCACCCGTGAAAATCAAGCAGCAGCAGGTTTCACAGATGTGGACGTTGCCTTGACAACACGTGAGTTGGCACGCATGATCGACAAAATTGGACTGCGCTTTAATGACCTCCCAGACGAAGCATTCGACCAACCATTAGGCGATGCGACAGGAGCAGGTTATATCTTTGGCGCCACAGGTGGCGTGATGGAAGCAGCCTTGCGGACAGCTAGTGAAACCTTAGCAGGTCATGCGCTTGAAGCCGTTGACTTTGTAGAAGTCCGTGGCACACAAGGGATCAAAGAAGCCACTTACGAGATGAGTGGTCAAACCGTTAAAGTCGCAGTAGCATCTGGTATCAATAATGCGAAACGCTTGATTGAACAAATCGAAAAAGGTGAAGCCTTCTATCACTTTGTTGAAATCATGGCCTGTCCTGGTGGTTGTGTCAATGGTGGCGGACAACCTGTACAACCTGGTTCTGTTCGTAACTTCGTTGATTTGAGATCTAAGCGCGCACAAGCACTCTATGCAGAGGATCGTGGTAAAGGTTTGCGACGCTCACATGAAAATCCAGTGCTCCAACACATCTATCAAGAATTTCTTGAAGCGCCAGGTAGTCATAAAGCCCATCATATCTTGCACACGAGCTTTAAAAATCCAGTAGAGAAATAACGTCAGTGCGTTAGCAATGATCACTTATATATAGGAGGACATCATGTCAGATTTTGAACAAGCCTTGTCGCTAATCAAAAGCGGAGAATTGACAAAAGTAGAACTGCAAGAATTAAGCACAGCTATACAGTCAAGAATTTTAAGCAAACCATCTGTGCAAGCAGATATTAGCGTTTAATCACATAACTATATCAAATGAGTTTCGGCTCCTTGGTGCTAGGAAAATAGATAAAAGTCCGCACGAACTTTGTTCACTTACGTCTTTTCCTAATTTTCTACACACCAAAGCAGTCGCCTCAGCATCTTAGCCAATTGAGTTTCGGCTCCTTGAGCCTAGGAAAATAGATAAAAGTCCGCACGAACGCTGTTCGCTTACGCCTTTTCCTATTTTTCATAGGCTCAGTGCAGTCGCCTCAACATCTTAATGAAGGAGGTGATTGGTAGTTTCCACGACACGTGAGCTATCAAACATTTATGAGTAAAAAAGCCTTATCGCTTACCCAAACAGCAGTTTTATTAGCTCTGATTGTCGTTATCGAGTATTTAATGGTAGGTCCCCAGTATATCTTGATCAAAGGGTCAATCGTCAACTTAATTTTAGTTGTGGCGACACTTTTGATTGGTCTACCGGCGGGTATCTTGATCAGTATTTTCACACCACTATTAGCAGTCGTAACAGGACATTTGGCAATGCCAGTTCTAGCACCTGTCGTAGCACTTGGTAATCTTGTTTTTGTCATCTTGTGGTGGCTCATTGTGAGACATGTCAAGGAGTCAAAATCACTGATTAGCTATATTGTGGCGACAGTCGTCTCGTCGCTTGCCAAATTTGCCTTTCTCTATTTGGCAGTAGCTTGGTATATCTTACCGGTCGTGCTGAAAGGCCTTGTTGCTAAAAAACCACCAATCAAAGTAGCTTTACTGGCACAATTTGGCATGCCACAGTTGATCACAGCAGTGATTGGCGGTGTGATTGCCATGCTAATTCTACCGCGTTTGGCAAAAGCTATCCAATCAATAGAAAAAAATTAAACACAAAACTTAAACTTATCATTTGAAAGAAAAAGAAAGGTCGTAAAACATATGACAGCTGTAAAAATCGTATTTTCAAGCACAACAGGAAACACTGAAGGCATTGCAGAAATTTTAGAAGAAGAATTCCAAGCATTAGACGCTGACGTAGAAGTTATTGATGCGGATGATGATGTAGATGAAGATGTCTTTGAAGACGCCGATGTTTGTGTGGTTGCAACCTACACAGATGGTGATGGGGAAGTACCATTTAACTTGCAAGAATTCTATGAAGCGCTTCCTGACATTGACTTAGCAGGAAAAGTATACGGTGTTGTAGGTAGCGGTGATAGTGAACTCTATCCAGATGCTTTCTGTCAAGCAGCCGTTGATTTTGAGGCAGCTTTTGAAGCAACTGGTGCAACCAAAGGTGCAGACACAGTGGAAATCGAAAATGCTGCTGAAGGTGACGATATTGACACCTTAAAAGCTTTTGTTGCTGCCTTGCTATAAACGATGATTGGAATGGTTGAGCGTATTAGTTTTGAAGGAACAGTTAGACGCTCAAAAGAGGTGAAAGTATAATGAAAAAAACCAAAACAATGGATGGGAACGCTGCTGCAGCATATGTTTCGTATGCGTTTACAGAAGTTGCCGCAATCTATCCTATTACGCCAAGTTCAACAATGGCGGAATACGTGGATGAATGGGCTGAACAAGGCCAAAAAAATATTTTTGGAGAAACCGTTCGTGTTGTTGAGATGCAGAGTGAGGGTGGTGCAGCAGGGACTGTTCATGGCTCACTGAAGACAGGTGCTTTGACATCGACCTACACGGCGAGTCAAGGACTGCTTTTGATGATTCCTAACATGTTCAAAATTGCAGGTGAACTGTTACCGAGTGTCTTCCATGTGGCAGCACGTGCTGTGACAACGAATGCCTTGAGTATTTTCGGTGACCATAGTGATGTCATGGCTGCGCGCCAAACAGGTTTCTGTATGCTGGCTGAAGCCAGTGTTCAAGAAGTCATGGATTTGTCAGCTGTGGCGCATTTGGCAAGTATCGAAGGCAAGTTGCCTTTCATGAATTTCTTTGATGGGTTTAGAACTAGTCATGAGTTACAAAAGATTGAAGTTTTAGATTATGATGATTTGAAAGCCATGGTAGACTGGGATGCTTTAGAAGAATTCCGCGCGCAAGGGATGAATCCAAATCATCCAACTATCTCAGGAACAGCACAAAATCCAGATATCTATTTCCAACAACGCGAAACAGTCAATCAATTCTACGATCGCATGCCCGCCATCGTCCAAAAATACATGCAACAAATCAATGACCTGCGTGGCACATCTTATGATTTGACGGATTATTATGGTGATCCAGAAGCGACAGAAGTCATTATTTCAATGGGTTCAGTTTCACCAGCCATCCAACAAACTGTTGAATACTTGAACAAGCAAGGTCGCAAGGTTGGGCATATCAATATCCACCTCTATCGCCCATTCCCTGCTGAAAACTTGCTTGATAAGTTACCGAAAACTGTGAAAACAGTTGCTGTTTTGGACCGGACTAAAGAACCAGGTTCAGATGGTGAACCACACTTGCTAGATGTGCAAAGTGTTCTCTACCGTCATGAAAATCGTCCGATTGTTATTGGTGGTCGTTATGGTATTGCCTCAAAAGACATTACGCCAGACCAGATTGTGGCGGTTTACGACCACATGTTATTGCCAAATGATCAAATGAAAGGTCGTTTCACGGTTGGTATCGTGGATGATGGGGCAAACTTGTCATTGCCACTGGGAGAAGTCCTTGACTTAACACCAGATAGCACTTTCCAAGCCAAATTCTGGGGACTTGGGTCAGATGGTACCGTTGGTGCCAACAAACAAGCCATTAAGATCATTGGGAATCACACGGATTACTATGCACAAGCCTACTTTGCCTATGATTCTAAAAAATCAGGTGGCTTGACCATGTCTCATATCCGCTTTGGCCAAGAGCCAATTCTATCGACTTATAATGTCAATAGAAGCGACTTTATCGGCTGTCATAACAGTGCCTATCTCCATAAGTATGATTTGATCAAAGGCCTCAAAGATGGTGGTACTTTCCTTCTTAATACCGTTTGGGATGAAGAAAAAGTAAAACAACATTTGCCAAAACGTTTGAAACGCTATATGGCAGAGCACAACATCAAGTTCTATACGATCAATGCTGCAGGCATTGCGCAAAGACTAGGCCTACAAGGTCGGATCAATACGGTCATGTCAGCAGCCTTCTTTGAGCTTTCTAACATCATGGATAGAGAGACTTTCTTACCACTGATGCGTGATGAAATCAAGGGCGCTTATGGCAAGAAATCAATGAAAATTGTTGAGATTAACTGGCAAGCCATTGATGCTACATTTGAAGCCCTGACGCACATTGAAGTGCCGGCTGAATGGGCAACACTAGAAGTGCCAGAAGAAAAATGCGACACGACTGGGAAACCAAGCTACGTCACTAATATCTTGGAACCTATCAACCGTCAAGAAGGTAATGACTTATCAGTTGGCGACCTGATTGATAACGGTATGTTGGGTGGCTTCATGCCAATGGGAACGACTGCCTATGAAAAACGTGGCATCGCTCTAGAAGTGCCAGAATGGTCGATTGATAAATGTACCATGTGTAACGAATGTGCCTTTATCTGTCCGCATGCTGCTATCCGTCCTTTCTTGGCTGATGACGAAGAGCTAAAAGATGCGCCAGAAGGCTTCATCACACGTGAAATGCGTGGCGCAGATGGCTTACAATACCGGATTCAAGTGTCACTTGAGGATTGTACCGGCTGTGGTCTATGTGTTGAAGTGTGTCCTGCCAAAGAAAAAGCCTTGGCCTTGAAACCTTATGATACACAAAAAGAAGAAGCCATCAACTGGGCTTTCGCCATGACTTTGAGTCAAAAAGTCAATCCTGTCAAGAAATACTCAGTTAAGGGGTCTCAGTTTGAGAAACCGCTTCTTGAGTTCTCAGGGGCTTGTAGTGGTTGTGGTGAAACACCTTATGTTAAACTCTTGACACAACTTTATGGGGATCGCATGATGATCGCTAATACCACAGGTTGCTCGTCTATTTGGGGCGGTTCTTCACCAGCGGCACCTTATACGACTAATGACGCAGGTCAAGGGCCAGCTTGGAGTAACTCCCTCTTTGAGGATAACGCGGAATACGGTTTGGGCATGCATCTTGCCAACCAAATGAAGCGGGATCGCTTATCTAACAAAGTGAGCGCTGCACTTGCGGCAGACCTAGGTTCTGACGAAACGAAAGCCTTGTTAGCAGACTGGTTAGCTAATAAAGACGAAGGTGAGGGTAGCCGTCAACGTGCGACTAAACTTGCTGCAGCCCTTCAAGGTGAAACCAACGAAGACTTGCAAGCGATTCTGGCTGATGAAGACATGCTCGTGAAACCAAGCCAATGGATCATCGGTGGTGATGGTTGGGCTTATGACATTGGCTTTGCAGGGATTGATCATCTCCTTGCAACTGATGAAGATGTTAACATCTTTGTTATGGATAACGAAGTCTATGCCAATACAGGCGGTCAAATGTCTAAAGCGACACCAACATCAGCGATCGCGAAATTTGCGGCCGGTGGTAAGAAGACTAAGAAAAAAGATCTGGGCATGATGGCCATTTCTTACAACGATGTCTATGTCGCACAAATTGCCATTGAAGCGAATCCAATGCAAGCGATCAAAGCCATTCAGGAAGCAGAAAACTATCCTGGACCATCTTTGATCATCGGCTACACACCATGTATCAGCCACGGCTTGCGCGGTGGCATGGGTCAAACCATTCAAGAATCAAAAGACGCTGTTGAGTCTGGCTACTGGCAACTCTACCGCTACGATCCACGCCTTGCTGCTAGAGGCAAAGACCCGATGCGGATCGACTACAAAAAAGCCGACTTTAGTAAAATGTCAGCCTTCCTTGAAAACCAAACGCGCTTCTCTGCCCTACGCAGCGTGAAGAAGGACGAACAGGAAGTTCAAGACATGTTACAGCACACAGTTGACGTGATGACAGAACGTAGTGAAAATTATAACCGCCTAGCGGCTTATAAAAAAGTAAAAGAATAAAGACTAGTGGTTAGTAACCATTCTGGTTACTCATAATCGAAAATCGCCGAATTTGGCGATTTTTTTGTGGTATAATAGAAGAACGACTACTAGAAAAACGAGAAAAATATGCAATTCACAGATTTTAATTTTAAACCATTCATTAACGACACTTTAGAAAGCATCCGCTTTAAAACGGCGACACCAGTCCAAGAAAAGCTGATTCCTATCGCGCTTGATGGGCGTGATATCGTCGGCGAATCTAAAACAGGTTCTGGTAAAACCCATACCTTTTTACTACCGATTTTCCAAAAATTAGATACAGCTGTTAATGGTGTACAAGCCGTCATTACAGCACCATCACGTGAACTTGCAACGCAAATTTACAACGCTGCGCAAGAATTTACTAAGTTTGACGATAGCATTCGTATCTCAAACTTTGTCGGTGGCACAGATAAAAAACGCCAGATTGAAAAGTTATCCGGTAATCAACCCCACATCGTCATCGGAACACCGGGTCGTATCTTAGATTTGATCAATGCGCAAGCATTGAAAACATATACGGCCAATATTTTCGTAATCGATGAAGCAGATATGACGTTGGACATGGGCTTCTTAAATGAAGTGGACCAAATCGCAGGCACCTTTGATAAAAAAGTGCAGATGCTCGTCTTCTCAGCTACTATTCCGCAAAAACTCCAACCTTTCCTCAAGAAATATCTCAACAACCCTGTTATGGAGAAAATTGCGACGAAAACCGTCATTAGCGATACCATTGACAACTGGTTGATTTCGACCAAGGGTCGCGGGAATAACAGTGCGATTTTGGAAGTGCTTCAAACGCTGAATCCTTACTTGGCTATGATTTTTGCCAATACCAAGGATAGAGCCGATGAAATCCACAGCTTTTTAGCCAACAATGGTTTTAAAGTCGCGAAGATTCATGGTGGCGTGCCACCGCGTGAGCGCAAGCGGATCATGAAGGCCGTTCAAAATCTCGACTACCAATATGTTGTCGCAACAGATTTGGCGGCGCGTGGGATTGATATTGAAGGTGTTAGTCACATCATCAATGACGGTATTCCCCGTGATTTGGAATTCTTCGTCCATCGTGTTGGCCGGACTGGTCGTAATGGCATGACAGGGACAGCGATTACGCTCTACCAACCATCTGATGATGCGTCGATTCATGAACTTGAAAAGACAGGCATTAAATTCACACCAAAAGTCATCAAAAATGGTGAGATTACAGATTCTTACGATCGAGATCGTCGTGAAAAACGTGAGAAATCTAAAGAAGCTCTTGATATTACGATGATCGGGCTTGTGAAGAAGAAAAAGAAAAAAATTAAACCCGCCTACAAGAAAAAAATCGGTTGGGAAATTGATAAACAGAAGAAAGCCAAGAAACGGATTGAAGGTCGTGCGCAAGGTCGTGCGGAACGTAAATCTAAGCGTCAATCCTTCTAATCAAGAATTTAAGACGACTGTCCAATCATGGGATAGGCGTTTTTTTGTTGTTTTTAAAAGGACATTAGCCTAAGTCAAAGCAAAGGTCGAGCAGATCTAGATTTAATAAAGTGTTACTTTATGAATATAAAATGGTAAATACTTGATTTTAACAGAAAAATATATTGTAAAATAATGAGTAAAGTGTTAAAATTTAAGTGTAGGATAAGTCTATCTATATTAAAAGATAAAAAAGATAGCAGCACAAAAGCAAGTTAAATCTATCAAAAAGGAGGACAGACTAATGACAATCATCATCAACAAGAAAAACTTAGTTTGTTCCCCAAAACTTTTAGTTGTCACTAGACCGTTGTTAGCAACCCCAGAAAATGCCCACAGCCCACAGCCCACTAACCTACAACATCAATTTTATCAATACGTCCTAGTAACTGAGTTTTTCGAAAGTCGGGTTTTTTCCGCTTTTGCAAAACTCAGTTTTTTGTATTTAGAAATAGAGGGGTATCATTATGAAACACACACAACAGTCTAACATTAGACAAAAAATCTTATCATTCGTACTTGGATTAAGTCTACTATTTAACATCTTTGCGCCTGTCGCAGCAGTCTTTGCCCAAGATGTCGCACCACCAGATGCGCCAGTCACTAGCTGGCAACTGACGGACGCAAATCAGCAAGCCGTATCAGACGACAATCCAATCAAGTCAGGCGCAAGCTATGCCTTAACGGCAGAAATCCACTTACAAGGACTAGAAGGTGGGAAACTTGTCGCAGGTTCAAGCTATCAAGTCAAACTACCAGCAAATGCCGAAGTTGGGACTTGGTCAGGTGAACAAGTAACACCTAAAGCACTCGTAAGCAAGAGTGGTGAAGTTGTTGGTTCATTTGTCATCCAAAATCAAACTGTTTTACTCACATTTAATGGAACAGTGACCCAACTTGATCAAGTCGATGCGGTTATCCAAACTGATGCCGTTTTAACAACAGATGTTAATCAAGACGTGACACAGGCAGTTCAAGTAGGGAACATCTCATAAATGCTTGCTTTTGAAGGAGAGGCTACTGACACAACGTCAGAACTAACCAAAGTCAGACCAGCGCTTAGAGCAGCGGCAGCACCAGTAGATTATTCTAACCAAGTCGTGGTGAACGACTGGAATTTGTTGGATAGTGCAGGAAATCCACTTTCTACAACGAATTTAGGGACAATTAATCAAGGATATCAGCTTAAATTTAATTGGACCTTAGCACCAATGAGTAGCACTTTGAATGAAGGTGATACGTTCAAAATTGCTGCTCCGACCAGTACGACCGGACTTACTTTTACTGCAACAAGTGGCGGATGGGTCAATTTTACAGACAATCTTGGCGTGGTTTTAGGGCAATGGCGGATTGCTAATAACAGAATTGAAGTAATTTTAGGTGTTAACGTGACCGGTAGGCAGAGTGTCGTAGCTGAACTCACCTCTGGTTTGAATACTTTCGTAACATCAAGCAGTCAAGGAGGAACTTTCAATGTATCCTTTGGTGGGAAAACTAAGGAAATTGGAATTAACCGAAGACAATTAAATAATTTAGGTGGTGACTATAAGTTTCTAGCATCTATTTCAAATACGACTGCACAATGGAATATCTCAGTTAATCAAATTGGGGTAAGAGAATTAGGATTAAGTTTTGGATCGGCCTATAATGTTAGGTCTAATTGTTATGTAGAAGATCAACTTAATGGAACCCCTACTAATCTTTTTATGAGGACTAGTGTATACATACCTACTAATTTAACTTCTGGCATTTTATCTACTCAAGCTAGCATGTTTAACGTACCTACAACTAAGATAAACCAAAACCCTGGGGAATCTTACACAGATTTCAAGGCTAGACTAGGTGTCTATCAATATGGTTTTTATAAGGATGCATTTGATCAATACACTTTCGTATTATATTTGGGTGACGTGGGTAGCAATGGTCTTAGATATTCCGATTTGGATGCTGATTTTGTGACTACGGCGACAAACAATACCATTAATAATGGTTACTATTCAGAAAGTGATCGTTCTGATCTAGAGGCTTTCTATACCAATACATACGGAAATGGAAATGTGATTGGTGGGAAAATAGTTTCATATTCAATGTATATCATTGAAAACTATCCACAGGTTGCTGTGGATACAACAGTCAGGAATACAGCTAGGATAACCCTAGGTGACACCTCAAAAGATTACACAGCCACAGGAAAACTTGAAGGTATTACTGGATCGGGTGGCACAGTTACAGCAGGTTCTGCAGGTGTAACTCTCTTTGATGCGGATACGAACTTCCCACTTGCTGGCACCTTTAAACTTCAACAAAAGCAAGCTGATGGGTCTTGGACAGATTATGGCACGAACACTTGGACGACGGTTGTCGGTGATTCTGGATATGTGGATGCAGGTCCAGTCGTTGACGGAACTTATCGTTTCTACCAAACCGTTGCCCCAAGTGCTGAATATGACCTCATTAACTCACCAGGTTATGATGTTGGTGCGGGTTCAGTTATTTCAGAAGAATTTGATGTTGATGCTTCAACAGGTTATGTCGCGACGGTCAAAAACACCAAATACAAATTTAACATCAGCTATACCAAGGGTAATCGCGGTGACTTCAATGACAACGTCTTTACCGGTCGCGTCATTAACAGTATGACCCCATCCTTCTCAGGTACTCTAGGTGCAGATGGTGTAAGTCCAAAAGGCGAAACAGGCTACACCTTCACAGGATGGAGCCCAGCTGTCGCAAATACAGTCACCGCAACTGTCACCTACACCGCCCAGTGGGCACCAACTGTTTATGACATCAGCTACGTTTTAAACGGTGGTAGTCCAACAAGCAACCCAACTACTTATACCTACGGTGTCGGTGTCACAAGCTTCGCAGATGCCACTGGAAAAACCGGCTACACCTTCGCCGGTTGGTATGATGATGCCACAGCGGGTAATCCTATCACCACCATCTCAACAACCGAAACAGGAAACAAAACCCTCTATGCACGTTGGACACCAAATGAGTATGACATCATCTATCACTTAGATGGTGGAGATAACGACAGCGCTAATCCTGCTAAATACACCTATGATGTCGGTGTCGCAAGCTTTGAGGACGCGACCAAAGACGGCTACCACTTCCTAGGTTGGTATGATGCGGTTAAAGGTGGAAACCGCATCACCAATATCTCATCAACAGCTACAGGAACCAAAGACCTCTATGCCCATTGGGATTATACCATTACTTATGAGCTAGATGGTGGGACAAATGGTGCTAACCCAACCCACTATGAGTTTGGCACAGGTGTCTCAAGCTTTAATCCAGCTTCTAAAGACGGTCATGACTTCCAAGGCTGGTATGATGCCGACACAGGTGGCAATAAAGTCACTAACATCCCAGCGACCGCCAAAGAAGACAAAACGTTCTATGCTCGCTTCACACCATCAGAGTACACCATCGCTTATGAGCTAGACGGTGGGACAAACAGCACAGCCAACCCAGACAGCTATACCTACGGCGTTGGTGTTCCAAGCTTTGAAGATGCGACCAAAGACGGCTACATCTTCCTCGGTTGGTTTGATGCAGAAAGTGGCGGTAATGCCATCACGGATATCTCTGATACAACGATGGGTAATCAAACACTTTATGCCCACTTCAAATATGACTATGCCCGTCTTGAAGCCAAACCAATCGTTAGAACCGTTGTAAAAAATACCACCTACACTTGGCATCATCCAGAACATGAACCTGTTCTCTATGATGAAGATAATAATATCGTACCCGATGCGGACATCTGGGCCATTGTGGATGGGGTTGCTTACAAGGCAACAGATGCGGCAGAATTGCCAGAAGGTGTGCATGATGTGACCTTTACCAATGTCAATCCGATGACAAGATTCACACCGTTCAACCGCTTGGTAACACGCGCAACGGTGAGAGAGGTGACGACGCATACAACAGCGACGATCATTGCAAAAGACCTCGAACCTGCACCGATCACAGTGCGTTATGTCGACCAAAGCGGTAAGGAACTTAAAACGGCTACAGTTTATACTGGTAAAATCGGCGATGCCATCACAAGTAACGCACCAACGATCGCGGGTTATGAATTGATCTCACTCAGTGATAAGATCACAGCGACGATCACAGATCAAGCCCAAACCTTCACCTTCGTCTACAAACCAGTAACTCAAACACCAGCTTTACCACCAACTGGTCATCAGTTACCGAAGACAGGTGAAAGTCAAAGTGCATTCAGTCTTATCCTTGGCTTCATCCTAGTTGCCTTTGTGAGTGTGCTGACTTGGTTCAAGCTTGGCAAACGTAACACCCGACACAGTGACTAACTGTGCTCACCCTAACTTAGCCCCCCTCGAAACAGTTTGTCTATTGTGGCAAGCTGTTTTTTTGCGTTCTTAACATTGGGCGATTTGTATATGAGAGATGTGCAATTTGCACATCATAAAATGAAAGCGTTTGCGGTAAAATGAACCTATCAAATAAAAAAGAGGTAGACACAATGACAACCCTTAAATTAGAACATGTAGACAAAGTATATCCTAATGCCAAAATCAAAGCAGTAGAAGATTTCAACTTGGATGTTAAAGATAAAGAATTCATCGTTTTCGTAGGACCTTCAGGTTGTGGTAAATCTACAACCCTTCGGATGATCGCAGGTCTTGAAGACATCACAAGTGGTGAATTCACGATTGATGGCGTGCGCATGAATGACGTGGCACCTAAAGACCGTGACATCGCCATGGTTTTCCAAAACTACGCCCTCTATCCACACATGACTGTATTTGACAACATGGCCTTCGGTTTGAAATTGCGCAAATACAAAAAAGAAGAAATCAAAAAACGTGTTGAAGAAGCTGCAGCCATTCTTGGTTTGACAGAACTCTTGGATCGTAAACCTGCTGACATGTCCGGTGGTCAACGCCAACGTGTGGCCATGGGACGTGCCATTGTCCGTGATGCTAAGGTTTTCCTCATGGATGAACCCTTGTCAAACTTGGATGCCAAACTTCGTGTGTCAATGCGTGCTGAAATCGCAAAAATTCACCGTCGTATCGGGGCAACAACAATTTATGTAACCCATGACCAAACAGAAGCGATGACACTTGCGGATCGTATCGTTATCATGAGTGCGTCTAAGAGTGCTGATGGCACAACTGGCCGGATCGAGCAAATCGGTGCACCAAAAGAACTCTATAACGAACCTGCTAACAAATTTGTTGCTGGCTTTATCGGTAGCCCAGCTATGAACTTCTTTGAAGTCACTGTTGACGGTGCTAGCATGACAAATGGTGCAGGTCTTGACATTGCCATCCCAGAAGGGCAACAAAAAGTCCTTAAAAATGCTGGCTATGACAAGAAAAAAGTTTGGTTTGGTATTCGTCCAGAAGACATCTCAGCTGATGGTCTTGTCCAAGAAGTCTTCCCGAATCAAAATGTGAAAGCAGAAGTTGTCGTTTCTGAATTGCTCGGTGCTGAAACGATGCTTTATTCTAAGATTGGTGACACTGAGTTTGTATCAAAAGTAGATGCACGTGACTTCCGTCAACCAGGCGATGAAGTTGACTTGACATTCAATGTCAACAAAGGTCATTTCTTCGACTTCGAGACTGAACAACGCATTGTAGGTTAAATTGAATCTTCCTGAAAAACGCCATTGGCGTTTTTTTTATGGTCAAAGTTTTGAAAGTTGTCAAACTTGTCAGTAGCAGATTTGACAATCAAACACATTTTTTTGATAAAATAGTCTTATGAAAAAATTTTTATTCAGTTTATTTTGTCTCTTATCAGTCATCCTTCTTTCGTCATGCCATAAAGTTGTTAAGTCTGAACAGCATGGCACAGCGACCTTAATCGTCAAATTTGACAAGACAAGTGTTAAAACCTATCAAAACGTCCCGATCAAAACCGGTGAAACGGTCCTAGACTTACTAGAATCAAAGTCGAAGGTAACGCTAAAGTCAGGGATTATCACGGAGATTGATGGCATTTCTCAAATCGAGTCAGCCAATCTCTATTGGCTTTTTAAGGTTAATGACAAGCTGGCTGATAAAGGCGTGACAGAAACCAAGGTGAAAGCAGGTAGTCAAATTGAATTTTATCTAGGAGAATTTAAGTAAAGCGCTAGCATATTGTGATATAATTAGATCTATCACTATTTTCAGAAAGTAGAATCTTATGAGTTTTAATTTTATCGATAAATTCCTGCCTTATTTTAATGATGGCTTGATCATTACCCTGATGATTTCAGCTTTTGTCGTGGCCATCGGCACCCTACTTGGGACGATGATCGCCTTAGCTAAGTTATCAAAGATTCATGTTTTACGTTGGCTTGCCAATGTCTACATCGAAGTTTTTCGTGGCACACCCATGCTCGTGCAAATCATGATCGGCTTCCAAATACTTGGTAAAATGCCATTGCCAGAATTTCAATTGGGTATTCTGACAGAGGATTTATCACGCTTGGTACCAGGGATTATCGTGTTATCAATGAACTCAGGGGCTTATGTTGCTGAGATCGTTCGTGGCGGGATTAACGCTGTGCCAAAAGGGCAGACTGAAGCTGCTTTTTCACTCGGTATTCGCCCACATCAAACCATGATGAAAGTCATCTTACCGCAAGCGATTCGCAATATCCTACCTGCTTTGGGAAATGAGTTTGTGACCATCATCAAGGATAGTTCACTGTTGGCGACGATTGGCGTTATGGAGCTTTATAATGGCGCGCAAACGACAAGTTCAACTACTTATCAAAGTTTATCACCATGGTTGCTCGTCGCTGTTTATTATTTCGTGGTGACCTTTATCACAAGTAGACTCATCAATCTCCTTGAGAAAAAACTTGGGAAAGGATATGCAAAATGACCACACAAAATTTGATTGAAATTAAAAGCCTACATAAATATTTCGGTAAAAATGAAGTGTTGAAAGGCCTGGATATCCAGATTAAAAGAGGTGAAGTTGTCGTGATGATCGGTCCTTCTGGGTCTGGTAAATCGACATTTCTTCGCACCATGAACCTGCTTGAAACACCCACTAAAGGTGATGTTTTCTTTGAAGGCACAAATATTGCAGATAAGTCTGTGGATGTCTTTAAACACCGTGAGAAAATGGGCATGGTATTCCAACAGTTTAATCTTTTTCCTAACATGACAGTTCTTGACAACTTAACTTTAGCACCAGTTACGACTGGCAAATTATCCAAAGAAGAAGCGGTTGAAGTTGCCATTGAACTTTTGGCCAAGGTTGGTTTGTCTGAAAAAGCTGAAGCCTACCCGCAAAGTTTATCAGGCGGTCAGCAACAACGAGTTGCGATTGCGAGAGCACTTGCCATGAACCCTGATGTCATGCTATTTGATGAGCCGACATCTGCACTCGATCCTGAAATGGTCGGGGATGTCTTAAATGTCATGCAAGATTTAGCAAAAGAAGGGATGACCATGGTCATCGTGACTCATGAAATGGGCTTTGCTAAGGAAGTGGCAGATCGCGTGATCTTTATGGCGGATGGCAAAATCGTCGAGAGTGGCACGCCAACCGAGCTGTTTGATCACCCTAAAGAACAACGGACGCAGGACTTCCTAGCCCAAGTTTTATAAGCTTAAAATGAGAACCCCAATCACTCAAAAGCGCTAATTTTAGCGCTTTTATGATATAATAAGAGTTCAGGGGATCCAAAATAAAGAGATACTCTGAAACAAAACGTGAGGTTAGTACGATGGAATATAAACAAATCAATGATAAAACGATAAAAATTTCCCTGACATTTGAAGATTTAAAGGCGCACGATATAAAAATGAGTGACTTTTTGGTCAATCAAGGCATGGTTGAAAAACTTTTTTATGAGTTAGTGAGTGAACTAGAAATCGAAGACAAGTTTGCTAATACAGGCATGATGACTTTTCAAGTTCGCCCGCATCCACAAGGTGTGGACTTGCTAGTGACAGAAGAGTTAAACATGGACAACATGCAATTTCCTGAAGGGTCAGAAGGCTTACAAGAAATGATGGATGAAGCCATGGAACAGATGGGTGACATGGCAAGCTTGATGGATAATATGTCAAGCAAACCTAACTTTGATGTCATGGATGATCATGCAGACTTTGTCTACTTTATCCTTAAATTTAATAAAATATCGGATGCAGTAAGACTGAGCCAAGCTGTGATTGACGATGTGGAAGAATCAGAACTCTTTCAATTTCAAGACCATTTCTACTTAACCATTCTTGATAATCAAAAACGTAAAGGCTTTAAAGAAGTGAGCTTGCTACGTGCTAGAATGTTAGAGTATGGTGAGCCGTCTGATTTTTCACGAGAAGCTTTGCTAGAACATGCTAAGACGATTTTCCGTGAGGAAGCACTTGAGAGTCTGCAACAAATTTAAGTTTGAATCAATAGTTGTTAAATAGCGAGTTATCGCTATTTTTTGTGTCCTCATGCGATGAACTAAGATGTATTTTTATAAAAAGACTGACAAACTCATTTTTTGCGCTATAATAGATTTAATCAAGACAAAAAGGGGAATAGATATGAGCTATCGAGTGATTATATTTGATTTAGATGATACAGTGTTAGATTTTAAAGCCGGCGAAAAAAAGGGATTGGCGACAGTTTTCAAGCATTTTAATACAGCAATGCTGGACTATGACGCATGGGTGGCGACTTATATCGAAATCAATGCCCATGTTTGGCAGGCAATCGAAAAGGGAGCAGAATCGCAGCCACTTTTAAATCAGCGTTTTTCAGAGACTTTTGCTGCCTTTGGTCAGAGCATTGATGGTGTCGCAGCAGAGGCACTCTATCGTCAAGTTTTGAATGTCAACGATGCGGTGATAGCAGGTGCTGCTGAGGTGCTAGAAGCATTGTACCAAAAGGGTTATCAGCTAGTGGTTGGGACGAATGGCAAGACGGCAACTCAATATCAGCGTTTGAAATTAACGGGTTTTCATCGTTACTTTGAGCATATCGTTATTTCTGAGGAAATCGGTCATGCCAAACCAAGGCAGGCTTTTTTTGAGCATATTGTAGCGCTATATCCAGAGCAAACTAAAGATGCGTTTTTAATGGTTGGTGACACCTTGTCAACTGATATTTTAGGCGCTCATCAAGTGGATATCGCGAGCGTTTGGCTAAATCAATCTGGTCAACAGGCGCTTGGCAAGGCCTATCAGCCGACTTATTCGATTTCAAATATATCGGATCTGATGTCAGTTTTAACTATTTAAGTATTTGTTAGTTAAGATGAGTAAACAATCAGGGAAGTCATGGCAAATAACGGCAGGGCAGAAGTGCTAGGTCGTTTTTTTTATGTTAGGCTCGTTAATCAGATAGGAAAAGGGATTCTTTAATGCTCTTAAACAAAGGTTTCTAGATGAGATTGACACATATAAAAATAAAAGAATATGGTATAATAATGGTATATGCATAACTTATCTGAATTTCCATTTACGGTCAAATATATTATTATTTTGTTAGTAACGGCAATTATTGCCTTGATCTTAACGCCGATTATGGTGGTGGTATCTCGAAAAATCGGAGCGGTTGATAATCCAAACGCTCGTCGCATTAATGTAAAACCGATGCCATCAGCTGGTGGTGTTGCCATTTTTGTGGCATTTTCAATCATCACTTTACTTGTTTTGCCACGCTTTGTTGGTTTGCCAAATTATCCAGGTATTAAAGAGTCCTATCTCAGCTATGTTTGGCCCTTTGTTTTAGGTGGTGGTATAGTGGCCGTGACAGGTTTGATTGATGACATCATGGAGCTTGGAGCCAAAAGTAAATTGGTGGGACAAATCGCTGGTGCCTGTGTCATTTGGTTTCTCACGACCAGTCATTTTGATAACTTCAAAATCCCCTTTGGTGGGCCACTCTTAGTCTTTCCAGATTGGCTGTCTTTCATCGCAACTATCTTTTGGATTTTAGCGATTACTAATGCAGTCAATCTCATTGATGGGCTAGATGGTTTAGCTAGTGGTGTGTCGATTATCAGTTTGACAACCATGGGTTTGGTCGCTTATTTCTTCTTGGGGACGACTAACGTCTATCTACCGATTACGATTTTTGTCCTCGTCTTTGCCATCGCTGGCTTTTTCCCCTATAATTTCCCACCTGCCATTATTTATCTTGGAGACACAGGCGCTTTATTCTTGGGATTCATGATTTCAGTATTGTCTTTGCAAGGCTTGAAAAATGCAACAGCTGTGGCTGTCGTCACACCGATGCTGATTTTGGGTGTACCATTGACCGACACGGTGGTGGCTATGATCCGTCGCAAGCTCAATGGCGGTAGTATGGTCGAGGCAGATCGGATGCACTTGCATCATCGCCTTTTGAGTTTGGGTCTAACGCAGCATGCGGCTGTTTTGGTGATTTATGGGATTGCAGGAATTTTCTCATTTATCGCCTTGATTCTTAACGTGTCATCACGCTGGGGCGGGACTTTCTTACTCATCTTTAGTTTGATTGGGTTAGAGGTACTCATTGAGCTGGTCGGTGTCTTGGGTGAGAACCGAACGCCACTTTTAAACATTGTCAAGTTTATCGGCAATAGTGACTACCGTCAAGAGGTTAAAAAACGCCGAAAAATGTAAAAGTTTATAGACAGAATAATGTTATTTTGTCTTTTATTTTGATAAAATAGTGATTAGAACAATAATTGGAGGAACCTATGTCTACATTAGAAATTAAAGATTTATACGTCCGCGTTGAGGAAAAAGAAATCCTTAAAGGTGTGAACCTGACAATCAATACAAACGAGATTCATGCCATCATGGGACCAAATGGAACAGGGAAATCAACACTTTCTGCTGCGATTATGGGTAACCCTAATTTTGAAGTCACACAAGGCGAAATTTTGCTTGACGGTATTAATGTATTAGAACTTGAAGTAGACGAACGCGCGCGTTTAGGTCTTTTCTTGGCCATGCAATATCCAAGTGAAATTGCTGGGATTACAAATGCTGAATTCATGCGCGCTGCAATGAATGCTGGACGTGAAGAAGATGACAAAATTGGTGTCATGGACTTCTTGAAAAAATTAGACAGTAAAATGGACTTGCTCAATATGGACGAAGCCATGGCTGAACGTTACCTTAACGAAGGCTTTTCAGGCGGTGAGAAAAAACGTAACGAAATTCTACAGTTACTCATGCTTGAACCTAAATTTGCTATCCTAGATGAAATCGACTCAGGTCTTGATATTGATGCCTTGAAAGTCGTTTCTAAAGGTGTGAATGCCATCCGTGGTGAAAACTTCGGTGCCTTGATCATCACTCACTACCAACGTCTCTTGAACTACATCACACCAGATGTGGTGCACGTGATGATGGAAGGTCGCGTTGTCATGACAGGTGGCCCTGAATTAGCAGCACGCTTGGAAACTGAAGGTTACCATGGCATCGCTAAAGACCTTGGTATTGAGTACAAAGAAGAAGCTTAAGAAGGAGCATAATATGGCGAAAGAAAATATTATTGCTTTTTCACAGGCACATGCGGAACCAGAATGGTTGCAAGTGCGCCGTCAAACGGCATTTGATAAAATCAGTGAATTGAACCGCCCCTTAATTCAGCGTGTCAAGCTTGACCGTTGGAACTTTGGTAACAACGATATCACTGAATCTCTTGACAGTTCAAACGTGCCAGATTTTACAAACTTAGGTGAAAATCCTAAGTTGATTCAAGTCGGTACGACAACTGTTTTCCAACAGTTATCACCAGATTTGGCGAATAAAGGTGTGATTTTCACAGACTTTTATTCAGCCTTGGAAGAAATTCCAGAAATCATCGAGCAGTATTTTGGGACAGCCTTACCTTTTGACGAAGACAAGTTAACAGCTTACCATACTGCTTATTTTAACTCAGCGGCAGTCTTATACGTGCCAGATAATGTTGAAGTGAATGTACCAGTCGAAGGTCTCTTTTATCAAGATTCTGACGAAGCGGTGCCTTTCAATAAACACGTTTTGATTATTGTCGGGAAACATGCAAAACTGTCATACTTGGAACGTTTTGAAAGCCTTGGCAAAGATAGCGTTAAGAATACAGCTAATATTGCAGTTGAAGTGATTGCACTTGAAGGCGCACAAGTTAAATTTTCAGCGATTGACCGTTTAGGTAGCAATTTGACAACTTTCATCAGTCGTCGTGGTCGCTTAAATAAAAATGCACAAATTGACTGGAACCTTGGTGTGATGAACGAAGGTAATGTCGTTGCTGATTTTGACAGCGACTTAGTCGGTGAAGGTAGTCACGCAGAACTTAAAGCGGTGGCAATTTCTTCAGGCAAACAAATTCAAGGTATCGATACACGAGTTACCAACTATGCACCACATTCGATTGGGCATATTTTACAACACGGTGTCATCTTAGAAGCCGGAACCTTGACGTTCAACGGCATTGGCCACATCATCCGCGGCGCCAAAGGTGCTGATGCGCAACAAGAATCACGTGTCTTGATGTTGTCTGATAAGGCACGTTCGGATGCTAACCCGATTCTTTTGATCGATGAAAATGATGTGACTGCGGGTCACGCGGCGTCAATCGGTCAAGTTGACCCAGAAGATATGTACTACCTCATGAGTCGTGGTCTTGACCAAGATACTGCTGAGCGTTTGGTCGTTCGTGGTTTCTTGGGCGCTGTCATTGGTGAAATTCCGGTTAAGGCCGTGCGTCAAGAAATGATCGACGTGATCGAAAGTAAACTAGACAAACGTTAAGTCTCACAAGTGGTAGAGACGAGCAGTTTAATGTAGGAGTGAGACTAGATGACCATAGAAATCGCAAAAATCCGGAGTGATTTTCAAATTCTGGATCAAATCGTCAACGATGAGCCTTTGGTTTATCTGGATAGTGCAGCAACAACGCAGAAACCTCGACAAGTCTTAGATGCCATTCGTGCTTATTATGAGCATGATAATGCCAATGTGCACCGTGGGGTGCATACCTTGGCAGAGCGTGCAACAGCTGATTATGAATCAAGTCGTGATAAGGTTCGCGCCTTTATCAATGCCAGTTCTCGTAAGGAAGTGCTGTTCACGCGTGGGACAACGACTGCCTTAAACTGGGTGGCAAAATTTGCTGAGCAGATTTTACAACCTGAAGATGAAATCGTCATCTCAATCATGGAGCATCATTCTAATATTATTCCTTGGCAACAAGCGGCAGCTAAAACAGGTGCCGTCCTGAAATTCGTTTATCTCAAAGACGGTGAACTGGATATGGCTGACCTGCGGGCTAAGGTGACAAATCAGACAAAATTTGTCAGCATCACCCATGTCTCTAACGTCTTAGGTGTGATTAATCCTGTCAAGGAAATTGCCCAGATTGCCCATGACCATGGTGCGATTATGGTCGTAGATGGTGCCCAATCAACACCACATATGACGGTAGACGTACAAGACCTAGACTGTGATTTCTTCGCGTTATCTGGTCATAAAATGGCGGGACCTACGGGTATCGGTGTTTTATACGGTAAAGAAGCCTTGCTTAATCAGATGAATCCGATTGAGTTTGGTGGCGAAATGATCGACTTTGTCTATGAACAAAGTGCAACCTGGAAAGAGTTACCCTGGAAATTTGAAGCGGGAACGCCAAATATTGCAGGCTCTATCGGACTTGGTGCAGCAGTTGATTATCTGACTGAAATAGGCCTTGACAATATCCATCAACATGAGCAAGATTTGCTGAACTATGTCATGCCACAATTGCGTGAGATAGAAGGCTTGACCATTTATGGTCCAGAAGATAATCAACGCCGTGGCGGTGTGATTGCCTTTAATCTGGATGGTCTTCATCCCCATGATGTCGCAACTGCGCTTGACATGGAAGGTGTTGCTGTCCGTGCGGGTCATCACTGTGCGCAACCTCTGATTGATCATCTTGGCTTGCCCGCGACAGCCCGTGCTAGTTTCTATATCTATAATACTTTTGCTGACTGTGATAAGTTAGTGGAAGCCATTAAATTAACCAAGGAGTTCTTTGGTGTTTAAGTGACCAACACTTAAACAGATGCTACCAAACGACTTGACCAGCGTATTACCAAAGGAGTAACCATGGCGCTTTCTAAATTAGATAACCTCTATCGTCAGGTGATTCTTGATCATTCAAGTCACCCGCATCACCACGGCCAATTGCAGGATGGTGAGACGGTGGATTTGAATAACCCAACCTGTGGCGATGTGATTAAACTCTCGTTGAAATTGGACGGCGATACCATTACAGATATCGCCTTCGACGGCTCAGGTTGTAGTATTTCGACAGCTTCAGCCTCAATGATGACCGATGCTGTCATTGGCAAAACGACGGATGAAGCCTTTGAATTAGCAGATATTTTTTCTGAGATGGTTCAAGGTAAAGCCGATGACCGTCAAGAAAGATTAGGCGATGGTGCCTTGCTATCTGGCGTTGCCAAATTTCCACAACGGATCAAATGCTCAACTTTAGCATGGAACGCTTTGAAAAAAGCCTTGGAAAATAACAACGGCAGCTCTGAGGTTGCCAACCTATCAGGACACTGTGAGATTTAAATGACGCAAAATAAAGAAGCTTTATCGTTTGATATCAAACGTAAAATTCCCAATACCTTGGCGCGTAGTGGCACGATTTCAACGCCACATGGTGACATCCAAACGCCAGCCTACATCGGTGCCGCAACAGCGGCAACCATGAAAACTTTGACCAATGCTGAAATAGATGCCCTTGGTGCCCAGTCTATTTTGTCAAACACCTATCACTTGATGTTACGTCCAGGTGCTGATTTGCTGGCTAAGGCTGGTGGGATTCATAAATTTATGAATTACCACAAACCCATGTATACCGATTCAGGTGGTTTTCAAGTTTATTCACTCGGCATGGCTTTTAAAAAAGGCTTGGATGCGACCAGTCATACGACAAAAGGCTCAGCTGAAAATGCCGTGATGAGTGCTGATCAGCTGACCAAGGTTGAAAAAGAAGGCGTCTGGTTCAAGAGTCATCTCAACGGTGATAAGATTTACATGACTCCGGAATATTCAATGGAGCTCCAACATCAAATTGCAGCTGATATCCACATGGCCTTCGATGAGTTGACCTCTCCTTTAGCAGGCCGTGAGCAGATCAAATCTGCGCTCGACACGACACATGCTTGGGCAGAACGTTCATTACGTCGTCATGCGGAGCTCAACACTGTTCACATCGAAAAAGGTGAACGACAACAAGCCCTCTTTGGTGTCGTTCAAGGCGCCCGTGAAGAAGATTATCGTCGCGAAAGTGCTGGTTTCCTAGGCGGTTTAACCCTTGAAAATGGTGAGCAGTTTGACGGTTTCGGGATTGGTGGGACTTTTCAACCAGAGGAATTGCCAGACGTGCTAACTTGGATTAATGAAACTCTTCCAGAAGGAAAACCAAGACATTTATTGGGGATGGGCGCACAGCCTGCTGATTTATTCCTCGGTGTTGAATATGGTTGTGACACCTTTGACTGTGTTGCACCGACGCGTCAAGCCAGAAATGGTGCCATCTTTACCTATGATGGCCGGATCAACATTAAGAACAAGAAATTTGAAGATGATTTCACGCCACTTGATCGCGAATGTGATTGCTATACTTGTGAGAACCATACCAAAGCCTATCTTCGTCATTTGTTTAAGGCAAATGAAGTGACAGGCATGGTCCTTGCAAGTATTCACAATGAACGTTTTGTGGTGAGAACAGTAGAAGAGATTCGTCAGAAATTGAACGACTCTGATCATGCCTTCTGGGCTTATAAACGTGACTTTTTAGTCCGTTATTATGGTGAGGAGCGTGCTCGCGATTTCCTCTATACCAGTCCAGCAGAATGGCAATAAATAGACGGTTTACCGTTAATTAAAAAAATGAAAGGCACCAAAAAATATGGCAGAAGATATTATCAAACCCAACATTGAAGAAGTCGACTTAGGTGACTATCAGTTTGGTTTTCACGATGACGTGACACCGATTTATTCGACAGGCCGTGGCCTGACTGAAGAAGTCGTTCGCGCCATCTCAGCTGAAAAAGAAGAACCAGAATGGATGCTTGATTTCCGTTTGAAATCACTAGAAGCCTACCGCAAATTGCCACTCCCTAAATGGGGACCAGATTTATCAGGTGTTAATTTTGATGATATCATCTATTATCAAAAAGCATCTGATAAACCTGCTCGTTCATGGGATGATGTGCCTGAGAAAATCAAAGAAACCTTTGAACGTATCGGGATTCCAGAAGCAGAACGTGCTTATTTGGCAGGAGCTTCAGCTCAGTATGAGTCAGAAGTTGTCTACCATAACATGAAAGATGAGTTCACAAAACTCGGTATCGTCTTTACCGATACGGACTCAGCCTTGAAAGAATATCCTGAAATTTTCAAGAAATACTTTGCAAAATTGGTGCCGCCAACTGATAATAAATTGGCAGCTCTTAACTCGGCTGTTTGGTCTGGTGGGACTTTCATCTACGTCCCTAAAGGCATTAAAGTTGATATTCCTTTGCAAACTTATTTCCGGATTAATAACGAAAATACAGGTCAGTTTGAACGGACACTTATCGTTGTTGACGAAGGAGCCAGCGTACATTATGTCGAAGGCTGTACAGCACCGACTTATAACAGTAACTCGCTTCACGCGGCAGTTGTAGAAATCTTCGCACTTGACGGCGCTTACGTGCGCTACTCAACCATCCAAAACTGGTCAGATAACGTCTACAACTTGGTAACCAAACGTGCTCGTGCTTTGAGCAATGCGACTGTTGAATGGATCGACGGTAACTTGGGTGCTGCGATTACCATGAAATATCCAGCCGTTTATTTGGATGGCCCTGGCGCACGCGGTACGATGTTATCTATCGCCTTTGCCAATCGCTCACAAATCCAAGATACTGGGGCTAAAATGATACACAATGCTCCAAATACATCAAGCTCGATTGTGTCTAAGTCCATTGCCAAAGGTGGTGGTGAAGTCAACTACCGTGGTCAGGTGACCTTCAATCCAGCAAGTAAGAAATCAGTCAGCCATATCGAATGTGATACCATCATCATGGATGATATTTCGAAATCTGACACGATTCCCTTTAATGAGATTCACAATTCACAAGTTGCCCTTGAGCACGAAGCGAAAGTCTCTAAAATTTCTGAAGAACAGCTTTACTATCTTATGAGCCGTGGGTTGACAGAATCTGAAGCGACAGAAATGATCGTCATGGGATTCGTTGAACCGTTCACGAAAGAATTACCAATGGAATATGCGGTTGAGTTGAATCGCTTGATTAGTTATGAAATGGAAGGCTCTGTAGGGTAATTTAATTATATTATAAAATAACGTTGATATAACAGCGTTCTTTTTGATTTTCTTTATCTCGTTTTTACAAATACTATCCCAAATACTATCTATTTGTCAGAAGTTTAAATAATCTGCTAGCTTTTGGCTGGTATTTTCAGCTTGTTGTGGTGTAACGTGGCTATAAATGTTCATGGTTGTTTTGACGTCTTTATGACCTAGTCGCTTTTGCACCTCATTTATCGATGCCCCAGCTTCAAACATGAGAGAACAAGCAGTATGCCTAAAGCCATGTGGTGTGATTTTAGTTAGATTTAAACCATCTTTTTCAGCTTTGCTATATATCCAGTCAAGCCAATCATTTACAACTTGTGGATAATACAGGTCATTACTCATGTTACTAAACATTAATTGCTTAGAAGTAGAAGTGCTATAGCCTAGTTTCTCATAGTCTGATTTTTGAATACTAAACCAATTTTGTAAAATTTGTATTGTTCTATCATCTAGGCTGATAGTACGGTATGAGTTTTTTGTTTTGGGTGTCTGTAATACTATTTGATCGTGTTCATCTACAGCAATTGTCTTACCTATAGTTAGGGTTTTATTGGCTATATCCAAGTCAGATAAATATAAGCCCAATGCTTCAGATTTTCTCATACCTGTAATAGCCAGTAAGCGAAAGAAGGCATAATATTTATAATTGTCTAGTGTTTCAACGTATTTTAGGAATTCGTTAAGTTCATTTTTATTATAAAAATTGGGTGCTTTTTCGTCCTCTTTTTTTCGTGGTAGAATTGTTTTTCTCATTGGGTTATCTTTCATCAACTCCATAGAGACACCATAACTCATTACTTGAGCAGCAGCACGTCTAATATAATGATACTGTTTATAGTTATCGTGCCATTCATTCACACATTTTTGACAAAAAGAAACGGTTATCTGATCTAATTTTAACTTACCAAGTTTTGGTAAAACGTGACCTTCAATAAACCGTCTACTTGTTGCTATCGATGATGCTTTAACACTTTTTCTATATTGTAATAACCAATCATCATATAGTTCTTCAAATGTAATTGAGCGTTTTTTTCGTGAGCCTTTTAATATCTTGGCTTTCAATTTATCAAGTTCAATACTCGCTTCAGCTTTTGTGTCAAAACCTCTACGAGATGTAACTATCTTCTTATCAGTTAATGGATCAGTAGCAATATATCCGCTGAACAACCATTTTCTTTTATTGTTTTTATCTTTGTATTGTTCAAATTTAGCCATAAGATTCCCTTTTATATTTAGTCATCTGATATTTTCATCACTGATTTTTTAGATAAATTTTCAAAATCAGTAACTGGATTCAAAGTCAGTGCTATATCGTACATTTTATTAAAAAGATCTTCATCAAAGTTGGTTCGATTATCTTGGCAGACTGATGCTAGCAATTGTAACGACTTACGAGGTATTTCAGGATCTTTTTTAACACCTTTTCGATAAATGAAATTTATCCAAATTCTATCAAGTTCTTTTTTAGTTTCTATGTCTTGACTTGCATCATATTTACCGAGCAGATAATCTACTGTAACATTTCCAAGTTCGGCGATTCTTTTTAACCTTTTAGAGTTGGGAAGGTTTTTCCCTGTTTCCCAGTTGCTAACTGTACCGCTTTTAGCTTTATCATCAATTTTTTTAGCAAATTGCTCCATACTATCTCCGAGAATCTGTCTAATATTTCTTATTCTTTGGCCAACAGATTTAGGGTCATTTGGGGTTATTTTCATATTTGTTATCCTCTAATTATTGTCTTTAATAATAATTCTACAACATTTTACAAAGAAATGCAAAGTTATTATTGACAAAATAGAAATCATATGTTTTAATAGGTTTGTACTAAGAAATACAAAGAAAGGAGAGGGATATGAATAAGATTATTGGTTATAGGAAAATGTTAGGATTTACTCAGACAGATTTAGCTAAAGAATTTGGAATATCTTTACAAGCTTATCGGTTAAAAGAAAATGGAACTACAGCATTTAAGGATTCTGAAAAAGTTTTATTTAAGAATTTGCTTATTCCTATTTTTCCGAGCATTACAATAGATGATATTTTTTTTAGCTAATTCGCAAAGAAATACAAAGAACCAAAAAGGAGGTGATTAAATGAAATTAGAAGTAGACTTGTCAGAAAGTGTTGAGCAACAATTGGCAGAGGTAGCTAGTAGAGTATGGCAGAATGCAATGGAGAATGAGTTGAAAAGACGAAGTTTTCCAGATTGGATGGATTTAGAAACAACTTGTGATTATTTAAAAGTATCAAGGTCAAACCTAGCTAAATTTATTAAAGATTTAGAGTTTCCAGTTTCTGTGATCAATCAGACGAAACGTTGCAACAAGAAAAAAGTAGATGCCTGGATGGCACAATTTGAAGTTTAATATTGGAGGAAAACAATGGAAACAAGAAATGTAAAAGAAATTCTCAATGACTTATCAAGTCTATTAGGTGAAATTGCTGATTTAAAAGATGGTGAAAATTATCCCATCAAAATTGATGGTGTCGCAACAACTGAAAGTGCGTTAGAACGTGCTAAAACACTAGCTAATGTTTCACTTGAAAATAATTTATATGAATTATTTGAGTTGTTGGGTTTAGAAGAAGATTGAACATGAATCAGGGTAAAGAAAAAAACCTTATCACAATAAGTCTTGGCGGACAGTGATAAAGGTTACTTATACGGTGTTTTATAGCCGTTTCTCTACCCTCTATTATACCATAAAATAGGGAGAATTAAAAGATGAAAAATGTACGTGAAGAAATTGAAAAAGCAACGACAAGAAATACAAGTTTTGAAGAATTTAACCCAGTATTTAAGGATTTGTATTTCAGTTTAGCCTTTCTTGATGAAAGTAGTGGTTCGAAAATTGAAGAATTTGATGTCTATTTTGCTTTGATGTCTGCATATAATGTAGGATTTTATCGGGGTAAGAAAGCCCACAGACCCTCTAAATGGATTGATGAAGAATTTAAAGAATCTGATACTTTTTGGGAGCTATATAGCAAAGTAAAAACTGAAACTGCTAAAAATCTATATGGTGGCAGTAAATATAGAGATTCTAGAGATTTTGGCGCTTTAGTTGCTCGTAAAATGTACGAGGCTGGTATAGCTGAAGAAAAATCTAATTGGACAGCGTGAGAGGGGCAGTATGACACCAAAACAACAAGCCTTATTCTGTATTAGCCAATCTATTCATGTTATAGCTGGGTACCCAGTTGGTAAAAGTGAGAGGGCGATTATTAAGGGTACTGCTGAAGGTACTCTCAATAAAGATTTAGTAAATGCTTGGTTTGATGAAATCCCTAACAGAAATATTCTGATTAATCTTAAAAACAGTAATTTAATTTGTATCGACTTAGACCAACACAAGGACGGTCAAAATGGTGTTAAGGCATTTAGTGCTATATGGAAAGAAAATAGTCAAGATAAAAAGTTAGATACTTATGTTGAAAAAACCCCAACAGGTTCGGGGGTTCATATTTTCTTTAAAGTGACTAGTGAGGTATTCTCTAAGCCTATTGTGAACGAGATAGCGGACGGTGTGGAGATTAAAACACACTTTACACCTATCTACCCAAGTAAGCGCACAGACGGCTTATATCAGCCTTTTAAACAAGATGATACCCTCGCAAATGTTGCTGATTGCCCTAGCTGGTTAATTGATATGATCCACAAACCGCCTAAAAAGCAAATGGCATCTAAAATAGGTAAAAGAACCTATGGTGCTGAAATATGGGAACTATTTAATCAGGGTGCTACCGAGGGTAAACGAAATAATGACACTAACCGTATTCTTCATTATTGGCGTAGAATTGGTATTGATCCTAGTATTTGCATGGATTTGTTACTGGCGTTTAATAATAGAACTAGTCCGCCACTTGATGATGATGAGTTGACCACAATATGGAAAAGTGTATTCAAAATGATATAGAAAGGGATAAATGGCATCAGAAAAATTAATTGATTTAGCAACAAAAACACCTAAAGCCCGACAAGATGATGAGTTACCAAAATGGGCTGGTTATGATGAAAAAGGTAACTTGAAAATAAATGCTTCTCTCTTGGGATATGAAATCATGGATGAAGTCCCTATGATACGATCTAATGAATTATCGTATGGGGCAAGGTTTGATAAAACAACAGGGGCATGGCGTATGGATAGCCTAGGCGATTACCTAGATGGTTATATCACCAAGAAACTTGAAACCGTTGGCAAGTGGTCGCAACAAAAATTATACGAGACCAAGAAATTTATTATGATTAAAATTTTTGATGAAACTATGAAAGACAATCCATTTAATCATAGTAAACCTTATCTCGTAAATTTTAAAAATGGTACTTATAATTTGAATACTAATCAAATGAAGCCACACGATATTAAAGACTACATTATGCAAAGTCACAATTATTCTATTGATCCAGATACCCAAGAAGTACCGATTAAGACGGTAGAATGGCTGAAAGATTTGACTGGGGATAGTGATAGTGTTAAATATTTACTGGAGATGATAGGTTATTGCTTTTATAGGAGCTATGCACCATTTCAGACTATCACAATATTACAGGGTGCTGGGGCTAATGGCAAGTCAACATTTTTAGAGTATTTAACAAAGGTACTATGCCATGAAAATATTAGTAATGTGACTTTACAAGATTTGGGAAATGCACAAAATCGTTTTGCTAGTAGTAATCTGTTTCAGAAATTAGCTAATATCTTTGCGGATGTTGATTCAGAGTTTATCAAGTCAACTGGTGTATTAAAAGCCTTGACTGGTGGAGATCGATTATCTGCTGAACAAAAAGGGAAAGATGCCTTTATGTTTGTTAATTTTGCAAAATTGATATTTAGTGCTAATGAGTTACCAGCCTTTAATGACTTCACATTGGGGTTTGAGAGACGGTTATATGTTGTTCCGTTTGGTTGTATTATAGACGATGCATTTAAACGGAAGCATGATTTAAAGGCGATTGAAGCAGAGATACCATTACTTGCTTTATATAGCATGAATATGTTTAAGTCTGCTTTAGACCGAAAAGAGTTGACTGTATCAAATAAGATGCGGGAGGTCAAAGATAAATGGCTTAAAGATTCTAATCATGTTTTGAGGTTTATTGAAGAGAAGTGTGAAGTTGATATGGAATCAAATGAGGGAGATCCCTCAAAAGCTATCTATGAGTCTTATCAATCATTCTGTTATCAAGAGAGTTTGCGTGAAATGTCACAGCCTAAATTTACTAAGCAATTAGAGAAGGTCGGGATATTCAAAGTAAAACAAAGTATAAATGCAACAAGAATGTGGCGATATAAGCATTTGAAGCTAAAGGATGAATTTGATTATTATAATAAATAATGTCTACCCCTACAATAACTGTAAAAAGTATGGACACTTTGGACAGGTAAATAGAAACGTTGATATGGCGGTGTTTATTGAACGTTAATAATAATAAACTTAATAAAACACTTGGACACTAGGTTGGACAGGTAATTGAGGTGTCCAAGTAGGTGTCCAACCATTTTATGAATATATCGAAAATATAATACCTAGAAACGTTGCTATTAAGCTATTTATAAGCAAGTGTCCAAGATGTCCAATGTTTATTGAGTTTTTGCAAGGGTGAACATATAAAATAGAAAAGAGAAAATAGAAATGAAAAAAATCGAGAAGATTGTTTACGAAATTGCTGGTGAAGAAGTTGTTATGGAAGTTGGGGAACGAGGTGTAACAGACATTTCATATTATGAAAAAAGAAATTCTTATAAAGTATATAAACAGGATGAACTAGATGTGGATAAGCATATTCTTTATAAAGAGATATTTGATGTGAAAGTGGTCTGCTATGATGTCACTAGTCCTTCTACTAATAAATCTTTCTTAAAATCATGAAGCCACAGAAGCAATGTAATCATGCTGGATGTAGATGCTTAGTTGAATACAGTCAGAAGTATTGTGATAAGCACAAGCAATTAGATAAAATTATTTCAGTTGGTAATAAGTATTCTAATCGTAAAAAGATCGGTGGTAAATACTTTAAGTTTTATCATGGTAAGGAATGGACTAAGGCTTCACAATTATATAGAATAAACAATCCTTGTTGTGAAGAATGTTTAAATGAAGGAATTATCCGAAAAGCTGACGTTGTGGATCATATTGTGGAGTTACGTGATGATTGGTCTAAGCGACTGGATGAAACTAATTTTAAGTCATTATGTCATAGGCATCATAACACAAAAACAAGCGCAGAACGCCGTAAACGCACTACCCTAAAGGGTTAGGGGCGGGGTGTTTTGTTTGATGGGAAACGAGTATGGGGTCATTTTTTCACAAAAAGCCTTTTTGAAACTAAGTAACTGGTTAAGTAGCTATATCTAAACGTTTACACTTGTAAACTATAATGGTATAATAAGAGAGTAGGAGATTTTATGCAAGATAGCATGACAATTCACTTGTCAGACGGACGAAATAAGGAAATTGAATTGCCTAAATATGGCGAGATTAAATTAATTATCCGTAATGGCAAAATATGTGATATGGAAACAAATAATAAAGAAAAATTATATTAGTACACCTAAACGGTCAAACCGAGGATGTATTACTGGTAAGCAATTACTGGTAGTGCATCCTCTTTTTGTTAGAAAGGAGATAAATAAATGTCTAAGCCAATAAAATTACTGGAAGAAGTCAGTATGAATATATCAAATGAAGAGAAAATGCAACGTGAAGATGCCAAAAAAGAGTTGTTCTCATATCGAGAATTAGTGACAATAACGCCCCCTGACTGGATGCCAGCAAGTGCCATAAGTGAGTGGGATAGACTTGTGCCTATTATGAAAAAAGAATTTCCATTATCGGAAACGGACTATGGTTTGTTAATCTCTTATTGCTTGGCGTTTTCAAGGATAAAAACTGCTGAAGGCGAGATAAGAAAATTTGGTACATTTGTTACCAATGAAAATACTGGTGTCAAACGTGCCAATCCAGCTATTTCTGTTCAATCCCAAGCCATGAGAGATATGAAATCAAGTGCTGGTGCTTTGGGTATGACTTTAGAAGCACGGTCAAGACTTGCGTTAAATAAAGCAAAAGAAAATACAGCAGTTGATCCGTTTGAAAGTCTGGTGTCAAATGGATAAATATATCAAGGATGTTTTATCTGGTAAATTACTTGCTAGTAACAAAATCAAGTTAGCTTGTGAACGCCATGAGAACGATTTGAAAAAGGTTGATTTTCCTTATTATTATGATGAAGATGAAGCCAATAAAGCGATTCAATTCATGCAGTTGTTACCCAGTACTGATGGTAAACCTATTCAAGTATTAGGCTTTCAAAAATTCATTATTGGATCATTATATGGCTGGCGTGAAAAAGAAACTAAAAATAGGCGTTTCAATCGTGCTTTCATCTCTATGTCCCGTAAGAATGGCAAGACCTATCTAGCTAGTGGCATGGGTGCTAATGCGCTTATCTTAGAGAATGAGCCAGCAGAATCAAGACAAGTACTATTTGTATCAAATGCTTTGAAACAGGCTAAATTGGGCTATGATATGCTTTCTAATTCGTTGAGAAGTGCCACCAAGTCTAGTAAGTTTCTAAGGCAACAGCTTAAAATCATGAACTCTAAAATCGTTCACAAGCCCTCTAATAGCTTCTCTATGGCTTTGGCTAGTGAGACCAGTACATTGGACGGATTCGCTCCCACAACGGCTATATTAGACGAGTGGCACGAAGCTAAGACTAGAAAGACTTACAATGTCATTCGTTCAGGTCAAACCCAACAAAAAAATGGCTTACTTTGTGTGATTAGTACTGCTGGGCTAGATTTAAATGTGCCAATGTATGAAGAATATTTATTGCTTGATCGTATCTTAAAAGGCGATGAAAAAGCGGATAGGTATTTCATAGCGATATGGGAACTTGATGATACTACAGAAATTCATGATCAAGATACCTGGATAAAAGCCAATCCAATTTTTGAGAATGAAGCTATTAAAAAAGTGATGTTGCCAACTATTCAAGATGATGTCACGCTGGCTTTAAAACAAAATAGTCTTAATTCTGTATTGGTTAAAAATTTCAATATGTGGCGACAAGCTAGTGAAGATAGTTTCTTATCTGCTGAAGATTGGCAAGATGCGGAAGTGGCGGATGTTTCTGTTAAAGGTCAACCAGTTTATATAGGGATTGACTTATCTAAAACGGATGATTTAACCAGCGTTTCATGGATTGTACCTTTAGAAGATGGGCGTTTATATTGTGATTCTCATTCATTTGTGGCTACTAAATACGGCTTACAAGATAAAGAAAATCGTGATGGACTAGCTTATCAAGAATTGGAGAAGCAGGGCGAGTGTTCTATTACCCAATTAGAAAGCGGTATTGTTGATTATGATCAAGTATTTGAGTTTATTCAACGCTTAATTGGTGATAATGACTTTGAGTGTCTAGGTATCTGTTATGATCCTTATAATGCTAATAGCTTAATTGCTAAAGCTGAAAAAGCGAACTATCCTATGCTAGAAGTTCGGCAAGGTACGCTGACTTTGAATGTACCAACTAGAACGTTTAGGGAACAGGTTTATCAAGGTAATGTGATCCACAAGAAAAACACTATTTTAACTCATGCGGTTAATAATGCAATTACTAAAGTTGATAATAACGGTATTCAGATAAACAAGTCTAAAAACTCAAACAAAATTGACCCAATCGCTGCTTTAATTAATGCTTATGTATTTGCAATGGATCATCAACACAAAACAGAAGGGAGTAAAGCTGATAATGAATTTTATAAAAGTGAAGAATTTTCTTTCTAGTCATATCCATACACTCTTATTATTACTAGGATTGATGGCTGTTAATCTTGCTATATCCTTTCTGACAAATGCTTATTATGGTTTGTTAGCGCTGGGCATCACGCTTATTGGGTTAGCATTATTAATAAATTTTGAAAAGAAAGGAGGTTAAAAGAATGTCATTTTTTAAAACAGGAAACACTCAATCGACTACAGGAGATCCATTTTTAGATCATGTAGTTAGTATTCAGTCAGACGATTACACTACTAGTTATACTAGTGCCAACTCTATCAGAAATAGTGATGTCTTTACGGCAGTTAAGATTATTGCAAGTGATATATCATCTAGTCCGCTTCAGTTGATTAAAGCTAGTATGCCACAAGCTGATGATGAATTGATAAAGCTATTGAACGAGAAGCCTAATTCTGAGATGGACGGATGGCACTTTAAATTCGCTCTAGTGGTTAATATGCTTTTGAATGGTAATAGTTTTGCGGAAATCAAGCGACAAGATAATAAAATATCGGAGTTGCATCTATTACCTAATTCATCTGTAACCGTCAAACAAGCTGATAATGGCAAGGTCTATTATACGGTTGGTGACAGTAAACGCCGTCTAAATAATCAAGATATACTCCATTTCAAGTATTTCTCACAAGATGGCTTGACTGGTATTTCACCATTATATGCCTTACGTGATGAAATGAAGATCCAACATGCTGGAAATAAAACGTGGTTTAGTTTCTTCTCAAAAGGTGTTAATGGTAGTGGTATTTTGAAAGTCCATAAGTCAGATTTAGATGGTAAAGCCAAGCAAGCGATACGTGAAAAATTTGAGGAAGCTAATAGTGCATCCAATGGCGATAATGCCTTACGTACAATTATTCTTGATGAGACTATGGACTATCAGACACTAGAAATCAATACGGATGTTCTAAAACTAGTTAATTCTAGTGACTGGACGACTAAGCAAATTTCTAAAGCGTTTGGCATTCCATCTGAGAGACTAGGTGTTGAGAATGCACATTCAAGTAGTGTTCAAAGTAATCTGATGTATATTCAAAATACGCTTATTCACTATTTCAATGTGTTTGTTAGTGAATTTGATGGAAAATTAAAGTCTGATGTTGCCGAAAATTTCAGGTTTAACACGGATCGCTTATTGGAATCTGACCCAGATACAATGGTTAAAAATATTTTGGATCAGGTTAAAGGTTCATTGATTACAATAAATGAAGGTCGTGGAAAATTGGGGATGCCGTCTTTAGATGGCGGGGATAGATTACTTACTAGCTTAAATTACACTTATCTTGATGCCCTTGAAAAGTATCAATTTAGTGAGAAAGAGGAGAAAAATGGAATAAGAGAAACGATTGACGGAGGAAGCTGATTTATCAGCGGATGCGCCACAAACTGAAACAGAAGGTGAAGGTAAGAAAATATCAGGCTATGCCTTGAAGTTTGGCCAGCCCTCAAAAGATTTAGGTGGCTTTGTGGAAGTCATTACACCAGAAGCTTTAAAAGAAGTAGATTTATCAAATGTATTTCTGCTATATGGGCATGATTATTCTAAGCCATTGGCTAGTACTAAAGCCAATACACTTAAATTAGAGGTGGATGAAGTAGGGTTACATTTTGAAGCTGACCTGCCCAATACCTCTTATGCAAATGATGTCTATGAGAATGTCTCAAAAAAGATTTTGGATGCCATGAGTTTTGGTTTTGTATTGGGAGTGGACTCATTCGACAAAGCAGAAGATGGTAGTACGGTGCGATCTATTGAAAAAATGAAAGCATTAAATGAAATTAGTGTTGTGACTATCCCAGCTTATGATAGTACAAATGTTCAAGTAGATAAGCGTTCTTATGAAGCGTTTATGGATAACAACCAAGCAAATGGCAACGAAAATGCCTTAGAATCGAAATCTAAGACACAAAAGGAGAATAAAACAATGGAAAAAACTTTAATTGACAACAAACAAACTGAAATCCGTGGCTATGAAAATTATATCCGTTCACAAGGTGAAGAACGTGATGGCATCACAACTGAAAATGCGGCTGCGGTAGTGCCACAAGAAATTATTGGGGAAGTATTCGATCTTAAACGCTCAAATTACAATTTAGCCCAATATGCGACAGTTAAAACTGTTTCAAATGGTCAAGGTAAATACCCAGTAGCAACTAACCAACAAGCAGTTTTAGCAACTAAAGCTGAATTGGCTGAAATTGGTGATATTGATGCGGATATGTTTACACAAGTTGAGTATAAGGTAGAAACCCGAGCTGGTAAAATCGCTTTGTCTAATGAAGTCATTGAAGATTCACAAGTACCGATTGTTCAAGAAGTCAAAGCCCAATTAGTTAAGCTTGTGGAAAATACTGATAATAAGCATATTATTGATTTATTGAAAACTTTCACTAAAAAAGCAATCGCAACTTTAGACGACTTGAAACAAATTAATAATGTTGTACTTGATCCAGCGCTTAATAAAATGGTGATCCTCAATCAAAGCGGATTTAATCATTTAGATACTTTGAAAGATTCAGATGGTCGCTATCTCTTACAGTCAGATGTAACAGCGCCTAGTGGTAAGTCATTGTTTGGTATGCCAGTGGTATTGATTGCGGATGCTTTGTTTGCCAATCCAAAAGTTGGAACTTTTCCAATGATTATGGGTGATATTGCACAGTCTGTATTTGTGGCACGTCGTAACCAAGTGACAACACAATGGGAGAAATTCGATTATTATTCACAAGGTCTTGCGGTGATTGTTCGCAATGACTATAAGAAAATTGATAAAAACGCATCTGTTTATATTGAATTGACACCAGCAGGCGTATAACAGACAAGGAAGCGTGCTTATGGTACGTTTCTTTTTTGTTTAAATGTTGCCACGTGTCAACATTTGGCAACGTTTGGAAATATGACTAAACGTTCAGTCATTTAGACTGGAAACAGTAAATTATGACCCGAGTCAGAATTTGGCGTAATGTGTGAACGTTCACAAATACGGACACGTGGTCGCATTTAAATTCCGCCACGTGGCAGAATTTGACGATATAGTCATATTTGAATATTGCAACGTTGCAACATTTGCCAAAAACTAACCTATTCATTGTTTCTACAATATCAGAAACCGCACGTGCGGTTGTTCCTAAATAAGACAACGTTGTCCTATTTTAAAAAGCCCAACGTTGGGCAATATAGAAAGAGGTAAATAGTGGTAAAAATAGAAGATGTAAAAAATAGTCTGCGTATCGATCATGATTTAGATGATGATTTAATCGATCAATTAATTTATACAGCAAGTTCATATATTAAGAGTGCCATAGATAGTGAAGCCTTAGAGGGGGAGATTGAGGGCTACAAGCAGTTTGATTGGTCGGTGTCGCTATTAGCGCAACATTGGTATTTAAACCGACAAGAAGCAACTAGTGAGCGTATGCCTATCACGGTTCAATCGCTTATCCAGCAGATGCGAGGTGCTTATTATGCCACTCATTAAGAATGTGAATGAATTGACGAGTAGAATCCACTTTAAACAGCCAAAATATGGAAAAAATAAGATTGGTGATACAGTAGTTATTGGATATGAAGATAAAGCTACCATTTGGGGTAAAGTATTAAAACGATCAGTAACAAATACTTATACTGGTGGTGCAAATTGGGCAGACAACAAAGTCCAAGTAGCTATTAGACACTACCAAAAAAATGTAATTTCTCATGGTGATTATTTGACCTTTGATTCAGATACTCAGACTTATTCTGTGAAAGAGATCTATAGAGATGTATCTGAAAAAGAATATGACACACTTGTATGCGAGGAGGTCAAAGGAAAGGTAAGTTAAAGTCAAACTTGATACAGTTTTTAAAGAGTATATGGTCTTGGTGGTGAAAGATATAAAATTAGAAGTTAGCACGTCTTACGGCGTGTTTTTTGGTATAATAGATGCAATAGAGAAGTGAGGTAATGTAATGGGAATAACCGATAGTTTTTCAACTTTAAAAGATGTATTGATAGGAATTGACAACGTACAAGCAATTGGTACACTAATGGAATTACAGCAACAAGCATACTCAATTTTAGATGAAAATAGAGAACTAAGATTGAAGTTTGAAGAGATTGAAAGAGCTAATGAAATATCTGGGAACTTAAGCTTTAAGAATGGAGCATATTATTTACAGGATGATGAAAATCCATATTGTTCAAATTGTTGGGATCTAGATAAAAAATTAGTGCATTTGACACAAGCTCCAAGAGGAACAAGGCTAGGTAATAAAAGATGTCCAGCTTGTGCCAATTTTTTTACCGTTACTTAAAAGTAGTATATTAAAAAAAGCAAGGGCTTTCTATACTTACGTATAAAAATGCTATCTAAATGCTATCTATTTGTAAAAATATAGCTTAATATATGAGTTTTTATCCTCGGAAATATCTCTATAACCCTTGATATAACAGTATTTGTGATTATACGGATATCAAAAGCTTAAATGGAAGGGTCTGTGGGTTAGTTTAACTATATTATAAAAGAACGTTGATATGAGAGCGTTCTTTTTGTTTTTTGTGTTTCGTGTTTTTATAAATGCTATCTATTTGTCAGGAGTTTAAATAATCTGCGAGCTTTTGACGAGTATTTTCATCTTGTTGTGATCTAACGTAGTTATAAATGTTCATGACCGTTTTAAAGTCTTCATACCCTAATCGTTTTTAAACCTCATTTATTAATGGCCCGGCTTAAAACATTAGGGAGCAAGCCGTATATCGAAATATCGATAATTTTTAAATGTTTCAATATATCTATAGAGTGCAAGATTGAAAATTACAAGTAGTTTGATTGGTCGGTGTCACTATATTTAAATCGATAAAAAAATAGTGAGGGTATACCAATCACAGTACGGTCATTGATCCAGCAAATGCGATATGCTTATTATGCCACTCATTAAAAATACTAATGAATTGAATGACCATATTACTTTTATAAAAATTGAATCAGTAAATGGACCAGATCCGTCAGATGAAACTGAAACAGAATTATTTTCATGTTGGGTTAAAATTAAAATACGTGCTCAAAATATTAAAGATTATAAAGGTACTACCTTTGAAGATACAATGGAATTGTGATATCTCAAATTAAGAAACAGGTTATCACTAATAAAATGTTGGTGAAGTGGAAGGATAAAAGGTGCAATATTGTCAAAATCAATCCTGATACAGCTTTTAAAGAGTATATGGTTTTGGTGGTGAAAGCTACAAAATAAATTAGAATAACTGAAACTGATATTTCTATTTAAGTTTAGCCCGTCCTAGGACGGGCTTTTATTTTAAATTTTTTTTGATATAATGAGTATAATAGAATATTGAGGATATAATTATAATGAGTGATTATTATAAAGCAATAAGGAAAAAAATATTATAAGACTATAAAATGTTTGGTTGGGAAGAAAAGAGTTCTTACTATGGTTCTCTGTTTGTTATGATAGTCTGCATAATATATATAATATTAGCAGTTGATAAACAAAATAGTGCCAATATACCAATTATATTAACAATGATCATAATATCAGGAGTTTGCTATTTTTATTCAAAAAGGTGCAAGAAGAATCATGAGAAAATGAAGCTAAAAGCTATTGAAAAAATGTTAGATTCTCCTGATACAAATATAGAAATTATCAACGAAACGATAAATGAATTAGAAAAATATATAAATAAAACAAGGATTTTTGCAACATGGGCTACAGGAGTATTTGTAACTTTGTTGGTATTAATTATAGGCGGAGTATTTAATTTACTTGTTAAATTTTTTGACATTTTTATAAAAGAATTGCCAGAGAAAGAAGTAAGTACGTTTTTGACTGATATTTCTGGAATAACCCAACAAGATGTTATGTTGAGGATATGCGATTTATTAGCATCCTTAGGTCTCGTTATATATTTATTTTATCTTGTATCTCTAATATTTACATTTAATAAAAAACAAATATTGTTATTTGTGTATGATGTCAGATATGAGATGTTAAAAAATACAAAACAAGAAACAGATAGTAATAAGAATATTATCTAAATACTATCTATTTGTAAAAATATAGCTTAATATATGAGTTTTTATTTCTAAAAAATCTCTATAGCCCTAGGTATAACAGTATTTGTGATTATACGGATATTAAAAATCCTAAATGGAAGGGGCTGTAGGTTATGACCAATAAAGCCATACAAACATTTTATCTATAAGGCTTTTTGCTTACTTTAAAATAGAAAAAAAAGGCAGAGCAGGCCTTTTTTTGGTATAATAGCATAATGAAAACTAATGAACAAATCGAGAAAATTTCAGCTTTATTGTCAATTTCACCTAAGCAAATCCAGCAGGTTTTAGACCTAACTAGCGAAGGCAATACCATTCCCTTTATCGCGCGTTACCGGAAAGAAGCGACAGGTGATTTGGATGAGGTTCAAATCAAGGCCATCGTGGACGAAAATGACCGTGCCATCAAATTAGATGAGCGTAAAACGGCAGTTCTTACGAAAATTGAAGAACTGGGTAAGCTGTCAGATGACCTCAAGAAGAATATCTTAGCGGCTGAAAAATTGTCAGAAGTTGAAGAATTTTACCTCCCTTATAAAACCAAACGTCGGACGAAAGCGATGATCGCTAAGGAGCGTGGTTTATTTGGTTTGGCCAAGGTCATCATGCAAAATGGTGACGTCGCAACAAGTGCTGAAGGCTATCTAAACGAAGAGGTCCCATCAGCTAGTGATGCTATCTCAGGAGCCCTTGATATTTTATCTGAGGCCATTTCTGAAGATGTGAAGATGCGGGCTTGGGTGTTGAATGAGATTAAACAAAATTCACGTTTAATGACAACTGAAAAAGATGGTAGTTTGGATGAGAAAAATGTCTTCCAGATTTACTATGATTTTTCGGATAAACTGTCTGAAATCCCGAATTATCGGGTTTTGGCGGTTAACCGTGGTGAAAAGCTTGGGATTTTGACGGTTAAGTTTGAGCATAATGTCGATAAGATGACGCTTATGTTTGAGAGTCGCTACAACGCTAAAACCAATGCTTACCTGAAAACAGCTATCAACGAAGCCCTCAAATCAAAGATCATCCCAGCTATGGAGCGCAATGTCCGTGCTGAGCTCAAAGAGCGTGCGGAAGATGGTGCGATTGAAACCTTTGGTAAAAACCTGCGGAATCTCTTGCTTGTCGCACCGCTGAAAGGCAAGGTTGTCCTTGGTTTTGACCCGGCCTTTAGAACAGGTGCCAAGATCGCCATTGTCGACAAAACTGGTAAGATGCTGATGACGACGGTGATTTACCCCGTCAAACCGGCTTCTGGTAAACAAATTGAGCAAGCGAAAGTGGAGCTCATTAAGCTGATTACAGATTATGAAGTTGAAATGATCGCCATCGGCAATGGGACAGCATCACGAGAAAGTGAGCAATTTGTTTCAGACGTGATTAAAGACAATCACTTATCTGCCAAATACGTCATCGTATCGGAAAGCGGTGCGTCTGTCTATTCAGCCAGTCCTTTGGCGCGTGAAGAATTTCCTGATTTGACCGTTGAGAAACGTTCAGCTATTTCAATCGCACGTCGCCTGCAAGATCCGTTAGCAGAATTAGTAAAAATCGAGCCAAAAGCGATCGGTGTTGGTCAATATCAACATGATGTGTCTGAGAAAAAATTGACAAAAAATCTGGATTTCGTCGTTGACACAGTGGTCAACCAAGTCGGAGTCAATGTCAATACCGCAAGTGCCAGCTTGCTCGCACACGTTGCAGGTTTGAACGCGACTATTGCTAAAAATATCGTGGCTTACCGAGAAGAAAACGGTGTGATCACGTCACGTAAGGAAATTAATAAGGTACCACGTCTGGGGGCAAAGGCTTTTGAGCAAGCAGCTGGTTTCCTCCGTATTCCTAATAGTACCAATATCCTAGATAATACAGGCGTTCACCCAGAGTCTTATAAGGTTGTGGACCAATTGTTCGCTGAATTTGGCATCCAGGAGTTGGATGATGCGGCGCGTGCTAAGCTTGAAAAAGCTGACCTTAATCAACTCGCGGATCAACTCGCAGTTGGTAAAGCGACGCTAAAAGACATCATTTCAGACTTGCTGAAACCAGGTCGTGATTTACGGGATGATTTTGATGCGCCAATCTTACGATCAGATGTTTTATCAGTCAAAGATTTGCGAGTGGGTCAAAAATTAGAAGGCGTTGTCCGCAACGTCGTTGATTTTGGTGCCTTTGTTGATATCGGGATTAAAGAAGATGGCTTGGTACATGTCTCTCGCATGGCTAAGAAATTCGTGAAAGATCCGTCAAGTGTCGTGGCTGTTGGTCAGATTGTAACCGTTTGGGTCTATCAAATCGACCCAAGCCGTGGCAGCAAAGTTGGCTTGTCAATGGTTGAACCCAAAGCCTTACCTGAAACAGATGACAAACAAAAATGATGAACTCCTGGCCTTCGTCCAATGGGTCTCCCTAACAGACTTTGGCAAACCTTTTGAACATGAGGTAAAGTTTAATGGCCGATTGAAATCGACCGGTGGTCGGTTTTTTCCCAAGGATCTACATCTGGATTTCAATGAAAAGATGTATGATGCTTTTTCAGAAGATATTTTTCGACAAATCGTCCAGCATGAGCTAGTGCATTACCATCTTTATCGAGAAGGTCGTGGCTATAAACATGGCGATCGAGATTTCAAAGCGCTACTGTCTCAAGTGGGTGGCTTACGCTTTGCACCACTTTTACAGGATGTTCAAAGTTACAGGTATCACTGTTTGACTTGTGGTCAAATTTATCTCAGACGTCGGCGCATAGATTTAAAAAAATACAGATGTGGCAAATGTCGTGGTAAATTACAGCTAGATATCACACAAGATCGAGAAGGGAGATAGGAATGAAAAAATCTGATCAGAAAAAATTAGTCAAGACAGGCGAGAAAGTTTTTAGTAGTCTGACACGAACCCAACAAATTATTGTTTTAGTCGTCATCGTTCTAGGTTTTGCAGGTTATTTCATCTTCTCACAAACAGGTGCCCATCTTCCTTTTTCACAAGAAAAGGTGATCAAGGCCAGCAATAGCGAGGAGCTGCTCAAGCTTAAATGGAACGGGTCCAATACTTACTACGTCACGCTAAATGGTGGCAAGTCGACTTTTTCTGCTGCAGACCTAACACAGGATTCAGATCAGGATGACTGGCTGAAGTTTTCACCTCTTGATCGTTTAGGCAGAGCGAATCAAGCCAATGCACGTTTGAGTTATCAGCGGTATATGCAGGTCAAAACCATGGTTCGGCCAAGGATCCCCAATAATCCTGCTGGCTGGGCATACAATGGTCGCTCTAACAATCAACAGATCTTTTTTGATAATGTTCAGGTGACGCTTTATAATCGCAGTCATTTGGTGGCTTGGATGTTTTCGGGTGATGCGGGCAGTAAGGAGAATTTGGTGACGGGCACGCGGGCTATGAATTCGCCTGGTATGCAGGATTTCGAGACGCAGATTTCGGATGTCCTCTTCTATAAAAAGTTGCACGTGCGCTATCAGGTTACGCCAGTTTATCAGGGTGATGAGCTGCTACCACGCGGTGTGCAGATGATGGCAAAGTCGATTGAAGACGATGGCAAGGCCTATGATTTAAATGTCTACGTGTTTAATGTTCAGCCGGGCTATCAGATTGATTACCTGACTGGTGTCGGGACAAAAACCAGGTAAGAGAGATAGGAGTAGCGAGATGCGGACATCACGAACAACAATTGAAAAGTTACCTAAAATAGAACTGCACTGCCATTTGGACGGGTCGATTTCGATGCAAACGATTCGGCACCTTGCCCAAGAAGCGGGGATCAAGCTGCCTGTTTCAGATGATGACTTGCGCCAAAAAATCACAGCACCTCAAGATGCTGAAAGTCTGATGGATTACTTAGCGCCTTTTGATTTCGTCTTGCCCATGTTACAAACTGAAACCGCACTTGAGCTAGCAGCTTACGATATCCTTGAGCAAGCGCAACAAGACAACATCCGCTATATGGAAATCCGCTTTGCCCCTACTCTGCACACGTCAGGTGGTTTGACTCTATCGCAAGTCGTCGCAGCGGTCACACGAGGTTTAGCAGCCGGAGAACGTGATTTCCAAGTCAAAGCAAATGCTTTACTCTGTGGCATGCGTCATGAATCAGTCGACAGTGTTCTAACCGTCGTCAATTTATTTGCAGCCGGTGGCTTGACGCATCTGGCAGGATTTGATCTGGCAGGAGTAGAAGCAGATGGCTTTCCAGAAGCCTTTGCACCAGTCTTAAAAAAAGTCAAGGCTAATGGCATTCCGCTAACCTTACACGCTGGTGAATGTGGCTGTGCCCAAAATGTCCTAGACGCTGTTGAAGCGGGTGCTAGCCGAGTCGGTCATGGTGTGGCGTTAAAAGACATCCCTGAAAGCTGGCCTGCTTTAGTCGCTGATAAAATTACGGTCGAAATGGCCCCAACTTCTAATTTTCAGACCAAGGCGGTTGATACATTGGCCAACTATCCTTTCAAGCAACTTTTGGATGCTGGTGTTAGAGTGACGATTAATACAGATAACCGCACCGTTTCAGGCACAACCTTGAATGATGAATATGAAAAAATTGCAGACTGGTATGACTTGAGCGAGACGGAGTTCCGTCAGATCGCCCGTCATGCCTTTGACGCTAGTTTCATGTCACCAGAGCAACGTGAGACTTTTGCAAAAGAATTTTAAAGATGGCAAAAAAGGATAGAACAAAAGTACTCTAAAAATAGACTATGACCAATCTTCAATATTAATTGAAATTGTCATAGTCTATTTCAGTATAGCTTTTTTGATACATTGTAAAACAGCATCATCAAGTTGTAATAAACAATGCGAAATCGGTAAATAATTCGCTATTTTTATACCAAATCGGGATTCTTTTACCAAATCAATTAAAAAAAGAGAAAAGCAAACTAACCAGTTTGCTTTTCTCTTTTTGAGACTGAAGATTTTGGTTCCAGACTCTTTTGTATCTTTTATTTTTTATCAGGTGTTAAGACCATTGGGATAATGATCGGTTCGCGTTCTAACTCACGATAGAAGAAGGGTTTAATTGCATCTGTCATGGCGCGTGCCACACTTGCTTCATTAGCATTTTCATCATTCATAGCTTTACGAATGGCATTGAACAAGACGCGTTGACCTGAGCGAATTAAATCGCCGGACTCACGCATATAGATGAAGCCACGGCTGAGCATGTCAGGACCCGCTAAAATCATCTTACTCTTGAAGTCAACAGTCGCAACGGCAAGGACAACGCCGTCTTCTGACAATTCATGACGGTCACGAAGGACAGCGTTGCCGATATCTCCGATACCATTACCATCAACGTAAGTATCTTGTGCATTGAAGTGCCCAGCAGGACGTGCAGAATCAGCAGTCAAGGCTAGAACATCACCGTTTTCAAAGATGAAACAGTTTTCTTTTGGCACACCAGTATCTTGGGCGAGACCAGCATGGATTTTCAACATCCGGTACTCACCATGGACTGGCATGAAATATTTGGGTTTGATCAAGCGGAGCATGAGTTTTTGTTCTTGCTGACCACCGTGACCTGAGGTATGGATGTTGTTCATCTTACCATAGATGACTTTAGCACCAGCTTCAGAAATCCGGTTGATCAACTGATTCACACCATGTGTATTCCCAGGAATGGCATTAGATGAAAAGACAACGGTGTCACCCATTTGCAAGGTCACAAAACGGTGCATGCCATTGGCAATACGACTGAGCGCAGCCATTGGTTCACCCTGTGAGCCAGTACACATGATGAGTAATTCATGCGGTTGGTATTGGTTCACTTCACCAGGTTCAATAAAGGTGTCTTTTGGTGCTTTGATATACCCAAGTTCAATCCCGTTAACAATGGCTTTCTCCATTGAACGGCCGAAGACAACGATCTTACGACCAGTCTTAACGGCCCCCTCAACGGCTTGTTGCAAACGGAAGATATTTGAGGCAAATGAAGCGAAGATAATCCGACCTTCGATGCGCTCAAAGATTTTTTGAATAGAAGCGCCGACAACTTTTTCAGAATGTGAGAAAGTTGGAATTTCAGCATTTGTTGAGTCAGAAAGGAGCAGGAGTACGCCTTCTTCACCAAGTGCAGCCATGCGGTGCAAGTCAGCCGGTTCACCAACTGGTGTAAAGTCAAACTTGAAGTCACCTGTGGCAACGATTTTACCTTGCGGTGTATCGATGACCATGGCGATAGGCTCTGGAATTGAGTGAGTCGTGCGGAAGAATGAAAGCTTCAAGTATTTGAAAGCAATCTCATCATCAGGATGAATTTCAAAGAGTTTAGCATCACGTAAGAGGCCATGTTCTTCAAGTTTTCCGCGGATTAAAGCGAGGGATAATGGGCCAGCATAAATGGGCACATTGGCTTGTTTCAGGAGGAAAGGAATCCCACCGATATGGTCTTCGTGACCATGGGTGATGAAAACACCTTTAATGCGGTCTTGATTTTCAACGATGTAGCTATAGTCAGGAATGACATAGTCAACGCCGAGTAAATCGTCTTCTGGGAATTTGATGCCAGCATCAACGATGATAATCTCATCTTGATATTCGACACCATAAGTGTTCTTACCGATTTCACCGAGTCCGCCAATGGCGAAAACCGCGACTTCATCGGGTTTGATGTTTAGATTGGTGTAGCTATTAGTAGTCATCTTTCTCTTTTCTTTTTTATATGATCTATTTTTTCGTTTATTAAAAAACTTGTGATGAATCTCACAAGTTGTAAGGTTTCTTAAAAGGTTGTGATGTTGAAGCCTTCAGATTCTCTCTCGTATGCCGCTTGCTCATCACTGATGGCATCAATAAATTCAACATGGTAATCTGTATTGTCGCGCATGATTTCACGGGCTTGGATAACACCTTGACGAACGTCAGTTGTGTCAAGCTCTAAGTAAAGTGAATGAGTTGTTTCGCGTTTAGGGCTACGTTTTTTAGTTTCTTGATAAAAGACTTTGAAAAGCATGTTTTTCTCCAGTATAGTAATTTAATTTTACAGGTGCACCTTCAGTAAAGGTCGCATTATTGCAATTACTTACATTTTACCATAAAACTGGTGTAATTACAAAAATAGGTTTAGGTGCATAGAAAGAACGTTTTAATCATGGGAATGGTCAGATGTAGCGAATTGGACGGTAGACGATGTTTCCGTCTCATTTTTCCGATAGATATTTTTTTAAATGTGATTTATTGTTAGTATAAGTTTTGAGAGACTGCCAACAGTCAAAAATAGATGATCAGATATGCGTGATATGATGATGGCACCCGTTATTAATTAGATAATCAAAAGACCAGTCAGCAAGCTAACTGGTCTCTCTAAAATTTTATAACCAACATCAAGCGGAGCAATCAGTCGGCTAACGATCATACGTCGTTATTTCCTTAATAATATTGTATCATATAATTCGAATTAGTCAAAGAAAATTAATTAATGTCGATAAAATTTGATAAATATGTATCAGGTTATCGTTTTTTGAATACCAGTCCTTGTGTCTAGTAGCGCGTTTTAAAACTGCTAGTAGCTCATCTTTTCTATGCTGATTTATGCCACTACTACAATATTTCTTATGCAGATAAAATAGCGATGCTAAGTCAGTGACTTTTCGCTCACGTAGGTCTCTAGCAGAGATACCGATTTCATCCCCGATGTTATAAACTGTTTGACTTGGTTTGATGCGGGTTTCTCTACTATAAAAATTGAGTAGCAAAGGATTGTTATGAGCGGAAGCATTACGTAGATTTTTAGATAATTTTGTTAAATGAAAGGCGTATTTTTACTGACTATAATTTGTCAGCTTGTAATAAAACTCTATGAAAAAGGATAGAGAACCAAATGGTAGGATTTCGAGTAAGCTCCAAACAGCTATGTTTTCATTGTGTTTTCTATAAAAAACTTGCTGATAATTATTTTTTTGTAGGTAGTTAAGGGCGATATGATAACTTTTCGGACTTTCATTTTTGAACTTTTCGACAACGGCATAGCCATTTTCGGAATCATCAAGTGTGATTAAATCTAAAATTTTCACTTTGACAGCATGTTCGTAGTCAAGAGACATTTTTAAAATCAAATATCTTAATGCCATATCAATAGTTGCTAGATCACTAAGCATGGCAAAATCTAAGTTTTCATATTTGCCATTTTTTTTGTTGAAATTAGTCCGATAAGACATCAGCTTAAACAGGTAGTTGTTTGACTGTAACACTTTAATTGCTTCGTGCTCGCTTATAAAATTAAATGTGATACCTTTATTTTTTAAATGTGAAATCATCTCTTTATAATCTAACTTTGGCTTTTGCATTATGACCTTTCATTTTACGTTTTAACCCTTTTATTAGTGTCAGCAACCATGTCAAACTCTTGATTTACCAGAACACTGTCAAATAACTGTGCTGATGATTTTAAAGTCGCAGTTGGGTATGATTTAGCTGTCTTTGTATTTTAGTTTTTGACCGTGAAGATAGAGATTATTTTGTCTATTTGTAGTACTTTGATATGGGGACTACTGTCTGAGAGGTCAAAAGTTTCTTGAAAAAGATATAATCATCACTGTACTAGTCTGATTATATTGAATCACCATAGATTGGAATGAAAAAAGTCAGCTAAGCTAATGGTAGAGATCACAATCAACCTGTTATGGCTTAAACTGACAGTCAAAATTAAGCGGTAAGCTCAAACTTGAGTCAAGACAGTGAGTTAAGTCACTGTCTTTGATTTAAGTGTACCATTTATAAAACGAGGTGTAAATATTATGACAAAAAAATGAAATGATATAAAAAGAAGTGAAGGATACAATTTATTACGAGCGTGCTGATGATGGATTTTTTTATTTGTTTTGATAAACAAGACATCCAAAATGACGTATAGTTTACAAATGAGCAGGTTTAGCATAAAATAGTAATAGACACAATCAACACAGATTCCCCCTGATTTTCAAGGGTTAAAAGTCATGTGTATAGGTTGTAAAACATAGGAAGATAGCGTAAGAAATGAAACTATTAGCTTTTGATACCTCAAGCCAGGCCCTGTCTGTCGCTTTGACAGAAGATGACAACCTGCTTGGGAAGATCGACTTAAACATCAAGAAAAATCACAGTATAACGCTCATGCCAGCGATTGACTTTCTGATGACAAACGCAGGGCTTCAGCCTGAAGACTTGGACCGAATCGCTGTGGCACAAGGCCCAGGCAGCTACACGGGACTTCGTATCGCTGTAACGATAGCCAAAACCTTAGCTAGCACGCTCAACATCGACCTCGTCGGTGTATCAAGCCTAGCTGCTATCGCGGCCAATGTTGACGTGGCTGGCAAAGTTGTGCCCCTCATTGATGCCAGACGTCAAAATGTCTATGCTGGCATATATGAAAATGGTACAAGCATCAGTCAAGAGCATCATGTTGAGCTTGATAAGTTAATGGACACGCTGAAAACTGAAGAAAGACTGTATTTTACAGGTGAGCTGGCAAACTTTCGTGAGCTGATTTCACAGACCTTACCACAAGCCAAATTTGTTGAAAATGCAGAGCGCAGATTGCCTAACGCCTATCAAATCGCGCGCTTGGGCGCAGGTTACGAGCCGGTAAATGTGGACGCATTTGTCCCAGAGTATTTGAAAAAAGTTGAAGCGGAAGAGAAATGGTTGGAGACGCATGCAGAAGATCAAGGAAATGATACACACTATATCCACAAAATTTGAGGTTCATGATTTTCGGCAATATCGGGCTTTTGATGATGTCGATTTAGATGTGGTGATGGGGCAAGCACGATATCGGATCGCTGAACGTGAAGATATTGTCAGCTTTCTAGCGATTGAGCGGGATGTCTATGCCGGTGATACGCCGTGGACTTTTTCGCATTTTGAGCATGAGATCAAAACCAATGACCTAGCGATTTTTCTGACGGCTGAGGCTGATGGTAAAATCATAGGTTTCATCGGGGCACGTGTTGTACCGGAGAAAAACTCGGTTCACTTGTCAAATTTAGGTGTGTTCAGAACCTACCAACGCCAAGGTATTGGGTCAAATCTTGTCAAGAGATTGGCTGAACTGATGCGACAACTAGGTCTCGACTCACTGACTTTAGAAGTGAAAAGAAATAATTTACCTGCCCAAGCTATGTATCGAAAACTAGGGTTTGAGACAAAAGAAATTTTACCCGGTTACTATGAAAATAAACTAGATGGCCTTTGGATGGTCAAGCAGTTAGCACCAGCAAGTGATCAAGAAGCCGTATGATCACGATTCGAAAACTCAATTTTTTGACAGATTGCTATCGAGATTTTGCAGGAGACATTCAAGCGATTTTAGACGAGCTATACGAAGTCTCGCCCTGGACCTTTGAACAGACTTTTGCGGATCTTTTGCGTGAGGAGACCGTTTACTATTTGGCTTTTTCAGAAGACCAAAAAGTTCTTGGTTTTTTAGCGCTGTCAGTCGTCATGGATGAAATTGAAATCACTAACATTGCTGTTGCTAAGGCCTATCAATCGCAAGGGATTGCCAGTCTATTGCTCAAACAACTAGCAGAACTTGACGGTAAAATTTTCCTAGAAGTCCGTGCCTCAAATGATAAAGCTCGAAGATTATATGAAAAATTCGAGTTTGAAGCTTATTATCAGAGAAAGGATTATTATCAAAATCCGCAAGAAGATGCGATTTTAATGAAGAGAGAAAAATGACAGAACATTATATATTAGCTTTTGAGACCTCCTGTGATGAGACCAGTGTCGCGGTCTTGAAAAATGGTCAAGAGCTGTTGAGTAACGTGATTGCGAGTCAAATCGAGAGTCACAAACGTTTTGGTGGTGTCGTGCCCGAAGTGGCCAGTCGTCACCATGTTGAAGTAATCACGGCTTGTATCAACGAAGCCATGGCAGAAGCTGAGATCACACCAAGTGATTTGACAGCTGTTGCCGTCACTGAAGGGCCAGGTCTTGTTGGCGCGCTACTCGTAGGTGTTGCAGCAGCTAAAGCCTTTGCTTGGGCCAATCACTTACCACTTGTGCCAGTCAATCACATGGCTGGGCATTTATGGGCAGCTCGCCAAGTCAAACCGCTTGAATTTCCACTGATGGCTTTGCTTGTCAGTGGTGGTCATACAGAACTTGTCTATGTGGCAGCACCAGGTGATTATAAAATCATCGGTGAAACCCGAGATGATGCTGTTGGCGAAGCCTACGATAAGGTTGGTCGAGTTATGAATTTGACTTACCCCGCGGGGAGAGAAATTGACGGTCTGGCCCACCAAGGCGAGGATGTCTTCAACTTTCCGCGTGCCATGATGAAGCATGATGATCCCGCCCTAGAATTTAGTTTTTCAGGTCTCAAATCTGCCTTTATTAACACCGTTCATAATGCGGAACAAAAAGGTCAGACACTTGATAAAAAAGATCTGTCCGCTAGTTTTCAAGCCGCAGTAATGGATGTATTAATGGCTAAAACAAAAACTGCCTTAAAACAATTTCCAGTAAAAATGCTCGTGGTTGCAGGCGGTGTGGCGGCAAATCAAGGCCTACGTGAACGTCTAGCCACTGAAATTACAGATGTTGATGTGGTGATCCCACCACTCAGACTTTGTGGCGACAATGCAGGCATGATAGCTTATGCTAGTGTCTGCGAGTATAACCAGGGACATTTAGCAGGACTAGACTTAAATGCACGACCTAGTTTGACCTTTGAGTCATTAAAATAAATCGTTCAAAGTAATCACATTGGGGGATAGGATTGCTTTTTGATCAGATGGTAGAGGCTTTTGTCAAGGCGATCAAAAAGTTGTTGACATGACGTTGGGGAGACGGAAAATGACACATTATGTAGGATTTGATATTGGGGGAACATCAGTTAAATATGGTCTGGTAAACGAAGCAGGCGAGATCCTTGAAAAAGGTTCATTTGTCACAACACCAGATGATGGGGAACTGATGATTGCCAACATGGCAAAGCAAGTCAAAACTTATCAAGAAAAGCAGGATATTCTAAGTGTTGGCGTTAGCGTGCCAGGCATTGTTCGTAAAGATGGCTATATGGTTACTGCTGGTGCCATTACAGCCTTCTTCGATATCAACTTAAAAGAGGTCTGTGAAGCAGCCTTTCAGCTACCAGTTGTCGTCCAAAATGATGCCAACTGTGCTGCGATTGCTGAACAATGGATTGGGAATGCACAGGGTGTTTCAGACTATATCGTGATTGCCCTAGGGACAGCTGTTGGTTGTGGTATTATCATTAATGATGCGGTCTATCAAGGTGCGCATGGTGCAGCTGGTGAAATTGGTTGGACCATGCAACAACCGCTTGATTATTCGCAAGATCTCGAAGCTGGTTCTTGGAATTTTACAAGTGGCGTTGTGCTAGGGCTCTATAACCGCTATCAACAAGCGACAGGTAAAGAAGTGACAGATGCGCGCGTGATCTTGGATCTCGTTCGTAAAGGCGATGCGCAAGCAAGCAAAGTCATGGATCGTTATTATGAAGATGTGGCTAAAGGCCTGCTCAATCTTGTCTGTGCTTTTGATCCAGAAGTGATTTTACTGGGTGGTGGCATTAGTACCAACGATGAATTTTTAGGTCATTTATCAGAGCGAATCGACAAGATTAAGCAACATCACAAGTCATTAAACCACTTAACTGGTGTGACTGTTGCAGATATCAAACCTTGTTTATTGCGCAATGATGCTGGCTTAATTGGCGCTGTTTATCAAGCTAAACAAATTATCGCATAAAATAAAAACTCCTCTTGGTTGGCCTTACAAGAGGAGTTTTCGCTTATTGTATGATCACTAATCTAGGAAAGTAGTGTTTATCATTGTTGTTGAGGCGATGAGCCATTTACCATCTACTTTCTTTAAAGTATGGTTAGCGGTTGCAATATGATTTCGATACTTGTTTTTACCTAGATTTGTCGTCTTTTGTTTTGTTTCAATTAAACAATGTGTTTTATCTTTTTTGAGTACGCGAAAACCGTCCAGACTGATCTTAACTGTATAGCTGTCAAGAAAGGCTCTGATTTCCTTTTGACTGTCTTTGCGTGCTGTTGGGACAAGGGTTGTCAGGTAGTCATCAATCTTTTTTTGGTTTATGGCTGTTAGGTTGTGGTGAATCAAATCAAATAATGGTTGCTCTGATTGATCAGAAATGACGATTTTGTCCACGCTAGTTTGTTTGGGATCATCTGAACCTGTCTGATAAAGTTGATAGGCAACGAAAATCAGAGCCAGAACAGTACTAAATAACAGGATTTTTTTCAGCATAGCCGTTCTCCTTGTGGTGCTTACGATAGTCACCGGGTGTTAAGCCAATGAGTTTTCGAAATTTTCGTGTGAAATTAGAGACATCATAGTAGCCGGCATCATAGATAATTTGTTTGATAGGGCGTTCCGTCTCAACTAGTTTTGATTTGATATAATCCAGTTTGAGTTCAGCAGTCATCTTAGCAAAACTTAAGCCTGTTTCTTGTTTGATAAATTTTGTTAAAAAGGTTGTAGAAACATTGAAAGTTGCAGCAAAATTCTCCAGTGAAAAATCAGGATCTCTAAAGTTATCTTTGAGATAGGCGATAATCGCTTGTTTTTGCATGGAGGACTTAGAATCTTTCAGGCCAGCGATATTGGTCGCAATTTCACAACATAATTTTGATAAGGTTGGATAGAGATGAGTTGTGAGTAGTGGTTGATCAAGCTGTTTGAAGATGGTTTCTGTCATCGGCAAATTTTCTTGATTGATCAAGGCAATTAGATGATTGAATAGGCTAGACGTATAATACTGTCGGATATTAATCGGTAGCGCTGCGAGAAAATGCTCATCGGTCAACTCTTTTAAGAGTTCCTGAATCAAAGGCGTTGCATTTTCTTTGATGGCAGCGATGAGTTGCAGGCTTTTATTAAGTTTAAAATCTAGAGTTGTTTTTTTGCTGAGTTCAGAGGAGTCATAAAAATGAATACGCTGCGTATCGCCCGTCATATCTGTATGCTCTAAGATGGTTAATGCTTCAATATAAGCTGTATTGATATCAACGAGTTGGTGTTTAGGTTGACTAAAGAAGATGCCACTGTTAATTGGCAAATGATCAATTAACCAATTTTGAATAGATAGATTCAACGTTGCTGTATGATTCAGCTCAAAAATAATGGCAAGTCGTTTTTCAAAGGGAAACTCAATTAAATGTGTCGTGTAATCCAGATGCTTTTGCTTGAGATTTCTGATGATAACGGTTTTTTGCTTGAGATTATCTAGTTTATCAGTAGAAAAATCAGTTGAGATCAGGCCTAAAAAGTAGGTAGCAGTAGGATTTGGAAGGAGACCACAATCACTCATTTTTGAACTTATTTCGCTTTGCTTGGTTAGAATACCTTGAATCAGTTCATGCCAGAAGACGTCTTTGAGAACTTCTTGGTGATTTTCAACCTCAGCCTGAATCACGCGATGTTGATTTGAGAGGTGTTTCGAAACATTTGAGAAAAAATCACCTTCAATTTCGTTATTAAGTTCATCTTTGACAATTTTATTAAAGTCTTCGTTTAGTTGTGCAATTGGCGCATAAATATGTCGACAAATTAGGAAAATAAGTACTAGTCCAAGAAATAAGGAGGCAAGTCCAAGGATTACAAAGGTAATTCTCAAGCCATTGAGTCTTTGGATCAATAATTTTTTGCTTAACCCGACTTCAATTAGTGATGTTCGGAATTTTTTCTGAGAACTAATTAAATTTGTCTTCTTGTCTAACTTGGCAAGATTTTTAGCAGTTGTTGCAAACAGTGTACCATTTTGATAAAGGGTAATATCCTGATCTGTCAATAGTTGGTATTGCGTCAGGAATTCATTGAGTTTTTCTTGATCAAAGATAAATAGGATCGTCAAATTAGAATTTGAATTTACAGGGACATAGTACTGCAAAAGTTGTCCTTGTTTATGATCAAGGTAGTCGGAACTTGTCAAAAGTTGCTGCTTTGTTTTGAAATTTTGAGACAAAGTCGTTGCGGTTAATGATGTTTGGGGATATTTATAAGTCATGAACGCATCTGTACTCAAGGTACCTGCATGAGAATATAAGATGTTTTTGGGTGCATAATAGATAAAAATTTCTTTAACAAGGTCTTTGTTGGTAATCATATAGCGCTGCAGCTCATTTTTAGTCCGTGTCGCATACAATGGATCTTTTAGATAGTATGGATTAAGATCGGTATTTGTAGCTAAATCATCGGAAATTTTATCTAATGAGGTGAATTCTGAATCTAAGGCCTGGTGTACTCGATTCAAGGTCGTATGATTATCTGATACGATTTGGCTTTTTGTATGTTGACTTAAAATATAGTATATTATACCTGTCAAAATTAAAAAAGGTAGCAAAAAAATCAAGAGATAATTCAAAAAGTATTTTTTAAAAAGCGAATTATGGTAAAGTGTCTTGAATTTATTCATGATTAGCCTCTACTTTGAGCATAGCTTGTAAAGCAAAGTGAGCGATTGGTAATAGCAATAGCGGGACGAGTCCGATGAGCACTAAAATGGGAAAAAGTGTCATCAGAGCACTTGCCAAGAGAAGTCCTGCGAGCATGGCGACAGTCGGGATAAGATTTGCTAAAAATAGATAAGCAGCTTGTTTGAAGTGCTGTAAGACTGTTAGGTTATACCGCGTCAGACTTGGGAAAAGATAGCAAGCAATACCAAGAAGTAATACAAGTAAGGTGAAGAGTGCGAGATGTAAGGGAAGGCTATGTAAGAAGCTTTTAGAAATTTGTAAATCTACCACTAAAAATAGGAAAAGAGCAGATAGGCTAAATCCTAAGAGATTAGCAGATTTAAAATAGCTAGACCATCTTTTTTTATAGGTTGAAAAAGTCAAATTCAAATCATCTTGTTTTTTATCAAGTGAGTGGACAAGATAATCAAGAACAGTTGCAAGGCTAGGAAAAATCCCCAAAACAACACCACCTAAAAAAGTGAATACTAAAAAGAAAGCCTGTAGTTTTAAAAGATAGATTAAGAGATTACCAAGGATTTGAGTTTTTGTTGACGTAGGGTTCATTGCTATACCTCTAATAGTAAATGTGTGTACTCTTTAGCAAAATAAATAACGTTCTTGCCACTTAATTATATAACAGTGAGGAAACGTTTTCAATAGACTATCAATAAAATGAGATATGTCATTTTGAAAAAAATGTGTTTTTTCGTAGAAATGCGATAAAACCAATCGTGTTTCCGGATGACATATAGAAAACATATAGAAAAAGAGTAAAATTTGGGTAAAGTGAATAAAATTGAAAGAAGCTAAAATGATGTTAAGAATAACTTCAGCTTTCAAACAAGTTTTGGTCATCATCGTAAAGCATCGTCCTTTTCTTGCCTTGGTTTGTACGATTTCTGCAATGATATCTGGTTTTCTTGCACCCTTGGCAATCTGGGTGAACAGTCAGATTATTGATTTGGGATTGGAAGTAGCTAGTCACAAATTATCTTTCAAAAACTACATACCGTATTTAATCTTGTTTGGGATCATCTTGTTAATGCCACAAATCATCACGACGATTAAGACAACTTATTTAGAACCTGCAACAGAGTTGATCTTCAGCACATCTTTAAAAAAGGATTTAATTCGCCAACTTGAAAAAATGAGCTATGAACATTTTGAAAATGAACAGTCGCTTGAAATCATGGACAAAACTTTTAATTGTTTGGAGGAGTCGGCAACGCACTTGTTTCCAAATTATTTCTTTCGTATGATTGCCACAACAATTTCTTTACTTGGCATCCTATTTCTGTTCTTTGATATCCGTTGGTGGTTGCCTCTTACTTTGTTGTTGCCATTTTTCTTGGATAGCTATTTTTAAACAAAAGATCAATTCGATATTTACCAAGAAATGGATGCATATTGGCAGCGTGAACAGCGTTATACCATACTCGGGAAAATGTTACGAACAAGAAAAAGTGTGACAGAAAATCAGCTTTTACAGGCTTCAAATTATCTAGTTTCAACCTATAAATCTCGGTTGGAAAAACGAAATAAAGAGTTTGAACACTACTATTTCATGAATTTGACAAGACATTTTCTACGTCAAAATATCATGCGATTTTCTCAACTTATCAATGTTCTGATCTTGCTCTTTATTTATTATCGAGGAGATATCGCGATAGGTGTTTTACTGGCACTTATAATGGCGATTTTTTCATCATTATGGGAGGATCTTTATAGCCTAAAAAATATTGTTAAGAGTTTAGGCGTTCATGTCAAAACTTTTGACTATTATCAAGCCTATCTGCAGTTAAGTCAAGATGAATATGGCATGATAGATCAGATTCCGAGGACATGTTCAGTTGTATTTGATGATGTTTGTTTCACATATCCAGGGACAACAAAACAGATTCTAAAGCATGTCAGTTTTAAGATTGAAGCAGGGGAAAAGGTTGCGCTTGTGGGGCAAAATGCAGAAGGAAAGAGTACGACGATCAAGCTTTTATTAGGGCTTTTCAAACCAGATAGCGGCCAAATCACGATTGATGGGCAACCACTTTCGGCATATACTCAAGCTGTTAGGGAAGGTTTGTTTGGGACAGTTTTTCAGGAAATTTCCAAGTATGATATTTCGGTTAATGATAATATTGGCTTGGGTGACGTATCTCAAATCGGTAATCGTGAATTAATCTTAGAAGTGGCTAAAAAGGCAAACTTAGAAAAAATAATAGACAAATTACCTGAAAAAGGAGCAACCTTATTAAGCCGAGAATTTACTGGTGGTGTAGATCTTTCAGGAGGACAATGGCAACGGCTTGCTATCGCTCGAGCATTTATGGGGGAAAAGCCTCTGTTGATTCTTGATGAGCCGACAAGTCAAATGGATCCAGTCGTCGAGAGTCAGATTTACTCTGATTTTCTTGCCATGTCAGAAGAAAAAACGGTGCTTCTCGTGACTCACCGGTTAGGAGCGACAAAAATTACGGATCGGATTATTGTTTTCTCTGGCGGCTCAATTATTGAAGCAGGCACACATGATGAGCTGGTGGATAAAAATGGTCTTTATGCTGAAATGTTTCAGTCACAGCAGCAATGGTATGACGTAAAGGAGGGCGCGTGAAAATGGCGGATAAAACATCTAAAATTGAAGCGACAATCCAGACAACGACAGATTCTAAATTGTCTTACCTTTGGAAAATGTGGCTGTATATTTTTTCATCAACTAAAAAAATTAGTCTGATCTATTTAGGATTATTCATTAGTATTTCTCTATTGAGACCTTTAGTGGCTTTGATTTGGAAAGCATTTATTTCAGAAACCCAATCACTGAACAACTCATTTTTTTCTGCTATTGGTTTCATAAGTGTTTATTGGGGCATCAATTTTGTCATCAGTCTTGTTGATACCTATCTTGCTTTCAGTGCAGATGGTGATTTAGAACAGTTAGAAATGGTGCAGAGCAACCGACAGCAAGAGATGCTTCATGCGAAACTTTACAGTCGTGTAGGTGACCTACCATCTGAGTACTTTGAAATGGCTTCAGTCAATGACAACATTCGACAAGTTTTTGATTTTATTGACAACCCTTTTTCAGGTGTCAATCATGAAGTCATGTTGAAAAGTTATATCGTCATCGCAAGAACGGTTTCAATCTTGAGTATTGCCTTAACCTTGTTTGTTTTCAATCCTTGGTTATGCCTTATTTTATTAGTGGCACCTCTCCCAGTTTTATGGACAACAGGACTGAGTGAAAAATTTCGCTTCAAGCTAAGAAGGGAAAATAGCCAGCTGGCTAGGCGTGTGGCATATTACCAAGACCTCTTCTTGTCTTCAGCAAGTAAAGAGATAAAGGTCCTTGGCTTGCATCACTATTTTTTTGAAGCCTGGCAAAGAGTGGCTGAGGCACACATTTTAAAAGAAAAGAAATTGATCCGGATCCAAACGTTATTAGATACTTGTAATAGTTTGATTGTTAATCTGGTGACAATTGGGAACATGGTCTTTATTGTTGTACTTTTAGCTAAAGGACAGATATCTTTGGGCATTTTTGGTGCAGTGCTAGCACTTACAGGTGGACTTGTCACTGATACGACACAGTTATTGACCTGTTTTGCGACGCTGATGGGTAAGCAACAAGAAGCCCAGCAATTTTTTGATTTTATGTCATTGCCAAGTCAGGATAATAAAGGGCAAACCTTGTCAAAAGTATCAGAATTAAGACTTGAAAACGTCAGTTATAGATACCAATTGACTTCAAAATATGTTTTAAAAAAAATAAATCTTAAAATAAAATCAGGAGAAAACATTGCTTTTGTGGGGGAAAATGGTGGTGGAAAAACAACACTAGTTAAGTTGATTTTGGGACTACTAAGCCCGTCAATGGGGGAATTCACAATTAATGGTATCGAGAGTGGCAGTCTCAATATTAGCAATCGACTTGCGCAGCAAAGCACAGTATCGCAGGAACTTTCACGCTATAAAACGTTTACGATAAAAAAAATGTTTATCTTGGCGATACGCTGAATCCTCTTGATGAGACAAAAATAGACCAGGCTTTAGACTTTGTCTCCTTAAACGATATTGCGAGTGATGAGGTGCTCGGTAAAGAAATTGGTGGCATTGATTTATCAGGTGGACAATGGCAAAAATTAGCAATCGCACGTTCCGTTTATCGAAATCGTGCGTTACTTGTCTTGGATGAACCAACGAGTAATCTGGACCCCTTGATGGAAACAGAAATATTTCAACATTATTTGACAATGGCCAATGACAAAACGGTGATTTATGTGACACACAGAATTTCAATGGCTGCACTCGCGCAGCGAATTATTGTGATAAAAGACGGTGAAATAATACAAGATGGCAGTCATGATGACTTGATAAAAAACGAGGGGGAATATAAACGTTTATATCAAGAACAAGCCAAATGGTACGTGAGATAGGCAGAATAACATAGCAGAGAGCGCACGTTAAGTTACTCGAGCACCTCCTAATAAATTATTGCAATCAGAAATCGCTCATAGTTTATCATACAAGGAATAGTCAACCAGAGGAGTTATATCCATGGAAAAAATATTATCAACCTACATAGCTGAGGAAAATAAAGGACGTGTTAAACTCCTCCTTTTACCCTTACTTAATGAACTTTTTTTAGCCAGTTTAATTTTTATTTATAGTTTTGCGGTGGGCGGGATTATAGCAGGTGAGGTTTTGAAATGGTTAGTGATCACCATTAGTTTTATGTTCATTTTTATGCTGACCTATTATTTTGGCACTTATTTTTCGATAGCTTGTCAAACTAATTTTGACATATTTTTGAAGAATCGCCTCTTGCAGAACTTTTGCCACATGAATGAACTGACTTTTGAAGCAATACCAAATGGTCAAATCACAGAAATCATCAGAAATGTAGCGGTGCTATCAGGTGCTTTGACCACCTTTCCAGCATTTTATTTTAAACTCGTTAAACTTGGCGTTCTACTTTGCGGCACTGGCTTATTTCTGGGCGGGAAAGTGCTCGTGGCTAATCTCATTTTAGTTCTGATCATGCTAGCTGTGAAAAATGTCTCCAAGCAAGCCATGCCTTATCAAACAAAAGTTGTTCATAGAGAAGAAATCCTGAGTGAACAAATGATCGAAACTGTTGAGGGAATCGAAACAATCAAAAGCTACGAACTAGAAGCGCAACTCGCTCAACGTTTTGACACGACTTTACAGTCCTACTTAAAAGAAAGTCTAAAAAAGAAATTTGTTGAGAACATCCTGTCTTTATTCTTTCGATATTTCAATATCTTGCTAGGGAGTTTATCGCTTCTAACTATGCTAATTTTCTCCGATGAAAGACCAATCGGATTTCTGATCAGCTCCACCATGCTTTCAGTCTATTTAGCTCAAAGTGTTGGGGAACTCTTACAAGTTAACCAAGATAAAACTAGAATTCAAACCATTTTCGTCAAGTATCAGGCATTTCTCTCACCTAGAAAATCAAGTGTGTCAAAAGTTGAAGATGCTGCCGAAGTCACAAGATTTAAAGTTCAAGATTTAACGTTTAAGCGAGATGATCAAACGGTTATTCAGGATTTTTCATATGATTTTTCGAGATCAGGTCTCTATCTCATCAAAGGAGAATCAGGTAAAGGGAAATCGACCTTACTCAAACTTTTGTCAGGACTTTATCCACCATCTTCTGGTTACATTCGGGTCAATCATCAAGATAATCTACAAGGGCAAGTGATTTATATGCCACAACAAAATGAGTATCTGCTTGGGTCGATCATCGAAAATGTCTACTTTTCTGAGACAAAAGGAAAAGATACAGAGAGTTATGCCGAAGTGGCTGATTTTGATCCAACCTCTGGCTTATCGGGTGGTCAAATTCAGCTGATTAATCTAGTTCGGGCATTAAATGCCAAAAAACAGATTCTTATTTTAGATGAACCATTATCTGCACTAGACAAAGCCCATAAAGCTAGATTTAAAGCCATCATCGCAAGGGAAAAAAAGAATAAGATTTTGATTATTACGACACATGATGCTGCACTTGATGATCTTGCAGACGCAATCATTGATTTATAAGGAGCTCTAGGATGAAACAGATGGCTGATATTTTAAAAACATTGGGGAAATCTTTTCGCTCGGTGATCCTTGTGATAGGTCTTAGCGTTATCGCCAGTGCCTTGCTACAAATCACTTCTATTAATCTCCAACGATTAGTAATCAATTGGTTGCTCAAAGATACAAGTTTAAAACAAGTTTTAGGAGCAGGTCTAATCGCCGTCATAACGATTATCTTTGCGCTTGTTTTGGGGCAACTCTCAGAGAGATATGGCTGTCGTTTTATAAACGCTAAAAGAAAGACACTCTTTTCAACCTTCAGTCACCTAAATCTTGATGCTGTTGATAATAAAAAGTGTTTAGACATCTATAAAAACTATTTCCCAGAGTTTAGTCGTTTGGTCAATGCTAGTTTACCCAATTTTCTTGCCATCATAACGACGACCACCATCATGGCATTGACGACAGCAATATGGGATCTGAAAATACTAGTCATTGTCCTGGTAACAGCAACGATTTACAGTTTGACGATACCGCTTACACGGAAATTGGAAAAGATAGAAATGGCAGACGGTGAAAACTTAGAGAAAATCTGGCAAAGTTACCAAAATATCATCGCTAATCGTTCAGTCTTTATCTTTTACCCCCAAAGTTTGTACTTTTTAACTAAACTACAGACCGTGTTTGCGACCGCACAAACCCTAAGCAAAAGCAAGGCTAAAATATTTGCTCGAATTTATATTCTGGGCTTAGGAACCAATGTGGTCAGGGAACTCAGTATCCTCTTTCTAGCTTTTAGTTACTTTGAGATGCCCGTTGGTGACGTTTTAGCGCTATTTAGTGTGACTAGCTTCCTCAACTCCGCTATTGCTCAGTTAATGAACGGCTATGCTGACTTACAAAAACAGTCGTTGCCCTGAAAAAAATCACGATTCTAGAAAGTTTGCCTACAGAAAAAGAGACAACCGGAGAAGTTGTCTTCGATACCCCCTTAAAAGCCCACAAATTAGGTTACGCGTGGGAAAAGAAAGAGATAAGCTTTCCTGATTTTGGAATAGGCAAAGGTGAGTTGGTTCAAATATGCGGTGGTAATGGTACTGGGAAATCAACCTTGTTAGCTATTTTAGCAGGCATCAGAAATCCAAACCAAGGGAACTTAAATTATCAACAAGTTGAGCGGCGAAAACTGACCTATTTCGTCACTCAATATCAGTTTATCTTTACCGGCAGCATCCTAGAAAATATCACATGTTTTGAACCAGTTCCCGATCGAGAGAAAGTCAAAAAATTACTCCAACAAGTCGGACTATGGCCTTGGGTTCTGGAACAAGAAGCAGGACTCGCAACAGAAATTTCTGGGAAAAAAGGATTATCAGGTGGACAAAAACAACGCTTATGCATCTGTCGCGCCCTCTATCAAGCTAAAGCGTTATTATTGTTAGATGAACCTTTTTCTTCAATAGATGACTGTAATCGTCAAAAGCTAACGTCACTCTTTGAGCAGTACTGTCATCAAGGTGGCAGCATCGTCTTTACTAGCCATCAAACAAAAACGAGTTTTAGCGGGGTGAGACAGATAGATTTAGAGAGTGTTTAAAAAAAGTCATACTTCCTTTTGTAATAAAAACCGACAATTTATTCCTCTTACTTGACATAAAGTAACGACTAGGTTACAATTTAAATGTAATCAGTTGATTACTTTAAGTAACAGGAGGCGGACATTGATTAAAAATAGATTGAAGGTGCTTAGGGCTGAAAGAGACTGGACTCAAGAAGAACTGGCGAATCGAGCGAAAATTTCGAGACAGGCAGTGATTTCTATTGAGAAATATAAATATCAACCTTCATTAGAGCTCGCATATACGTTGGCCGAAGTTTTTGAGTTGCCAATTACAGAAGTATTTATTCATCAGAAAGAGGAGGAAGTGTAATGTTTTATGAACATTTAGATCAGACTTTGTTACTTATTTTCTTTATAACAACTGTTGGTTTTCATTTTAGGAACCTAGTTTTTCAGGATAAAAAACAGAAAGAATACCACGATGACGAACGGTGGAGATTGGTAAAACTAAAATCTAAATCAGTCATCATCTCTTATATAGAAATAGTCATGGTATCACTTTGATATTAGAGGAGAACTCGAGGCGAGATTTGTCTTACCTGTCTCAATGGAAAACGATGCCAACTGTGCGGCACTTGCTGAGCTAAAATTCGGCGCAGCAAAAGGGATGAAAGATGTTATCTTTATGGTACTGGGAACAGGTGTTGGTGGTGCTATTGTTATAGATGGTAAAATCCGGCATGGTCAACATCTTTTCGGTGGAGAACTTGGGTTTATGTTAATGGATGATACCCACAGTTTTTCAGAACTAGGAACTGCAATCGGCATGGCGAATCGCTATAAGGCACGAACAGGTAAGGATTTGACAGGAGAAGCAATCTTTAATCTTGCCCATGCAGGAGAAGAGATTGCCCAAGAAGAAATGACGGTATTTTTGTTCAATGTTGCAAAAGGCATCTTTAATTTAGCCTATGCTTTTGATCCAGAATGTATCGTGATTGGTGGCGGTGTTTCCCAAGCAGAGTGGCTGATTCCTGAACTTTAAAAGGAACTTCAAAAGATGCTTAATAAGTTTAGAATAGCCCCATTTTTACCCGTAATCAAAGATTGCCAATATAGAAATGATGCCAACTTAGTCGGTGCAGCAGTAGATTTTCAACAAACTTTTAAGGCTAAAGTTTCTGATTAAGATGGTAGTCTTGAAATCATACGAGTAAAAGTGATACCATCATATCAGGTATTGCATATCAACAAAAAAATAGCGATGCCACCTGATCAATTCAGGAGACATCGCTATTTTAATGTCAGCTAGTTAGCGCTTATTTGCGTTGTTTACCAGCATTACGATTTTTCTTTTTACCAGTTGAAATCGCACTGTTAAATTCTTGTTTGGCTTTGGCAACGTTTTTAGGAGTTACATCTTTCAAGCCAGCCGTTTTAACAACAGGTGGGTTGGCTTCAAATTCTCTGTCAATTTTCTCACGTAAGTGAGGTTTGATGATGAAAGTCACAATGACTTGTTGGATGATACCGAAGATACCACCGATAACCCAGTAAAGGGTGACACCGGCAGGTGAACTGAATGAGAAGAAGACGATCATCAAAGGACTCATGAACATCATCGTTTTCATTTGTTTCTTCTGTTCTTCATCAATGCCAATAGTTGATAGGTAACTTTGAACGAAGTAGAAGATACCTGCAACGATAGTTAAGACGATACTTGACTTGCCAAGGTCAATGCCTAGGAATGTCGCTGTTGAAATACCATCTGTATAACGTGCTGCATAGAAGAGAGCAGAGAAGAAAGGCATCTGAATCAAGAGTGGTAGACAGCCCATCGAGCCGAACATACTCACACCATTTTCTTTTTGCGCAGCCATCAATTCAGACTGAGCAGCCATTTTTTCTTCATTGGTCGTTGCGTTTTTCATACGGTTTTGGATTGGTTCCAAAACAGGTTTCAAATAACGCATTTTTTCTTGCATGTAGCTTGATTTGTAGGCTTGATTGAGACCAAGTGGCAAAATGACCAAGCGCACAATCACCGTTACTAAAATAATCGCCACACCGAATCCGAAACCAAGGTTATGCGCGAAGAATTCAACCGCAGCACTCATTGGCTTAACGAGAATGTTATAGACCAAGCCATCACCAGTTGGTTTACCATTTTTTGTTTTCACACAGCCTGTCAAAAAAAGTAGTGCCGTCAGCATAAAACCTGACAACAAAAGTCGTTTAGTTGTTTTTTTCAAGATTTTTCCTAATTTCTAATGGCTAGCTTTGAAAAAGTGCCAAAAATATATATAGTCCTATTTTACCATAAAAAAAACAAGATTTTCAATAAGTCCTCAGACTGAAGTCTTGTTTTTTCAAATATAGGTATAAATATTGAAAGACTTATTTGATGAACGCTTTGATTTCAGCATCAAAGGCTTCAAGTTTAGCAGCAGAAGCAGCTTGCGTTTCACCAACAGAAGCCAAGTAGAATTTGATTTTTGGTTCAGTCCCAGAAGGGCGAACCGCAATCCAAGAACCATCTTCAAGATGGTATTTGAGCACGTTTGATGGTGGTGTTGTCAAAGTTTCAACAGAGCCATTAGCAGCAGTTGCGGTGTTTTCAAGGAAGTCTTCAGTCAAGGCAACTTTGATGCCATTGAAGGCAGTTGGTTGATTGCCACGGAATTTATCCATAACTGCTTTGATTTGCGCCGCGCCGTCAATCCCCTCAAGGGTAACAGAAACTGTATTTTCAAGATAGAAACCATATTCAGCGTAGATGTCTTGAATCCCGTCATACAAAGTTTTACCCAAAGATTTGTAGTAAGCAGCTACTTCACAGATCAAAAGCAAAGCTTGAATCGCGTCTTTATCACGAACAAAAGGTTTGATCAAGTAACCAAATGACTCCTCAAATCCCATCATGTAAGTGTGGCTACCTGTTTCTTCAAATTCTTGGATTTTCTCAGCAATGAATTTGAAACCAGTCAAGACGTTGAACATCTTAACGTCGTAAGATTTGGTAATCGCTGTCACTAATTCTGTCGAAACGATAGATTTGACAACAGCAGCATTTGCAGGGAGAGTGCCTGCTTGCTTGTGCGCTTCAAGGATATACTTGGCTAAAACAGCACCGATTTGGTTACCAGAAAGCGGTTGGTAATCACCATTTGGCAAGCGAACTTCCACACCGATACGGTCAGCATCAGGGTCAGTTGCAACTAACATGTCAGCGTCTACTTCACGACCGAGTTTTTCTGAAAGTTCAAAAGCAGCTTGACTTTCAGGGTTTGGCGATTTCAGGGTTGGAAAGTCACCATCAGGAATAGCTTGTGCTTCAACAACAGCAATCTTTTCAAAGCCGGCTTGTGCCAATGTCTTACGACCCAGCATTTCACCAGTACCGTGAAGCGGTGTGAAGACGATATTGAGGTTTTTACCAAATTCTTCAATGACAGCTTGGTTAATCGTCACAGATTTCACATTTTCCAAATATTTTTGGTCAATGTCATCGCCAATGATGGTGATGAGCTCACTCGCTTCATCAGCACGCTCAATATGGAAGATATCCTCAATCTCATTGATATAGTCTGTCAATTTATCCGCATCTTCAGGCGGCATTTGTCCGCCATCTTCACCATAAACCTTATAACCATTGTAGGGTGCAGGGTTGTGAGAAGCAGTGATCATGATCCCAGTCAAGGTGTTCAACTCGCGGATGGCAAATGACAATTCAGGTGTTGGGCGCAGTGATTCAAAAACGTAAGAGGGAATGTCATGAAGGGCAAGGACGCGTGCTGCATCGAATGCGAACTCACGTGAAAAATGACGTGAATCATAGGCAATTGCCACACCACGTTTTTTAGCTTCACCTTTAGCATCCATGAGGCGAGCAAGACCTTCAGTCGTTTGACGGACAGTGTAGATGTTCATGCGATTTGTGCCGACACCAATCAAACCACGTTGACCAGCAGTTCCGAATTCAAGCGACGTATAGAAAGCATCTTCTTTTGTGTGCTCATCCATTCCTGCAAGTTCAGTTTTGAGGTAGTCAGGTAATTCAGCAAAATCAGCCCATTGTTGGTAAGTTTCTTTATAAGACATGTGATTTCCTTTCGCTTTGTAAGCATCTTTAATTTAGTTTTTAGAAAGCATTTTCATACAAGACTATTTTAACAAAAAAAAGCGTGAATTTCACGCTTTCCGAAGTTTAATTCCTAAATCTGATTAAAATCGGGACAATACTTGCCGTTAAAATGGTTGATGCGATCGCTTCAGCGATTGAATTTGTTGCAATAATTGAGGCAATCAGCGCCTTGAATGTCATATTGAGTTGATCGTTGAACAATAGAAAAGCTGAAGTGAGCACTAAGACTGTATTGGTTGCAGAACCAAGAAAACCAGCAAGGCCAGCACCAAAACGGTTTTTAGCAAGTTGATAAATGAAAAATGGTAGAATCCCAACGAGAATTCGAGGGGCGAAGGCCACAAAGAGTGACCAAATATTGCCGTTAGGCGCAAAAGGTGAGAATAAAAATGATGTTGGAATCGGTGCAATCGTTGAGTTCAAAAAGGAAATCATTCCCATAACAAAACCGAGAGCAGCTCCTTTGCGCCAACCTAGGACAATTGAGCCAATAATTACAGGGATATGCACTAAAGTCGGTTGAATTGGGAAAGGCCAAAAGGTGTAGACGATTTTAGATAGGAGATGAATGACCACCATGATGGCGATAAAAATACTAAGTGTTGCGATATCAGAGGCTTTAGTTTTGGTTGTTTGAGTTGTCACAGGATAAACCTTTCTAATTGTATGAGAGTTGGCAAGTGTGGCATATGGATATGAGGAGGTTCATGTTTGCCAGACGGTTAGGCTTTCGAATCACTACAAATTTCTTGCACAAACTGAACGATATCAGTAACATCAGCAAGTGCACCACGTCCGACATCCCCACAAGCAAGCAAAGCGATTTTAGGTTCAATAGACTTAAAGCCAAGATCAAGCAAGGTTTGAATGTTGCGCTGGGTCAAGGGGTTTTCATACATATTCGTATTCATGGCAGGTGCAATGATTTTTTTAACATCTTGGGGAAGTGCTAAAGCAACAGCTGAGACGATATCGTCAGCACGGCCTTGTGCTAAGCGAGCAATCGTATCGGCAGAAGCTGGCGCGACTAAGAAAATCTCCGTTTCTTTGGCCAAGTCGATATGATTAACGCTATCAGCCTTGTCTTCTGCCATAACATCCGTATGAACAGGGCGTTTAGAGAGGACTTGTAAAGTTAGTGGCGTGATGAAGGCCTGGGCAGCATCTGTCATTAAAACAGTGACCTGGTGGCCGAGCTTGCCTAGTGCTGAAGTGATATCGGCAGCCTTGTAAGCTGAAATGCTACCGGTTATGGCGAGTGTGATGTTGGTCATAAGTCTCCTCACTTTTCTTAACGATTAAGTCTGCAATTTCAAGTTTCGTATGTGCCTCTATTATAGCATCTTGACTGACGAGTAACCCGTGATGGGTAATCTCAGTAATATCTGTCAGGTCATTGGCTAAGACATAGTCTGCTTGGTTTTGGGTCAATGCTGATCTGGCGACAGATATCAGGTGCTCTTTTGAAACATCGACTAGGAGTTTGAAACCAAATAAAATGATATCTGGATTGTGCTTTTTAATAGAAGCAATCACCTTGGGTGTCTTTTTCAAAAAAAGGACTTGATAATCAGATCGAGAAGCAATCTTGTCTTCTGTATTGCTTTTACTTAGAAATTCCTCAAGATTAGACGAAGCAGCAACTGTTTCAAAATCTGTCATGTAAATCGGTGTATAGTCAGAAACAGCCATACTATGGATAAAAACATCAGCTTCAGGTGTCCATTTAGCCGTAGCGACTAGTAAATCTGCCACATCAGAAATGGGTAGAATCGTTAATTTCGGGTGTGGGTCGGGCAAAATAGCACCTCGACCAGCTAATAAAATAACATTGTGATTTGCCATTAAAAAACGTTCAGCGATAAGTTTTCCTAAGTTACCCGTCGCAAAATTCGTAATACCTCGAACCTGATCAATGTTTTCTGTCGTTCCGCCAGATGTGATAAGAATAAGCATGATAAGCCTTTCAGATATATTTTTATTATTATAACACAAAAATGAAGCGGTGTGAAATAACTCATTTACCATTTTGTAATATAATTGTAATTGACAAATATAAATAACATGTATATAATGTAAATATAACGTATAGAAGGAGGAGGGTAACATAGAAATCGGTAGTATTATTACTTGTCAACCTATTTCTTTCTCCGAAAAAATAACAGGAGTTGTGAGGAAAAAATACGTTAATACATTTCTCGTAGAAGTGATGACATGGGAAGATGATAGTCAACATGACTTGATGACGCAATATCGCTATGTCCTCGTCAAGAGATAAAGTGAGATTATGTCTTAATCCTTCTATTTTGTTTTAAATCTCCCGAGGCAGCGGGAGGATCATCGTCATGATTAAGCATGCCATTTGATTTACATAGCAATACCTGCCAGCACATATTTGAAAAACCGTTAAGTTAGACTGACGTTTACTAAAAAATGAGCTCTGACATCAAAGTCAGAACTCATTTTTTTAGTTATTAGCTTTTTTTATCTCACCTTGTGGAAAGTAAGTACCTTCCTTCATATCGTTAATAAAAACATGAATGGCAGATTTTGGAGCACCTGTGTTTTTGATAACAGCTTCGGTGATATCGTGCGCAAGTGCAATTTTTTGTTCGTCAGTACGACCTTCAAATAAATCAATATGGACAAATGGCATAGTAGTTACCCTCTTTTCTTGTATAGAAGTATTTTGACATACTTTTGGGAAAAATACAAGTTAAGCGTGATCTCATTATTCTAACAATGCTTAATCAGGGAATTACAAAAATATTGAGAGGAGCATAAAAAAGACTTGACAAATTGGTATAGACCTGTTGAAAATAAAAATGTTAACAGATGTAAACGATTTCATGTGACTAGATAATACTAGGCATGGCGCAGGTCTGAAAAGGGAAGCAACTCCTATTTCAGACCTGCGCCATGCCTATTTTTATTGACATGTGTTATTGATTATTTCTTTTCTGCAGGAGAAAGAAAATGATGGAAATTCAAAAAGCGCTGAATCAAAATGCGGTGCTAGTCCTTGACGAAGGGCAGGCAAAAGTCGCAATTGGTAAAGGAATAGGTTTCAAAGCAAGACCGGGTGAGATGCTTGCCCAAGAGGCGATTGAACGCTTGTTTGTCTTGGAACCAGAAGGCATTAAAAAGCTACAAACATTATTAGGTCAAATTGATGAAAAATTTTTCTTTGCCACTGAGGACATTATTGGTCATGCAGAGGCAGTACTTGGGGAGAAGTTAAATCCTCATATCAATATTGGCTTATGTGATCACATTGCATTTGCGGCTGAAAATATTCAAAATCATATTTTTGTGCGTAATAAATTGTTGAAGGAGATAGAAGTCCTCTATCCAGAAGAATTTTCGATTGCCCAATGGGCAGTGGATTATCTCAAACGGGAGTTGGATATTGCCTATAGTTTTGATGAGGCGGGTTACATTGCTATCCATATTCATACAGCTAGATGCAAAAATACTGACAACAGTGAAAGTATTCGTGAGATTACGATTATTTCAGAAATTGTGCGCTTAATTGAACGCGAATTGAGCTTGTCCTTAGATGGGGAAGACTATGCCTTAACATATTCTCGTTTGGTTAATCACTTGCGATTATTTATTCAACGTTCTCAAACGAAGGGATATGTAGGCTTAGATCAGGAAATTATGGGGCTTGTTCAGGAAAAATATCCTGAGAGCTATGCTATTTCGAAAAAGATTCAAGTTTTGATGCAGCAAGATTTTCATTATTTGGTTTTAAATGAAGAATTAGGTTATCTGGCAATCCACATTGAGCGGTTGCGGATGATTAAGAAATAAAGCTTTACATGATTAATTATTTTTTATATTAAATGGAGGAACACATGCTATGAAAGCATACATGCAGAGAATGGGACGCTCATTGATGCTCCCTGTTGCGACATTACCTGTTGCAGCACTTTTTTCAGGAATTGGTTACTGGATTGATCCAACGGGTTGGGGGGCTAACAATATTGTTGCTGCTTTCCTATTAAAAGCTGGTGACTCAATTTTAGCTAACCTTGGTGTTTTGTTTGCCGTAGGTTTAGCCCTTGGTATGTCAAAAGACAGAGATGGCGCTTCAGCTTTGACTGGTTTGGTCGCATTATTGGTACCAATGCAACTCTTAAACCCAGCAGCCATTGCAGCTTTCCAACATATTGATGTTGAGAAAGTTAATGCAGCCTTCACAAAAATGAACAACGGTAACGTTTTCGTAGGGATTTTGGCAGGTCTATTGGCAGCAGCTATGTATAACCGCTTCTCGAATGTCAAGTTGCCAATGGCGCTATCATTCTTTAGTGGTAAACGTTGTGTGCCAATCGTAACTGCAGCCTTGATGCTCGTCGTATCAGCTGGCCTCATGTTCATCTGGCCACCAATCTTTGGTGCCTTGGTAGCATTTGGTGAAACAATCGCTAAGATGGGTGCTGTAGGTGCTGGTCTCTATGGTTTCTTCAACCGTTTGCTTATCCCAACTGGTCTGCACCATGCCTTGAACAATGTGTTCTGGTTTAATACTGCAGGTATCGATGATATCGGTAAATTCTGGGCTAACGAAGGTACTAAAGGTATCACAGGTATGTATCAAGCTGGTTTCTTCCCAGTGATGATGTTTGGTCTTCCAGCAGGTGCTTATGCCATCTACCGTCAATCACGTCCAGAAAAAAGAAAAGCAACAGCTTCATTGATGCTTGCAGCAGCCTTTGCTTCGTTCTTTACAGGGGTAACTGAACCCCTTGAGTTCTCGTTCATGTTCGTAGCTTGGCCTTTATATGTGGTCCATGCAGCCTTGACAGGGATTTCGATGTTCATCGCAGCGCTCTTCCACTGGACAGCCGGCTTTAACTTCTCAGCAGGTCTTGTCGATTTCGTCTTGAGCTTGCGTGTGCCAATCGCCAACCAACCTTTGATGCTTGTTGTTTTAGGTTTAATCATGGCAGTTGTTTACTACTTTGTCTTCACTTTCGTCATTAAAACTTTTAACTTGATGACACCAGGTCGTGAAGAAGGCGAAGGGGAAGAAGACTTAGACCTCGATGAGTCGTTTGCCGATAACAAATTTGCAGCTTTAGCAGCTCGTATCTACACTGGTCTTGGTGGTGCAGAAAACGTTGTCTCAATTGATAACTGTACAACACGTCTCCGTCTTGTCGTGAAAGATACGGCTAAAGCCGATCAAGATAAAATCAAAGCGACTGGCGTACCAGGTGTTCGTGTCATTGACAAGGAAAACATCCAAGTTATTGTCGGAACAGAAGTACAGTTTGTCGCAGATGAAATGAATAAAATGCAACAAAATGGTGGTGTGAGTGTTGCAACAACTACTAGCACTGCTTCAATAGTAGCACCCGTCGCATCAGCGACAGGTGGAGCGACAGTTGAAGTTTACGCACCTGCGCAAGGTACATTGGTTGCGATTGATCAAGTTTCTGATGATGTGTTCTCATCAAAAATCATGGGTAATGGCTTTGCAATCCAACCAACGGAAAATACAGTTTATACCCCAATTGCGGGTGAAATTTCAAGTATTTTCCCAACGCAACATGCTTTGGGAATCATGACACCAACAGGACTTGAAGTCTTGCTCCACATGGGTGTTGATACAGTTGACTTGAAAGGTGAGCCATTCACAATGAAAGTTAAAGCTGGTCAAAAAGTCAAAGCTGGCGATGTCATTGCCATCATGGATCTTGCTGCAGTTAAAGCCGCAGGTAAAGGGACAGACATCATTGTTGCCCTTACAAATGGTGAAGTCGTTGATCAACTTACATTAACTGAACTTGGTAAAGCAGTAACGCCTAACCAAACAATTGGTCAAGTGACTCTAAAATAATTCATAATACAAAAACAGAGCTACCGTCAGCAGTGAACCGCACCCCTAAAGTTAGATGTAAAAACTCTAACTTTAGGGGTGTTATTTTTATGAAATTGAGTTACGAAGACAAAGTCCAAATCTATGACTTACGACAGAAAGGTACCTCATGGCCTTATTTATCAAAACAATTTAGAGTAGCTGAATCAAGATTGAAGTACATTGTTCGCTTAATTGACAGATACGGAATAGGTATTGTCAAGAAAGAAAAGAACACCTACTATCCTCCAGAACTTAAGCAAGAAATGATTGATAAAGTTTTAGTTGATGGTCAAAGTCAGGGGGGTTCTG